>JAWLEP010000008.1:2400-69151 GCA_041686025.1 Candidatus Fermentibacteraceae bacterium
TGGCTGCGCTGGGCCCTTTGGCCGTACCGGACTTCTATCTCACGTGGGATTCGGTGGCGCTGCAGGTCTACTGCGGGGGGACCCTGACCAGGCGGTCGCCGCGCCCGGCGCGCCTTACCGACAGGGCCAGGGTGTCCTCGGCGGTTATGAGAAGGCCGCGAAGCGTCAGCGGATGGTAGATGTGCATGTCGTCGGCGAAGACGATGAGGTCGCCGGGACGCAGGCCGCAGTCCCATGCGGGGCTGTCGCGCTCCACCGCCAGCAGATGCACGCCGGAGGGATTCGACCCCCCCGAGGCGTAGGCGATGGCGGTAACCCCGAAGGAGGGACCCTCGTACTCCTCGCCGAAGATGGCCAGCCTGGCCCAGAGCTGCCATATCTGCGAGGGAAGGACCACCAGCCTCTCGCTGACGGTGGTGCTGAACCGGGACGCGTGGGCAACCGTGGACAGACCGGTCACTATCCCGGCGAAGTCGCCGTCGGCTGTGAAGGCCGCCGCTCCCATCATGCCCTCCAGCCGGTCGGTGGAGAGCAGGAACGTACCGTCGGGCTGCCTCTTCAGTATGCTGCCCTCCGTCCTAACCCGGCCGGTCCTGCCCTGTCCCACCAGGACCAGGGGCTCGCTGTCTTCGGGGAGGTCCTCCGCGGGAAGCACGTAGGTCTCGAAGATGGCGTCCTCGTGTGACAGTATGGCCAGTCCCAGGTCCGGCAGCACGGTCTCCGTGGTCAGGACCCCCGTCTCACCCTCCAGGTATGGTACTCCGGAGGTGGCGAAGGGGGCGAGGGTCACCACGTGGCGGGGGGATATGGCGGTGGCGGTGGCCAGCTGGGCTGCGCCTACGCCGGTCTGCACCCGAATCGTAACCACGGCGTCGTCGGGCACAGATCCCAGAAGCAGGAGGATCAGGAGCTGCCACATGGCAGGCTCCTAGAAGCTGACGATGTTGGCGCTTCGATGGTAGGGTGCGAGGGGTGCAAGGGAGACCTCCTCGGAGGAGGCCTTGGATGGAGCGATGGAGAGGTCCCCGGGGAGCTTGAGATTCTCCGCCCCGGACACCGCAACTGAGGCGGAGCGGGCCTCCGATGCCGGGGAATCGGCTGGTACGAGGGTCGAGACCGCCAGGAACACGGCTGCCGCCGCGGCGGCGAAGGGAAGCCCCAGCAGGAACCTCTGTCTGAGGCCCCCGCCGGAGGCAGCGGGATCCGACCCGATGTCGGCACCGGTCTCCAGCATTCGCCTTACGCTGCTCTCCAGATCTGCCGGGGGGTGCGGAGAGGATATGGTCTTCATGACCCTGGAGATGTCACGGGTCAGCTCCAGGCGACGCCTGCAGTCCGGGCACCCGTTGATGTGGAAGCGCAGCAGGTTGCGCTCGTGCTCGGTGGCCACTCCGTCCACAACCCTGTCGATGAGCCTGGAGGCGCTGCGGCAGTTCATCTCCATCTCTCCCAGTCCTCGCGCAGCATCTCGCGCAGCTTGTGCCTGGCCCTGTTGATGCGGGACTTCACGGTGCCGATCCTTATGCCCAGAATCTCCGAGATCTGCTCGTAGCTCATGTCGTGCTGCTCCCGCAGTACGAAGGGCTCCCGGTAGTGCTCGGGCAGGCTGCCTATGGCCTCCTCCAGGCTGGCCCGGAGCTCCACCCTGCCGGCATCGTAGTGGGGGGCGGTCTTGCCGGGGCTGGTGAGGCTGACGTTGTCTAGGGGAACTGTGATCCAGCGTGAGCGTCTTCTCCATCTCTTCTTGGCAAGGTTGCTTGCGATGGTGAAAATCCACGTGACCAGCGGCCGCTCGGGGTCGTAGTTCTCCCGGTAGCGGTGCAGGCGGCAGAAGGTTATCTGCAGCAGCTCCTCGGCCTCGTCCTCGTTGCCCAGCATCCTGATCAGCAGGGAGTACACGGGCCCCTGAAAGCGCCTGATGACCTCGGAGAAAGCATCTTCGTCCCCGTTGCAGAGGTCCACCATCAGCTGCGAGTCGGTGCGCGGGTCCTTCTGCTTTCTCTTTCCCCTGACCAGCTGTACCGCCAAGAGTCACCTCCGAGTTGCCTGTGTAGTCTGCAAGAGTCGCCCCGGGGGTCCGGGACGTTTCCAATTCTAACGGAATATACCTGAACCACCCAGGTTTGTTCCATGACGCACCCGCTGCCGGCGTGGTTGACCACCACTGCGGCATGGGCAAGTATAGCGTCTATGAGAAAGAGCACCTTCCTGCGACTTCTGTCCTACGTGAAACCGTACTGGGCCTCGACGCTGCTCGCCCTGCTGGCGGCCATCGTCTTCGCCCTGTCCAGCGGTGCGTCGCTGGGGATGATACTCCCGGTGTTCGACGACGTGCTCAAGGTCTCCGGCGGCGAGAGCGGCACCCGGGAGCTGGTTCCCATGCTTCGCGAGGACGTGGGCGCGCAGCTGGGGCGGGTGGGCAGCGAGCTGGGCTCTCTGGACCTGTCCGGTGCGGCGGATGCCCTGGGGGAGACCGGGACGGTGCTGCGGGAGTCGCTGCGGTCGGCCAGGCCCCAGCAGGCCCTGGCTGCGGTGATAGTGGCCCTGGTGGTGCTGATCCTGCTGAAGAACTCCGCCGGATTCATGCAGACCTTCTTCCTGGCCAGGGTGGAGCAGGGGGTTCTGTACGACCTACGGATGTCCATCTTCGACCGGCTGCTGAGCCTGGACCTCGACTACTACTCCCGCAGCAGGTCGGGCGAGCTCCTCAGCAGGGTGACGGCGGACGTGGACCGTCTGCGGAACGCCCTGACCCAGGCCCTGATAAACCTCACCAAGCAGGCCACCCTGCTGGTGGTCTTCGCGGGGCTGGCCGTCTGGGCGTCCTGGAGGCTGGCCCTGGTCACCCTCATCGTCCTTCCCCCGGCAATGGTGCTGATACTGGTGATCGGCCGGGTCCTTCGGAGGAGGAGCCACCGCTCCCAGGAGCGGATGGCCGACTTCGCCTCCATTCTCCACGAGATGATCCAGGGGATAAGGATCGTTAAGGGGTTCTCCATGGAGGACTTCGAAGCCGGGCGCTTCCGACGGATGCTGGCCCGGCACCGCAGCTTCGAGATCTCCCTGAGGAGGCTGAGGGCCCTCTCCGGTCCCATGACCGAGGTGCTGGGCGCCATGGCCAGCGCCGTGATACTCTGGTTCGGGGGCCGGGCGGTGATCATGGGCGACGGGATGACCGCCGGCCGCTTCTTCGTATTCCTGGGGGCCGCCCTCTCCATGATGGACCCCATCAAGAAGCTCAGCAGCGCCAACGCCAAGATACAGACCGGAATGGCGTCCGCCGAGAGGATATTCAAGGTGCTGGACGAGAGGCCGGTGATAGTGGAGGTCCCCGGCGCCTTGGAGGTGGAGAGGCTGCGCGACGAGATAGTCTACGAGAACGTCTGCTTCGAGTACATACCCGGGGAGCGGGTCCTCTTCAACATCAACCTCTCCATAGGCCGCGGGGAGGTGGTGGCCCTGGTGGGCCCCAGCGGAGGCGGCAAGAGCACGCTGGCGGACCTGCTTCCGCGTTTCTACGACCCGGTGGAGGGCAGGATAACCATCGACGGCGCCGACCTCCGGGAGGTAAGGCTGTCCTCGCTGAGGAACATGATGGGCATCGTGACCCAGGAGACGGTGCTCTTCAACGACACTGTCCGCAGCAACATCGCTTACGGCATGACGGAGATCGGGATGGACAAGGTCAGGGAGGCCGCGGAGGTGGCCAACGCCCTGGAGTTCATCGAGGCCCTTCCGAAGGGATTCGACACCCCCATCGGGGAGAGGGGGGTAACCCTGTCCGGGGGCCAGAGGCAGAGGCTGGCCATCGCCAGGGCGGTGCTGAAGGACCCCGAGATCCTGATCTTCGACGAGGCCACGTCGGCGCTTGACACCCACGCCGAGCGCCAGGTGCAGAAGGCCATAGACGGCTTGATGCGAAGCCGGACGGCCATGGTCATAGCCCACAGGCTGAGCACCATACGCAAGGCGTCCATTGTCTTCTACGTGGAGGACGGCAGGATCATGGAGCGGGGCACCCACGAGGAGCTCCTGGCCCGGGGGGGCCGCTACAGCCGGCTCTACGAGATGCAGTTCGCGGAGGACTGAGACGTGCCTTCCCTTCTGATAAGGCTGCATTCCCTGGGAGACGTGGTGCTGGCCGAGCCGGCGGCCAGGTTCCTGGCCGGCTCCGACCCGGTCCTCTTCGCCGTGCGGGAGGAGTACGCGCCGGTGGTGGAGAGGATGGGCGAAGGAGTCCGTCCGCTGCCCCTCCCGGCGGGGAGCGGAGCCTGTGATCTGCGGCGCCTGGCGCGCGGGTTCGCACCCGGCCGAATAGTGGACCTGCAGGGCAACCTCACCTCGCGGCTGGCCGTCTGGCCCCGGCGGGCGGACCGATGGACACTGGACAGGAAGCTGCGGAAGAGGATCCTGGGCGGGGCCGATCTGCATATGCCCTACCGGGCCACGGAGTTCCTGAGGACCGCCGGGGGCGGGGGATGGGCCATGCCTCACCTGGAGCGGAGGAGCCCGGTGGGCGGGGGCTCCGGCAGGGCGGGACTGGTGGCCGGCGGAAGGTGGCTGGGCAAGTCGATACCCCCCGGGGTCCTGGCCGAGGTGGCCCGGCGTCTGGTGGACCTGGTGGGGATGGAGGTGCTGGTTCTGGGAGCTCCCGAGGACCGCGACGCGGCCCGTGAGGTGGCCGGCAGGGCGCTGAGGAAGGGCGTGACCCCGATGGCCGGGGAGGGCGGCCTGGAGCGGCTCATGGAGAGGATAGAGTCCCTGGACGTGCTGGTCTCGCCGGACTCTGGCCCCGCCCACCTGGCCTCGGCCCTGGGGGTGCCGGTGGTGGTGGTCTTTACCTCCACCCATCCCCGTCTAGGCTTCTGGCCCCCTGACATGCAGGGGGCGGTGTTCTCGGGGGATCTGGCCTGCAGGCCGTGCCACCGGCACGGCGGCCGCAGCTGTCCGCGGGGCGACTGGGAGTGCAGGAGGGGGCTTCTCCCCGCCGACATCGTCGATGCCGCCCTCTCGGTAATGGGCTCCGGGGCGGAGGACGACTTCGAAGACGGGGAGCCGGACTGATGCCGACACCCATGATGAAGCAGTACCTGGACATCAAGAAGCAGCATCCGGGGGACCTGCTGCTCTTCCGCATGGGCGACTTCTACGAGTCCTTCTACGATGACGCCAGGGAGATCGCAGCGCTGCTGGGCATAACCCTGACCTCCAGGGAGAAGTCCGGGGAGGACGGCGAGGGCATACCCCTGGCGGGATTTCCCCACCATGCCCTGGACGGGTACCTGGCCCGCCTGGTGCGCGCCGGCAGAAGGGTGGCCATCTGCGAGCAGGTGGAGGACCCAAGAAAGGCCAGGGGTCTGGTGAAGCGCGAGGTGGTGGAGGTGATCACCCCGGGAACGCTGGTCTCGGGGTCGGCGCTGGACGAGCGGCGCACGCTTCCCCTGGCGGCTGCCTGGTCCGGAAGCGATGGAGCGGCCCTGGCGGTCTGCGACCTCTCCACCGGCGCCATGGAGGCCACCGCCGCTGCCGCCGGAGAGCTGATGCTGGAGGCTGCGCGGCGCGAGCCCACCGAGCTGCTGGTGCCGGAGGGAGCCGGAATGAGGACCCCGGAGGGCATGGCGGTAACCGAGCTGGAGGCCTGGAAGTTCGACCCGGACCTGGCCCGGGAGAACCTGGCGGAGATGCTGGGGCTGGCCACCCTGGAGGGCGTGGGCCTGGAGGGGGACTCCCCGCTGCTGCGCGCGGTGGGGGGGCTGCTCTCCTACATAGCCGACACCAAGCGGTCGGTGATATCGCACCTGACCTTCGAGGGAGTCTACGATCCCTCCGACAGCATGATCATAGACCGCAGGAGCGCCGTATCCCTGGCCATAGCCCGCGCCCCGGAGGGCCAGGAGGAGGCCGTGCTGGCGGACGCCACCGACATGACGGTCACCCCGGCGGGGGCCCGGGAGTGGCGCAGCTGGCTGCTGTCTCCGCCCAGGGACCCCGAGGTCATCTCCGGCAGGCACGCGGCGGTCGGGTGGCTGATGGGCTGCGGCCACCTGGAGCGGATAAGGGGGATGCTGGCCGACTGCGCCGACCTCCCCAGGCAGAGCGGAAAGCTGGGGACCAGGAGGTCGGCGCCCCGGGACCTTGACGCCATCCGGCGGACGGTGAGGCTGCTGCCGGAGCTGCTGGAGGCGCTGCCCGGCGGGGGCGGCGGAGTCCTCCCCGGGCTTCGGGAGATGGACCGTCTGGAGGACGTGGGCCGGGCCATAGAGGAGGTTCTGGCCGACGACCCTCCCGCCAGGCTGGCCGACGGGGGCGTAATCCGGGACGGCGTCTGCGACGAGCTGGACGAGCTGAGGGAGATAAGGTCGGGGGGGAGGAAGTGGATCCGCGACCTCAGGGACACCGAGCGGGAGCGGACCGGGATACCCAACCTCTCCATAGGCTTCAACAAGGTGTTCGGCTACTACATAGAGGTGTCCAGGAGCCATCTGGACAAGGTGCCCGAGAGCTACGCCCGCAAGCAGACCCTGGTGGGTGGGGAGCGCTACGTAACCCCGGAGCTGAAGGAGATGGAGTCCCGGGTGCTTCGGGCCGAGGAGGAGATGGCGGCCCTGGAGGAGCGGCTGTACGGCGAGCTGCGCGAGAGGGTGGCGCAGGAGGTGTCCAGGGTCCGCACCACCGGTCGGGCGCTGGCCCGGCTGGACGTCCTCGCCGCCCTGGCTGCCATGGCGTCTGAGAGGGGCTACGTCAGGCCCGAGCTCTCCGGCGAGCCGGCGCTGATAGTAGACCGGGGGCGCCATCCGGTGCTGGAGCGGGTGCTTCCCCGGGGGGAGTGCGTGCCCAACGACCTGAGGATGGATCCGGGGCGGAGGATACTCCTGGTGACGGGGCCGAACATGGCCGGGAAGTCCACCTACCTGCGGCAGACGGCCCTGCTGGTGGTCCTGGCCCAGGCGGGATCCTTCGTGCCGGCCGACCGCATGGTCTTCTCGCCGGTGGACCGGATATTCACCCGGATCGGGTCCGCCGACAGGATCACCCGGGGCCAGTCCACCTTCCTGGTGGAGATGTCCGAGGCTGCAGCCCTCCTGAATACCTGCACCGCCTCCAGCCTGGCGGTGCTGGACGAGGTGGGGCGGGGGACCAGCACCTTCGACGGGCTGTCGCTGGCCTGGGCCATGGTGGAGTACCTGCACGACCACCGCAGCCACCGCCCCCTGGTGCTCTTCGCCACCCACTACCACGAGCTGGTGGCCCTGGCCGAGCGGCTTCCGGCGGCCGCCAACGTGAACGTGGCGGTAAGGGAGTCCGGGGACGGCGTTGTCTTCATGTACCGCGTGCAGGAGGGCGGCACGGACAGGTCCTACGGCATTCACGTGGCCTCGATGGCCGGCGTGCCGGCTGCCGTGGTCAGGAGGGCGGGGGACGTGCTGGGGGACCTGGAGGCCGGCCGGCACCTGCGACACGGCGGCGACATGGACCAGCTGGAGCTTCCGCTGGAGCCGCCGGCGAGCCGGGAAGGGCCGAAGGCCCTGGACGAGATAAGGAAGCTGGACCCGGACGGCATGACGCCCCGGGAAGCCCTGGACGTTCTGTACAGGCTTCGCGACCTCACGGGGGAGGAGGGGCCTTGACCCCGGGGCCTTCATGCCCGAGCATTAACATCTGAGATTATCTGAGTCCGGAAAGGGTTGCATGGACCGGCTTCTCCCCGCTTGCGCCAGGTGCGATCTGACAGACCCTCCCTGCCGGGGCGGAAGCGACCCTGCCCCCGAGAGCTGCCCCATGGTGCTGGCGCCGGCTGAGATAAGGAAGAGCCGTTCGGCATACCGGGAGGACGAGGGCCTTCTGAAGCTGGCCCGCATGGCTTCCATCCAGGAGGCCGAGGGCTACAGCGGCAGGTTCGGACCGGGGCCTCCGGTTCCCGCCAAGCCCAGGGTCCTGGAGGTCTGCGAGCTGGCCCGCAAGCTGGACGTGGAGCTCATCGGACTGGCCTTCTGCACGGGTCTCCGCAGGGAGGCGGCCCTCTGCCAGGACGTGCTTGAGGCCCGGGGCTTCGAAGTGGCATCGGTGAGCTGCAAGGCCGGAGCCACCCCCAAGGAGTCGCTGGGGCTGTCCGACCAACAGAAGATCAGTCCGGGCGGCTTCGAGGCCATGTGCAGCCCGGTGGCGCAGGCCATGGTGCTCAACTCCTTCCGGACAGGCCTCAACGTCGTCGTGGGCCTGTGCGTGGGTCACGATTCCATATTCTTCCGTTACAGCGACGCTCCGGTCACCGTTCTGGTGGCCAAGGACCGCCTGCTTTGCCACAATCCCGCGGGGGCCCTGTACCTGTCGGGGAGCTACTACCGCTGGCTCACCGCCGACGGGGAGCGGGACGATGGCTGACCGCGTAGACAGGGCCATGGAGATCCGCGACGCCGTTCTGGAGATCATGGAGGCGGGCATGGAGGCTCCGGCCCTGGAAGAGCTCTACGGGGCCATCCACCGGGTCATCACCGGGCTGTTCAGAGCCGACAACTTCTACATTGCCCTGCACGACCGCAGCAGCGGCACGATCTCCTTTCCCTACTTCGTCGACTCCCATTCCGTGGTGGCGGAGAGCCGTCCCTTCGGCCACGGCATGACGGAGTTGGTCATAAGGCGCGGGGAGACGGTGTTCATCGACCGCGAGCGGATGCTGGAGCTCATGGAGCGCGGCGATGTGGAGCTGATCGGCGAGCTGGCCGCATGGTGGCTCGGCGTGCCGCTGAGGGCCAGGGGGAGGATCTTCGGCGTGCTGGCCGTTCAGAGCTACGAGCCTGAGTACACGCTGGACGAAGAGGACGTCAGGGATCTCAAGCTGCTGGCGTCGGCCTCGTCCATGGCCATAGAGAGGCGTCGGTCGGAGGAGAGCCTGCTGCGGAGCGAGAGACTGTACAGGACCATGGTGGAGAAGGCGAAGGACGGCATCGTCGTGGTGGTGGACGGCACAATCCGGCTGGCCAACCAGGAGGTCTGCACCATGCTGGGCCAGGACAGGGACGAGGTGGTGGGCTCTCCCTACGCCAGGTTCGTCGCTCCGTCGTCGCAGGATATGGTGGATGACCGCTACCGTCGCCGTCTGGCGGGGGAGGACGTACAGTCCATCTACGAGGTGGACCTGCTGAGGGCCGACGGTTCCACCATACCCGGCGAGCTCAACTCCACCGCCCTGGACCTGGAGGAGGGCAGGGGCGTCCTGGTCTTCGTCCGCGACCTCACCGAGCGCAGGCGGGCGGAGGAGCGGAAGAGGCAGCTGGAGCGCAGGCTGCAGCACTCGCAGAGGCTGGAGAGCCTGGGGGTGCTGGCCGGCGGGGTGGCCCACGACTTCAACAACCTGCTTATGGGCGTCCTGGGCAACGCGGGCCTGGCCCTCAAGGAGCTGGAGGCCGACCACCGGGCCCGGGAGACCATCGAGCGTCTGGAGAAGGCGGCCCTGCGTGCCGCCGAGCTCACCAACCAGCTGCTGGCGTACTCCGGAAAGGGCAGCTTCGTCAAGGAGTCGCTCCACCTGAACGCCACCGTCAGGGAGATGATCGACCTTCTGCAGTCCGCGGTCTCCCGGAAGGTGGTGATCAGAACCGAGCTGGAGGACGGCATACCGCCTGTAAAGGCCGATGCCGCCCAGCTCAGGCAGGTTCTGATGAACCTGATCATGAACGCCTCCGAGGCCATAGGGGACGGCAGCGGCGTGGTGACCATCCGCACGGGCCTTCTGCAGGTGGACGGCAGCTATCTCAGCGAGACCTACGTGGGCGAGGAGGTGGACGAGGGCTACTACTGCTTCGTGGAGGTCTCCGACACGGGCGAGGGCATGGACGAGGAGACCAGGGCCCGGATCTTCGACCCGTTCTTCTCCACCAAGTTCGCCGGCAGGGGGCTGGGACTGGCCTCCGTGCTGGGTATAGCCCGGGGGCACGGGGGCACCGTGAAGGTCTACAGCGAGCCGGGTGGGGGAAGCAGCTTCAAGGTGCTGCTGCCGGCCCAGACGGATTCGGGAGGCTCTGGAACGGAGCCTCCGCCGGCCGAGGAGCCCCGGCCACGGGCCGGAGGCACAATCATGGTGGTGGACGACGAGGAGAGCGTCCGCACGGTGGCGCGCATGATACTGGAGAAGGTGGGCTACAGTGTGATCACCGCCTCCGACGGAGTGGAGGCGGAGGAGATCTTCGCCGAGAGCGGCGGCGGCATCAGCCTGGTGCTGCTGGACATGACCATGCCCCGCCGGGACGGCGCCGAGACCTATACCCAGCTGAGGCGGGCAGACCCGGACGTCCGGGTGGTCCTCACCAGCGGCTTCAGCGAGTCCGACGCCACTGCCCGCTTCTCCGGCAAGAGCCTTGCCGGCTTCATACAGAAGCCCTACACCCCGGGAGAGCTGGTGGGCCTTGTGCAAAAGGTGCTGGGCTCGGACTGACAGCGAAGGCATCCGGGCGCCGGTGGGCCCCGACCCGGCCACCGACCCGGCCTTCGCCGAGTCCTACTGCAGCGGCGTCCGTTCGGGCGTTGCGGTGCATGTGCACGGGATATCCCATGACGGAAAAGGGTGGCCAGCGCCGGTCCGGCGGGGTGCCTGGTCGGGGGTTGACATCCCGAGAGGCGTGGGTAGAATAGAATCCAGTAATAGTTCTCATTAGCATCAAGGGCGGTTCCCATGAGGCAGACGGCACAGCGCAGGGAGATTCTCAGGGTACTGCGGTGCAGCCGCGACCATCCTACCGCTTCGGACGTCTACGCCAGGGTGCGCGGCAGCATGCCCAGGATAAGCCTGGGGACGGTGTACAGGAACCTGGACAGGCTCTGCTCCCTGGGGGAGGTCTTGCGAATTGAGGTCCCCGGCCGGGAGATGCGCTTCGACGCCGACACCTCCAGCCACTACCACCTCAGATGCCTGGAGTGCGGCAGGGTGGTGGACGTTGACCCCGAGGATGTCTCGGTGGATGTACACTATCCCGAGGAGGTCGACGGCGTGAGGGTGACCGGGTGCCGCGTGCAGCTGCTGGGGCGCTGCCGAGAATGCCTTGAGAGCGACTCCGACGTTTGACCCCAAGAGGAAGGAGAGGATATGGAGAGCAGATTTCCCCTGATAGGAGACCGCTTCCCGGAGATGGAGGTAACCACCACCCACGGGAAGATGAAGCTCCCCGACGACGTATCCGGAAAGTGGCTGGTGCTGTTCAGCCATCCGGCGGACTTCACCCCCGTGTGCACCACCGAGTTCCATGCGTTCCAGAAGCGGATGGGGGAGTTCAAGTCCCTGGGGTGTGAGCTGATAGGTCTCAGCATCGACCAGGTCTTCTCCCACATCAAGTGGGTTGAGTGGATCGCCGAGAACCTGGACACCGAGATCACCTTCCCCATCATCGCCGACCACGGCGACGCCGCCGGCAAGCTGGGAATGGTCCATCCGGGCAAGGGCAGCAACACGGTTCGTGCGGTGTTCGTTGTGGATCCCAAGGGATACGTCCGCACCGTCCTCTACTACCCGCAGGAGCTGGGCCGGAACATGGACGAGATCGTACGCATAGTTAAGGCCCTGCAGATCGCGGACAAGAACGGCGTGGCCATGCCGGCCAACTGGCCCAGCAACGAGCTGGTGGGCGGAGACATCATCCTGCCTCCGGCCAGCACCCAGAAGGACGCCGAGGAGCGCAAGAAGCAGGACAGGTTCGAATGCTTCGACTGGTGGTTCTGCCACGGGAAGCTGGGCGACTAGCCGAAGAACCCGTTGAGCCCGGGGCGGCCGGAACCGCGGCCGCCCCATCTGATTTCGGAAGGCGGCGAGATGGACAGGAGTGCCCTGCAGACTCTCAGTTACGGGGTCTACGTGGTATCGGCAAGGACGGGCGACAGGCTGAACGGGCAGATATGCAACGCCGTGTTCCAGGTTACCGCCGACCCCCCGCAGCTGGCCGTAAGCGTCAACCGGGAGAACTACACCCACCACTGCCTGCGGGAGAGCGGGTCGTTCTCGGTGGCCGTCCTCTCGGAGAAGACCCCCATGAGGTACATAGGCCGCTTCGGTTTTCGGTGCGGGCGCGACTTCGACAAGTTCGGCGAGATCGACTACATCTGCGCGAGTACGGGCTCTCCCGTGCCCACCGGATACGCCGTGGCCTACATCGACTGCCGGATATCCAGGGCGATCGACTGCGGCACCCACAGCCTCTTCCTGGGCGAGGTGATGGGGGCGGAGAGGCTCGGTAACGACCCGCCCATGACCTACGACTACTACCACCGGGTGGTGAAGGGGAAGTCTCCCAGCCGGGCTCCCACCTTCACAGGCTGACCCGCGGCGACTGGTGAAGCCCCTCCGCTGCTGATATCTTCTGCATCTGCTCGAGTCCGGACACCGTTCCGGTGCGGCCGAACTCCGTGGATGGGGGTGCAGGGATAGGCTCTTCGGCAGGCGATACGCTCTCCATGTTCTTCCCCGCGTACTGCGAGGAGGAGAACGTGGACTACATGCTGGACCGGGCCTGCAGCGTGGCCGATTCCCTGGCCCGCGCCTGGGAGGTCATCGTGGTGGATGACGGGTCCACCGACCGCACCGCAGACCTGGTGCAGCGGCGCAGCGCCTCCGACCCCCGCATCCGACTGGTTCGGCATCCGCGCAACCTGGGCTTCGGGGCCGCGCTGCAAAGTGGGATAGCCGCGTCCAGGCACGACTGGATATTCTACTCGGACTTCGACGGGCAGTTCGACCTGGAGGAGCTGTCCGTGCTCTGGCGGGCGCGGCACACCGCCGACGTCCTGGCCGGCTACCGCAGGCGCAGGAACGACCCGCTGATGCGGCTGGGCTACTCGCTGGCCTACAACACCCTGGTGTCCGCAATGTTCTTCGGGGGCTACAGGGACGTGGACTCCTCCTTCAAGCTCTACCGCAGGTCCATATTCCGCCGGGTCCGCCCCCGCTCCACCTGCGGCGTCATCGACCTGGAGATACTGCTTCTGGCCAGGGCCTGGGGCTACAGGATCCGGCAGTTTCCGGTGAGCCACAGGCCGCGGAGGGCGGGAACCGTATCCTTCGAGACCGTCCGCAGGGGCGTGGTGGCCTGGGTGCAGCTGGGCCCCATCGCGGAGATGTTCGGCCAGCTCCTGTCGCTGCGGCGGAGGCTCTCCTCCCGCCGGACCATGCTGGAGAGAGATGCGGGCCTCAGCTGACGCCCGCCGGCCGCGGGCACTTCTGGTGACCCCCATACCCCCCATGCCGACGGGCCTGGCCACCTATGCGGTCCGGGTCCTGGAGTACACGTCGCAGGATGTGGCGTGGACCGTGGCCTTTCCCCCGGGGGGCGACCCGGACCTCCTCCCCGGGGGCACGGATGCCGTGGCCCTGGAGGACCTGGATCCCGCCTCCGTTCCCCCCATGCGGTTCTTCTGCCTTGGCAACTCGCCGCACTGCTTCGACATCCTGGGGCTCCTGAGGCGGGTCGGCGGGGCGGCGGTCATGCACGAGACCGTCCTCCACCACATGATCCGGCACTGCTCACTGGAGCGCGGGATGTGGGACGACTACCTGGCGGCCCTGGACTTCGAGTACGGCCCCGGGGCCGGGGGGGTCAGGAGGAAGCTGGGCAGGCGGCTCTCGGAGGAGGAATACGACGCGCTTCTCAAGCGCTACCCTCTCATCGGGAGGGCCGTCCATTCCTCTGTGATGCTCCTCTGCCTAAACTGCAGCGCGGCGGAGCAGCTGCGCCGGCGGGCAGGCACCCGGCCGGTTCTGCGGATAGGCCATCCCCTGAGCCCCGTCCCCCGCACCGTTCCCGCCGATCCGCCGGGCAGTCCCGTCATCGGCATGGCCGGGTCCTTCCACCCCGGCCGGGGCCTTCCGCAGGCCCTGGAGGCCGTGCGATCGCTGCGCCGAAGCCATCCGGATGCCTGTCTGGTGCTGGCAGGAGGCGGATGGCCCGAGACCCTTCCCGGGTGGGCCCTCACCACCGGAAGGCTGCCGGAGCCCGAGTACCAGGGATGGATACGGAGCTTCGACGTGGGCCTGGACGTCCGCCACCCCTCCTGCGGCGAGACCTCGGGAAGCCTGCTGGAGGTGATGAGGGCCGGAGTGCCCTGCGTGGTGAGCGACTCGGGCGGGCTGGCATGCATACCCTCCGACTGTGTCCTGCGGCTGCCGGCGGAGGGGCTGGGCCACACACTTCCCCGGGCCCTGGAGCGCCTGCTTGCCCGCGGCGGGGCGGAAGCGGGCATGGGGGAGAGGGGAAGGGCCTGGGCGGAGGCCGAGGGCTCACCGGCGAGAGCGGTGGAGGACTGGCGGAAGGCCCTCTCCCTCTACCCCGGGGCCCGCCGACGGCTTACCCCCAGGCCATCGCTGGCGGCAGCCTGGAGCCCGCTCCCCGGGGGGGCGCAGCTGCGAAAGGGGGGCGACGCCGTGGAGTGGCTGGTGGAGGACACCCTGGAGATACAGGGGCCGGACTGGGCCGAAGGGGCGTGGGTGAGCGCCGCCGGGGAGGGAGACGTGAACGGAGCCGCGCTGCCGTCGGAGCGGTCGGTGCTCCGGGTGGCGGGGGGCAGGCTGGTCTTCACCGGCCCGGCGAGAGTAACCGCCGTCACCTGGCTGGGGGGCGGGGATGGATAGACGGCGCTGGCTTCTGCTGGCGGTGGTGGCGGCGGTATGCCTCCCCTTCCTTCCCAACCTGCTGACCTCCCCGGGAGACCCCGTGGGCATGGTCATGCCGGAGCCGGCGGTCCGGGGCGACTCCGACGCCTACCAGGGCGTCTGGCACCACTGGTGGATGGCCCGCTCTGTGAGCCGGGGCGACGACCCGCGGTTCTGTCCCCTGGTCTATCACCCCAGGGGTGCATCGCTGGTCTACGACAGCGTGGGATGGGTGGACTGCCTGCTCCTGGCGCCGGTGTCCATGGCCTCGCCGGTGCTGTCCTACAACGTCGGCCTGCTGCTGAACTCCCTGCTGACCCTGGCCGGGGTGAGTCTGCTGGCCCGGCGTCTGGGGGCGGGCAGAGGTGCGGCATTGGCGGCCGGTCTGATCGCGGCGTGGCTTCCGGTGAGGACGGCGCACCTGGTCCAGCACTATCAGGTGGCCTCCGTGGGCTGGACGGCCCTCGCCCTGGCCATGGCGGTGAGAGCGGCCCGAAGTCGCAGGCTGGGCCCGTCCGTGTCCGGGCTGCTGGCCCTCTTCGCCGCGCTGGCCCTTCTGGAGTCCCCCTACCACTACCTCATACTCCTGGCCGGGGTTGCCCTGCTGCCGCTATTGGTCGGAAGGAGCATCGGCCTGCGGGGCCTGGCGTCCGCCGTGGCGCCGGCGGTGGCGGGAGGTCTGCTGGGACTTGCCTTCCTGCTCACCGGGCCCGGTGACCCCGGAAGCCCCTCCATGCCCTGGAGGGAGGCCATATACTGGTCTGCGGAGCCGCAGGCTTTCCTGATGCCCTCCCCCTTCGGTCTGGCGGGACGGGTTCTGGGAATGCCGGCTGCGGCGCCCTGGATGCCCAACCCCTTCGAAGGAGTGGTTACCCCCGGCATCACGGTGATGGCGGCGGCCCTTGCGGGATCCGCCGCCAGGCGCAGATGGCGGCTGGCGGCAGCTTCAGGGCTGCTTTTCCTGCTGGCCCTGGGTCCCCAGCTGAAGGTATTCGGCCATCTCACGCCGGTACCGCTTCCCTACCGCCTGGCGGGGATGCTGCCCGGGCTGGGAGGTGCCCGGGCGGCATCCCGTTTCGCGCTTCTGGGGGGAATGCTTCTGGCCGTTGCCGCCGGAAGGACGATCATGTCTCTGCGGGGCTGGAAGAGGACGGGGCTGGCCGTTGTGGTGGCCCTGGAGCTTCTGCCCCCGGGGCTGCCTGCCGTGGACGGCGGCTATCCAGGCGAGTACGGAGAGCTCGAGGGGGTGGGACCGGTGCTCGAGCTTCCGGTCACCGCGCAGGCCCGGAGGTACCTCTACCTGCAGACGGTGGACGGCAATCCGAGATACGTCACCTTCCTGGCCCGCCCGCCGGCCTGGGCGGAGGGCTACGTCCGACGGCTGGATTCCCTGGCCCGCGCGGCGGGATCACCGGAGGAGCTGGCGGAGTCGGCGGGGGCCGGCGCGGTGGTGGAGGGACACTGGCTGGTGGAGGAGGCAGCGGAGGATTCCGTCTCGGTGAGCCTTCCCGGGGGCGGGCCGTGAGGGTTGCCCTGGACCTGGGAGTGCTGGCCCACAGCCGGGGAGGGGTGGCCAGGTACGTCCGGGGTCTGGCCCGCGGCCTGAGGACCGTGCTTGGCGACGGCGGGGACCGGCTCACTCTGGTGGACGTCCCAGCCTCCCATCCCGGAGCCGCTGCGCCGGAGGAGGCGGACGCGGTTCTGGCCGATCCCGCCTACCTGCGGGTACCGCTGCTCCGCAGGGTCCCCATCCGGAGGGGCTGGGAGAGGGCCTCCCGGCCGGCCAGGCTGCAGAGGCTGCTGGACGGGGTGGACGTCTACCATCACGGGGGCACGCAGCCCTGCAGCCCCGAATCGGCCGTCTCCGTCATCACGCTGTTCGACACCTCCGGCTGGGAGCACCCGGAATGGCACGCGGAGAGCACCCTGGGCTACTGCGCAGAGGAGCTGCGCATGGTCCGGGGGGGAAGCAGGCTGCTGGCCATATCCGCCTGGGCCGCCGGGAGGGCGGAGCAGTACCTGGGCCTGCCCGCGGGCTCGGTGGGTGTGGCCCAGGGGGCGGCCGACGCCATGTTCACCCCCGGCAGGCCGGAGGCCGGCGTGCTGGCAGGGCTGGGACTGTCCGACGGCGGCTACCTGCTCCACGTGGGCAGCTTCGTCCCCCGCAAGAACATCCCCCTACTCCTGGAGGCCTACCGGGAGGCCTCCAGGGGCGGGGGGGGCCGGCTGCCCCTGGTTATGGTGGGGGCCGAGGCGTGGGGCGGGGTTCCCACACCCGAAGGGGAGGGCGTGAGGGCGGTCCGGGCCGCCGACGACCGGACGCTGCTGGCCCTCTACCGGGGTGCCAGGTGCCTGCTGCTGCCCAGCAGGTACGAGGGGCTGGGCCTGCCGGTGCTGGAGGCCCTGGCCTGCGGAACCGCCGTGGTGTGCAGCAGCGCGGCGGCGCTGCCGGAGACCCTGGGAGGCAGCGGTCTCCTGCTGGACCCCGATGATCGGGGGGCATGGACGGAGGCCATCGCCTCCCTGGAAGACCCCGATTATACCGCCGAGCTCGCCGAGCTGGCCCGGAATGCGCCCCGCCGAACCTGGGACGACACCGCCAGGGAGGCCCTGGCCTTCTACCGGAAGGTGGCTCCGCGGTGAGGATGCTCCACCTGGTCCACCGTTCATGGCCCTACCACGGCGGGGCGGAGAGGTACGTCCTGGAGCATGCCCTGGCGTCCCGCAGGTGGGGGCACCAGAGCACGGTGCTGACCACGGACGCCTGGGACATGTCCTGGATGGTCTCCCGCAGGGGACGGCACCTGGAGCCGGGCAGGCTGGTCCACGGCGGGGTGGAGATAATCCGTTTCCCGGTCCGCCATCCCCCGCTTCAGAACCTGCTGCGGGGCCTGCTGATCAGGCTGGCTCCCGGAGGGCCGGACAGGTACTGCTACCCCAACCCCTTCCTCCCATCCATGGCCCGCTGGCTGCGGCGCAGCCGGGGCTGGGGCTTCGTGCACGCCAACGCCCTTCCCTCGCTTCTGTACATGGGCTGGCGGCACGCTCGGCGGGAGGGGGCGGGGATGGCGGCGGTGCCTCACGCCAACGTGGGGGAGCCCCACCGCAGAACGCAGGCGGTGAGGTACTTCGACGGAGCCGCCGAAAGGGTCCTGCGGGACAGCAGCTTCGTGGTGGCCCAGAGCAGCTTCGAGGCCGGCATCTACCGCGACATGGGGGTGCCGGACGAACGGGTGCTGGTCCTGGGCAGCGGCATAGACCCCGATGAGCTGCGGGGGGCCGAACCGGCCCCGGAGGCCCTGGGGCTGTCGGGCGAGGTGGTGCTGAGCCTCACCGCCCACTGCCGGGACAAGGGCAGCGTCGATCTGCTGGCGGCCTCCCGGGAGCTCTGGCGGCAGGGCTCCGGGCATACCCTGGTGCTGGCGGGACCCATCATGCCGGACATGGAGGAGGAGCTGGCGGCGGTGGCGGGGGAGCTGCCTCCCGGCAGGCTGGTGGTCACCGGGTATCTGGACCGCGAGGACCGCCTGGCCTGGCTGGCCTCCTGCGATGTCCTGGCCCTGCCCTCGCGGCTGGACTGCTTCGGAATCGTGCTCCTGGAGGCCTGGGCCCTGGGCAAGCCGGTGGTGGGATGCTACAGCGGGGCCATGCCCGACCTGGTGAGGGACGGAAGCAGGGGGTTCGTGGTGCCCTTCGGCGACCGGCGGACACTGGCCCACAGGCTGGGTGTGCTCCTGCGGTCCCCCGGCCTGCGCCGGGGAATGGGGGAGAGGGGCAGGAGGATGGTGATGTCCGGCTTCACGTGGCGGGCGGTCACCGACCGGTTCTACTCCCGCCTGGCGGAGTGCGGGCAGCCGTGAGGCCCGTAACCGCAGTGACGGTGCTGTACCGCTCCCGCGGCCTCCTGGAGGACCTGGCGGAGACCATGAGGGCGCTGCGGCCCCTCTGCGAGACGATCCTGGTGGACAGCTGCTCCGCAGATGGGACTGCGGAGGCGGCGGAGAGGGCCATGCCCCGGGCCCGCCTGCTGCGGGCCGAGGGGAACAGGGGCTTCGGTGCCGCCAACAACCTGGCCCTGAGGGAGGTGGAGACCCCCTTCGTCCTGCTTCTCAATCCCGACGCCAGGGTGGGCCTGGAGGCCCTCTCCGCGATGCTGGCCTTCCTCCGCGAGCACGGGGAGACCGCCGCCTGCCAGCCCCTTCTCCGGCTCTGGGACTGGCCCGCGGCTGCGGCGGGCGCCGGCTGCTCCATGACCGAGTATGGGGAGGGCTACGACCTGCGGTACATGCACTACCTCCCCCAGCCGCCCCAGGTGGGCAGCCTGCGGGTCCCCGGGGTGACGGCGGCGGCATCCCTGTGGCGGTCGGAGGTGCTGGCGGGCTGCGGCGGCTTCGACCCTGCGTTCTTCATGTACTTCGAGGACGTGGACCTCTGCATGAGGGCCGCCTCCCGGGGCTGGCGGTTCCATCTGCTGCCCCGCCTGGAGGGGAGGCACAGGTCGGGGGCCACCAGCGGGCGGGAGCAGGCCAGGCTGTGGGAGCTGGAATCCTCGGTGCTGATGGCCCGCAGGTACCTGGGGGGAGGACGGCTTCCGGCGAGATGGCTGCGCAGGGAGCTGCGCATCCAGGCCGGCATGCTGGCCAGGGGACATCTGCCCCTTCGGCGCTGGCGGGCCCTGGCCAGGACGCGCCGTCTCCGGGTCGAGCCGGTGGATACGGGGGTAGAGCACAGGTCGCTGCTGCGGTCGCGGCCCACCCACCTGCCGCTGCCCCGGGGGTCGTGGAGGGGGCCGCTGTCCGCCGACGGGGCCCTCACCGCCGGCCCCGGATGGGAGAGGGCCGGGGGACGGACGGCAATGCCGGGTCAGTGGGCCGGGCTGGTGCTCCCCGATGGGTCCGGAGCCGATGTCGGGCTGGCAATGTCTTCCCGGGCTTCGTACCTTTCCGGTGTGTACGGCGCCGGAAACGACGTGCTGGGCCGCTTCTCCCTGCCCCGGGGAAGGACCGATCTCAGACTCCGGGTCCCCCGGGGAGTGCGACGGGTGCACCTGGCGCTGGACGGAACCGCGGAAGGGGGTGAGCTGCGACTTGAGGATGCCCGCATTCTCTAGGGTGCCCCTTGCGGCGCTGCTTGCCTCGGCCGCCGGGGCCGCGCTGCTGGCCCTCCGCGGGGCGGAGTGGCAGCTTTGGGCCGGATGGGGGATTGCGGCGGCGGCCGCTCTGTCCCGGGAGCGGGACCCCTGGTGCCTGGCCGCCTGCGTGGCCCTGGTCCTGCCCCAGGCCGGAGTCGGCGGAACGGCCGCTTCCGCCGCGGTGGCCCTCTCCGCGGGAATGGTGGCCGGCTCCAGGGCGGGCCTTGCGGCCAGGACGGCGGCCCTTGCGGGAGGACTGGTGGTCTTCCTCGACGGCCGGGCCGGGGGCCTTTCGATCTGGTTGGCGGTCCTGGCAGTGGCGGCGGTGCTTCCCCGCGCCGGCGCCAGGAGGGCCCTGCTGCTGGCGGGCATGGCGGCGGTTCCCCTGGCCGGAGGCCTGCCCGGGCCGTCCTCGCAGCAGGCCCGGGTAGTGCAGGAGCGATACGGGGAAGGGGAGACGGTCTGGGAGGGCCCGGTGAGCGTGCGGGTGGGAGAGCCGGAGCTGCTGCTGCGCTGCCGGGAGCCCGGAACCGTATTCCTCGACCTGGGCGCAGGCGGAGTCAGGGACGAGGGCCCCGTGGGCCTGGTGGTCACCGACCGGATGGCCCTTCCCGTCACCTCCGGCAGGGAGACGCTGCAGGTCCGCCAGACCTCCGGCTGGGTGATGGTGACCCTGGAGAGGGGCTACACTCCCCGCACCCATCCGGTGGTGCACCTGTTCGGCGCCTGGACGGGGGACCGGCCGTGATGGGGGCGGCAAGGAGGCTGGCAGCGGGGCACCGGGGGCTGCTTCTGTCACTCTGTGCGGGGGCGGGCATCTTCCTGGCCTGGAGGGTGCTGGGCATGCCCCTTCCGGGCGCCCCGGGGAGGCTGATACCCCTGACCTGGGCACTGGCCGGCGTGGTTCTCTGGGACAGGAGGCTTCCGCCCGCCGCCATCATCTTCCTCTGCGCCTTCGCTGTGCTGGCCCCCCTGTGGGCCGTGCACCGGGCCGTTTTTCTGCTGGCCGGCGCCTCCGCCGCCGCAGGGGCCCTGGCGGTGGCCGCGGAAGGGGCTTCGGGCGGCAGGCTGAGGCTGGTCCTCGCCCTGCTGGCCCTGGGACCCGTGATACTGGCAACCGTGCCCTTCACCGGAGACGAGCCCCACTACGCGGCCCTCAGCGAGAGCATAGTGGTGGACCGCGACCTGGACGAGACGGACAACCTCCATTACCGCGACCGGACGGCCGGAGTCTCCCGGCAGACGGCCAGCCTCAGCGGCGGCGTGAGCCATCACCAGCCGCTGATGTCGCTGCTGGTGGCCCCGGGACTTCCCCTGGGGGCTGCGGGAATGCGTGCGGTGAGCCTGGCGATGGCCGCGGCCGCGTCCCTGCTGCTGGCGGGGGTGCTGCGGCGGTCCGGCTGCAGCCGCCCCTTCCGGGCCGCCTTCCTGGCTTGCGCTCTGATGCCGGGACTGGGGATACTGGGCACCCTCTACCCCGGATGGGTGGCGGCGGGACTGCTCTGCCTGGGCGTCTGGGGCGGGCTGCGCGGCGGCAGGGCCGGGGCCTGGGCCCTGGCTGCCGCCGTACTGCTGATGCCGCTTCTGAAGCTGAGGTTCGCTCCCCTGTCCGCCGGTCTGTTCGCCGCCCTGGTTCTCTACTCGGCCCCCGGAAGGCGGAAGAGGCTGCTGGTCTGGGCCGCGGTCCTGCTGGCGGCGGTGCTGGCGGCGGACCGGGGGGTTCTGGGGGGGAGGCTCTTCTGGATCAGGTACGGCAACGTGGACGCCCTTCTGGTCCTTATGCACAGGACCCGGGCTGCGGCGGGGAGCATCGCTTCGGCGCCCCTGGCCGCCCTGGTGGACGCGGAGGTGGGGCTGCTGCCCCGGGCGCCCTGGATAGCGGCGGGGCTGGCCGGCCTGGGGACCCTCTGGCGGCGGAGGAGGCGGGTGGCCGTCTGGCTGGGCCTGCCGGCGGCCGCCTACCTGGTGGTGCTCTTCGTCTGGCTTCCCCAGACCTGGCACTCCATGCCCACCCCGGCCGGAAGATTGATGGTGCCGGTGCTGCCGCTGCTGGCGGCCTCCGCATGGCAGCTGCTGGACCGGCGGGGGGGAGGGAGCGTCCTGATCACCGCTTCGCTGGCCGCCGCCGGAGCCTACGTCTTCTCCCCCGGCCTGCGGTTCAACCTGGCCGACGGCACCGACGCCCTTCTCTCGGCACTGATGGGGCCCCGGGCGGCGGCGGCAGCGCTCCCCTCCATGATCCGCCCGGATGCTCTGCACATGGCCGCGGCCGCAGCGGCCGCAGCGGCTCTGGTGTGGGCCGCCGCCTCGCGCCCGAAGAGGCTGCCGGCGGTGCTGCTGCTCTCCGCCGCCCTGGTGGGGGGAGCCGGGGCCCTGGCCCCGGACGGCTGGGAGGCGGAGGACCTGGAGCCCGCCATGAGGAGGGGCTGCCGCCTCTACCCCCTCTCCCCCGATCCCCTCGCCAGGTACTTCTGGTTCGGCGGCCAGCAGCGGCTGTTGAGGATGGGGCATGCCGACGATCTGATCAGGCTTCCGGTACCGGAGGGGGCTGACTCGGTGCGGGTCGGCATCGTGGCCCGGGCCATGGGCGAGGACGGCGTGCCAGTGGCCGTGGAATGCGGAGGGGACACCGTGCACATGAGCCTCAGAACGGGGCTGGTTGAGGCCCCTGCCTGGGTGGGGGGAATCCGTCGAAGACGTGACGTACGGGTGGCGGCAGAGCCGGGGAACCTGGCCGACACTGCGGCGGCGGCGGTGCTCGCCGCCGGCGCCGATTCGGTGAGCGTACGCGTGGAGAGGACGCTACAGCCCCCGGAGGGCCTCTACCTGGACCGGATCATGGTGGAGGGCGTCGGTTGCTCTCGGTAGTCATCCCCTCCCGCAACGGCGCCCGTCTGCTGCGGCGCTTCCTGCCCCCGCTCCTGGACGACCTGGGAGACCTGGGAGAGGTGGTGGTGGTGGACGACGGCTCGGAGGACGATACCGCCGCCGCGGTGGCCGGGGCCGGCGACGGGAGGGTCGGGCTGGTGCGCCGCTCCGGCCCCAACGGCTTCTGCTACGCGGTGAACCGGGGCATGGAGGAGGCCGGCGGAGACCTGCTGCTTCTGCTGAACAACGACGTGGAGCCGGAGCCGGGGGCCCTGGCATCCCTGGTTGACGCAGCCGGAACGGCCACCCCCGACGTCTGCGCCCTGGTCCCCCGGATACTCCGTCCCGACGGCACCGACGAGGGCGGCTGCTCGGTCCGCCTGCGGCGCGGCCTGCCGCTGGTGGACCTGGAGGGCAGGGGGGTGCCGTATCCCTCCGGAGCCTGCAGCCTGTTCACCCGGAGAAGCTGGGAGCGGCTGGGCGGCCTGGACTCCCGTTTCGCGCCCATATACTGGGAGGACGTGGACCTGGGCCTGCGGGCCCGCAGGATGGGCATGCGTGTGGCCAGGGTCCCCGGCGCCGCCGTCCGCCACCAGCACGCCGCCACCATGGGCCAGTCGCCGGACTCGCTGGCCCTGAGGGAGCGCAACAGGCTACTCCTGGCGGCCGGATCGCCCCTGCCGGATGGATGGCGGCTCAGGTTCCGCCTGTGGCTTCCGGTCCACGTGCTGATGGCGCGTCTTGCGGGAAACCGCCCCTTCCTGGAGGGATACAGGGAGTACAGGCGGCTG
This sequence comes from Candidatus Fermentibacteraceae bacterium, assembly GCA_041686025.1. GTDB lineage: Bacteria > Fermentibacterota > Fermentibacteria > Fermentibacterales > JCC-6 > JAWLEP01. The sequence goes on from JAWLEP010000008.1 coordinate 25,820, forward strand.
GCGGAGGAGGGGATCTGATGGCTCGAAGAGGCGACCGTTTCGCCCTGGGCATAGAGCTTCTCACCGGCCTGGCCATCGGGGCCGCCGCCCTGGCCGCGTTCGTGTCCTTCGCCCTGGCGGTGCTGAACTGGAACCGCCTGCGGGGCGAGGTGGACGCCAGGGCCCAGTTCACCGCCTCCGTGGTGGCGCAGATGATCGACGACAGCCCCACCAGGGCATCCTTCGAGGAAGCAGCGGCCCGGGTACCCTCCATGGGGGGACGCTGGGCGGCGGCCCTGCTGGACTCCGGCGGGCGGGTGCTGGCGGCGGAGGGGGCCCGGGCCTCCTCTCTGCAGGTGGACGAGGGCGGAGACTGGTTCAGGGTTCCCCTGAGCTCGGGGGCCATGTCGGTGGCGGTCAGGCCGGACTACGGGGCCGTTCCCGGCCCCTGGCTGCCCCTGGGCCTGGGGGTGCTGGCGGCCGGTCTAACCGTACTGGCCCTGCTGGCGCCCGGCCACCTGAGAAAGCGGGTCCTGGCACCCCTCCGGTCCATACTGGAGGAGGCCGAGAGCTTCAGCCCGGGGGACGGCAGAGACGCCAGGACCGCCAGCGATTCGTACAGGAGGCTGGTGGAGAGGCTGGGCGACAGGGAGAGGACCCTGTCCCGGCTCAGGCGGGAGGCGGAGAGAAGGGCCGAGATCGTGGAGAGCCGCTCCCGGGCCATCCTGCAGGCCATGGGCTCGGCGGTCCTGACGCTTGACCCCGGGGGCAGGCTGGGGATGTGCAATCCCACCGCCCGGGGGATGGTGGTGACCGAGGAGGCCAGGGACGGCGACGGTTTCGACCTGGTTGCCCTTCCGCTGGGCCGGGAGGTAGTGCGGCGCCACCCGCCGGGATCGGAAGGGGACGGGCTGTTCCAGGTGGAGCACGGCGAGGCCGGCCGCCGCAGAATCCTCAGCGTGGCCGCTTCCCCCACCTCAGACGGGGAGGTGGCCTACCTGATAACCGACGTCACCGAGGCCGCCGAGATGGAGCGGCGCATCGCGGAGGAGAAGGCCATGGCCGACCTGGGCGCGGTCTCCGCCGGCGTCTCCCACGAGATGGGCAACAGCCTCTGCGCCATCGGGGGCTTCCTGGACCTGCTGGCCCGGGGGCCCCTGGGCCGGCGGGAGAGCCACGTCCTGGAGGAGGCGCGCATGGAGGTCTCGGCGGCCAGGCGGATGGTGGAGGGATTCCGCTCCATCGCCGGCCCCTCCGGGGCGGAGCTCGAGCCCATGGACCTCGAGCGCCTGGCAGAGCTGGTCCGCCTGGAGTGCCGGGAGGCCGGGGTGCGCTTCGCGGGCCAAACCGGAAAGGGCTCAGCCGGCCTCGTGGATTCGCATCCGGAGCTGGTGAGGAGGTGCCTGCGCAACCTGCTGAAGAACGCGCTGGAGGCCGGTGGCGGCGAGGACGTGGAGGTGGAGCTCTCCCTGGATGACGGTGTCCTGGAGCTTCGCGTATCGGACAGGGGACCCGGGCTGCCCCGGGGGCGGGAGAGGATATTCAGCCCCTTCTTCACCACCAAGGCCGGCGACGGCGGTGAGAACATGGGCCTTGGACTGACCATCACCAGGCGTATAGTGGGTGTGATGGGCGGGGATATAGACGCCTTCGACAGGGAGGGCGGCGGAGCGGTTTTCAGGATACGCATACCACTGTCCGAGGGGGGGTAGAAGTTGGGAAACGTGCTCCTGGTGGAGGACAAGCGGGCGATGCGGTCCATGCTGACCACCGCCCTGGAGGAGGAGGGGTGGCGGGTGACGCCCGTCCGCAGCGCCCCCGAGGCGTACACGGCGATGGATGCCCACAGCTTCGAGCTGGTGCTGACGGATGTCCGGCTGCCCGGAGGGGATGGCGGTATGGAAGTGCTGCGGGAGGCCCGCCGTCGCTGTGCCGGGACACCGGTACTGGTGATGACGGCCTACGGCAACATCGACCTGGCGGTGAGGGCCATGAGGGAGGGGGCCTCGGACTTCGTGGAGAAGCCCTTCGACCTGGAGGACCTGCTGGCCCGGGTGCGCAGGTTCGCCGGAAGGCCCGAGATGCTCATCGTGGGAAGCTCGCCGGCCATGGCGAGGGTCATGGAGAGGGCACGGAAGGCCGCCGCCACCGCCATGGCCGTCCTCCTGCTGGGGGAGAGCGGCACCGGCAAGGAGCTGCTGGCCAGGTACGTCCACGACGCCAGAAGGGGCGAGGCGGGCCCATTCGTACCCGTCAACTGCGCCGCCATTCCCACAGAGCTGATGGAGAGCGAGCTGTTCGGGGCCGAGAAGGGGGCCTACACCGGTGCGGAAAGCGAGAGGGAGGGATTCTTCGGCCGGGCCGAGGGCGGCACCATCTTCCTCGACGAGGTGGCAGACCTCTCTCCCAGGCTGCAGGGCAAGCTGCTGCGGGTCCTGCAGGAGCGGGAGTACACCAGGGTGGGAAGCCCGGAGGCCCGCCGCTCCAACGCCAGGGTGGTGGCCGCCAGCAACCGCGACCTCCAGCTGGAGATGGAGGAGGGCCGCTTCCGCAGCGACCTCTACTACCGCCTCAACCAGTTCCCCATAAGCATCCCGCCGCTGAGGGCACGGCGGGAGGACATCCCCGAGCTGGCCCGCCACTTCCTGCAGTCCGCCGGCTACGTGGACCTGGAGATCCGGCAGGATGCCATGGAGGCTCTGGAGGCCTACAGCTGGCCGGGAAACGTCCGGGAGCTGCGGAACATAGTCCTCAGGGCGGCGGCCATGGCGCCTCCGGAGAGCGCAATAGGCCCCGACCTGCTCGAGATCGGCGGGGAGCTGGACGGGGCCTCGCAGGAGGGGCTCCTGGAGGCCTCATCCCGGGCGGCGAGGCGCAGGGAGCGGGAGCTGATAGTCCTGGCCCTGAGAAGGTGCGGCGGAAGCCGCAAGAAGGCGGCGGACATGCTGAAGATCAGCTACCGCACGCTCCTGTCCCGCCTCAAGGACCTGGAGATAGAGTAACCGGCCGCGGAAGCGGTTACGGCTCTTGCAATTCACTACCAAGTCGGTATAGTCTTATCGGGAAAATCCGGTTCTTCAACGACTGTGCTCCAGCCATGAGTTGGGTGGAAGCGCCGGTCTGAGGTGGAAATGCTCGCAGCAGCCATCCTCTTCGCAGTCGTGCTTGGTTCGGGTGACTCCCTGCAGGGGGAGGCCGGGCCGGTTCTGCGTTCCGCATGCGAGGTGGACTACCCTCCATTCTGCTTTGTCGATGAGAGCGGCCGCGCCACCGGCTTCTCCGTGGAGCTGCTGGAGGAGGCGGCCGACGCCATGGGCAGGGACGTCACCTTCCGCACCGGCGTCTGGTCGGAGGTCCGCGGGATGCTGGAGGAGGGCGGGGTGGAAGTCCTTCCCCTGGTCGGACGTACCCCCGAGCGCGAGGAGCTGTTCGACTTCACATTCCCCTATCTCTCCCTGCACGGAGCCATAGTCGTCCGCCGCGGGGTCTCGGGCATAGAGGACCTCGGCGACCTCCGCGGGCTCCGCGTAGAGGTGATGGAGGGCGACAACGCCGAGGAGTTCCTGCGGCGCGAGGAGCGGGGCATCGACATTGTCACCACCGGGACCTTCGAGGAAGCGCTGCTGGACCTCTCCGAGGGACGCTGCGACGCCGTGGTCGTCCAGCGCCTGGTGGCCCTGCGGCTTATCCGGGAGGCCGGCCTGCAGAACCTGCGGGTGATCGACAGACCCCTGGAGGGATTCCGGCAGGACTTCTGCTTCGCGGTGAGGGAGGGCGACGGCGAGACGCTGGCCCTGCTCAACGAGGGGCTGTCCATCGTAATGGCAGACGGCACACTGGACCGTCTGCGAGCCAGGTGGTTCGGCTCTCTGGAGCTGCCCTCCGGCCATACGATCGTAGTGGGGGGCGACAGGAACTACCCTCCCTACGAGTTCATCGACGAGGACGGCAACCCCGCCGGCTACAACGTGGAGCTGACCCGGGCCGTAGCCGCGGCTGCGGGCCTGGAGGTGGAGATCCGGCTCGGGGACTGGGCCGAGATCCGCAGCGGTCTGCGAAACGGCGGGATAGACGTGGCCCAGGGGATGTTCTACTCGCCGCAGAGGGACCTGGAGCTCGACTTCACCCAGCCGCACACGGTCGTCCACCATGTGGCCGTGGTGCGGGAGGACTTCGAGGTGCCCGGGAGCGTCGCCGATCTTACGGGGCTGAGCCTGGTGGTGATGGAGGGCGACATCGCCCACGACTTCATGCTGGAGAAGGGCTTCGAGGGTCAGTTCGCTGCGTTGGCCACCCAGGAGGACGCATTGGGGGAGGTGGCCGCCGGCCGGAGCGACTGCGCCATAGTCGCCAGGCTTCCGGCCGCCTACTGGATAGAGCGCAACGGCTGGGGCAGTCTGAAGGTGGCGGATACACCTCTGTTCTCCGCCGAGTACTGCTTCGCGGTCCCCCACGGGCGGCAGGCGCTGCTGGCGCACCTGTCGGAGGGCCTGAAGATGGTTGAGGAGTCCGGCGAATACAGGGATATCTACACCCGGTGGATGGGGGTATACGAGGACAGGCCGCCCGGGCTGGCCGCCGCGCTCCGGACCGCGGCCTGGGTGCTGGTGCCCCTGGTGCTGGTGCTCATCGGCGCGTTCGCATGGACCAGGACCCTGCGACGGAAGGTCAGGCAGCGGACGGCGGAGCTGCGGGAGAGCGAGAGGCGCTACCGCCTGCTGGCGGAGAACACCCTGGATGTGATCTGGACCATGACGCCGGACCTGGTGTTCACCTACGTGAACCCCGCCATCGAGAGGATGACGGGCTATACGCCCGACGAGTGGGTGGGAAGCAGTCTGGCCGACCACTGCGACGACGAGAACCTGGCGCTGATGCGGAAGGCCGTCGAGGCCGAGATCCGGAAGGGTCCGGAGCACGAAGGCGTCATATTCGAGGCGGAGATGCTGCACCGGGACGGTACCCCTGTTGTAGTGGAGATACACGGCCGGGTGATCTTCGACGAGGACTGGCGGCCGGTGATGCTGCAGGGGACCACCAGGGACGTCACCGAGCGGAGGCGCATGGAGGGGGAGCGCACCCGCTTGCAGCAGCAGCTCCTGCAGGCGCAGAGGCTGGAGTCGGTGGGGAGGCTGGCGGGAGGGGTGGCCCACGACTTCAACAACATGCTGCAGTCCATACTGGGCAATGCGGAGATGGCCCTCGATAGGTGTGGGGTGGAGGGGGAGCTGCCGGAGCATCTTCGCGAGATCGAAGGTGCGGCTGGCCATGCGGCCCGGCTCACCGGCCAGCTGCTGGCCTTCGCCCGCAGGCAGAGCAGCCGGCCGGAGGTTCTGAACCTCAACGAATCCGTGGCCGATACGCTGGACATGCTCCGAAGGTTGATGGGAGAGGACATAGACCTCCTGTGGAAGCCGGAGGAGGACCTATGGCGCGTAAGGATCGACCCCTCGCAGGTGGACCAGATACTGGCCAACCTCTGCGTTAACGCCCGGGACGCCATCCAGGGCAACGGCAAGGTGACCATAGAGACCGCGAATGCCTCCTTCGACGAGGACTACTGCCGCCGCAACCCGGAGTTCGACCCCGGAGACTACGTGATGCTGGCGGTAAGCGACGACGGCATTGGAATGGACACCGATGTGATGGCCTCCATCTTCGAGCCCTTCTTCACCACGAAGGAGAAGGAGAAGGGCACCGGGCTCGGCCTGGCCACGGTCTACGGAATCGTCAAGCAGAACGAGGGCTTCATCAACGTCTACAGCGAGCCCGGAGAGGGCTCCACGTTCAAGGTGTACCTGTCGCGCCATGCCGGCGGAAAGGCACCTTCGGTGAAGCGGGGCGCCGGAGACCGGGGCATTACGGATTCGGAGGGCGAGACCATTCTGCTGGTTGAGGACGAGCCGGCGATACTCAAGGTGGCCCGGAGCATACTGGAGGGCCTGGGCTACGAGGTGCTGACCGCGTCGACGCCGGAAGAGGCTCTCGAGCTGGCGGAGAACCTCTCCACAGGGATAGACCTGCTGGTGACCGACGTGGTCCTTCCGGGCATGAACGGCAGGGATCTCGCCGCGAAGCTGCGCGAGCAGGATGAAGGCCTGAGGGTGCTCTACATGTCGGGGTACACGGCCAATGTGATCATGCATCAGGGAATACTGGAGAACGGCGTCCATTTTGTGCAGAAGCCCTTCTCCATGGAGAGGCTGGCCCTCAGCGTGCGGAAGGCGCTGGGAGGGCCCACGCCCTCCTGACCCTCAGCGGAGGACCCGGGGCTTGATCCTCTCCAGGGCCTCCTCCAGCGGAATCTCCGGGTTAGCGGCGATGGTGTCCAGGAGCTCGGCGGCGGCCTTGAGGGTGACTCCGCTGTGGTCGCAGAATCCGACGGCCTCCACGATGCGGTCCTCGCCCAGGGCCAGCCAGTCCCGCCCGGCCCGGCGGGAGCCCCGCAGCCTGTCGGTTAGCAGGTGGGCCAGCTCCGAGGGACGGAACTCCGTGCTGCCGCAGAGCCGGTCGAACATGTCCGCCCGCTCCCAGTTGAGCAGCCTGTATATCAGCTGCCGGCTCACCCCCAGGGCCGAGTAGGTCTCCCTGCGGTCCCAGGGCGTGGGGGGCAGCTCCCGCCTCACCCGCTCCAGCATCTCCAGGTCGATGGGCTCGGGGGGCAGGTCGGTGTCGGGGTACATTCTGTCCGGACCGGGGAGTATGCGCTCGAAGGTGTTGGCCCCGTCCGCCAGGGCCTGCCGGGTCTCGGAGGGGACGCCCTCGAAGGCCTCGCCCACCCGGATGGCTATCTCCTTCGCGGCGGTCTCCACGTCCTCGGCGGGACCGGAGAAGAGGACCAGGGCGTCCTCATCCGGAATCCCCATGACCTCCCGCAGGGAGTCCGGGGCCTTCACCACCCGGGGGTCGGTCTCCAGGCAGGCTATTACCCGCACCCGTCCCCTGATCTCGTCCAGGAAGGTCTGCCCCTCCTGGGTCTCCCAGTCCAGGTAGCGGGCGAACCCCGGAAGCCGCTGGGCGGCCACGGTGAGGTCGGGTCCCTTCTCCAGGCCCGGGGCCTCGGTGGCCATCTCCAGCTCCCCGCCGGAGAGCACCCGGTGGTCGGCGGTGAACCTCTCGGCGGTGAGATCCGAGTGACGGAGGGCGTAGCGCAGATCCAGCAGTGCCTTCTGACGGTAGCCCTCCACCCGGCAGAGGTCCTCTATCATGCCGATCTGGGGCACTCCCTTGATCTCCACCCGGGTGCCGCCCCGTATGGAGACGTTGACGTCCTGCCTCACCGTTCCTATGCCCCTGCGGATGCGCCTCGAGGACCTGAGGACCTCCCCTATCCGGACCGCCGCGGCAGCCGTCTCCCAGGGAGTGTAGAGCTCCGGGGCGGTAACCGGCTCCACCAGGGGCATGGAGAGGCGGTCTGTGCGGAAGAAGATGTGGTGTCCGTAGTCGCGGACCTCCCGGCAGGCGTCCTCCTCCAGGCTCATCTGTATGAAGTGGAGGTCCCTGCCCAGGAAGGGTATGCAGCCGTTGACGCCGATGATGGCCGTCCTCTGGAACCCGGTGGGTATGCTGCCGTCCAGGTACTGCTTGCGGGTGATGTGGACCTCGTCCACTATGGACATGTTCAGCATCATGGCTATCCGCAGCGCTATCTCCAGCGCCTCCGGGTCGGCCTTGAAGGGCGGGGTGTCGTCCATCTCGTAGGTGCAGACCGAGTCGTTGTACAGAAGGTAGTGGACCTGCTTCTTCGTCTTGAACTCCATCAGGGCGGTGCCGTCGTAGTCCCCGAACTCGCTGAGGGTGGGCCGCATGTGCCGCAGCAGCTCGCTGTCCGGTTCGTCGTTCCGTATCATGCACGGGCACCTGCAGAAGAGCTTGCTCTCGGTGAGCAGCTGCTGGTGGGTCTCCAGTCCCGACCTGTAGCCCAGGTCACGGAGCTCGGTGTAGTCTGCCTGCCTGTCGGGGCGGTAGCGCTGGATCTGCAATTGACGACCTCTCCTTCGGTCTCTTCGCCGCGGTGATGGATGTGGGACGGGCGGGAGGTGGGCCCGCGCGTCAGGTGCTGAACATATGAGGCCGCGCTGCCAGGTCAATTACCTCCCCCGCCTGGAACGTCGCGGCCGCTTCGGGGTATTCAATGAGTCGGAGGCCCGAGAAGTTGACAGTCTCGAATTGCTGGGAGTATATCTGAGACGTGAGAGATGCAGCGAGGGTTTCGACCTGCACCGAGTCCGAAGGACGACTTGGGGCAGGCTTTTTTTCATGGGCATCCGCGTCGCCTATCCCCAAAGCAGACGCGGCGCTTCGCGCAGTGACCAAGCGCGCGTTCCCGCCGGGCCATCCCGGCCCGCCGGCATCGAACTCATCAGAAGGGAGTGTTTGGATGAACATCGAGCTGGACGGAAGGCACTTCGACCTTACCGAGGCGCTCAAGTCGCACGTGGAGAAGAAGCTATCCTCCCTGGAGAAGTACTATGACGGCATCGCCAGGGTCCATGTGATCCTGGAGGTCACCGCCGGAGTCAACCACGTGCACGTTCAGCTCAGGGGCGACAGGCTCAAACTGGACTCCCGCTCCAAGTCCCACGACATGTACGCCGCCTTTGACGAGAGCGCCAGCAACCTGGAGCGCCAGCTGCGAAAGTTCAAGGACAGGATCCACGGGCACCCCCACAGGAAGAACGGCATCGGCAGGCCGTCCGAGGAGCTGGAGTCGGGCACGTACTACGTTCCCGCCGAGATGTCCGAGCTGGACCGGGCCCTTCTGGTCCGCGACGACGTGACCCTCCCCCGGATGACCACCAACGAGGCCATGACCGAGCTGGAGGTAAGCAACTCCGAGCACCTGGTCTTCTACAACTCCGAGACCGAGAGCATCAGCGCGGCCTACAGGACCTCCACGGACACCAGCCAGGTGGTGGAGCTCACGGAGGCCGCCGCGGCGAGAGCCTAGGGACTGGATGTTCCCATGAGCTATGGAACGGTCCGGTGAGGGACGGATACCCGGACCCCGACAGGCTTACCGTCGGGGAGGTCTACCGGCGCATGGGGGAGAAGCTTCGGCTCTCTCCCGTGGTGGACGAGGGAATGGAGAACCTGGTGCTCTCCGAGGACGTGAGCAGACCGGGCCTCTGCCTCACCGGCTACACCCACAAGTTCCTCTACGAGCGGATACAGATCTTCGGCGAGACCGAGATCACCTACCTCAGCCGGCTCGGCCCGGAGGAACGGGGAGAGGCCCTGGACCACGTCTTCGGCTTTCCCGTCTACTGCTGTATAGTCACCAAGGGACTGACGCCGCCTTCGGAGCTCCTGTCCCGGGTCCGGGCCTGTGGAACCGCGCTGTTCCGCTCTCCGCGGGACACCACGCCGCTGATACACGACCTCAGCGACTGGCTGGGAGAGACGTTCGCCCCCCGCAAGTGCATCCACGGAACGCTGGTGGACGTCTTCGGGATCGGCCTGCTGTGCACCGGGCGGAGCGCCATAGGCAAGAGCGAGGCGGTGCTGGGACTGGTGGAGCGGGGCCACCGCCTGGTTGCCGACGACAGCATTCGGATCCGGAGGACGGGGGACAGGCTGCTGGGCACCGGAGACTCCCTGATGGGCTACCACATGGAGATCCGGGGGCTGGGAATGGTGGACGTGGCGGCCCTCTACGGCATCAAGGCCGTCAAGTCCAAGCAGCAGGTGGACATGGAGGTGCGCCTGAAGGACTGGTCGGAGGAGCTGGACTACGACAGGACCGGACTGGAGGAGAGGACCACGAACATCCTGGGCATCAGGATACCGCTGTTCGTGATACCCGTGCTGCCGGGGAGGAACATAACCCTCCTGCTGGAGGTGGCGGCCATGGAGCACCTGCTGCGGAAGGGCAGCAGCACCCCCGCCAGGCTGCTGAACCGCGAGCTGATAGACAGGATGCGCGACGGCGACTGAACGAGTCGGCCCGGAACGGAGGAGTGCTTGACCGAGAAGAAGGTAACGGTTCCCAACAGGCTGGGTATCCACGCGCGGCCGGCGGCGCTTCTGGTAAAGGCCGCCGCGGAGTACGCCAGCGACATACACATCTCATTCGGAGGCGACAGGGTGAACGCCAAGAGCATCATGGGGGTCATGACCCTGGCCGCCTGCAAGGGCTCCGAGCTGACCATAGAGGCCGATGGGCCTGACGAGGGGGAGGCCGTGGAGGCCCTGGCGGCCATAGTGAGGGATGGATTCGGGGAGGAATGACCTGAGCCAGAGATTCGACGGAACGCCGGGCTCGCCCGGAATAGGGATAGGCCCCGCCTTCCTGCTCAGCGTGGAGGAGCTGCGCATAAGCAGGCGCAACCTCAGCGGCCCGGGGGAGGTGGAGAAGGAGATCAGGAGGTTCGACGCCGCCCTGGAGGATACCAGGGAGGAGCTCCGTCGCCTCTCGAAGAACGTGGGAGACCTGATCGAGGGCAAGCAGCTGGTGGAGATCCACATGATGCTGCTGGACGATCCCACCATCAGGCGCGACGTTCAGGACAGGATAATCAACGATCTGGTGAACGCGGAGTACGCAGTCAGCCAGGTGCTCTACGAGGTCCTGGACCGGTTCAGCAGGATGGACGACCCCTACATGCGCGAGAGGGCGGCCGATGTCCGGGACGTGGGCCGCAGGGTCATGGCCCAGCTGATGGGCTCGGAGAGGGAGGCCCTGCTCAACCTGGACCATCCCGTGGTGCTCATCGGCAGGGACCTCGACCCCTCCGACACGGCGGGCCTGGACCGGGAGAAGGTGCAGGCCTTCGCCACCGACAAGGGCGGGCGGACCTCCCATACCGCCATCCTCGCCAGGAGCATAGGAATACCGGCCGTGGTGGGGCTGCGGGAGGTCGCCGAGTACATACAGCCGGGCCAGACGGTGATAGTGGACGGAATCCACGGCACCGTGATAATCGACCCCGACGACGACCAGCTGCGCTACTACAGCGAGCTGCAGGAGCGGTACCGGGACACCGAGGAGAACATCGCCCGCAACGCCACCGAGCCGGCGGTCACCGAGGACGGGCACAAGGTTGAGCTGTCGGCCAACATAGAGTTCTCCCAGGAGGCCGATCAGGTCCGCAGGTACGGAGGGTGCGGCGTGGGGCTCTTCCGCACCGAGTTCCTCAAGCTGCTGGCGCCGGATGGCGATGACGAGGAGACCCAGTACGCAGCCTACCGCCACGTCCTGGAGACCCTGTCGCCGGAGCCGGTGATCATCCGCACCTTCGACCTGGGCGGGGACAAGTTCCTCAGCGAGCTGGAGGTGAGCGAGCGCAACCCGTTCCTGGGCTGGCGGGCGATAAGGGTCTGCCAGGACCGGCCGGAGCTGTTCGAGCCGCAGCTGCGGGCCATACTCAGGGCCTCGGTGCTGGGGAATGCCAGGCTGATGATACCCATGGTCACCCACGTGGAGCAGGTGGTGTGGATTCGGAAGCAGCTGAGCAGCGTCGCCGACAGGCTGGAGAGCGAGGGCCACAGCGTCGACCGGGACATGGAGCTGGGCATCATGGTGGAGACCCCGGCGGCGGCGCTGGGCATCGACCTGCTGCTGCCCTACGTGGACTTCGTCTCCCTGGGCACCAACGACCTCACCCAGTACACGCTGGCCGTGGACAGGGGCAGCCCATACGTGGCCAACCTCTTCGACCCTCTCCACCCCACCGTCCTCCGGCAGATAGACCACGTGGTGAGGGCCTGCCACGCCGCCGGCAAATGGGTGGGCATATGCGGCCAGATGGCGGGAGACCCCCTGGGGGTCCCGCTGCTTCTGGGCTTCGATCTTGACGAGCTCAGCGTAGCGCTTACCCTTATTCCCGACGTGAAGCGGATGATACGGGTCATGAGCATGGACGGGGCCAGGGACCTGGCGTCGCGTGCCCTGAAGCTGGGGTCCGCCCGGCGGATCAGGCGGCTGGTGCTGGACTTCGTCATAGACAGGTACCCGGAGGTACTCCTCGAGACCGTGGAGAACGGCGAGGAGGGGGAGTGACCCCTCCGGCGACCGCCTCCGCCTGAGAGCCCCCGACAACAGCAGCGAATGAGAGGTTGACTCATGCACGCCATAGTACCGGTTGCCGGCAAGGGAACCCGAATGCGCCCCCACACATGGTCTCGGCCGAAGCCCCTTCTGGGGGTGGCCGGAAAGCCGATGCTGGCGCACATACTCGACGACCTGGTGGAGGCGGGCCTGAAGAAGATCTCCCTGGTGGTGGGCTACAGGGGCGACGAGATCGAGAGGTGGGCAGTAGAGCGCTACGGCGGCCGGGCGGAGATATACTGCCCCCGGCAGGAGACCATGGACGGCCTGGCCTCGGCCATCGCCCTGGCAGAGCCCAACGTGGGGGAGGAGAAGGCCTTCGTGGTGCTGGGGGACACCATCTTCCGGGCCGACCTGGAGGGCCTCCTGCGGAGCCGGCGCAACATGATATGCGCCATGAAGGTGGAGGATCCCCGCCGCTTCGGCGTGGTGGTGATGGAGGACGACAGGGTGGTGCGCCTGGTGGAGAAGCCCCGGGAGTTCGTCAGCGACCTGGCCATCGTGGGGCTGTACCTGTTCCAGAGCGCCCCCCGGCTGATGTCGGCCATCCACGCGCTGGTGGAGAGCGGAAAGCGCACCAGGGGCGAGTTCCAGCTCACCGACGCCATGCAGATCATGCTGGAGCGGGGAGAGGAGTTCGGGACCTTCGAGATAGACGGCTGGTACGACTGCGGCAAGCCGGAGACCCTTCTGCAGACCAACCGGGACCTGCTGGAGCGCGCCGGCGGCGCCAGGCGAGCCACCGAGGACGGCGCGGTCATCATCGAGCCGGTGCACCTGGAGGCCGGAGCCGTGATCCGCAGGTCCGTTGTGGGGCCCGCCGTCTCGGTTGCCAGGGACGCCGTGGTGGAGGACTCGGTGGTCTCCAACTCCATACTGGACGCCGGCTGCCGGGTAAGCGGCGCCCGGCTGGACGGCTCCATCGTGGGCATGCGGGCCGAGGTCAGGGGCCGGGCCGCCGGTCTGAGCGTGGGCGACGACTCGGTGGTGGAGCTGGGCTGACCGCCCTTGCGGGAGGGGATCTGTTGTCGAAGAGCGCCCGGCGGGGAGACTGTCTCGTATACGGTTCCGCCCTGGTCCACCGGGGCGGAACGGGCGTCTACCTGCGCCGGCTGCTGCGGGGCCTGGGCGCGGAGGATGCCCCCGTGGGCGTGGTCTCCCCCCGGGGGGTCCTGAGACCGGATGAGGCCCTGGAGTTCCGGGGCTGGCCCCGCGGGCCGCGAAAGCTGGTGTTCGACTACCTGTCCGCCCCCCGCATCGCCGGGGGGGCCGGGGCGGGCGCGGTTCACCTGCCCGCCTTCGCCGGCCGTCCGCCGCGGGTAACCCCCTGCGTGGTTACAGTCCATGACATGGCCTACCTGGCCCGGCCCTCCTGGTTCCCGCCCCTGCGGTCGCTCTACTACCGGCTGCTGTTCACCCGCGTGGCCCGCGCCGCCGACCTGGTCATGACCGACAGCGGCTTCACCGGCCGGGAGGCGGTGCGGCTGGCGGGGGTGGACCCCGGGAGGATCAGGACGGTGCACCTCTGCGCAGACAACTCCGCAGCGGACCCCGCTCCCCTGCTGGACAGGCTGGGGCTGGAAGCCGGCTACCTCCTCTGCGTGGGGACCGTGGAGCCCCGAAAGAACCTGCCCGCCCTCCTTGATGCCCTGCGGATCCTGCGGGAGCAGGGGCGCGACATCGGGCTGCTGGTTGCCGGAAGGTGGGGATGGGGCAGCGCAGCCCTCCGCCGCAGGCTCTCCTCCCAGCCGGGGGTGCTGTGGGCCGGCCCCCTGGACCGCCGGGACCTGGAGCGGGCCTACTGCGGCGCTTCCCTGCTGGTGTACCCCTCGCTGTACGAGGGGTTCGGCCTTCCGCCCCTGGAGGCCGCCAGGGCGGGCGTGGCCAGCGTGGTGGGCCCCGCGGAGGCGCTGCGAGAGGTATACGCCGGCGCCGCCTTCCACTCCGCCGGCGATCCGGCGTCCCTGGCGGAGACCGTGGCGGAGGCGCTGGAGTCGCCGGCTCCGGCGGGGATGCAGGACCTGGCGGAGAGGCTGACCTGCCGGCGGATGGCGCGGAAGGTGGCGGACGTCTACTCGGAGCTGCTGCGGTGAGGGTACTGGAGGTATACAAGGGGCTGTATCCCGGAGTGAAGGGCGGAATCGAGCGCTACGTCCACGACCTGGGCGCGTACCTGGCCCGCCGGGGTCACGGGGTGGAGGTGATGGTGCCCGGCGGCCGCCGGGGGGGGGAGAGCGTCTCCCTGGAGGGGATGACGGTCACTACGGTTCCCGGGCTGGCCACTGTGCTCTCCAACCCCATCACGCCGGGCTTCGGGCTGAGGCTGCGCCGCAGCCGGGCCGACATCCTTCACTTCCACCTCCCCCTTCCCACGGCCGTACTCTCCTGGAGCCTCTGGGGCGACGGCCGCCCCTTCGTGGTTACCTACCACAGCGACATAGTGAGGCAGAGGACGCTGCTTCCCCTCTACGGCCCCCTGCTGCGCAGGTTCCTACGCCGGGCCTCCAGGGTGCTGGCCACCTCCCCCGTCTACGCGGCCTCATCGCCCTTCCTGGCGGGGCTGCCCAACGTCTCCGTGGTCCCCATAGGCGTGGACACCTCCAGGTTCAGCCCCGGGCCCGGGGAGGAGGGCGACTTCTTCCTCTTCGTGGGGCGTTTCCGCGGCTACAAGGGGATTCACGTCCTCCTGGACGCCTGGAGCCGACTTCCGGACACCAGGCTGGTGATGGTGGGGGGGGGGCCGCTGGAGGGGGAGGTACGCTCCCGGGTGGAGCGGGAGGGGCTGCAGGTGGAGATGGCCGGCACCGTCGACGACGCCGGGCTGCTGCGCCTCTACCGGGGAGCCAGGGCCCTGGTTCTCCCCTCCACTCACCGCAGCGAGGCCTACGGCATGGTGCAGCTGGAGGCCATGGCCTGCGGGACCCCCGTGATCAGCACGGCCCTGGATACCGGCGTCAGATGGGTGAACAGGGACGGGGAGACCGGGCTGATCGTACCCCCCGGCGACCCGGAGGCCCTGGCCGCCGCGGTGCGCCGCATGGCCGACGACCAGCTGCGGGAGAGGCTCTCCCGGCAGGCCCTGGCCCGGGCCGGCGGGGAGCTGGAGGCCTCCAGGACCTTTTCCATGGTGGAGCGGGCCATGGAGGTTTCCCTGTGACCGCCAGGGCCAGGGAAGCGGCGCTGCTGGCGCTGCTGGCGGTGGCCCTGGGGACGCTGGAGGGGCTGGTGCCCAGGCCCGTTCCCTTCCTGAAGCTGGGCCTGGCCAACGCGGCGGTGATACTGGCCCTGGTCAGGCTGGGAGCGGCCGGCGCCGCCGTGGTGACCGGGGTCCGGGTGGCCGGCGTGGGGCTGGCCACCGGAGTGCTGGCCACGCCGTCGTTCGCCCTTTCGGCGTCCGGGGCGCTGGCCTCCCTGGCGGTGATGGGCCTGCTGTGCCATCTGCGGCCGGGGGCGGTGTCGGTGGTGGGCATCTCGGTAGCCGGAGGGGAGGCCAGCATGCTGGGCCAGCTGGGCGCGGCGGCGCTGATCCTCCCCGAGCTGCCGCTGCGAAGCCTGGCGGCTCCGGCGGTGGCCTGGGGATGCGTCTCGGGAGCCCTGGTGGGCGTAGCTGCGAACTGGCTTCTGCGGCGGGGCAGGCTGGAATCGGCCCTGGACAGACTTGCCCGAGGGGCGTCCGAGGGCTAATATTGCGCTCCTGAGCGGGGGAGGATATGCTTCACAGCAAGCCTGCCGGCTTCTGGGTGTTCCTGGCCCTTGCCGGCATGATAACGGGAACGATAGCGGGAGAGGCCCTGGGCGCGGTGCTTCCCGACAGCTCCGCCACCCTGCGGACCTTCTTCTCCGGCTCCCTTGACCTCTCCCTGGGACCTGTAAGATTTGATATTGTGGTACTGAGGTTCGGACTGCAGGAGATCGGGATCAAGCTGAACGTGATGAGCTTCGTGGGCCTGGTCCTGGTCGGTTACCTGTACAGGTGGTTCTGACATCCTCCGGATGGCGGAGGACGGTCCGTTGGAAAGGGCGTGCCATGGGTAGGCTGGGCACCTGGGAGCTGATAGTAATCGTGCTGGGCCTTCTTCTGCTCTTCGGAGCGAAGAGGATCCCGGAGATAGCGAGGTCCCTGGGGCAGGCCCTGAACCAGTTCAAGCGGGGTATGAAGGACGCGTCCCTGGATGACGAGTCCGGGGACGACGAGGACTCCGGCAGGATACAGGGCCCGCCTGAGGGGAGGACCGACACGGCGCACCGCAGCGATGCAGCCGCCGACGGGGAGAAGCCGGGCGACAGGAGAGGCGAAGGAGAGGATCGCTAGATGGCCACCGTCAGCTACAGCGCCAGGGAGATAGACTGCAAGCTCGTCTACTGCGGCCCTGGCCTTTCCGGGAAGACCACCAACGTGAAGCACATCTACAGCCGCGTTTCCTCGGACTCCCGGGGAAAGCTCATCTCGCTGGCGGCGGGCAACGAGCGTACGCTCTTCTTCGACTTTCTGCCGGTTGACACCGGAGAGATAAACGGGTTCCGGGTCCGGCTCCATCTCTACAGCGTTCCCGGCCAGGCCATGTACACAGACAGCCGCAAGCTGATCCTTCAGGGGGTGGACGGCATCGTCTTCGTCGCCGACTCCCAGCGGGACAGGATGGAGGCCAACATAGCCAGCCTTCGCGACCTCAAGGAGAACCTGACCCTCCAGAAGCGCAAGGGCGTGAGCGTCGTTCTGCAGTGCAACAAGAGAGACCTGCCCGACATACTTCCTGTGGATGAGATAAGGGAGGGCCTGGGGCTCACCAGGGTTCCCTGCATAGCCTCCGTGGCCACCGAGGGCATGGGGGTCTTCGAGACTCTGCGAAAGGTGAGCAGGATGGTTCTGGCCAGGCTCAACAAGCAGTTCGAGAGCATACAGGGCAGGGCATGATGAGTGACGAGGGGCTTGTAGACATCCTCCTGGTCCGCCTGGGGCGGGACGAGGAGAAGGAACGGGTGAAGAGCCTTCTCATCAAGGAGCTGGGCTTCTCCGAGGAGGAGGCCGAGCAGGCTGTGGCCAAGACCCCGAACATGATCCGGAAGGCCGTTCCCATGGGAAAGGGGAGGGTCATTCAGAACCGGCTCTATCCCTACATAGACCTGCTTCCCAGAATGGACCTGGTCGATGATGACGACGAGGCCGCCGAGGAAGAGACCGAAGGGGCCGGGCCGGAGCAGGATGAGGCCCGGCCAGCCGCCGAGGAAGAGCCCGTGGAGGAACCGGAAGGTGAAGGGGAGGTCGAGCAGGAGGTCCCCGGCCTGCAGACCGCCGCCACCGCCGTGATGGACGCCGGATTCTCCGAGGAGGGGACGGGGGGGGAGACCGCCCCTGAAGCCGAGCCCGAGCCGCAGCCGGAGGAGAAGAGAGACGAGGACGAGGATCTGGAGCTCGAGGACGAATACGCGCCGCCCCCGCCTCCCGAGGAGACCGAAGAGGAACCCGCGAAGGAGTCGGAGGGCATGGTGGTCACCTCCGCCGCCGAGGAGATGCGGCAGATCGAGAGGTGCCACATCTGCGGCCGCACCCCCACCGACGGCGAGAGGCTGGCCCCCTGCAGATCCTGCGGGGAGCTCACCTGCCGCGACTGCTTCGACAGGATGGCCCACGTCTGCAAGAAGTGCGCCGCCGCCGGCAAGTTCGTGGACAAGCCACCCCAGCGCAGGCAGAAGACCCGGCCGCAGCCCGGGGCCTCTGCCGGAAAGCCGGCACCCGCCGCAGCCTCCGGCGGAGGCGGGGGCTACAACAGGAACCTCCTGGTGGGCATCGCCGCCGCCCTGGTTGTTCTGGTGCTGCTTGCAGTGGGCTACTTCGTGGACCCGCTGGGCATTTTCTCCGACGGCTCGGCATCCACCCCGGCTGCCGGGGGTGCCGGACCGGCCGACTCGCTGCCGGCCGTCGCCGATACGGCATCCGTGGACACCTCGTCGGCCGTGGCGGCGGACACCGCCGCCACCGACTCCCTGGCCTCCGCCGAACCCGCCGGAGAGCCGGGGCCCCTCAACCTGGCCGCGGCCAGGCTGGATTCCTCGGCCTCCCTGGCGGACCCCGCCGAGGTTCCGCTGATCACGTCCCCTGGCGTACGCGGACTGGACATACTTGACGAGGACCTCGAGGCCATCGCCGGTGACATCGGCAGGGTCGCCTCTTCCGCCTCCATCGACGTGGACGCGGCAACCCTCTTCAGGACCGAGAGCGGAATAAGCGTTCTGGCGCTATCCATACTGCATCCCGAGGAGGATACCCGTCGCTACGCCCTTCTGCGGGGCCTGGGACATTACCTGGTGCCCACCGGGGTGGACGAGCTGGTCTTCTACTACCGTGAGAACCAGTACTACGACGCCCGGGTGGTGCCCTACCTGAACTCCAGCTTCCCGGACCTCTCGCAGGCCACGGGCCCCATGGAGTTCCAGGAGCTGACGGGCTGTTCCAGCGCCGAGCAGTGGGAGCTGCTCGATGGCGAGGTCCGCGACTGGCTCACTTCCGTTCAGCGCTGAGAGCGCCCCGCATGAGACCGCCTGTGACATCTCACCCCTGCTGAGGTTGTATGTGCCCTATGGCTGACAAGAAGCTGGTTATCATCGAATCCCCCGCCAAGGCCAGGAGCCTTCGCAGCTATCTGGGCGGGGAGTACAAAGTGATCGCGTCCAACGGTCACGTGAGGGACCTTCCCCGCAAGAGGCTGGCCGTGTCGGACGACGGCGAGTACAGGCCCACCTACACGATACTCCCCGAGCAGCGGCAGAAGGTCAGAAAGCTGAAGAGCGCGGCCCGGGGCTACCGGAAGATCTACCTGGCCGCCGACCCCGACCGGGAGGGGGAGGCCATCTGCTGGCACCTCTCCGAGCTCCTGGGGGGCAGGGGGAAGTCATTCAAGCGACTGCGCTTCAACGCAATAACTAGGGAATCTGTAACCGCGGCAGTCCGAAGCCCCCAGCCCCTGGACATGAATCTGGTCAACGCCCAGCAGGCCAGAAGGGTGATGGACAGGCTGGTGGGATACAAGGTCAGTCCCTACCTGTGGAGAACGGTGGGCAAGGGTCTCAGCGCGGGAAGGGTGCAGACCGTGGCCCTGCGGCTGGTGAGGGAGCGGGAAGACCGCATCGAGGCCTTCGAGCCCCGGGAGTACTGGCTGCTGCATGCGGACTTCGTGCAGGACGGCAAGAGCTTCCGGGCCGCTCTCCACCGCAGGAAGGGCCGCCGGACGGATACGGTGGCCAGCTCCCCCTCCAGCCTGGAGGAGGCCCGTCGGCTGGAGGAGGAGGCCGAGGCCCGGGAACACTGGAATATCGGATCCGTCCAGACGAAGATAAGAAGCAGGCGGCCGGGTCCGCCCTTCATAACCAGCACCCTCCAGCAGGCGGCGGCGGGAGCGCTCCGGTTCTCGCCCTCGAAGACCATGAGGCTGGCTCAGTCCCTCTACGAGGGAGTGGAGCTGCAGAAGGGCGAGCACACGGGCCTCATCACCTACATGAGGACGGACTCTGTTCGGATAAGTCCGCCCGCGATGGAGGAATGCAGGGATCTGGTAAGGAAGCGCTTCGGAGAGGAGGCGCTATCGAAGAAACCCCGGAGGTACCGCAGCTCCAAGGGGGCGCAGGACGCGCACGAGGCCATCCGTCCCACCGACCCCGCCCGCACCCCGGGCGACCTGCGGGGGGTCCTGGGCGGCGACCGGCTCAAACTCTACGACCTGATATGGAAGCGCTTCGTGGCTACCCAGATGGCGGAGGCGAAGCTGGCCAGGACCACCGTCACCGTAGACTCGGGTGACCTGGAGTTCACCTGCCGCGGCGAGAGGATGGTCACCCCCGGGTTCGCGGAGGTGGACCCCGGCCAGGTGAGGCTGGACAGGCCTCTGCCCGAGCTGGCCGAGGGGCCGGTGACCCTGAAGGGGCTGGAGAAGGAGCAGAGGTTCACCAAGCCGCCGGCGCGGTTCACCGAGGCCAGGCTGGTGGCGGAGATGAAGAAGCTGGGCATCGGCAGGCCCTCCACCTACGTCAGCATCATCTCCACCCTCAAGCGGAGGAAGTACGTCAGCAGGGAGAAGGGGAAGCTGGTCCCCACCGAGCTGGGGTCGATAACGGTGAGGCTGCTGGTGGAGCTGTTCCCCCACATCTTCGAGACCGACTTCACCGCCCGCATGGAGGAGCTGCTGGACGAGATCGCCCGGGGCAGGAAGGACTACGTGGAGGTGCTGGACAGGCTGAGCCTCCCCCTGAGGTCCTCGCTGAAGACCGCCATGGACAACCTGGGAAAGGTGAAGAGGAGCCTTAGTCAGGAGACCGATGAGGAATGCCCCAGATGCGGGGCCCCGCTGGCCATTCGCTGGGGCAAGTACGGGCGCTTCTACGCCTGCACCGCGTTTCCCGAGTGCCGCTACACCCGTCCCCTGGAGGAGGACATGGAGGAGGCCGAGGTGGACAGGCGCTGCCCCGAGTGCGGCGGCAGGATGCTGGTCAGGCGGGGCCGTTACGGTCGCTTCCTGGGATGCGAGAACGCCCCAGACTGCCGGCACACCGAACCGCTTCCCACCGGCGTGTCCTGCCCCCGGGAGGGCTGCGACGGCGAGCTGGTGGAGAGAAAGTCCCGCAAGGGAAAGAGGTTCTACTCCTGCAACAGATACCCCGAGTGCGACTACGCCATATGGAATCCGCCCCTGGACGAGAGATGCCCCAGGTGCGGGTTTCCCATACTCGAAAAGAGGAGCAGGGGGATATACTGTCCGAACTGCAGGAAGAAGATAAGGGACTCCTGAGGGAGTTCGACCGCGAGCTGGAGTACGGAGACGGGGCCTCCGAGCACACCAGGAGGGCCTACACCGGCGAGCTTTCTCGGCTGGCGCTGTGGCTGGGCGGTGGCCTGGAGGATGGCTTCCGGCACAACCGGCTTCGCGGTTACCTGCGCCACCTGGCCGGAAGGGAGATGGCCGCCTCCAGCGTATCCAGGACAGTGGCCGCCCTGAAGCGCTTCGGCCGCTGGCTGGCGGAGACCGGACGGGCCCCGGACAACCAGGCGGCCCGTCTCAGCTCACCCGGGCGAAAGGGGAGGCTCCCGGGCTTCCTGTCGGTGGCCGAGGTCCGCCAGGTCCTGGAAAGCTACGACACCACCCGTGCCCTGGGGCTCCGGAACCGCGCGGTGGTGGAGGTCCTGTACGGCTCCGGACTGCGGGCGGCCGAATGCGCCGGCCTGACTGTCGAGGGCGCGGACATCCGGTCCGGGACGCTGAGAGTGCTGGGCAAGGGGCGCAAGGAGAGGGTGGTGCCCGTTCCCTCCGGGTCGCTTACGGTTCTGAGACGGTGGATGGCCCGCAGGGGCGAGCTGGTGGGGGATCGGCCGGACCCCGGCACGGTATTCGTCAGCGTGCGCGGACGGCGTCTTGACCCCAGAGATGTCCGCCGTATTGTTGCACGTGGCGTGGGCAGGGCGGCCAGGGCCGCAGGTGCCACGCCGCATACGTTCAGGCACAGCTTCGCCACCCATCTGCTGGACAGGGGGGCGGATCTCAGGGCGGTTCAGGACATGCTGGGCCACGCCAGCCTCTCCACCACCCAGGTATACACGCATCTGACCGCCGAGAGACTGCGGGACACTCACAGAAAGGCGCACCCCAGGGGGAAAGAGTGAAGGACAGAAGAGACGGCCGAAAGCTGAACCGGGATCTGGACAGATCCACGAAACGGACAGACAGGTTGCTGGTGCTTCTCGCCGCCCTGGCGGCGGGGGTGGTCTACCTCCTGACCCTGGCACCTACGGTGAGCTTCTGGGACAGCGGGGAGTACATCACCTGCTCCTGGATAATGGGAATACCCCATCCCCCCGGCGTACCGCTATTCGTGCTGCTGGGGCGCTTCAGCACCATCCTGTTCTCCTTCATCCCCGTGGTGGCCGTGCGGGTGAACCTGATGTGCCTGATAGCCGGAACCGTCTCGGTGGCCCTGGTGACACGGCTGCTGCAGCGCTGGGGCACCAGGCTGGGCTTCCCTCCCGCCCTCTACCGCCCCATGGCCGTGGTGGGCTCGCTGATGGCCGCCTGGGGCTACACCATCTGGCGCAACAACAACGCCACCGAGACCTACGCCATGGCCCACCTCTTCGCCTTCCTGTCGCTGTGGGTCTTCGACATCTGGATGGAGCGGCGGCGGGCGGGGCTTCCCGCAGGACGGTTCCTGCTGCTGGTGGCCTACCTGATCACCCTGTCCATCGCCAACCACCTCAGCGCCCTGATCGTGGTCTTTCCCATCATTCTCATGTACATCCTCTACGCCATCCGGGGCTACGCGGGGGAGTGGCGGAGGCCGGGCTACATACTGATGATGCTGGGCCTGATGGCCCTGGCCTTCAGCGTGCACCTCTACATGCCCCTGCGGGCGGTTCACAACCCCGCGGTGAACGAGACCAACCCCCAGGAGTGGCCCGCCTTCCGGGACGCCCTGGCCCGCAAGCAGTACGGCCAGGTGTCCATGCTGGACCGCAAGGGGCCCTTCGGCGACCAGATAAAGCTCTACATGGAGTACCTGTCGTGGCAGACCGGAAGGCCGGAGGAGTGGGACAGCCACCTGGGCGGGCTGGGCCGCCCCCTGGCCACGGTGCTGCGGATCCTCCTGACGGCGGCGGTCTTCTACGGTCTGGTGGCTCTGGCGGTGAAGCGGCCCGACCTTTTCGTCCTCATCGCCTTCACCTTCCTCATGGCCAGCATATTCTTCGTGGTGTACCTGAACTTCAAGACCGGCCCGGAGGGGACCCCCACCGGGGAGGTGAGGGAGCGCGACTACTTCTTCGGCGCCTCCTTCACCCTGTTCTCCATACTGGCCTCCATCGGCCTCTTCTCGGCCCTGCGCGACCTGGCGGGAAGGGTGCGCCACTGGGGCTGGGCGCTGATGGTGATACCGGCGGCGGCCCTGGCCATGAACGCCCATCCCTGCGACCGGTCGGACACCTGGATCGCCCGGGACTACGGGGTGAACCTGCTGCGCTCCTGCCCCGAGAACGCCGTTCTGATAACAAACGGCGACAACGACACCTTCCCGCTCTGGTTCGCCCAGAACGTGGAGGACGTCCGCCAGGACGTCATCGTAAGCAACCTGAGCCTGATGAACACCAACTGGTACGTGCACCAGCTCCTGGGCCGCGACCCGGAGCTGCTGAGCTACGGGGCCGCCGGCGTGGTGGACTCCCTGCGGCCGGTCTTCGTCTGGGGACCCACCTTCTTCCACGTGAGGCTCTCCGACGCCTACCCGGTGACCAACTCCACCGACCACACCATCATGAGGGCCACCTTCGACCAGGCGTGGCCCTGGGCGGTGGCCGGAGAGGGGTTCGCGGCCGTGGTGCCCAGCGACGGACGGGGCAACCAGGGGGCCATACCCATGCAGGACCTGCTGCTGCTGGACATGCTCAGCCGCAGGGAACGCCACGGGCGCGAGATATACCTGGCGGGGACCGTCTCCAGGGACAACCGCGCCTACCTGGAGGACTACCTCGAGATGGAGGGGCTGGTCTACAGGGTGACCCGCCAGCCTGTGGGCCTGGACGTGGACATACCGCGCTCCTGGGAGCTCTTCCGCGAGGTATACACCATCCGGGGCTTCGATGACCCGTCGGTGTACAAGTGCGACCAGGCCCGCCAGCTCACCCGGAACTACGCCGTGGCCCTGATTACGGGGATGGGGTACGCCCAGGTATCGCAGGGCGACCCCGAGGGCGCCATGGAGGCCCTGGAGCTGGCCGACAGCCTCTTCAGCGCCACCTCCTCGGAGTGGGCCCAGGTTCTCCCCACCAAGTCCCTGGTGGAGGTTGCGGTGATCGACGGCCGGCAGGGGCCGGAGGCCGCCGGCGACTTTCTCAGACAGCGGGCGGACCAGCTGGCCGACATGGGACGTGCCCAGGGCAGCTCCAGGCTGGAGAGCCAGGCCTCACTGCTGCGGCAGGAGGCCGACCAGATGTACGGCATGGAGGCCCAGATGCGGCAGGCCCTGGACTCGCTTTCGGACGGGACAGTCTACACGGTCTGGCTGGGGGTGGAGTCGGACATGGCCTTCGGCAACGTGATATCCTCCCGCAGGAGGGTCCGATCCTACGCGGACACCACCTCCAGCCCGGAGACGGCGGCCCTGATGGAGACCAGGCTGGAGGAGATCGTCCGGGACGTCAGCGCCAGCGGAAGGACCGACCTGTACTCCACCGGCTGGTACCTGATACTGAGCGGCGGCAGCGACAGCCTGGCGCCCCTGCTGGAGACCGCCACCGACTTCTTCGCCAAGGGAAGGACCATGGCCGGCGCGGCGGGCGCCTGGATGATGGCCGACAGGCTTCCCGCCCCCCAGCGGGACCTGGCCCGGGGATACGCGCGGATGATGGTGGAGCTGGGCCGGGAGGGGTCCACGCAGCTGGCCCAGTGGTTCAGCATGTGGGCCCATCACGTGCCGGGCCCCGAGCTGTCGGAGATGTGCGCGGAGCTGGGAAGCCCCGCCCTGGCCTGGCTGGCCCTGGACATGGCCGGCGGTCACGAGGACCTGAAGGCGCAGATACTTCAGGACGCGGCCGGGGGTGGCGACGACGGTGGGGTCTGACGTGGTGAGGGCCACCACCGTCATCGGCCTGGTCCGGGACGGACGGGCCGCCATGGCGGCCGACGGCCAGGTCACCCTGGGCGACACCGTGGTCAAGACCACGGCGCGTAAGCTGCGGCGGCTGGGGGACGGAGCGGTCCTGGCAGGCTTCAGCGGCAGCGGGGCCGACGCCTTCGCGCTGCTGGAGAAGCTGGAGGAGAAGCTGGAGTCCGCCCGCGGCAACCTGCCCAGGGCCGCCGTGGAGATGGCCAGGGAGTGGCGCAAGGACAAGTACCTGCGCGAGCTGCAGGCCCTGGTGGCGGCGGTGGACAGCTCCCACGCCCTGATGATCGGCGGGGCCGGAGACGTGGTGGAGGCCCAGGACGGCATTGTATGCGTGGGCAGCGGACACGCCTACGCCCTGGCGGCCGCCAGGGCCCTGCAGGCGCACACCGCCATGAAGCTCTCCACCATAGCCAGGGAGAGCATCGCCATAGCCCGGGAGATATGCATATACACCGGCGGCGAGATACAGCTGGAGGAGCTGTGAGTCCCGAAAAGGCCGCCGAGAGCTACACGCCGGCGGAGATAGTGGGCTGGCTGGACCGGCACGTGGTGGGGCAGGACAGGGCCAAGCGAACGGTATCCATCGCCCTGCGCAACAGGTACCGCAGGCGCCTGGTGGAGGAGCCCATGCGGTCGGAGATATACCCCAGCAATCTGATCATGATGGGGCCCACGGGAATAGGCAAAACCGAGATAGCCCGCAGGCTGGCCAGCCTGGTGGGTGCCCCCTTCGTCAAGGTGGAGGCCACCAAGTACACCGAGACCGGCTACGTGGGCAGGGACGTGGAGAGCATGGTGCGCCACCTGGTGAGGCAGGCGGTGAACCTGGCCGGTACAAGGGCGCGCAGGAGCAAGGCCGACCTGGCCGCCCGGGCCACCGAGAACCGTCTGCTGGAGGCCCTGGGGCGTCTTCCAGAGTACGAGAGCGCCGCCCGGGACAGGCTCTCCCGCCTGTACCGGTCCGGGGAGCTGGACGGGGTCAGCGTGGAGATAATGGTGGCCCAGGAGGCCCCGGGCGTGGAGGTCTTCCCCATGATGCCCGGCACCGGCATGGACGGGGCCCTGGGCGAGAGCCTGCGGAACATGATGAAGAAGGTGATGGGGGGACGCAGGAAGAAGGCCTCCATGACCGTGGGCGACGCCCGGGAACGCGTCTACGAGGAGGAGATGTCCCGGCTCCTGGAGGGCGGTGACCACACCGACCGGGGGCTGGCCATGGCCGCCGAGGAGGGGATCATCTTCATAGACGAGATAGACAAGATCATAGGCACCGAGGGCGGAAGCGGGCCGGACGTGTCCCGCATGGGAGTGCAGAGGGACCTACTGCCGCTGGTGGAGGGTTGCACGGTCCAGACCAGGTACGGGCCGGTGAGGACCGACCATATCCTCTTTGTGGCCGCCGGGGCCTTCCACGGGGCCAGCCCCTCCGACCTGATTCCCGAGCTGCAGGGCAGGTTTCCCCTGCGGGTGAGCCTGGACCCGCTCTCCGAGGAGGATCTGCTGAAGATCCTCACCGAGCCCGAGGGAAGCCTGCTGAAGCAGTTCCGCCAGCTGCTGGCGGCGGACGGCGTACAGCTGGAGCTGACCCCGGGGGCGGCGGCGGAGGTGGCCTCGGTGGCATGGAGGATGAACGAGGCCGGGGAGGACATAGGCGCCCGCAGGCTGCGGCCGGTGATGAGCCACCTGCTGGACGACTGTCTCTTCGGTGCCCCGGACCTGGTGCGGGGAAAGGTGAAGTTCCACCGCAGGAAGGCCGCGGCGGTACTGGCGGGGCTTGTTGGCAATGAAGATGAGGGTGATTATATCCTCTAGAGCACCCGAAAGCGGAAGCGGGGAGGGCGGATGCATCGTTCCGGAAACGAAGTCACCTACAAGATCGTCTACTACGGTCCGGGTCTTTCCGGCAAGACCACGAACCTGCGCAGGATAAGGGACTTCATAGCCCCCGAGAACCGGGGGCGACTGGTAACCCTGTGCACCCGGGGCGAGCGGACCGTGTTCTTCGACTTCCTGCCGGTGAACTTCGCCACCATCGACGACGACCGGGTGAGGCTCCACCTCTACTCGGTGCCGGGCCAGGCCTACTACGCCCTCAGCCGCAAGGTGATCCTGGACGGCGCCGACGGAATAGTCTTCGTGGCCGACAGCCAGCGGGAGCGGGTCGACGCCAACCTCGACAACATGGAGGACCTGGCCAGGAACCTGAAGACCTACTCCCTGGACCTCTCCATGATCCCCATGGTCCTGCAGTTCAACAAGAGAGACCTTCCCGGCATAGTCGACGCCGGGGACATGGACGAATCCCTCAACCGGCACAACTGGCCCACCGTCGAATCGGTCGCCCTGGGCGGAAAGGGTCCTGCCGAGACCCTGAAGATCATATCGTCCATGATGGCCCGAAGGCATGTCCGAAAGGGCTGACCGCACAAGGCAGCTGTCCACCGCCCTGATCCTTCTGCTGGTCCTGGGGTCCGGCTACCTCTTCAGGATGGCCTTCGCAGGCGCGGTCCTTCCTCCCCCTCCCAGAATGCAGGGCGAGACCACGCAGGCCTACCGCTACGCCCGCATGGTCTCCCGGGGCGAGGACGTTCCGGGGCGGGACATGCTGGTGCTTCACCCCCAGGGTTTTCCCACCGGAAGGAACTCCATATTCGAGGAGTACCTGGCCGGCTGGACCCACCGGCTGGCCGGCGGCGACTTCGACGGTTTCATCCGGGCCTTCTCCCGTCTCTTCCCGCTGCTGGCCGCCGTGGGAGCCTTCATGTGGCTCCGGGCGGCGGGCTTCGGCAGAGCGGCGGCGCTTCTCTGTGCCGCCGCCTATGCGGTGGTGCTTCCCGCACTGCTGCGGGCCCGGGGGGAGTCCCTGTACCGGGAGACGGTGGCCCTGCCGATGCTGGCCTTCCTGGGCGCATCCCTGGAGCGGTCGCTGCGGGGAGGAGGGCCCCGCTGGCATGCCTCGGCAGCGGCGCTTCTGTTTCTGTCACTGGCGGCCTGGAAGGTAACCGCGTTCCTGGCGCTGTTCCTGTTCGCCTACCTGGCGGTGCGCCAGACCGTCCGCGGCGACGTCCCCCGGGGCCTGGCCCTCTCCCTGGCCGGGTCGCAGCTGGCCGCCAGCCTTGTTCTCAGCCACATGCGCGCCGACACCGCCATCCTCTCCCCCTCCACGGCCATGGCCGCCGCTGCCGCCGCCTCGGTGCTCCTGCGGCGCAGCTGGTGGGTCCCGGCGGCCGGGGGAGTGATGGCGGTCGTCTTCGGCATTCTGGGGCCGGAGAGCACGGGCCACGTCACGTCGGTGGTCCTGGCCAAGCTGCGCTTCCCCGGCGGTCATCCCCCGGACCCGGGGATGCTCTCCGCCGACGCCAGGCTGTTCTGGGTCTCCGGCTACACCAGCCCCTCGGCGGGTCAGATTCTCTGGCTCTTCGCCGTCCCGGCGGCGGTGGCCGCCCCCGGCTTCAGACGTCTTCTCAGACGGGCGAAGGGGGGCCTGATACTGCCCTTCGCCGTTCTGTCCCTGGCCGGCTACCTCTTCTTCGACCGGCTGGCGGTGTTCGGGGCCCTGGCAGTATGCCTCCTCATGGCCGGGACCTTCTCCTCGACAAGGGCTCTGGCGGTGGCCGGCATGGTGCTGCTGGGGGCCCACAGCCTCACCGCCGACGCCACGGCCCGGCTGCTGTCCCGCAGCGTGGGACGCGTTGGGGGGGAGGGATCGACCCTCACCGAGAAGGAGCTCTCGGAGCTTCTGGTCTGGGCCCGCGACGAGACAGGGGAGGAAGAGGCCTTCCTCTGCTACTGGCACCTCTCGGGGATGATCTCGGCCTACGCGCACCGGCCGGTGGTGACCCACACCTTCTTCGAGAGTGCCCGCAACCGACGGCGCATACAGCGCTTCGCCAGGGCAATGTACGGCCCGGAGGACAGCGTCCTGGCCATGATGGCCGACACCCGGGCCGACTACGTGATCTACCAGGCGGACTTCCTCTTCGACCGCTCCCCGGAGGGGCTTCTCTACCTGGCCGGACGCCGGGAGGTCCCCGACGGAAGCGCCGCCCTGCTGATGCACTACGCCCCGGAGAGGCTGGACTCGCTGACCCTGGCCTACCGGGGCAGTGCCCTCAGGGTCTATGCCCGGCAGGGGCCGGCGGCGGACGCCGACAGCGCCGGACGGCCGCTGTTCGACCCACTATACTACCAGCTGTTCGGAGGCTCGTACTCCCTGTGCGTGGCGGCGGCCACCGACCCCGGGGGGACGGCGCGGCAGCTGGCCCTGTCCGGCCGGGAGGCCGGCGACCCGGTGCCGCTGTCGGCGGCGCTGGCGCTCCTGGCGGAAGCCGGAGCGGCCTCCTCCGACGGGCTGGCGGTCCTGCAGGAGCTGGCCGCCATACACATGCGCGGCGGCTGGGACATCGGCCGGCTTCGGGAGGACTTCGCGCGCTACCTGTACGCCTGGGGTCCGGACCCGCAGGCGCGTCTGGACCTGGCGCAGCTCCTTCTGGAGGCCGGCAGGCCCGAAGAGGCGGCCCGGCAGCTGGAGACCGCCGCCGGCGCACTGGGGGAGACGGCCCGGGTAAGGGCACTGCGCCGAAGGATCCTCGGGGAGGGGG
Source organism: Candidatus Fermentibacteraceae bacterium (assembly GCA_041686025.1). Lineage (GTDB taxonomy): Bacteria > Fermentibacterota > Fermentibacteria > Fermentibacterales > JCC-6 > JAWLEP01. The sequence continues at coordinate 55,088 of JAWLEP010000008.1, forward strand.
AAGCCGGTTGAGGTTCGTCAAGATGAGCGGGGCGGGGAACGACTTCCTGGCCCTGGACAACCGTGACGGATCGCTGGACGGGCTCCTTGCCGGAGAGTACATCCGGCGGGTCTGCGCCCGCAGCATCTCGGTGGGCGCCGACGGCCTGCTGGAGCTGCTTGCCGACCCCGACTACCTTTTCCGCATGCGCTACTACAACAGCGACGGCGGCCGGGCGGAGATGTGCGGCAACGGCGGACGCTGCATGGCCGTCTTCGCCGGCATGCTGGGGCTGGCCGGCGGCGAGCCGTTTACCTTCAGAAGCGACGCCGGAGTGCACAGGGCCCTTGTCTGCGGCCCGGAGGAGGCCCGCATATGGATGACCGACCCCCGGGAGTCGTTCCTGGACCGGGAGATCGGGCTGCCGGCCGGAAGCGCCAGGATCAGCCTGGTGGACACCGGCGTGCCCCACGCCGTGGAGCTGGCCGAGGAGCTGGACGACGAGGTCTTCGCCAAAGCCCCCCTGGTCCGCCGGCACAGGGAGATGGGGGAGAGGGGGGCCAACTACGACCTGGTGGCCGCCTGCGGAGACGGCCTGGAGATAAGGACCTGGGAGCGGGGGGTGGAGGGCGAGACCCTGGCCTGCGGCACCGGGGCGGTTGCCGCCGCCTACGTGGCCTCGAAGCTATTGTCCACCTCCCTTCCCGTGCCGGTGCGGGTGCGCAGCGGAATGGAGCTGCTGGTGGGCAGGGACCGGCACGGCTGGTGGCTGCAGGGTGAGGCCAGGCCGGTCTTCCGGGGCGAGACCCTGTCGGTCTGATGCGGATGCGGAGGGATACTCTTGACGGAGGAAGCGGGGCGGTCTATTTGATTCTACCGTTCGGAGCGGGCATAACTCAGTTGGCAGAGTGTCAGCTTCCCAAGCTGAAAGTCGCGGGTTCGATTCCCGTTGCCCGCTCCATCCTCCTCATGGCGCTTTTGTCCCTGCTCTTCTGCATTCCCCGGACCTGCCCCGCCGCAGACCCCAGGCTGGAGAGGGCCTGGCGGCTCAGGGCGGGTCTGGAAGCGGGAAGCGGCGCGTCGGAGAGGGAGCTGCTGCGGTCGGCCCAGAACCTCTTCGACCGCGGCCTGGGTCCACTGCCGGAGGTCTACCGGGCGGACCTCGTCCGCCTGCGGACCAGAATACGGTCGGGCGACCACCTGGCCTACATCGCCGCGGTGATTGACCTGCTGGACGGAGGCCGGGTGCGGGAGGCCGAGCTCTACATGCTCCTGGCTGGCCGGGACGTGCCGGCCACCAGGATGGACCTGGCCAAGGGCCTCTCCTGGTACGGGCGCTACCGGTTGGGGGAGCCGGCCTCCAGGATGCTCGACCCGCCCGAGGACGTGGAGTCGCACAGCTACGCCTACCGGATCGCGGCCCTGATAGACCTGGGGTGGATGGTCCCCGCCCCCGACGGGCTGTTCCATCCCCACGAGCTGGCGGGGGAGGGCGACCTGGTTCGGGTATGGGAGCGCTTCCTGGACGGCGAGGGCGACCCATGGCCCGCCGACTGGATCAGCGTGGGACAGCTGGACGTCTTTCTCAGGGGCGGACGCCCGGAAGGTGAGCGATGACCTGGAAGCAGCGCCAGGAAGTGGCCACCCGGACCCTGGGCGACCTGCTTCGGAGGACCCGGGAGATGAACCTGCGGGTCCCGGTGGTGCCGGCCATATTCTCCGGCCTGCGGATAGCCGCGGCCCCCCTTCTGATGTTCTTCGTCAGCGTAAGCCCCATGCCCCGGGCCGCCTTCTGGACAGCTCTGGGAGCGGCCTTCACCGACTACGCCGACGGCTGGCTCGCCAGGAGGCTGCACTGCAAGACCTACGGCGGGAAGATACTGGACTTCACCGCGGACAAGGTCTTCCTGATGGTGGCCCTGCTCAGCATGGCCTCGGCCGGCTACATGGACGCCACCGTGGCCGGGGTGATCACCGGCTACCACCTGCTGGTGATAATGGCCATAACCGTGGTCTCATGGAGCCTCTCCACGCCGGTGGTGCCCGTTCCCACCGGAGAGAGGCTGGTGGTGACCCTCTCCTACGTGCTGGTGGTCTCCGTTGCCGGGGCCAGGGCCTTCCCCGAGAAGGGGATCTACTCCACGCTGGCCTGGCTGGGAGGGGTGCTCACCCTGGTGTCCCTGCTGCTGGGAGTGGTGGGCTACCTCCGCCTGATCCGGCGCATCCTGGGGAGGTACAGGCGATGACGGCCGCCGGAGCCCTGCTGGCGCTGACCCTGATAATGCCCGCCGCCGGCCCGGAGGCCCTGGAGAGGGAGGGAAGGCTCTGGGAGGCCGGGGTAGCCTACCAGGAGGCGGGGGACCTGCAGGGACAGATGCGGGTGATGTGCCGCCTGCTGGAGGAGGCCCTCTACGCGGGCCATCCCTTCCGATCCGCCCGGCTCATAGACGAGCTCGAGGGCATGGGGGCTGACCCGGCCGACGTTGCGATGTGGAGGGCCCGGCTGGCCTGGGTCTGCGGCCTGGAGCAGCTGGCCCGCAGGGAGCTGGAGGAGATGTCGGGCCCCGGCTGGACAGGGCGCCGGGCGGGGGGTCTGGCCCACCTCTACGGCCTGCGTCCGCAGCGGGCGGTGGAAGAGCTAAGGTCGGCCTACGTGGAGGCGGAGAACGACATGGAGAGGTACTACGCAGCGGTGGACCTCACCTGCGCCATGCTCGCAGCCGGTATGACGGGCCGGGCCCTGGAGGCCTCCGACTCGCTGGCGGCGGCGCTTCCCCGCGACGGTCTGCCCGCCGTCCTGCGCTGTCTCTGCCTGCACCGCGCCGGCCGGTACGCCGAGGCCATGACCGTTCTGGACTCCCTGGCGGCGGACACCACGGTGGGCGCGGGTCCGCGATCGATGGCGGAGAACCTGCTGGAGGAGCTGCAGTGATCGGCCTGCTGCGGAGGTTCAGGCAGAGGCGTCGACTGGCCTCGCTGCTGGAGGACCGTCCCGTGATCCACCTTCCCCACGACCTGCGGGAGCCGGAGTCGGTGGGGGTCTTCTGCAGCGGCGGGGAGGAGAGGGTGTGGGCCGCCATCTACATGGCCAGGGCCCTGGCCGAGGCCTACGGAAGCGATGCCCTGCACGCCTACTGCCCCCGCCGCGACAGGGAGCTGATGGCCACTGTGTTGGCCACCGACCGGGTCCACCACCTCCCCGACCCCTCGGCAGACCGGGGCGAAGAGGATCCCCCACCCTCCATTCTCTTCTACCCCTACGGCGACGTTCCCCTCGACACGGCCGTCCGCCTGGCCTCCCTGCGCCGGCCGGTGGCGGGGATGGCCGAGCACCCGGTGGTGGGGCTGCGGGTCAGGGTGGCCGGCGGCTACCGGCTTCCCCGGGCGGTGGAGGAGATGTGCCGGCTGCTGGACGTCCCCTTCCCCGGGGACTGGCGGCCGAATGTTCCCCGCAACGACTCCGCCAGGGCAGAAGCGCTTCTGGCACCGGTTTCCGGCCACGCCATGCCCTACATAGCCGCCAGCTCCGGTGCGGCGGACGTCCTCCGCTCATCCGGAGTCGAGATACCGCTGAAGATGGTTCTCATGGACTCCGAGAAGGGCCCGGTCAGAGGGGCGGAGAGGGGCGTGAGGGCGGCGGTTGTGGCGGGAGCCGCGGCGGTTGTCACCGACTGCCCCGTTGTCTACAGCGACGCCTGCGCCCTGGGGGTGCCGGTGGTGGGTCTGGACCGCAGGGGGTCTTTCCCGCCCTGGGACAGGGAGCCCGCCCCGGACAGGGAGAGCTTCGTGGCCGCCTGGAGGGACCTCCTCCGGGAGGGCTGGTAGGGCGTGGAAGGCATGGGGAAGGCTCGGAGATGAATGTTCTGCTCATCGACTCCATGGGACTGCTGTACAGGGGCCACTACGCCCTGATCAAGAGGCCCCTGAGGGCCTCCGACGGCACCGTCACCAGCGGGCTGCACCACCTGCTCAGCGAGATCTACAGGCACGCGGACGCCCTGGAGCCCGACCTGCTGGGGGTGGTGTTCGACCACCCCGGGCCCACCTTCCGTACCGGGATGTACGAAGGGTACAAGGCCAACCGGCCCGAGACGCCGGAAGAGCTGGTGATCCAGTCCCGGCTGGCCCGAAGCCTGGTGGACAGCCTGGGCCTGCCCCGGGTGGAGGCGGAGGGGCTGGAGGCCGACGACCTCATCGCCGGGCTGGCCCGAACCGCTGCCTCCGCCGGGCACCGGGTCGCCGTGGTCTCCTCCGACAAGGACCTCCTGCAGGTGCTGGAAGAGGGGGTAACGGTGATCCAGCCGGGACGGCCCGGCAGGGAGGCGCGGAGCGTGGAGGCCGGGGACGTGCCCGACATACTGGGCGTGGATGTGGGCCAGGTCCCCGACTACATGGCCCTGGTGGGAGACAGCTCCGACAACATACCGGGGGCGAAGGGAATAGGACCCAAGACGGCGGCAAAGCTGCTGGCGGAGTGGGGGTCCCTGGACTCCATCTACGAGAACCTGGAGAGGGTCAGGCCCGCCGGAACCAGGGAGAAGCTGCGCAGCCAGCGGGACAGCGTTATGCTCAGCCGCAGTCTGGTGAGCCTGGACCGCCGCCTCCCCCAAGACCTGCGCCTGGAGGACCTGAGGCCGTCGGCCCCCCGCGTGGAGGAGGCCACCAGGCTGCTGTCGCGGCTGGGAATGCGCACGGTGCTGGACCGCCTTCCCAGGGGAGAGTCGGCCGGCTGCCGGGTGGACCTGGTGGATACGACGGAGGCCCTGGACCGCCTGGTGGAGCGGCTGTCGGGCTGCGGCGAGCTGGCGGTGGACACGGAGACCGACTCCCCCGACCCCCTGGAGGCCCGGCCGGTGGGGCTGGCCCTGGCCAGGGAGGGGGAATCGGCCTGGTACCTGCCGCTGAGGGGCGAGAGCGCTCTGCCCCGGGAAGAAGCGGTGAGGGCCCTTCGGACCATATCCTCGGGCTGCTCCATGGTGGCCCAGAACGCCAAGTACGACATGCACGTGCTGCGGGGCATGGGAGTCGACTGGAGGACCGTGGGCGGCGACCCGTTCCTGGCCGACTACCTGCTGCGCCCGGGGGGAAGCCGGCGGTCCCTGGCGGCGCTGTCCCGGCTGTACCTGGGGCGGGACATGGATACCTACGACCAGGTCCTCGACGGGGCGGGGACGCTGCTGGAGGTTCCCCTGGAGAAGGTCTCCGCCTACTGCTGCGCCGACGTCACCACCGCGCTGCGGCTGCATCGCAAGCTGTCTGGGATGCTGGCGGAGGCCCCCGAGCTGGAGAAGGTCTACCGCACCGTGGAGCTCCCCCTGGTGGAGGTCCTCACCGACATGGAGCGCCGGGGCGTCTCCCTGGACCTGAGCAGCCTGGGGCAGCTCCGCGGGGAGTACTCGGCCCGCCTGGCGGAGCTGGCGGAGGAGGCGGCGGGCATAGCCGGCAGGCCCGTAAACCTCAACAGCCCCCGGCAGGTCTCGGAGGTGATGTTCGAGGACCTGGGCCTGGAGACCGTGCGGAAGACCTCCACCGGCAGGCCCTCCTCCAGCATGACGGTCCTGAGGACGCTGCAGGGAAGGCACCGCTTCGTGGACCTGGTGATAGAGCACCGGGAGCTCTCCAAGCTCCTCTCCACCTACATTGAGAAGCTGCCGGACTTCGTCTCCCCCTCCACCGGCCTGATACACACCAGCTTCAACCAGGCGGTCACCGCCACCGGGCGCCTAAGCTCCAGCTCGCCCAACCTGCAGAACATCCCCATCCGCACCGCCAGGGGCAGAAGCATACGCAGGTGCTTCGCCCCGCCCGGCGAGGGCGAGGTGTTCGTCAGCGCCGACTACTCGCAGATAGAGCTGCGGGTCCTGGCCCACCTGGCCGGCGACGGCGCTCTGCGAGAAGCCTACAGGAAGGGAGAGGACATACACAGTCGCACCGCCAGGTCGGTCTTCGGCAGCGACGCCCCGGAGATGCGCAGAAGGGCCAAGGAGGTGAACTTCTCCATAGTCTACGGCATAAGCCCCTACGGACTGGCCTCCAGGCTGGGGGTCAGCAGGGGGGAGGCGGCGGGCATCATCAACAGGTACTTCGACACCTACCCCGAGGTGGAGAGGTTCTTCCGGGAGACGGTGGCCACCGCCGAGGCCCAGGGGGAGACCAGGACCATACTGGGCCGCCGGCGGGACTTCTCCGGCCTGGCCGGCGCAGGCGGCAGCAACCGCAGGGCCATGGAGCGCATGGCCGTGAACACCACGGTACAGGGCTCGGCGGCGGACATAATGAAGCTGGCCATGATAGCCGTCCACCGCCGCCTCGCCGAGGAACTGCCCGAAGCGGGGCTTGTTCTCCAGGTACACGACGAGCTGCTGCTCTCGGTGGACGCCACAAGGGCCGACCAGGCCACCCGGATCGTGGTGGAGGAGATGGAGGCGGCGGCGGAGCTGGCAGTGCCGCTGGAAGTGGAGACCGGAACCGGAAGCGACTGGATGGAGGCACAGCATTGATCCGCCATACCCCCGAGCTCGGCAGGACCCCGAAAGCGTTCCTGATGGCAGCCATTGTTCCGCTGCTTCTTCTGGTATCCTGCGGAGAAGGCCCCGAGGGCGCGGATGCGCAGCCCCCCCGCCCCAGCATCCTGCTGGTTCTGGTGGACACCTTCCGGGCCGATCACGCCGGCTGCTACGGCTACGGCCGGGAGACCACGCCGGTTCTGGACAGCCTGGCGGAGGCCGGAACCAGGTACGCCGCCTTCCAGTCGCAGAGCTCCTGGACCCTCCCGGCCACGACCTCGCTGCTGACGGGACTCACCGTGCGGGAGCACGGCGCCGGCAGGCGGGGGGTGGACTTCTACGGCGTAGATACCGCCCTGCCCTATCTGCCCCATATTCTACAGCGGGAGGGATACGCTACCGGTGCGTTCTTCAACGTGGTCTACATGGACGCTGACTTCGGCTTCCACCGCGGCTTCGACCACTTCGACTGCCAGGGATTCGCAAGCAGGCTCAGCCTGAGAAGGGCGGACGAGACGGTGGACGAGTGCATCTCATGGCTGGACGGCCTTCCCCCGGAGCAGCCCTTCCTGGCCGCCGTTCACTTCTACGACCCCCACATCAGCTACAACCCCCATCCCCCCTACGACACCCTTTTCACCGACCCCGCCTACCAGGGTCCGTTCGGGCCGGAGTGGGGCGAGGTCACGCAGCTGAAGGCCATCAACAGGGGAGACAGCGTGATCCCTCCCGCCGGCCTGGAGAACCTCATCGGCCTCTACGACGGCGAGCTGGCCTTCACCGACGCCCAGCTGGGCAGGCTGCTGGCCTACCTGCGAAGGAGGGGGCTCTCCACCGGCACGGTGGTGGTGGTCACCGCGGACCACGGCGAGGAGTTCGCCGACCACGGGGGCATCGAGCATGGTCACACCCTCTACCAGGAGCTGCTGGGAGTGCCCATGGTTATGGCGGGCCCCGGCGTGCCGGAAGGTCGCGTGGTGGAGGAGACCGCGGCGGGGATCGACCTGCTGCCCACCGTTCTGGGAATGCTGGAGATGGAGGTTCCCCCGGTCTGCGGAGGCGCAGACCTCCTCTCCCCGCTGCCCCCCGACAGGGCGGTGCCCTCCAGCGGGACCCTATGGGCCGACGGAAGCCTGGCCTCCTGCGTGGCCGCCGGGAACAAGGTGATATGGAACGCCGACACCGACAGCGCAGTGGGTTACAGGATCTCCTCCGACCCCGGGGAGCTGAATCCGCTGCAGCCCGACAGCGCTCTCCTGGAGCGGGTGATGGAGTACTGGGCCACGCCCCCGGCAGGCGACCCCCCGGTGGTTGACTACTCGGCGGCAGTTGACAGGACGCTGCGGGACCTGGGATACATAAGGTGATCCGGAGGGGGTAAGAGATGCCGGGCTATACCGCCAGGTTCCTGGAGAGAAGAGACCTGCTGCAGTTCCTCTCGGGCCAGCTGCTGGGCTTCGCCCTGGACGACTACTTCGACGGGGCCTACCTGGGAGCCTTCGACCGCCGGGGAAGGGCCGTGGGCTTCATATTCACCGGCCACGGCTCCGACCGCGAGGAACGGCTCATAGGCGTCCCGCACATACTCGAGAACCGGGCCCCGGCCCCGGAGGCCGAGGAGTTCCTCATCGCCCGGGCCGCCAGCGTGGCCGGAGAGAGCGCCAAGAGGGTGCTGGCCGCCATCTACTCCGACCAGGGCGCAGAGGACCGCGAGCGGCTGCAGGAGACCTACAAGAACATGGGCTTCAGCTTTCTGCGCGATTCCAGCCGGATGTTCCGCGACCTGACGGACATACCCGACCCGGAGCGGGAGCTGGAGAGCATCGGCGTCGGGGACGTGGGAGCCCCCGAGCTGGCCAGGGTGGCCGCCACCGCCGCCAGGGGAAGCGAGTGGGAGAGCATCGACTTCACCCGCTACATGGACATATGGAGCTCGTCCCGCCGCTACGACCCCGGCCTGTTCCGGGTCTACCGCGTGAACCGCCAGCCTGCCGGGGTCTTCATGGCCAGGCTGGACCGCGTCGACCCCAGCGAGGGCGGGTTCTACTTCCTGGGCGTAGTCCCGGACCACCGCGGGGAAGGATTGGGCAGGAGCATGCTCTACGAGGGCCTGCGCATGCTGCGCAACCGGGGTGCGGACAAGACCCGCCAGATAGTGCCCTTCAGCGAAGGGCCGGGGATGAAGCTGCTCACCGGTTGCGGCTACAGCGTACTGGAGTGGGCCCGCTACTTTCAGCTGGGCTAGACCCCGCAGCCCATCAGCCTGCGCCTCTGTATCTCCGAGCAGATCACCGCCGCCGTACAGGACACGTTCATGCAGTCCCTGCCGCCGGACTGGGGGAACACCAGCCGCAGGTCCGCCTCCGCCGCTACAGACGGCTGCACACCTTCCGCCTCGTTGCCCAGCACGAAGGCCCCGGATAGCTCGAAGGCCGCCTCGAAGACGCTCACCGCGCCGGGCCCGTTCTCCAGGGCCACCAGCTGACGGCCGGTCCCCCTGATCCACCGCACCGCCTCGGACATGGTGGGCAGGTAGATCCAGGGCACGCTGGCGTGGGTCCCCCGCGAGGTCCGTCCCAGCTTGCGGCTGGGCGGCCGACAGCAGATGCCGGTGAGCACCACCCCCGCCGGGCCGATGGCATCAGCCAGCCGGAAGATCGACCCCACGTTGTAGGCGCTTCTGAGGTTGTCCAGGACGAACAGGGGCATCAGAGGCCCCCCACTTGGGGAGCGGGCGAACGAAGCGTAGGATATTCCCATGTACCGCCCAACCCTTCTGCTGCCGCTTTGTGTCCTGGCCTTCGCCGCCGGCGCCCTGTGCGGGCTGCCGGGGAGCCTGCCGGCTGCACTCGTGGCCGCCGTCTGCGGCCTGGCCGCGCCCCGCCGCGCCGGTCCCCTGCGATGGGCCCTGCTCCTGGCGTCGGCCGCCCTGCTGGGGGGCTCCCTGGCGCCACCGGGCTCGGCAGAGGCAGGCCGTCGGCCCAGGGGTCCAATCTACAAAGGCGAGGTAACCGCCGTAACCGCCTCCGGGGCCATGATAGCCAGCGGCGACGGCCGCCGCCTCTGGGTGCCCGGCAGATTCGGGGAGGAGGGGATTATGCGGGGGGACTCCATGGCCGTGGCCGGTTGGCGCCGCGGGCGCTTCCTGACCCCCTCGCTGGCAACCGCCAGGCCAGCCGGTGGGCCGCTGCGTGAGCTGCGGGGGAATCTGGCCCGGCTGCTGGAGCGCCAGCTGCGTCCCCGCCTGGTCTCTGCCACCGCCCAGACCCTGCTGCTGGGCTTTCGGGGCCGCATGCCCCGCAGGGCCAGGGACGGCTTCCGGGAGGGAGGGGTGACCCATCTCCTGGCGGTCTCGGGCATGCACGTGGGAATGGTGGCAGCGGTGGCGCTCCTGATCCTCCGACGATTGCTGGGCAGGGGATGGACCGCCACACTGCTCGCCTGCGCCTCGGTGGCCATCTACGCGGCTGTCACGGGGCTGCGCCCCTCGGCGGTGCGGGCCGCGGTGATGGCCTGCGCGGCCCTTCTGTGGCTGCGGTGGGCGGGAGGCACCCCCGGCCTGCTCTGGCTGTGGGGGGCGGCCGCGGCGGTGGTGCTGGCGGCGGATCCCATGGCCGTCTTCGACACCGGCGCCCAGATGTCCTTCGGCGCCGTCCTGGCCCTGATACTGGCCGGCCGGACCTTCGAGCTGCGGCCCAGACCGCTGGCCTGGGCCGCCGACGGCCTCTACGCCGGCCTGGTGGTCACGGTGGCCCTGGCCCCGCTGGTGAGCGCCGCCTACGGGGACATGCGGCCGCTGGGACCGGTCCTCACCGTGGTATCCCTGCCCCTGGTCATGGGGGTGATGGTGCTGTCCTTGCCTGCAGTGATCCCCTGGATGGGCAGGCCGTTCGCCAGGCTCCTGGAGTGGGTGGTGTGGTCCTGGAACAGCGCGGTGGAAGCGATCAGCGCCGGAGGGGTGGACGTGGCGGGAAGGGCCGGCCTGCTGGCCTGGGGGCTGCTACTGGGACTCCTGGTCCTGGCCGCCAGATGGAGGGGGCTGCACAGAAGGCTCCGCTGAGCCGCCCACGTCCTCGAAGGTGAGGATCACGCTTCCTTCGTTGTCCAGGGCGCCCTCCGTCTCCTCCAGGGCCACGGCGCTCACCTCGGCGCCCAGGGGGAAGCTCAGCCGCAGGCTGTCGCCGGGGAAGACCACCCTGGCGTCCCGGGGCTCCCCGGGACGGTGTATCAGCAGCACGGTCAGCCCGTCGTAGCCCACCAGGTTCTCCGAAGAGGCACTCATCAGGTAGGTCCCGGCGGAGAGGGACAGGCTCCTGGCCCGGTCTATGGTGGCCAGGTGGTAGGAGGCCGACATGGTGATGGCCGGAGTCATCTCCCGTATGGCCGGCAGGAAGCGGACGGAGTCGGCGGCGGAGGGTGTGGTCACCACGATGGTCACCGAGTCCTCCGACTCGGGGTCGGGTATCCAGGTCACGCTCCTGCCCCAGGCGGATGCCCCCCCGGTCTCCCGGAAGGTGCCGGCGGTGCAGGTCCATTCCGCCTCCACCCCGTCGGGCATTATGGTGGAGAGGTAGGTGGTGCCGGAGCCGGTGGAGTCCACCGAGGCCACTATCTGCTGAGACTCGTTGTGCTGGCCGCTGCACTGTCCTATCATCCACGCCAGCAGGACGGCCACCGGCAGGACGAAGGGCAGTACGACGCTCAGCGCGGTACGGATTCTGCCTCTTCTTGCCATGGCGGGAATATACGGCCCGGAGTACGCGGGAAAAGCCCCGGGGCGGGGAAGGGAGCGGCCGGGATGAACAGGGACCAGATTGCGGAGTTCCTCATGGAGCTGCTGTGGACCAGGAGCGTCAGCGGCCACACCGAGAAGGCCGTGGACATGGTGCGCCACAGGCTGGACCGGATGGGCCTGCGCACCCGCCTCACCAACAAGGGTGGCCTGCTGGCCAGCATAGCGGGGGAGGGCGACAGGGCCGTTCTCGTAAGCGCCCACGTGGACACGCTGGGCTGCATGGTCCGCTCCATAGAGGACGACGGCCGGCTGAGGCTCCGTATGGTGGGCGGCTTCACCATGTCCAGCATAGAGGGCGAGTACTGCCGGGTGGAGACCTTCGACGGCGAGATGCACCCCGGCACCATACTCTTCGACAGCACCTCGGTGCACGCCTACGGCAGGGACAAGGCCTCAGGGAAGCGCGAGCAGGAGAAGATGTACGTCCGTCTGGACCGCAGGGTGGAGAACGACGAGGACGTCCGGAAGCTGGGAATATCCGCCGGCAACTACATCCACCTCGACCCCCGGTCGGTCCTCACCGACGACGGCTTTGTCAAGTCCCGCCACCTGGACGACAAGGCCGGCGTCGCGGTGATGGTTGCCGCGGCTTCGCAGGTGATGGATGAGGGGGAGAGGCCGCCCCGGGAGATCCACCTGCTGGTCTCGGCCCACGAGGAGGTGGGCCACGGGGCATCCGCCGGCCTTCCCCTGGACGCCGAGGAGTTCCTGGCCGTGGACATGGGCGTGCTGGGGAAGGGCCTGGGCGGCAGCGAGACCAGGGTCACCATATGCGCGGCCGACAGCTCAGGCCCCTTCAACTACGCCTTAACCAAACGTCTAATCAGCCTTGCAAAGAGGGATTCCATACCCTACGTTGTGGACACGTTTCCCTACTACGGCTCCGACGCGGTGGCGGCTCTGAGGGCGGGGATGGACGTCCGGCACGGCCTGATAGGCCCGGGAATAGACGCCTCCCACGCCATGGAGAGGGGGCACCTCGAGGGCCTGGAGGCCGCCCGCGACCTGCTGGTGGCCTACATGATGGAGCCCCCGGAAGGGGGCTAGAACTACTTCTCCCGCAGGTCGGCCAGTATGCGGGTCACCGCGGCGTCCAGACCGTCGCAGACGGCCCAGGGTTCCGGGCCGCCGGTCTTCCTGATGCCATCGAGCTGGTCCCGGCCCCTGCCGGTAAGCACCAGCAGCGTCCGCAGCCCGGAGGCCCGGCCCAGCTCCATGTCCGTCGCGGCATCGCCCACCATCCAGCCCCCGTCGGGCAGCCCCAGCTCCCGCCGGGCGGCCTCCACCATTCCCACCGCGGGCTTGCGGCAGCCGCAGCCCTCGTCGGGCCGGTGGGGGCAGTAGTAGACGCCGCTGATACGTGCTCCGGCCTCCGAAGCCCGCTCCACCAGCAGTGCGTGCACCTGCTCCACCACGTCGCGGGTGGTGTAGCCCCGTCCGATTGCCGACTGGTTGGTCACCACCACGATGGGCAGGCCCGCCTCGGTGAGCCTGGCCATGCTCCGGAAGACCCCGGGGTAGGGGACCCAGTGGGATACCCGGCGGACGTAGTCGTCGCGGTTGCGGTTGATCACCCCGTCGCGGTCCAGGAACACCGGCGGCAGTATCATCCCATAAGCTCCCGGTGGTACTCCACCAGCTCCCGAAGCCCCTCCTGGAACTCCACCTCCGGCTCCCAGCCCAGCACCTCCCGGGCCAGCGTGGAGTCCAGGGAGATCCGCTGTATCTCCTCGGGTTTTGGCGGGGCGTTTTCCGGTTCCAGCTCGGTTCCCACCAGCCGCCTTATGAGCCGGTCCAGCTCCAGTACCGACCGGCCCCGGCCCCAGCCCAGGTTCATCACCCTGCCGCCTATGTCATCCCGGGAGAGGTCCATGGCCATCAGGTTGGCCCGGGCCACGTCCGATACGTGAACGTAATCTCTGGTCTGCTCACCGTCGCCGTTGATGTAGGGGCTTCTGCCCTCCAGGTAGGCCAGTGCGAAGATCGCCGTCACTCCCGCCTCGCCCCGGGGATTCTGCCGGGGGCCGTAGACGTTGGGATAGCGCAGAACAACGTAGTCCAGCCCGTACAGATGCCTGTACAGGAAGAGGTAGTGCTCCACCGTGTGCTTGCTGACACCGTAGTGGCAGATGGGTCTGATGGGATGGTCCTCGCTGACCGGAAGCGAGTCCGGCTCGCCGTAGACGGCTCCCCCGGTGGAGGCGTAGACCACACGCTTCACGCCTCCCTTTCGACAGGCCTCCAGAAGACGAATAGACCCCACGATGTTCACATCGGCATCGAAAACGGGCTCCCGGACGGACCTGCGCACGTCCATCTGCGCGGCATGATGGCAGAGGACGTCGAAGCCGCCATCTTCCACCAGCTGTGATGCCTCGGGGCTTCGTATGTCCAGCTCGTGGAACACGGCGGCGGGGTTGAGGTTGTCGCGGAAGCCTGTGGACAGGTCGTCGACCACGTGCACCTCATGGCCCGCCTCCAGCAGATGGTCCGTCACGTGCGAGGCTATGAATCCCGCCCCGCCGGTCACCAGTACCTTCATCGCTCCTCCCGTCGGTTTGCGGCGGTGGGCCCCGTTCTCGGACGGAACCCGAAGAGCGATAACATTGCAAACCGGCGCCCCGGCCGCTACCCTGAGAGGGAGTATGCCCCGCGGACCGGAACCCGCCGGGTTCGTCTCCCGGCCGGTGTACCAGCTCTCCCAATCACTTACCCGGCATTGACATAGGCAACTTCTCCAGCGTAGCTTGTCTTGGGAGGAGTATCGTTTGGAGATCCATAGGT
>JAWLEP010000009.1:0-17870 GCA_041686025.1 Candidatus Fermentibacteraceae bacterium
ATGTAAACCATTGTGGCGTAACAGATTCGATTCCTGCCGCCTCCACCACCCCTCCTCGCCCGCCAGTCTATCATCAACACCTTATCCGGGAAGCATTGCTTCGCTGCGGCTTCGTGAATAGCCTTCTTGAGGCCCCCCTGCGGCATGCGCTTGTAGAATGACTGAAGGGGATATCCGGATGCCATATTGCGTGGACGGCCCGGAACGCACTGGCGTGGGGTATCGCGCCCGCTAGCGGCGGGCTACGCGGCCGCTTCCCGCGCAATGCTGTGGACATCCGAAACAGCATATCGTATAGAATCGATGGACCGCCCTTCTGGTGCGCTTATCGCACTGTTTGCGGGGGTATTAGACCGTCAGGATCTGGATCAACCACCGTGACTCATGATCTGACAGCGGTGGACAGACGGATTTGGAGGGCTATGGACGGTCAGACTCTGTGGCTGATAATATCGGGGCTGATCTTCATATATCTCGGGTACGTACTGATCCGTCCGGAAAAATTCTAGGTGGCGGCAGCGGTCATCCTTCCCATCCTGCTCTTCCTGGGCCTGCTGGCGGCGCTGGTCTACGTCCTGGGGGAGTACCTGGCGTGGGTGTTCCGCAGGGAGATGGATGCGGAGGATTCCGCCGTCTCTCTTCCATGGCTGACCAGGTACGTCGAAAAACCGGTCCTTGGCCCCTTTGAACGGTTCATCTACCGGATAACGGGAATACAAAGCGACCATCCCATGGGATGGAAGGAGTACTTTCTTTCCGGCTTCCTGCTGAACGTCGCAATGTTCGTCTTCCTCTACCTGGTCTTCATGCTTCAGGGATCACTCCCCCTCAATCCCGATGGAGCGGGAGGGACCGGCTGGCACCTGGCATTCCACAACGTCGCGACCTTCATCAGCAACACGAACCAGCAGCACTATTCCGGGGAGCTCACCCTGAGCTACTTCTCGCAGCTGTTCGCCGTGGTGCTGGCAATGTTCGTGTCTGCCGGCACCGGCATGGCCTACATGGTGGGCTTTGCCCGGGGACTGCTGAACAAGGAGGACCCGCGCCTGGGCAACTTCTACACCGCCCTGGTGAAGTCCGTGGTGAGGTTCCTTCTTCCGCTGAGTCTGATCGTGGCTCTGATCCTCATGATGCAGGGCACGCCTCAGACGCTGGAGGGGGCGGCTGAGGTCAGGACCCTGGAGGGGGCCGGCCAGATGATCGCCCGGGGGCCGGTTGCGGCCCTGGAGGCCATCAAGATGGTGGGCACCAACGGAGGCGGCTTCTTCGGCGCCAACGCGGCGCATCCCTACGAGAATCCAACGCCGTTTACGAATATGGTTCTGAACCTGGTTCTGTTCGGAGCCCCCATGGCCACCGTATACGCCTACGGGGTCTGGATGCGCAAGAGGAAGCACGGGGTGGTTCTGCTGACGGCAGTCTCCATCGTGGTGGTAATCCTTCTGGGGATGGCCGTCCATGGGGAGACCGGCAGCAACCCGGCACTGCAGGAGCTGGGGCTGGACCAGACCGAGGGCAACATGGAGGGCAAGGAGACCCGTTTCGGGCCGACCCTCAGCGCCCTGTGGGGGGTCTCGACCACATCCACCACCAGCGGCGCGGTCAATTCCATGCACGACAGCTATACGCCCCTGGGCCAGCTGGCCCTGTTCCTGGGCATGAGCATGAACTGCCTGGTGGCGGGCGTGGGAACCGGGCTGCTGAACCTCCTGACGTACGTGCTGATCTGCGTGTTCATAGGGGCGCAGATGGTGGGCCGGGCGCCCAGCTACCTGGGCAAGAGGGTGGAGCCCTTCGAGGTCAAGTGGGCGGCGATAATAATACTGCTTCTCCCGACGCTGGTGCTGTTCCCCACATCACTGGCCATCGTGACCGAAGCGGGCCGGGAGGGAATAACGAACTCCGGCTACCACGGCCTGAGCCAGATCCTCTACGAGTACTTCTCCGCCGCTGCCAACAACGGCAGCGGGTTTGAGGGGCTTCGGGACAGCACGCTCTTCTTCAACCTCACCTGCGGCGCGGTGATCCTCCTGGCTCGATACGTGCCGATACTCCTGCAGATGGTTATCGCCGGTTCCTTCGCCCGCAAGAAGATCCGCCCGGAGACCGCCGGCACCATGAAGGTGGAGAGCCTGGCCTTCCTCATCCTGTTCATCGGCGTGCTGATCATAATCAGCGGCCTGGTCTTCATCCCCGCCCTGGCGCTGGGCCCCATCGCCGAGATACTGATGGGAACCTGACCATGGAAAAAGAACAGATAATACAGGCCCTGAAAGACTCCGTGGTCAAGCTGGATCCCCGCTACCTGATCAAGAATCCCGTCATGTTCGTGGTGGAGATCACCACGGTGATGGTGCTGATGATGACATTCACCCCCGGTTTCTTCGCCGGGGCCGAGAGCAGGATCTACTACGGCGTGATAGCGGCCATACTGGTCTTCACGCTCCTGTTCGCCACCTTTGCCGAGTCCCTTGCCCAGGCCCAGGGGGAAGCCCACACCGAGAGCCTGCGGGCCATGAAGGAGGACATCAGGGCCCACCGCCTGACGCAGGACGTCCCGCTGGACGAAGCCGACGACGGGAGCAGCGAAGAGGTAGATGCGGAAGAGCTGAAAAAGGGAGACCTCGTGCTGGTGGCCAAGGGAGAGACCGTTCCCAGGGACGGAACCATCGTGGAAGGCTCCGCTTCCATCGACGAGTCCGCCATCACCGGCGAGTCAGAGCCTGTCATCCGCCAGAGCGGAACCGACCGCAGCTCGGTCACGGGCGGCACCGAGGTCCTCAGCGACCGGATAAAGGTGGAGATAAGCGTCGATGCCGGGGAGTCCTTCCTGGACAGGATGATCGGGCTCGTGGAGAGCGCAAGCAGGGAGAAGACGCCCAGCGAGGTTTCCCTTACCCTGCTTCTGGCCAGCTTCACCTTCATCTACATGCTCGTGATATCCACCATGTCGTTCTTCGGCCGGTACGTGGACATGACGGTGGACGTGGCGAACCAGATAGCCCTGCTCATCGGCCTGATGCCCACCACGGTGGGAGCCCTGCTCTCGGCCATACGGATAGCCGGCATGACCCGGGTTACCAGGCACAACGTCATAGCCAAGTCGGGAAAGGCCGTGGAGTCCGCCGGAGACCTGGACGTGCTGGTTTTGGACAAGACGGGCACCATAACCACCGGCGAGCGGGTTGCCACCGGCTTCATCCCGCTTGGTGACAGCAGTGAGGAGGACGTGGCGGAGGCGGCTCTGCGCACATCCTTCTACGACGAGACCACAGAGGGACGTTCCATAGTGGCGCTGGCGAAGAAGCAGGGAGTGCATGTAGACGCGAGCGAGCTGCCGGAGGAGGGCTTTGTGGAGTTCTCCGCCAAGACCGGGATGAGCGGTATCGACCTCGAGGATGGTGTGGAGCTGCGGAAGGGGTCGGTTACGTCGGTCAGCGAGATGGCGGATGAGGTCCCGGAGGGCCTGGAGAAGACGGCCAACGAGATAGCCGACTCCGGCGGAACCCCCCTGGCGGTCTCGTCGGACGGGAGGATAATCGGGGTAATCCGCCTGCAGGACGAGCTGAAGCAGGGCATCCAGACACGGATCGCCGAGATGCAGAAGATGGGGATAAAGGCGGTAATGTGCACCGGGGACAACGAAAGGACCGCCCGGTACATAGCCGAGCAGGCGGGCATCGACGAGTACTACGCCGACTTCAAGCCGGAGCAGAAGATAAACCTCGTACGGGAGATACGTGCGGCCGGCAACCTCGTGGGCATGACGGGTGACGGAACCAACGATGCTCCGGCCCTGGCACAGGCCGATGTGGGGCTGGCCATGAACGCCGGCACGGTGGCCGCCAAGGAGGCCGGCAATATGGTGGACCTGGACTCCGACCCCACGAAGCTGATCGAAGTCGTCGGCATAGGCAAGCAGCTTCTAATGACACGGGGCTCGCTTACCACGTTCAGCATAGCCAACGACGTGTCCAGGTACTTTGCGCTTGTCCCCGCCATCTTCTCAACGGGGGCCCCCATACTGGGCAAGATAAACCTGCTGGGCCTCCATTCCGCGCAAAGCACCATCATAGCTTCGCTTATCTACAACGCTCTGATAATTCCGTTCCTTATTCCCCTGGCGATGCGCGGCGTGGAGTACAAGCCCGTCAGCGCCTCCAGGATGCTGACCAAGAACATGCTCGTCTACGGGGGCGCCGGTTTCATCGCTCCCTTCATAAGCATCAAGCTGCTTGACACCCTGCTGGTCAGCCTGGGATTCTTCTGATGGACGAGAATGGCCGCAAGGAGGATGTGGAAGAGATGATGAGCGAAGAGAGCGCGGCCGAGGAAGCCAGGGAGATCCCCGTTCCCCGGCCGGAATCGTGGTGGCGCCGGATTTCCACGTCCCTTCGGCTGCTGCTCGTCTTCGTGCTGCTCTGCTCGGTAGCCTATCCGGGCCTGCTCCTGCTGGTCGGGGAGCTCTTGTGGGCGGAAGAGGTCAGGGGCGGCATTGTTTACATTGACGGCGCTCCGGCAGGCGCAAGGCTCATCGGCCAGCCCTTCGGCTCCGATACGTTCTTCCATCCCCGCCCTTCGTTCAGGGGTTACGACGGCATGAACAGCGGTTCTCAGAACCTCGGTCCCTACAACCCGGCCCTGACCGAGAGGGTGGCCTCAAGGCTGGGGGAGCTGGAGGCCCGGGGAGTGGCAGTGGAGGATGTTCCGGTAGGGTGGGTTACCGAATCCGGTTCCGGGCTGGACCCGCACATCACCCCGGGGGCGGCGCGCCTGCAGGTCCCACGGGTAAGCAGGGCCACCGGCATCCCCGAAGAGGAGCTGGAAGGGATGATCCGGGAACGGGAGGAAGGCAGGTTCGCCGGCATTTTCGGACAGGAGAGAGTGAACGTGCTGCTTCTCAACATTGCCGTCAGGCAGCGTCTGGAGGAACCATGATGAATGAGAGACCCAGGGAGAGGGGAAGCACGGAGAACGCCAGCACGAGTTACGATCATGTACTCATCAGCGTCTCCAATCCCAATACGGCCGACCAGCTGGTAGTGCTGGGAAAGAGGCTGACGGACACGTCTTCGGTCCTGCACATGGTAAACGTAACCGTAGAGGCTCCCTTTCCCCAGCGGGCGGCGTCATGGAGGAAGAGCTCGCAGCTGGTAATGGACATGACGCATTACGCCACTCGCATGAGCCGTGTCGCCAAACCCCTGGCCGCCACGGCACGGTCGATCCCCGCCGCCATAGTGAACGCGGCGAAGGACACCGAGGCGGGCCTGATAATAATGGGCTGGTTCGGGCGGGTTACCCCGCTGGCGGTCAAGAAGAGCAGGGTTGTCAACAAGGTCCTGCACAGGGCTCCCTGCGACATCGCCATCCTGAAGTCCAGGAACGATATTCAGGGAATTCAGCGGATCGTGCTGCCGGTGGGGCAGAAGAGCCATGACAACCGGTTTGCCATGGTCAGGATGCTCCGCCGGGAAGAGCTCACAAAGGTCGTGCTGGTGCACGTTGTGCCCTCCGGTTCCGGGCAGGAAGAGGAGAAGGCGCGGGAAGCAGTGGAAGAGCAGGCCGGGAAGCTTGAAGGGCCGGTTGAGGTCCGTCTGGTGCACTCCGCCGACATCGTGAAGGGAGTTCTCAGCGTGGCTGAAGAGAATGACCTTATCGTTGTAGGCCCCGGCCGGGAGTGGGTCTTCAACAGGTTCCTTCTGGGGCATCACGCCGATCAGATAACCAACCGCGCTCCCTGCTCCGTCCTGCTTTACAAGTCAAGCGAGAAGAAGCTGCTGTCATGGTTCAGGGGTCTTTTCAAGACGCTTTTCAGGCGACCTTCCTAGCTGCCGCGCATATCCCGGCAGTCTGCACGGCTGCAGTCATTCCGGATCAGGTGATCCATTGATCTCCATGGGCTCTGCATGGACAGCAGGTGCCGCTGTCTGTTATCCTAGAAATGTAAAGCCCGGCCTGGCCTGCCGGCCGCTCCAGGCGGGCGGGGCGCGATATGGGGGCTTGGATGATGGAGCTTCTGGATCACATCTCTGTCGACCGCTGCAGGATCCTGCGGTCCTCCTACAAGCGCGGAGCCCTGCTGGAGCTGGTGGACCTCATGGCCTCGAACGGGCCGGTCTCCGACGGCGAACGTCTGCAGCAGCTGATATTCAGCCGGGAGACCAGCATGAGCACGGGCATCGGACTGGGAATAGCCGTGCCGCACGCCAGGCTGGAGAGGCTGAGGTCGGCGGCTGTTGCCCTGGGCGTGAGCCCCTCCGGCATCGCCAACTACGACTCCCTGGACGATGAGCCGGTGAGGCTTGTGGTGATGATCGTCACCGCAGCGGGCCAGCCGGAGAAGTACTCGAACCTGCTGGCCGAAGCCGTGTCCATTCTGAAGCGGGAGCCGGTGCGGGCAGACCTAACGTTGGCCAGCGCCCCGGCACAGATCTACAGCATCGTCCGCAAGGCGGCCCTGGAGGAGAACGACAGCTAGGAGCACTCCGCCGTCAGCAGGCCATGCCCGTCATCCCCCAAGCCGCCGGCCGGCAGGTACTTCTCGGCACGGCCTCCGGACCTTGCGGTCCGCAGGCCCACCAGGGCCAGCCCGGAAGCGTACAGAAACACCAGCACCAGGGACAAGGCGTTCCTCTCGGGATGAAGGACGGGGGCGCCGGACGGCGCCCCCGCTCAGGTAGTGGTGCAGTTAGACCGTGTAGTCCATCTCGGCCCACTGCCTGTACAGCTTCCAGCGCCTGCTGACCTCCTCCTGGGCCTGATCCAGCAGCATCTTGGCCCGCTCGGGGTCGGACTGCTTCAGGGTCTTGAAGCGGGTCTCGGTGTAGGCGTAGTCCGAGAGCGGGATGGAGGGGTCCTTGCTGTCCAGCTGCAGCGGGTTCTCGCCCTGCTCGATGCGCCTGGGGTCGAACCGGATCAGCGGCCAGTAGCCGGACTTCACCGCCAGCTTCTGGTGGTCGAGGCCGTGCAGCAGGTTGAAGCCGTGGGCTATGCAGTGGGAGTAGGCGATGACGATGCTGGGCCCGCGGTAGCTCTCCGCCTCCGCGATGGCCTTCACCGCCTGGTTCATGTCGGCCCCCATGGCTATCCTGGCCACGTAGATGTTGCCGTAGGTCATGGAGATCATGGCCAGGTCCTTCTTGGGCTGGGACTTGCCCGCCATGGCGAACTTGGCAACCGCCCCCAGCGGCGTGGCCTTGGAGCTCTGGCCGCCGGTGTTGGAGTAGACTTCGGTGTCCAGCACCAGGGCGTTGATGTCCCTGCCCTGGGCCAGGACGTGGTCCAGGCCGCCGTAGCCTATGTCGTAGGCCCAGCCGTCGCCGCCGAAGATCCACACGCTGCGGTGGACCAGGTAGTCGGCCACGGTCTCCAGCTGACGGGCATCGGGGCTGTCTATCTCCCGCAGCTTCTTCATCAGGTCGGCCACCAGGCCCCGCTGCTTGGCTATATGGACCTCGTCCTTCTGGTGGAGGTTGTCCAGGAGCCTGTCCGCCAGCTCCTCGCCCACCTGGCCGGCGAGCTTCTTCAGGAGCTCGGCGGCGAACTCGGTGTGCTTGTCGGCGGTGAGCCGGAAGCCGTATCCGAACTCCGCGGCGTCCTCGAAGAGGCTGTTGTTCCATGCCGGCCCCCGGCCGCTGTCGTCGGTGCAGTAGGGGGTGGTGGGCAGGTTGCCGCCGTAGATGGAGCTGCAGCCGGTGGCGTTGGCGATGACTGCGCGGTCACCGAACAGCTGGGTGACCAGCTTCACGTAGCCGGTCTCCCCGCAGCCGGCGCAGGCGCCGCTGAACTCGAACAGCGGCTGCATCAGCTGGGTGTCCTTGAGGCTGGTGCCCAGCTCTCCGCGGTCGTAGTCCTGGAGGTCGCGGAAGAAGGCCCAGTTCTCCGCCTCCTGCTCCCGCAGCGGCGGCTGGGGCTCCATCTTCACCGCCTCCTTCTCCTTCATGGGGCAGTACTTCACGCAGACGTGGCAGCCGGTGCAGTCCTCGGGGGCCACCTGCACGGTGCAGACCTTGCCCTTGAACTTCTTGGTCTTGGCGTCGGTGGACTTGAAGGCCTCCGGTGCGCCCTCCAGCTCCGTGGGGTCGTAGACCTTCATCCGGATGGCCGCGTGAGGGCAGACCAGGCTGCAGATGCCGCACTGGATGCAGGTGTCGGGGTTCCAGACCGGGATCTCCAGGGCCACGTTTCGCTTCTCCCACTTGGTGGTTCCCATGGGGAAGGAGCCATCCTCCGGCATGGCGGAGACGGGAACGCTGTCGCCCTCGCGGCGGATGATCTTCGCCGTGACGTCCTGGACGAACTCCGGGGCCTCCTCGGGGACCGTGGGAGG
This sequence comes from Candidatus Fermentibacteraceae bacterium, assembly GCA_041686025.1. Lineage (GTDB taxonomy): Bacteria > Fermentibacterota > Fermentibacteria > Fermentibacterales > JCC-6 > JAWLEP01. The sequence continues at coordinate 8,336 of JAWLEP010000009.1, forward strand.
CATGCTGAAGTCGCTGGTGACCTCCTTGGGGTAGTCCACCTGGTGGAGGTTGTCCAGGGCCATGTCCACGGCGCGGAAGTTCTTCTTGACGATCTCCTCTCCCTTGCGGCCGTATGTCTTGCGGATGGAGTCCTTGATCTTCTCGATGGCCTCGTCCCGGGGAAGGACGCCCGAGATGGCGAAGAAGCAGGTCTGCATGATGGTGTTTATCCGCACGCCCATGTCGGCCTTGTCCGCCACGTCGTAGGCGTCGATGACGTAGAAGTCAAGGTTGCGGTCGACGATGACCTCCTGGGCCTCGCGCGGCAGCGTGTCCCACACCTCGTCGGGGCCGGCCTGGGTGTTCAGCAGGAAGGTGGCCCCGTCGGCCGCGTACAGCGAGAGTATGTCGTACTTCTCCATGAACACCGTCTGGTGGACTCCCACGAAGTCGGCCTCGGAGACCAGGCAGGTGAGCTTGATGGGCTCGGGGCCGAAGCGGAGGTGGGAGACGGTGACCGCGCCGGCCTTCTTGGAGTCGTACTGGAAGTAGCCCTGGGCGTAGTTGTCGGTCTCCTCGCCGATGATCTTGATGGAGTTCTTGTTGGCCCCCACCGTACCGTCCGAGCCCAGGCCGAAGAAGACGGCCTGGTGGACTCCCGGGCTCTCCAGACAGAAGTCGCTGCTGATGTCCAGGGAGGTGTGGGTGACGTCGTCCTCTATGCCCACAGTGTAGTGGTTCTTGGGCTCGTCCTGGGCGAGGTTGTCCAGCACCGCCTTCACCATGCCCGGCGTGTACTCCTTGCTGGAGAGGCCGTAGCGGCCGCCGGCCACCTTGATGTCTTTCATCCCGTGCTCGTAGAGGGCGTCCACCACGTCCAGGTAGAGGGGCTCCCCGGGGGACCCGGACTCCTTGGTCCTGTCCAGCGGGGCGATTGCCTTTACGGTCCCGGGAAGGGCCTCCACGAAGGCCTTCATGTCGAAGGGCCTGTAGAGCCGTACCTTCACCAGGCCCACCCTCTCGCCGCCGTCGGCCAGCATCTGCACGGTGTCGTGGGCCACCTCGCAGCCGGAGGTCATCTGGACCACGACCCTCTCGGCCTCGGGGTGTCCGACGTAGTCGAACAGGTGGTAGCTGCGGCCGGTGAGCTCGGCGAAGCGGTCCATGGTCTCCTGAACGATGGCGGGAGCAGACACGTAGTAGGGGTTAACCGTCTCGCGGCCCTGGAAGTAGACGTCGGGGTTCTGGCTGGTGCCGCGGACCACGGGGCTGTTGGGGTTGAGGCCGCGGTTGCGGTTGGCCAGAACCGCCTCCATGTCCATCATCTTCTCCAGCACTTCCTCGTCCAGCAGCTCGATCTTCTGGATCTCGTGGCTGGTGCGGAAACCGTCGAAGAAGTGGACGAAGGGCAGACGGCACTTGACTGCGGCCGCGTGCGCTATGGCGGCCATGTCGTGGGCCTCCTGCACCGATGCGCTGGCCAGCAGGCCGAATCCCGTGTTCCGCACCGCCATGACGTCGCTGTGGTCTCCGAAGATGGAGAGCGCCTGGCAGGCCAGGCTTCTGGCGGAGACGTGGAAGACGCCGGGGGTGAGCTCCGCGGCGATCTTGTACATGGAGGGAATCATGAGCATCAGGCCCTGCGAGGCGGTGAAGGTGGTGGTCAGGGCTCCCGTCTGGAGCGCTCCATGGACAGAGGCGGAAGCTCCGCCCTCGCTCTGCATCTCCTGCACCAGCGGGACCGTGCCCCAGATGTTGGTCTGGCCCTTGGCGGACCAGGCGTCGGCGTGCTCGCCCATGGGGCTGGAGGGCGTGATCGGATAGATGGCCACAACCTCGCTGAGCTTGTGGGCCACCCTCGCAACGGCTTCGTTTCCGTCCAGGGTCTTCATCGTCTTCTTGCTCATACCTTCCCTGCCTTCGCTGCGGTTTCTGTTCCGGCGCGGCGTGCCGTACGCCGGCCCTGCGTTATGCTGTTCTTGTCCTTCTCTTTCCGCCCGGGGGCGCAGGACTAGATCATCCTCCCCAGGGTCCTGGGGAAGGGGATCACGTCCCTGATGTTCTCGATGCCGCTGTAGTACATGAGCAGGCGCTCCAGACCCAGGCCGAAGCCCGAGTGGGGAACGCTGCCCCAGCGTCTGAGATCAAAGTACCAGTCGTAGCGGTCCAGGTCAATTCCGAGCTCCCCGGATCTGGCCGTCAGGACGTCCAGACGCTCCTCCCTCTGGCTGCCTCCGACTATCTCCCCCACCTCGGGCACCAGCAGGTCGGTGCAGGCCACCGTCGCGCCGTCCTCGCCCAGCCGCATGTAGAAGGGCTTGATGGAGGAGGGGTAGTCGGTGACGAACACCGGCCTTCCGAACAGCTCGCCGGCCAGCCAGCGCTCGTGCTCGGAGGAGAGCCCGGCCCCCCACTCCGGCGGGGTCTCGAAGTCCACCCCCGAGGACTGCAGCCTGTCTATGGCCTCGGTGTAGGTGATGCGTCCGAAGCCCTTTTCCATAAGGGCCTCGTAGCGCTTTCTCAGGCCCTTGTGGACGAAGCGGTCGAAGAAGGAGATCTCCTCTTCGCAGCGCTCCATCACGTACTCCGCCGTGTACCGGACGAACTCCTCGATCAGGTCGATGTCGTCGGCGAGGTCGAAGAAGGCCATCTCCGGCTCGATCATCCAGAACTCGGCGCAGTGGACCCTGGTGTCGGAGGGGTCGGCCCGGAAAGTGGGGCCGAAGGTGTAGACCCGTCCCAGGGCCAGGGCCAGGGGCTCGGCCTCCAGCTGGGCGCTGACGCTGAGGAAGGCCTGGCGGCGGAAGTAGTCGCCGGCGAAGTCCACCTCCCCTTCCCGCAGCGGGACATTGTCCAGGGGGAGGGTGGTCACCTGGAAGGTCTCTCCCGCGCCCTCGGCGTCGCTCTGGGTGATCAGGGGCGGGTGGACGTAGAAGAACCCCCTCTCGTCGAAGAAGCGGTGTATGGCCAGGCTCAGGTGGTGGCGCATCCGGAAGGCGGCTCCGAAGGTGTTGGTGCGCACCCGGAGGTGGGGAATGCCGCGGAGGAACTCCAGGCTGTGGCGCTTCTTCTGAAGCGGGTAGTCGCCTCCGGCGGGGCCCACCACCTCCATGGACTCGGCCTTTACCTCCACCGACTGCTCCCGGCCCGGCGACCCCACCAGCTCTCCGGATACGGACACTGCCGCGCCGGTCTCCAGGCCGGCCAGATCGTCCTCGGAGAAGGAGCTCCGGTCGAAGACCACCTGTATGCCCCCCTGGCAGGAGCCGTCGCCTACCTGGGCGAAGGCCACGTTCTTGCCGGTGCGGGCGGTCTTTATCCAGCCGCGCACCGTGACCTTCCTGCCGGCGTCCTCGCTTCTCAGAATCTCCGCGACGGTCTCTGGCCGTGGCATCTGGCACCTCCTGTGGCGTAGGGGAATCCGGGAGTGAAAATCTAAGGGCTCCCGGGGCCCGGCGCAAAGACCGCGGGGCGGGAGACCTCTTCCCTGCTGCGGCCCAGGGCCCTGCCCTGCCAGGTATCCCTCTCCTCGAGAAGCTCCATTATGCAGCCGACGGCCCGCTGCTTGTCGCGCATCCAGTCCGGCGCCACCAGGAAGTCGGGGGGAGCGTCCCCCACCAGCCGCTGCACGACCGCCTCCGGGGACGTGAGCTCCAGGAACCGGACCGCCATGGAAGCGTACTCCTTCAGGGATGGGGGACGGACGGCCCCGCTGCGGCATAGGGGCTCCAGAGCGGTGTCGCGAAGAACGTGCAGGTTGTGGAGCTTGACCCCCGCGGCCCCGCATTCCCGCAGCAGGGCGGCGGTGGCCTCGACCTCCCCGGGACCCTCCCCGGGCAGGCCCAGGACTACGTGGGCCGAGGCCCGTATGCCCCGCCCGGCCAGGGCGGCGAAGGCGCCTCTGGCTGCGGCGGAGTCGTGGCCTCGGTTGATGGCCGCGAGGGTGGCGTCGCACGCCGTCTGCACACCCAGCTCCACCTCCAGGAAGGTCTTCGCCGCCAGACGCTCCAGGAGGTCCAGGACCTCTTCGGGCAGGCAGTCGGGCCTGGTGCCCAGCGACAGGCCCACCACTCCGGGGAAGGCTATGGCCTCCAGGCACAGCCGCTCCAGCCTTGCCGGGTCCCCGTAGGTGGCGGTACGGTCCTGGAAGTAGGCCACGAACATCTCCGCGCCGTAGCGCCGTCGAATGCGGGCGGCGCCCTGCTCCAGCTGCCGGGTGACCGTCATGCCGGGGTCGGTGTCCGGGGGAAGGGCGGCCTCCGGGTTGCAGAAGGCGCAGCCGCCGCTGGACAGCTCGCCGTCGCGGTTGGGGCAGTGGAAGCCGCCCCGGAGGCCCACCTTGTGGACCCGTCCGCCGAAGACCTGGCGGTAGAAGGCGGAGAGCTTGCGGTGCCGGGGCAGCGTCATTAGAATCCAACCCTCTCGCCCGCTGAGGTTTGCAGATTAAGGAGAAACCCATGGACAAGGCGGCCGCGGACCTGTTCCTGGACCACTTCGGCCTCTCACCCGGCCAGCCGGGACTCACCGCGCTGGGGGAGCTGGCGGGGGCCTTCTCGCGGATTCCCTGGGAGAACCTAACCAAGTACCTGGCCCGGGCACAGGACCCGGCCGGCCCGGAGAGGCTGAGGCTGCCCCTGCAGGTCTTCGAGGAGCACGTCTCCTCCGGGGCGGGGGGTACCTGCTTCTCCCTCACCCGTGCCCTGGCGGAGGTGCTGGGGCGCTGCGGCTACCGATGCGGGCCGGTGATGGCCGACATGTCCCACGGGCCCGACATACACTGCGGGCTGCTGGTGGAGCTTCACGGCCGGCGGGTCCTGATGGACCCCGGCTACCTGGTGCCCGTTCCGGTGCCGCTGCGCGCGGACCGCCCGGTGGAAACCGCCGCCGGCGGCCAGGTCTTCCGCTACGTCCCCGACGGCCGCGGCGGATGGGACATGCACACCGTCCGGGGAGGGGATGAGCGGTGGCGCTACCGGCTTAAGACGGCACCGGTGACGCCGGCGGAGTTCGAGGGCCACTGGAGGAGGTCCTTCCACGCCACCGGGATGAACAGCCTCCATCTCAGCAGGCTCACCGACGCCGGCCGTCTATACGCCCACAACGGCAACCTCCGCGTACTCAGCGGCGGGACCCGCAGGAACGAGAAGCTGGACGCCGACTACCCGGCAGCCGTGGCGGAGCGTTTCGGCCTGGACCCGGAGCTGGCCCGCAGGGCCTGGGAGGAGCTGCAGAGGGCGAGGAGGGGATGGAGCTGACGGAGGCCCGCCCGGCGGTGCTGATGGTGAGCGTGCTTTACGGCGCGGAGGACAGGCTGCAGGAGTCGGTGAGGAGGCTGGAGACGGTCTTCGGGCCGGTGGCCCTGCGGTCCGACCCCTACGCCTTCGACATGTCCGACTACTACCGGCCGGAGATGGGGGGTGGCCTGCGCCGGGTGTGGCTGGCCTTCGCGCAGCCGGTGCCGCCGGACGGACTGGCTGACTGGAAGCTCGAGTGCGCCTTCATCGAGGAGGACATGTCGGAGGATGGGAGGCGGACGGCCAACCTGGACCCCGGATACCTGGACTTCGGCAAGCTGGTGCTGGCCTCATTCAAGGAGGCCCCGGACAAGGTCTACATGGGCCGCGGCGTCTGGGCCCACACCTGCCTCCGCTACGGGCACGGCCGGTTCACCGCCCCCGACCACAGCTTCCCCGACTTCCGCGACGGCCGCTTCGACGCCTTCATGCGCCGCGCCCGCCGCCTCCTCCGATCATCCCGATCAGTGTCAGACGTTAACTAGTTAACCTATTGCGAGAGCCTGTCTCAGTATATAATAAACTCATGTGCATATACCGTATATTCGCCCGATATCGAAAAGGTTAACTAGTTAACGTCTGACACTGCTCTAGAGGCGGATGGAGGAGAGGGCCTCCATGGCCGGTTCCAGCTGGTGGTCGGAGAGGCAGCCGAAGCTGATGCGCACATGTCCTTCGCCGGCGGGGCCGAAGGCGGCTCCGGGAATGGTGGCTATGCCCCAGCGGTCCAGCAGCTGCAGGCAGACCTCCTTCGAAGGGGCTCCGGAGTCTACGGCGGCCAGTGTGAAGAAGCCGCCGCCTGCCCGCCTCCAGCTGAGTCCCGAGCAGGCGTCCACCGCCTTGCGGCAGAGCTCGCGCCTGTGCAGGACGCCCCTGGCGCGCTCCTCCACCCAGCCCTCCAGCTGCAGGGCCCTCTCCAGCAGCAGCTGCGCCGGTGTGGGCGGACAGATCACCACGGAGTCCTGGACCTTCAGGGCCTGCTCCATCAGGCCCGCCTCCCCGAACATGTAGCCCAGACGCCAGCCGGCCATTCCGAAGCTCTTGGAGAAGCTGCCGAAGGTGATCACGTGGGAGGGTCTGCCCCCGCCCCAGGGGTGCCACGGGGAGCCGTCGAAGTTGAACCTCTCGTAGGTCTCGTCGATTATCAGATGGCAGCCGTACTCTCCCGTTGCCTGCGTCAGCCAGCGCAGCTGCCTCTCGTCGAGGACGCAGCCGGTGGGGTTGCCGGGGTTGACCAGCACCAGCGCCGAGGCTTCGGGTATGGCCTCCGCCAGCGCCTCCTCCGGAAGCTCCCAGCCCCCGGTCTCCCTCATGGGGATGGAGACGGTCTCCAGCGCTCCGAAACGAATGGCGAAGACGTGATCGAAGTAGTAGGGCTCCAGGGCGATCACCCGGTCTCCGGGGTCGGTGCAGGCCATCAGGGCCCCCAGAAAGGCCTGGCTGGCCCCGCAGGTGAGGTGCAGCTCCCCCATGGGGTCGAGGTCGATGCCTCTCCTGCACAGGAAGTCCTCCGCCAGGGCTTTCCTCGGTCCTGCCAGTCCGGGGTCCGGCCCGTAGCCGCTGGTGGAGACCTCGAAGAGCCTGTCGGCCAGTGCCTGCAGCGCCTCCCGGGGAGGAGCGTACCAGGGCACGGCCTGGGCCATGGGGTAGACGGTGGCCCCTTCGGCCCCCAGTGAGCGGACCCTGTCCATTATCTCCGCTATGGGGGGCATGTCTATCCGCTTCATCCTGTCCGACGGAACCGCCCTCTTCATTCGTCTCCTCCTGCATTATCTTAACGTCTCGAGCCCGGCGGCCTCTAACAGGTCGGCGCCCGGCGGCCGCGTCAACCCGCGCGGCTCGACGGGAGGGGATGGAACAGCACGGCCGGCCGCGGGTATCACAGGTGAGCGATTGGCCGGAGCGGAGGATCGGGCCCGGTGGCCCGGGAGGAGAGGGACCATACAGGTGAAGACTTACAGTGTGACGGCGGTGCTGATGCTGGTGCTGGCCCCGGCGGTGGCGGCCCAGATGGAGGAGGACTCCGCCTGCGGGGGATGGCCCCCCTACGAGCCCAGGTACGTGGAGAACGAGGCCTTCGGAGCGGGGGAGAGGCTGGTCTTCAGCGTGGAGTACGGCATAGTCAGGGCCGGCACGGCCACCATGGAGGTCACCGGCCCCGAGGAGTACCGGGGACACTCCGCCTACAGGGTAACGGCCACCGCCCGTTCCAGCAGCGCCTTCAGCTCGTTCTTCCGGGTGGAGGACGTCAACGAGGCGCTTCTGGACATATACCAGCTTCACACGCTGTGGTTCGCCAAGGACCTCAACGAGGGCGACTACAGCCACAGCGAAGAGGTGATCTTCCGTCAGGAGGAGGGCTACGCCCACTACCCCGACGAGACCGACAGCTCCCTGGTGTACTCGGAGATACCGCCCCATGCCCTGGACGTGCTCAGCTCGCTCTACTACGCGCGCACGCTGCCGCTGGAGGTGGGCGAGACCTACGAGATCGACACCCATGCCGACAACGACAACTACCCGCTCCTGGTGAAGGTGCTGGAGCGGGAGACGATCCGGGTCCCCGCCGGCGAGTTCCAGTGCATCAAGGTCCAGCCGGTGCTGCGGTCGGAGGCCATCTTCGACCAGGAGGGCGAGCTCTTCGTCTGGCTCACCGACGACCAGCGGCACATGCCGGTCCTCATGCGCAGCGCCATAGTCATCGGGGAGATCGCCTGCCTGCTGCGGGAGTACTCCCCGGGAGAGCCCCTGGAGCTTGAGAATCCCTTCGCGCCGGAGGAAGAGCCGGTTGGGCAGTAGCGGTAACCGCTCCGCCCCCGGGAGCCTGGAGGAGGCCCTGGAGGCGCTGGATGCCGCGGGGATGGACCCCGTGAAGCTGAGGGACCTTCCCTACGGTTTGCAGCTTCGCCTGCACCGCGACGGCGCCTCCTGCCGGGTGAACCTCTACCATTCGGCCAAGAAGGGTGTAAGCCTGGTGAGCGTCGGGGGCAGCCCCGGTCTGGTGGAGTCCGCCCGGGAGGCGGTATCCGAGCCGCTTCCGGAGGGAGCCTGGATCGGGTCCGACGAGGCGGGCAAGGGCGACTTCCTGGGAGGTCTGACGGTCTGCGCCCTTTGCTGCCGCAGGGGCCAGGAGCGAATCCTGCGCCGTCTGGGGGCCAGGGACTCCAAGGGAATGTCCCGGGAGGCGGTGAGGAGGGTGGCCCTGGACGTGAGGGAATCGGGCCTGTTTCCGTACCGTCTGGAAGTCGCCGAGCCCCGGGAGTACAACGCCAGGATGGTGGAGTGGAAGGCACGGGGGGGAAACAGCCACGACCTTCTCGCCTCCATGCACGCCAGGGCCATCAACTCGCTGCTCGGTGAGGGATGCCCGGCCCGGGAGCTGGTGGTGGACCGCTTCTGCAGGCCGTCCCGGCTTCGAAGGCACCTGGCCGATGACGCGCCGCCTCTCACGATGCTGGTCCGCGGCGAGCGCAACCCGGCGGTGGCCGCCGCCTCCATCATCGCCCGGCAGGCCTACATGGACGGGCTGGCCAACCTCTCGAAGGAGCTGGCGGTGGATCTGCCCCCCGGATCCGGGGCCGCAGCCGACCGGGCGGCGGAGCGCCTGGTGGCCGTCCACGGCACGGAGGTGCTGGCCTCTGCGGCCAAGCTGCATTTCAGGAATGCCCGGAGCCTGACGGGCGACCCCTCCTAACCTCCTCTCTTGACAGCACACAGCCGATTTTCGATAATGTTCACTCGATGCAGGGGTTGATTCGAGTTAGACAGTAATGTATGGACGTAAACCGTACTTCACGGACGGAAAGGGGTACACTATGAGGACGTTCTTCCTTGTACTCATGGTCGCTTCTGTCGCGTTCTTCGGCATGGCCTGCGGCGAGCAGGGCACCGAGGGCGCCGAGGAGACCACCGAGGAAGCCGGCGAACAGGCCGAGGAAGCCATGGAAGAGGCCGAGGAGGCCATGGAGGAGGCCGAGGAGGCCGCCGAGGAGGCTACCGAGGCAGCCGGTGAGGAGGCCGCGGAGGCCATGGAAGAGGCCGAGGAGGCCGTAGAAGAGGCTGAGGAGGCCGCCGAGGAGGCTGGCGCCGAGGCTGTCGAAGAGGCTGCCGAGGGCGTAGAGGAGGCCGCCGAGGAAGTCGAGGACGCGGCCGAGGAGGAGATGGCCGAGGAGGAGACGACCGAGGAAGAGCCTCCCGTAGAGGAAGAGACCGAGGAGGAGGAGCCCGAGACCGAGTAGACTCGGTTCAGGATCTTGATGGG
>JAWLEP010000009.1:17970-44208 GCA_041686025.1 Candidatus Fermentibacteraceae bacterium
GGCCGAGGAGGAGACGACCGAGGAAGAGCCTCCCGTAGAGGAAGAGACCGAGGAGGAGGAGCCCGAGACCGAGTAGACTCGGTTCAGGATCTTGATGGGCGGCCCGGTTGGGCCGCCCTTTCTCTATTCCCCCCAGAACTCCCGCAGCTCGCCCATCCCCGGCGAGAGCCTCGGGATTCCTCCGTCCCCGAACCAGTAGGAGGGCATCAGCCGGAGCATGCTCCGCCTGGCGAACCTCTTTCCCATGAGTATCACAGTTCCCCGCTGGGCCCCGCTGCGGACCACCCGCCCCGCCGCCTGCACCGCCCTGGCCATTCCCGGGACCTGGAAGGCCTTCTCGAAGCCGTCCTCCCCCAGGGAGTCGTACCATCTTCTCATGAAATTCCTGCGGGGCGATACCGCCGGAAGCGACGGGCCCACCACCACGGCCCCCCGCAGGGCGCCGGCTCCGAACTCGACGCCCTCGGCGAAGATCCCGCCGCTGACCAGCAGGGCCAGCCCCCGGCTTTCGGATATCTCATCGAAGAAACTCCGCCTGTCGCCGCGCTCCATTCCCCGCCGCTGCCGCAGCACCGGAAGGCCGGTCTCCCCAAGGGCATCGAAGGCCATCTCCGCGTAGGCGTAGGAGGGGAAGTAGACCAGGTAGGCGCCGGGGGCGGCCCGGTAGAGGGCCTCCAGGCGGCGGACCAGCGTGGGAAGGCTGCTTCTGCGGGCCCGGTACCTGGTGTCCACCACCGGGTCGATCCACAGCCCAAGGTTCTCCCGGGGGAAGGGGTAGCCGGTCTCCAGCAGCGCCGGCTCCGCCAGCCCCAGCTCCCGCCGGAAGTGGCCGGCGGGGGAGAGGGTGGCGGAGAAGGCAGCCACGGAGGCCAGCCTCTCCTGCTGGGCGGCCAGCATCCCGGAGGGGTCGGCGCAGAACCACTGCAGGGCGGTGTCATCCCCGCTGCGGGATAGGAACAGCCTGTACCTGGGATCGTCCTGCGGCTGCAGCAGCTCCACGTCCCGCACCCAACGGTACAGGTCCAGGAGGGCCCGCGACGGCTCCTCCACCGACTCCATCACCTCCGCCCACGCCGGGGAAGGGCCGGGGAGCTCCAGCCTTCCCGTGACGTCCCCCTCCCCGGTCGCGAAGAGGGTGGAGTCCGAGCCCAGCCCCGCCATGAGCCTTTGCCAGGGGTCCAGTGCCTCCCGAATCCCAGCAAGCCTCCCGTGCCTCCTGGCGGCCTCTTCCACCCAGCTGCTCCTCACCTCGGGGGACCAGTACCCCCGGGCCCTGTCCGGGAGGTTGGCGGCCTCGTCCACCAGGGCCGAGCAGAGGGCCGCCGCCTGCGGCTCCTCCAGGTAGCGGCGCAGCCGCACGTGCGGGTCGTAGACGTAGTTGCAGTCGCAGACCACCAGCTCGCACCATCGGGAAGCGGCCAGGGCCAGCTCGAAGGGACAGACCCCCGCGTCGGCCGCCGCGGTCTCCACCAGCTCCGAATCGATGAGGGCCCGGCCGAGGAGCTTCTCCACCAGGCCATCACCCAGGAGCCTTCCTCCGAAGTCCTCGGCGTAGGGGCACCGGTGGGGGAGACACACCGGCAGGCTGCGGGGGCAGGCGGACTCCCGGGAGCGGAGGAAGAGGGCCCGCACATCGGTGCCGGCGCGGTGAAGGGCTTCCACGGTCTCCCTGACGATGCGCCTCTGCGTGTTCTTGGAGGTGAGGAAGAACAGGCGGTGCCCCCTGCGGAGGGCGGCGGGGATGGCCCCGGCCAGTACCGCCGCGGTCTTGCCCGACCCTGTGGGGGCCTGGATCATCAGACGCCCCCCCGAGGCAACCGCCTCTGCCACGGCTTCCATCATCTCCGGCTGGCCGGGCCTGGGAGCGCCGAAGGGGAAGGCGTGACCCTCCAAGGCCGAAAGCAGCCTCTCCCGCCGGTCCAGGTACTCCCCTATCCTCGTGCATACCTGCCCCAGCGCCATCTCCCAGAGCCCGTCCGACTCGCCGCCGAAGGCGTCCACCTCCCGAACCACGGCCTGCCGGGACGAGTCTGGGTCGGCGGGGATGTAGACCAGCCTGGCGGACACCGGCCCCTCCCGGGACCTGGCCAGGGCCCGGGCGTAGAAGACCAGCTGCAGCGCGTGGTCGGGCCTGCTGCGCAGGGGGTCCTCAGGGGGATGGGAGCTGGTCTTTACCTCCGTTACCGTGGCCGAGCCGTCCCCGCCCTCCAGGACGGCGTCGGCCCGGCCCGAGAGCCGCAGACGAATGCCGTGCCGCTGTACCCGCATCTGCACAGGGACCTCGGTGAGGGCGCCGCCTTTCTCCAGGCCTTTCTGGTAGCGCCTGTGGAGCCTGGCCCTGGTCTGGACGTCGGAGGATTCGCGCGGGGCGAGGGCCCCCGGGAGCACGGCCAGCTCCAGGAGGCCCTTTATCCCCGTGCGCAGCGTTCTGCCGTCGGGCCGGAGTCCGGGTATCATTGCCGAACGCTACACACATGAGCAGTCGAAGGCAAGATCAGAGAACGCGCAGAGCAACCTCTCCGGACAGCGAGGATATGGAGAGAACGGGCTCTCCCGAGCCCCTGGCGGCGGAGAACCCGGCCACGCCCTCCTCCAGCGTGAAGCCCGACAGTCCCTCGCCGATCTCGATGCCTCCGGACATGGCCGAGACGTCCACCCGTCCGGGAAGGTCATCGGGAATCGCCAGGTCGATGGTGCCGCTTACGCAGTCGATCTCCAGGCTGTTCTCCAGCCTTTCTGCGCCTCCCCGCATGGTGCCGGAGACCACCTCGGCCTCGCGGAGGCCGGGGAGGTCCGCGAAGAAGAGGCCGCCGCTCACCGTCCTGAGGTGGACGTCCCCGGTTACGCCGAAGACCTCCAGGTCGCCGCTGACGCACTGGGCCGTCAGGTCGAAGCGTCCGCCCTCGGCGCAGGTTATGTCGCCGCTGACCTGCTGCAGGTCCAGCCGGCCCTCCCAGTCCGCCGGGACCCGGAGGCGGAAGTCCACGCCGTGGCCGTCGAGGCTCACGTCATCCCCTGCGAAGTCCACCCATACCGACAGGGTGCCGTCCTCCTCCCGGCTCTCCACAATCACCATCTCCAGCTGCTCGGCGGTACCGGCGGTGACGGTCCAGCCCACCTCCACCTCTTCTGCGTCCGCCGGCTCCACCACGATGCTCCCGCTTACCCCCTCCAGCTCCACCATGGAGGCGCCGGTGACAACGCCTCCGGTCCTCTCCACGGCGGCCAGGGCCAGGGAGGACAGGGTCAGCGCAGCGGCTATGGACAGAATCCTCATACCTTCTCCTTTCATCTCCGCGCAGGCGAGCAAAGAATATATTTCATTATAAATATTTTGTCAGAATCGTCAACGATTGGCTGTAAGGTGCTGATCGGCAGTAAAATAGGCTAGTTGATGACCACCATGCGGGAGCTCATGACACGGCCGCCGGCCGCAGCCCGCACCGCGTAGACCCCCGGCGGCAGGCCGCCCACATCGATCTGCAGCCGGTGCAGGGAGGAGGGCTCGGCGGAGAAGGCCCGCAGGACCACCCTGCCGGATACATCGTAGACGGAGGCCCGCAGCTCGGCGGCCTCGGGCAGGCCGGCCTCCAGCGTGACCCGGCCCCGGCAGGGGACGGGGAAGAGGGACATCGAGGCTCGCGCAGGGGAGGGCGGACAGAACGTGCCCGTTCCGTTCACCACGCCCTCCTGCGGACGGAGGTTGTGTCCGCTGACGTACCAGGGCATTTCGGTGGGCTCCTCCACCGGCTCGAAGCCGAGAAGGGCATAGCCCAGAGAGTCGGTGTAGGCCCGCGAGTAGATGCCCTGGTCGGGCTTGCGAAGGCAGACCAGCGCCCCGGGAACCGGGGCCCCGAAGGTGGTGTGGACGCCGAAGACGGCCTGGCTGTCTCCCGCCTGCAGGGAGTCGGGGGCATCCACCAGTATCGTGGCCGGAACTCCGGTGCGCATGTCCGTTATCGGGTCCCCCAGGACGTGGTAGAGGTCCCACTGCTCGGCGGTCTTGTCCTCCGGCCAGGGGCACCCCGGGGCGGAAGCCTGCATCTCCAGCTTGCCGGCCAGGAGGGCCTGACCCGCGGAATGGGCCCCCGCCTGCGTCGTGTAGGTCACCGGCGGGGAGTCGCAGGCTCCCAGGAATCCCATGTACATCCCGTAGCAGAGGTAGTCGTTCCAGTAGCTGTAGGAGCTGCCGGTGGCGGCGATGGCGCTTACGGCTCCGCCGTCCATGGCGATCAGGCCCTCCGCCAGGCACTCCTCGCGGAAGTTGCCGGTATGGCAGTTGATGCTCAGCACCACCGGCGTCCTGCCGGCGTTGTCCAGATCGGGCAGGTTCCCCAGCCCCCAGAAGGGCCCTCCCCAGGTGCCGGTGTATCCATGCGCCCTGTGCTGCACCAGGAAGACCCCCTGGTTGAAGGCGGCGGAAATGCCTTCGGCGCTGCCCTCCCACGGCATCCACTGGGGAACCGGTTCGCCGGTTGCCGGGGGGTCCGGGCGGTACCAGAGGGTGTCGGGCGACGCCTGCCCGGTGCGGATGTACTCCCGCAGCACGCTCTTGCCCAGGGAGTCCGACAGGGTGCGCGCCAGGACCTCGCTGGTGAAGCAGAACCAGATGTCCTCCACGTTGTTGGCGTCGGCGTCCTGGAAGGTGGTGGCCAGCAGGGCCCTGTTCCAGAACCCGGCGTCATCGGGGGGAGCGGTCTCCCAGGCCAGGATCTTCCCCTCGGCCCATCCCGCCTCTCCGGCAACCACCGGAAGCCGGCCGCAGAAGATGTCGGCAATAAAGTCGTCGCCGTCCACGCAGCAGTACCTGTTGTCAGTCCAGACCCCGGTGGAATCCGCGTAGGTGGTGGGAAGGAGCTGGGAGTCCCCCACCAGAAGAACGTAGCTGGGGGCGGGATCCCAGGTGTCGTACGCCTCCCCGATCATGGCGGCTATCTGGTGCGCGTCCAGCCCGAAGCCGTCCACCACAACGGTAAGGTAGCCCTGCCGGTGCCGCATCTCCGCCAGATCGTCCACCGACTCCAGCAGGCCGTTGCCGCAGATGATCATCAGGTCGGCGCCGTCCACCTCTTGCAGGTCGGACGGGTCCTCCACCAGAACCGGACCGTCGGCACCCGTTCCGGCGCCGGGGTCTGGAAACACCGCTTCTGGAAGGACGCGGCCGTTGACCAGCCTGCTGCGGAGGAGCCGGCCGAAGAACGGCCCGCCGCCTCCTTCGGAGAGGTCCAGTCCTCCCCCGAACTCGAACCTGGCCTCGACCGCCGGGAAGTGCAGCAGCTCTCCGGTGGCCGGGTCCCAGGAGTAGGGGATGACGTTGGCCCGGGCCACGGGAACCCCCCTGAGGACGCCCTCCCTCATCAGCGCTGCCTGCGCGTCGGGGTAGGGGGCCTCCACCGGTACCGGAGTCGTCCTGACGGGGGGGGAGTCCTCCGCCGGAAGAGAAGGCATGGGAGGGGGTGCGGCGAGACCGAGGCTGACGGTATCCGGCATTGCCGTAGTTACGGTCACCGCCCCGTCTTCGGGGACCGCCATGAGGAAGCCGGCCTTCCACAGCATGGGCGCTCCCGGCTGCGTGGCCCAGGGCGTAAGGCCGGAAGGGTCCCCCGGTGTAGTCCGGAGGAGGACGGTCACTCCCCCTGCGTCGGCCTCCAGGACGCAGAGCTCCGCGGTCGGGGCGGAGGCGGTCAGCGCCAGGGCCAGAAGTATCGCGGTACTCAGCCTTTCACCTCCCGGGCTTTACGCAGAAGGGGGGCGGCGTCCGCCGCCCCCCTCGCTCAGCCGGTTTACCCTATCGGTTGAGAACCAGCTTGTAGACGGACGTGTTATCGCCCACCCGCAGCCTGGCCATGTAGACCCCCTGAGGGGCGGGGACGCCGCCTGCGCGGCCGTCCCAGACAAGCTGGTGGCTGCCGGCGGCCAGCTGGCCGTCCTGCACCACGCTGACCACCCTGCCGGTGAGGTCGTAGATGCTCAGGCTCACCGGGGCTGCGGCATCCAGTCTGATCGGTATGGCCACCGAGGAGCCGAACGGGTTGGGAGCGGGGCTGCCCAGGCTGGCCACGGGGGCTCCCGCCTGGCCGGCCGTGCCCGCACCGTTGATGACCCCGGTGTAGTGGATGGCGTTGTGCGCGGTAACCATCCAGGGCATCTCGTTGTTGTTCGATATGGCATCGAAGTTCACGGTAACCGTGCCGCTGGAGTCGGTCCATCCCACGGCGTAGACGCTGTCGGCGTCCTCCTTGCGGAGGCAGACCATGGCGTTCCACACCGGCTCGCCGGCCATCTCCACGGTGAAGTCGGCGCTGGTGGCGCCGGCGTAGAGATTCGAGGGAGCCGTTATGGAGAGCCCCTCGGGAACCTCGGTGCGCATGTCCATGGTGGGGTCGCCGAACCAGTGGAAAAGGTCGCACGTCTTCTCTGCGTAGGACTGCCAGCTGCCGTAGGGGTTGAAGGGGGCAGCCGTGTACATCTCCATCTTGCCGCCCACAACCGCCTGGCCGCCCATGTAGTTGCCGCCGGGGTCGGTGTAGAGGGCCGGAGGCGAGGTGTACTCGTCGTTGAAGCTGCGGTAGATGCCGTAGCAGAGGTAGTCGTTGAAGTAGCTGTAGCTGGTTGCGGAAGCTGCGACTACGGCTACGGCTCCCCCCTCCATGCGGAAGAGGTTCTCGGCGAAGCAGTCGGATGTGAACTGGCCCGTGGAGCAGTTTATGCTCATCACCATGGGCGTCTTGTCGCCGTTGTCGAGGCCGCCCAGGTCTGAGATGTAGTAGGGCGGGTCTGCCCAGCCCGTGGTGCTGCCGTGGTCGCGGTGCTGCAGCAGGAAGATGCCCTCGTTGATCCGGGCGTTTATGCCGTCGGCGTCGCCGTCCCATTCGATCTCCGTGGGTACCTGCTGGCCGGCGCTGGGCAGGTCTGGCCGGTACTCGTAGGGCTCGGGCAGGCTGCTGTCTGTGACGTACTCGCGGGTGAAGGTCTTGCCGTAGATATCCTGGTAGGTGTCCCGCACCGTCTCGCAGGTGAAGCAGAACCACCTGTCGGCGATTCCATCAGAACCGCCGTAGCTGTCCTGGAGCATTCCCGCGCAGAGGCCGTTGTTCCAGAAGTCTGCGTCCATCAGCGGGTCGAACTGCCACTTCAGTGTCTTGTCCACCACGTTGGTGATGAAGTCGGTGGGGGTGACGAAGCGGCCGCCGAACAGGTCGGGCATGTAGTCCTCGGGGTCGCCGTCCATGCAGAGGTACCTGTTGTCGCTGTAAGTGCTGTTGGCGTAGTAGGGGGGTATGTCGTCGCTGTCACCTACGAATAGGACGAAGCTGGGAGGGACTGTCCAGGTGTCGTAGGCTTCCTCGACGTAGTCCTTAATTTCCGAGGTGCTCCAGCTGCCGGCGGTCACCACCGCCGGGGCGAAGCCCTGCTCCCACTTGGCGTCCACGAACTCGTCGATCATGGTGTCGGCGAAGTCGTCGCCGGACATGATCAGCAGGTGGGCGCCGTCGATGTCTCTGGCCTCCTGTGGGGTGCGGGCGTAGACGGGGCCTCCGGCCCGGAAGCCGGAGTAGTCGGCCGGCTCGCCCAGGGCCTCGTGGTTGATTATCCACTGCCGCATGGTGGGCTGCCAGAACCGCGTGTACAGGCGCCGGTCGATGGCGGCCTGGCCGCCAAGCTCGATCCTCAGGCGCATCCTGCGGACGGCCTTCGCCGTGCCGGTTGCCGCGTCCCAGCGGACCAGGGGGACGCCGAAGCGGCCCAGATGGACGCTTCTCATGACGCCGGCGTCCTCGTAGAGGACGTCCTGGTAGGCCTCGGCTCCCGGGCCGTAGGCCTCGGCGGCGTAGGTGAACGGCGGGTTCTCGTAGGTGTTGTCCGCCGGAATGGGCTGGAACGGGTAGGGCTTGATCTCGCCCAGCTCCACCAGGCTCTCGTCGATGATGGTCCAGGTGGGCTGGCCGCCGTCGGATACCGCCGCCATGAAGGAAGCCTTGGGCAGGGACGGGTATCCCGGCTCCGGCGCGGTGGGGGTGGCTCCGGGAACCCCTACTGCGGTGAAGTCCATGCCGCCGGCCGAGATCTCCGACAGCGTCACGCCGGGGACGGAGACCTCTATCTCCATGGCTGTGGGGGTCACCTCGAGGACGTTTACCTGCGCAGACTGCGCGGTACCGTCACCGAAATCCACCCACTCGGCCGCGGAAAACGAGACTACCGCAACGAGCAAGAGGGCTGCAGTTCGCATCTTTCTCCTCCGGTTGGGTTTGCGTGAATGAAGCAAATCGGGGCTGCCATCGGTGCCTCCAGCAGGAATGCACCTTGAGGATATTGAATGTGCAACATTTATGCATTGTCCGGCATGCGACGGTCAAGTTCCCGCCTCGGTCAAGTTGACGCCGGCCGTGGGGCATGGTTATCACGCTTTTGTATATTGCCACTGCACTTTCAGAACACGAACGTTCTTGCCAGGTTCCACCGACATCCGAAGGGAGCGACTTGGACAAGAGGAGAACTCTCATCACCGCCTCCGAGCGGGTGGGAAAGCTTCCCCCCTACCTGTTCGCCGAGCTGGACAGGCAGAAGGAGCTCAGCCGCCGCAAGGGTGTGGATCTCATAGATTTCGGCATCGGGGACCCCGATACCCCCACGCCGGAGCCGATAATCAGCGCCTGCGCCGAGGCCCTGGAGGTCCCGGAGTACCACCGCTACCCCGACGGCCGCGGCAGCGGCTTCTACCTGGACGCCTGCCGGCGCTGGCTGGCCCGGGAGTTCGGCGTGGAGGAGGGGGTGGAGGTCTCGGCCCTGATCGGATCCAAGGAGGGCCTGGCGCATCTGCCCATGGTCTTCTGCAACCCCGGTGACGTGGTGCTGGTGCCCAACCCCGGATACCCCGTCTACCGGGCGGCGGCCATACTGGCCGACGCCACCCCGGTGGACGTTCCCCTGCTTCGGGGCAACGGCTTTCTCCCCGACCTCACCGAGCTGGACCCGGCGGTTCTGAAGAGGGCCCGGATGCTCTTCCTCAACTACCCCAACAACCCCACCGGAGCTGTGCTGACCCGGAGGGAGATGGAGGAGATTGTGGAGGTGGCCCGCCGGGAGGACATAATGATCGTCAGCGACAACTCCTACAGCCACATCCGCTTCGACGGCGAGAGCCCCCAGTCATTCCTGCAGGTGCCCGGCGCCTCCGACATCTGCCTGGAGCTGCACAGCTTCTCGAAGACCTTCAACATGACCGGCTGGAGGGTGGGCTTCATGGCCGGCTCGCCGGCCCTGGTGAGCACCTTCATGGGGGTGAAGGAGAACCTGGACTCCGGCGTCTTCACCGCGGTGCAGCGGGCGGCTTCCGCCGCAGTGGAGATGGACAGCGGCCACATCGAGGCCATGCTGAAGACCTACGGCAGGCGCCGTTCGGTGCTCACCGAGGGCCTGCGCAAGCTGGGCTGGGACGTATGCGATACCGCCGGCACCTTCTACGTGTGGGCGGCCCTTCCCGGCAAGGCCGACTCCATGGCCTTCGCCCGCCGGCTGATCTCCAGGACCGGCATCGTAGTCACCCCCGGCAGCGGCTTCGGCACCTACGGGGAGGGGTACGTCAGGTTTGCCCTCACCATACCCGAGGAACGGATACACAAGGCCCTGGGCAGACTGGAGGGGAAGGAGATTTCCAGCCTGTGGAGAAAGGTAACGCCCAAGCGCGAGAGGTAGAGGGCCGGCTGACGCTGGAGGGGCTGGTTCTCAGGGTGGTTCTGGGGGCCGACCCGGGTGAGCGACTGTCCGCCAGGAGCGTGGAGCTGGACGTGAGTACGGCACAGCCGGCCTCCGGCGGGGACCGGCTCGACTACGCACAGGTGGTGGAAGAGATGCAACCCCTGCAGGGCGGGGCTTACTCCTACGTGGAGGACCTGGCCTCGGCGGCGGCCGACCTGTTGCTGACCCGCTGGCCCCGCAGGAGGTGGACGGTTACGGTGCGGAAGGTGCGCCCGCCGGCGGCCCTTCCCCTGCGGCGGGCGGTGTACACCCTGGTTCGGGGGCCTTCGAGTTGAGCCGGGACGAAGGCGGCCGTCTGGCCCTCTCCCTGGGGTCCAACTCCGGCCCCCGGCGGGAGCTGCTGGAGGCGGCGGCCGGCGAGCTGGCGGAGTCCCTGGAGCTGGCCGGGCTCCGTCTCTCGGGGCTGTTCGAGACCGAGCCCTGGGGAGGCGCCTCCGGGCCGGCCTATCTCAACTGCGTGCTCACCGGACGCACCCGCCTGGGGCCGATGAAGGTCCTGCAGGCCTGCCGGCGCGTGGAGGCGGCGGCGGGGTCGCGGGTGAGGAAGGCCGGAGCCCCCAGAAGGCTGGACGTGGACGTGCTGTGCATGGAGGACGCTGCCTCCAGCCCCCCCGACCTGGAGCTGCCCCATCCCCGCATGCACCTGCGCCGCTTCGTCCTGCTCCCCCTCGCGCAGGTCTGGGACGGAGAGGTCCCCGGCCTGGGCGAGACGCCGCAGCGGCTCCTGGAGGGGGCGGCGGACTCCGGCGAGGCGGTGGAGCTGAAGCCGCCGCCGCCGCCCGGCGCAACCGCCTGGAGGGAAGGGGAATGAGCGAGAAGCGCTACGTGGTGGTGGAGGGGCCGATAGGCGTGGGGAAGACCACCCTCTGCCGCCTGCTGGCCAAGCGCTGGAGGGCCCGGCTGGTGCTGGAGGAGTTCGAGGACAACCCGTTCCTCACCCGCTTCTACACCGACCGGAGCAAGTACGCGTTCCAGACCCAGCTCTTCTTCACCGTGAGCCGCTTCCGGCAGCAGCAGCGCATGGACCAGCTGGACCTCTTCCACCACCGGGTGGTGGCGGACTACATGTTCGGCAAGGACAGGATCTTCGCCGGCGTCAACCTGGCCGACGACGAGCTGGACCTCTACCTGACGCTGGCCGACCTCCTGGCGGGAAGGCTGCCCCAGCCGGACCTGGTGGTCTACCTGCAGGCGTCTCTGGATACGCTGATGAAGAGGATCGACGCCAGGGGCAGGCCCTACGAGCGCAACATGAGCAGGAGGTACCTGGAGCGGCTGCGGGAGGCCTACAGCGACTACTTCTTCCGCGGGCGACGCCATCCGGTGCTGGTGGTGAACACCGACGACGTGAACTTCGAGGGGAACGATGTGGCCCTGGAGGGTCTTCTGGAGGCGGTGGACGGCCACGGCGGCGGCATCGAGACCTATGTTCCCAGGCTGTAGGGAGGGCAATGCGCTGCGTACGCACGGCGGATGAGATGTCCCGGACGTCGACGCAGTGGCGGCGGGCGGGCGAGACGGTGGGCTTCGTACCCACCATGGGCAACCTGCACCGGGGTCACATTAGCCTCGTTCGGCTGGCCACGGAGAGGGCGGACCGGACGGTGGTCTCCATCTTCGTCAACCCCACCCAGTTCGGGGAGGGGGAGGACCTGGAGGACTACCCCAGGACCCCGGAGGAGGACCTGCGGAAGCTGAGGGAAGCCGGCGTGGATGCCGCCTTCCTGCCCGCTCCCCGGGAGATCTACCCGGAGGGCTTCAGCACCTGGGTGGAGGTGGAGGGCCTCACCGAGGGCCTGTGCGGCAGGTACAGGCCGGGCCACTTCCGGGGGGTGACCACGGTCTGCGCGGTGCTGTTCGGAATCGTGCGCCCCCACTTCGCCGTCTTCGGCCGCAAGGACGCCCAGCAGCTGGCGGTGATCCGCCGGATGACGGCCGACCTGCGGATGGGAATCGAGGTGGTGGCCGGACCCGTGGTCAGGGAGCCCGACGGTCTGGCCATAAGCTCCCGGAACGGCTATCTTTCCCCGGAACAGCGGAGGCAGGCCGCGGCCATCAGCCGGGGCCTGCGAAGGGCCGCAGAGATGGCCGCTGCGGGCAGTCGCGACGCAGCCGCCCTGGAGGGGGCGGTGCGCGAGGCGGTTGCCGGCCGGGACCAGTTGCGACTGCAGTACGTCAGCCTGGTGGACCCCGATACCATGGAGCCCATGAGCGTGCTGGAGCGTACGGGCCTGCTGGCCGCCGCGGTCTACGCGGGAGAGACCCGCCTGATCGACAACGTCATGCTCGAGCCGGCCCCCAAACGGAAAAACGGGAGGTAGTCCCAGTTGCTCAGGACATTTCTGGCCGCCAAGCTCCACCGGCTGGTGGTGACCGAGGCGGACATAGACTACGTGGGCTCGATCACACTGGACCGCGACCTCCTGGACCTCTCGGGCATCATGCCCGGGGAGAAGGTCCTGGTGGCCGACCTCAGCTCCGCGGCCAGGTTCGAGACCTACGTGATCGAGGCGCCCGCCGGAAGCGGGACCGTCTGCATCAACGGCGCCGCCGCCCGGCTGGCCGCGCCCGGTGACAGGATAATCGTGATGCAGTTCGTGCAGGTGGACACCGCGGCCGAGGACCCGCCCGAGCCCCGGGTGGTGATGGCCGACGGGAACAACCACAATCCCGGGCTGCTGTCTTGAGAGTTGCCGTAATCCTGGCCGCCGGCCACGGCAAGAGGATGCGCTCCCCCCTGCCCAAGGTGCTCCATCCGGTGCTGGGAAGGTCCATGGTCCTCAGGGTGGCGGATGCCGCCCGTGAGGCGGGCCTGGACCACACCGTGGTGGTTGTGGGCCACGGCAGGGAGCGGGTGGTGCCGGTCCTGGAGAGCCACGGCCTGGACTGGGCCGTCCAGGAGGAGCAGCTGGGAACCGCCCACGCCCTGGACTGCGGCCTGCGCGCCATCGGGGACGAAGAGCCCGAGGAGGTCTGCGTGCTCCTGGGCGACGTTCCCCTGATACGCACCGCCACGGTGCGCGGCCTGCTGGAGACCAGAAGGGACACCGACTCTGCCGTAACCGTGCTCACCACCATACCCGACGACCCCGCCGGGTACGGCAGGGTGGTCAGGTCCGGAGAGGGCGACTGGGTCACCGAGATCGTGGAGGACCGGGACGCCTCCGCGGAGCAGAGGGAGATCCGGGAGATAAACACCGGCCTCATGGCCTTCGACGGCGGGCGGGTGAGGGAACTGCTCTCCGGGATAGGCTCCGACAACTCCCAGGGCGAGTACTACCTCACCGACGCCGTATCCATAGCCGTGGGCCGCGGCCTGCGGGTAACGGCTTCCCTGGCGGCCGACGGCCGCGAGGTATCCGGGGTGAACACTCCCCTGCAGCTGGCGGCCTGCACCCGGGCGCAGCGCCGCAGGGTGGTGGAGCGCCACCTGCTGGGCGGGGTGGTGATCCCCGACCCCGATACGGTGTGGATCGAGGACGGTGTGAGTATCGGGCAGGGCTCCTCCATAGGCCGGCTCTGCCGCCTCTCCGGGGCCACCGCCGTGGGCCGGGGCTGCACCGTGGGCGACGGCGCGGTGCTGGAGGACGCGGACCTGCCCGACGGCGCCACGGTGGAGCCGTTCACTGTGCTGAAGGGATAGGCTTGGAACGACTCTGGGCACCATGGAGGGCCGAGTACGTACGCGGCTCCGGCGGGGACGGGTGCATACTGTGCTCGCTGTCCCGGGACCGGGAGCACGACCGGGAGAACTACGTCCTCTACCGCAACGAGGTGCTCTACGTGGTGCTGAACCGCTACCCCTACATCAACGGCCACCTGATGGTGGTGCCCCACAGCCACGCCGTCGGCCTGCGGAGCCTCGGCCCCGACGAGCTGGAGGCGCTGGGCAGGGCGGAGGTCCTCTGCGAGCGGGCCCTCCTCGAGGGGATGGAGTGCCAGGGGATAAACGGCGGCTGGAACATGGGCCGCTGCGCCGGGGCCGGCGTGGAGGGCCACCTGCACGTCCACATGCTTCCCAGGTGGAGCGGAGACGTCAACTTCATGTCTACGGTGGCCGGGACCCGCATCCTCTCGGAGTCGCTGGACGACTGCTACGCCAGGCTGGCCCCCCTCTTCGGTGAAGATGGCTAGGCGGCGGAAGACCTCCAGTGACAGGAAGGCCGAGCTGGTCCTCCTGGTGGTGCTGGTTGTGGCGGTGGTGGCCCTGGGCGTGCTGCTGCGCCAGAGGTCGGAGCCCGCTGCGGCGGAGGAGCCCGCCGGGGCCGCCGTGGAGCCGGAGAGATGGCCGGACACGGTCCGGGTGGCGGTTCTGAACGGCGCGGTCCCCGGCAGCGCCAGCATAGAGGGCCTGGCCAGGGACGTGCAGCAGTACCTGGGCAGCAGGCAGGAGGTGGGCTTCCTCTTCCCCCTGGAGGCCGGGAACACCAGCTTCAGCTACCACGAGACGGTGGTGGTCTCCCGGCTGCAGGACAGGACCCGGGCCTTCGCGGTGGCCGCGCTTCTGGAGCTGGACAGCTCGTCCGTGGTCTGGGAGCTTCCCCCGGACTCCGCAACCCCGGAGGTGGACGTGGTGGTCTACCTGGGGGCCGATATCGCGAGAAGGCGCTCGGAGCTCGTGCCCTACAGCGCCCCGGAGGAGTAGAGCAGACCTTTTCCCGACGGGAGGTACATTTGTCGGAGAACGACGCACTGCAGACGCTGGTGGACGCCGCCCACGAGCGGCACGGCGAGGACGTAGTGGCCCTGGACATGACCTCATTCCCCCTGACCGTGGACGTTTTCCTCATCGTCACCTCGTCCAACAGGGTGCAGAGCCGGGCCATCGCAGACAGGATAGCCGAGGCCGCCAGGGAGCTGGACTTTCCCCTTCACCACAAGGAGGGCTACCGGGAGGGGAGCTGGATCCTGATGGACTACATAGATTTCGTGGTCCACATCTTCCTTCCGGAGAAGAGGCGGTACTACGGCCTGGAGATGCTCTGGAGCGACGCCCCCGAGAAGCGCTTCCCGGACCCGGGAGCCGGGGAGCCTGCGGAGGAGGCCGATGACGGCAGCTGAGGGATTCCCCACCCCGGCGGAGCTCCGCTCCGCATTCGGCGAGCTGGTATGCGGCGCCATGGAGGAGCTCTGGGGCGTCCGGGAGGACCCGGCCATAACCGAGCCCCGCAACCCGGAGTTCGGCGACCTGGCCTCCCAGGTGGCCATGCGGCTGGCCGGCAGGCTGAAGAGGCCTCCCCGGGAGATAGCCGAGGCCATTCTGGCGGAGACGGCCGGCTCCATGCCCTGGGCGGAGTCGGCCAGCGTGGACGGGCCGGGCTTCATCAACGTCACCCTCACCCTTCCGCAGCTGGTCTCCACCGCCTGCAGGCTGGCCCGCAGGGGCCTGGGCAGCCTCCTGCCGGACAGGTCGGAGGGGCGGACGGCAACGGTGGAGTACGTCAGCTCGAATCCCACCGGGCCGCTCACCATTGGCCACTGCCGCCAGGCGGTGCTGGGGGAGGCTGTCTCCCGCATGCTGGAGGCTTTGGGATTCTCGGTTCACCGCGAGTACTACTTCAACGACGCCGGCCGGCAGATGGAGCTGCTTGGCCAGTCGCTGGCCGCCCGCTACGCGGAGGCGGCGGGGACTGCCGGCCCGGAGCTGCCGGAGGGCGGGTACCGGGGCGGCTACATGGCCTCGTGGGCGGATGAGCTGCTGCAGCGGGAGGGGAAAGGGCTGCGGTGGCCGGCCGACGCCGGCACCTTTGCCGGGTTCGCCCGGGAGCGGGCCATGCAGACCATCCGGAAGGACCTCTCCCTGCTGGGAATAGAGTTCGACCGCTACTTCCGGGAGAGCGAGCTTCTGGAGGGGGCGGTGGAGGAGGCCATCGACCGCCTCAGGCAGGCGGGAGAGGACCTGGTCTACGAAGACGATGAAGGCAAGCTGTGGCTGCGGCTGTCGAAGCTGGGCAGGCCCGAGGACCGGGTCATCGTCCGCAGGAACGGGATGTTCACCTACCGCATGCCCGACATCGCCTACCACCTGGGCAAGTTCCGGCGGGGCTTCGACCCCATCGTGGACGTCTTCGGCTCCGACCACCTGGACACCAGCCGCGACGTCCGGGCCGCCCTGGTGGCCGTGCTGGGCGAGGAGGAGGTGGACCGCAGGCTGCGGATCATCCTCCACCAGTTCGTCACCCTGGTCCGGGGAGGCCGCAAGGTGAAGATGTCCACCAGGGCGGGGGACTTCGTCACCCTGAGGGACCTGGTGGAGGAGGTGGGCTCCCCCGACGTGGTAAGGTACCTCTTCCTCACCAGGAGGGCGGAGGCCCAGATGGACTTCGACCTGGACCTGGCGGTGAAGCAGTCCGAGGAGAACCCGGTCTACTACGTCCAGTACGCCCACGCCAGGATATCGGGCATACTGGGGAAGGCGGCCGAGGAGGGCATCGAGCCCCCCGACTGGGAGCCGGAGAGGCTGGCGGCCCTGCTGGACGGCGAGCACGAGAGGGCCCTGCTGCGCCACCTGGAGGCCGTTCCCCTGCGCCTGGAGGCGGCGGCCGAGGCCCTGGAGCCCCATCGGGTGACGGACATGCTGGCCGAGCTGGCCACCGCCTTCCACGCCTTCTACGCTCATGTTAGGGTGATAGATGCGCAGAGCCCCGAGGTATCGGCGGCCAGGCTCCTTCTATGCCTGTCCTGCCGCAGCGCTCTGCGCGGAATGTTGGCTGTACTTGGGGTGGATGCTCCGGACAGGATGTAGCCCCCCGCTGCTGAACGAGGTTCAGATGTCATTAGTGGTAGTAGGTTCGATCGCGCTGGACACCCTCACCACCCCCGCCGGCAAGGCTGAGGAGACCCTGGGCGGGTCCGCCGTCTACTTCTCCATGGGCGCCAGCGTCATGGCCAAGGTTCGGGTGGTGGGAGTGGTGGGACCCGACTTCCCGGTGCAGGAGAAGCGCTTCCTCACCGACCGCGGCGTCGACCTGGAGGGCGTGACCACCGGTCAGGGGCCCACGTTCCGATGGGAGGGGGTCTACGGCCAGGACCTGGGCGACGCCAGGACCCTGCGGACCGAGCTGGGGGTCTTCGCCAGCTTCAGCCCCCGGCTTCCGGAGAGCTACCGGGACTGCCCCCACCTCTTCCTGGCCAACATAGACCCCTCGCTGCAGCTGGAGGTGCTGGAGCAGATTCACAGCCCCGAGTGGATCGCCGTGGACACCATGAACCTCTGGATAGAGACCGAGAGGGACCGGGTCCTGGAGGTCCTGCGCAGGGTGAACCTGGTGTTCCTCAACGAGACCGAGGCCAGGCAGCTGGCGGGGAGGAACAGCCTCTTCGAGGCCGGCGGGTTCGTCCTGGACCAGGGGCCCGACTGGGTGATCATCAAGCGCGGCGCCGCCGGGGTGCTGGCCCTGGGCGGCCCCCATCCCTTCCAGCTGCCGGCTGTGCCCCTGGAGCAGGTCACCGACCCCACAGGGGCCGGAGACTCCTTCGCCTCGGGCATGCTGGGCTACCTGGCCTCCACGGGGCGCGGCCTGGATTTCGCCAGCGTGAAGCGCGGCCTGGCCTACGGGAACGTGGTGGCCAGCTTCGCGGTGGGAGGCTTCGGGGTGGAGCGTATGAGGGAGCTGGACGGGCCGGCTGTTGACGAGAGGATGGATTTCTACCTCTCCACCAACCAGCTGGGGAGCGCGGAGCTGTGAGCGGGGCGGACTACCGCGAAAGCGGCGTGGACCTGGAGGAGGGCGAGCGGGCCACCAGGCTCATGGCCCGGGCCGTGCGCTCCACCTTCGACTCCCGGGTGCTGTCCGACGTGGGCCTCTTCGGCGGCCTCTTCCGGGCGGACTTCCCCGGGGTGGAGGAGCCGGTGCTGGTGGCCAGCACCGACGGCGTGGGCACCAAGCTGAAGGTGGCATCCATGGCCGGCTCCTACGGCACCGTGGGCATGGACCTGGTGAACCACTGCACCAACGACATACTGGTGCAGGGGGCCCGGCCCCTCTTCTTCCTGGACTACATCGCCTGCGGCCGGCTGGATGCCGCAGTGGCCGCCGACATAG
Organism: Candidatus Fermentibacteraceae bacterium; assembly: GCA_041686025.1. Classification (GTDB taxonomy): domain Bacteria; phylum Fermentibacterota; class Fermentibacteria; order Fermentibacterales; family JCC-6; genus JAWLEP01. Next base: position 35,778 of record JAWLEP010000009.1, read on the forward strand.
TAACCGGCCTGGCGGCAGCCTGCCGGGAGAACGGCTGCGCCCTGCTGGGGGGAGAGACCGCCGAGATGCCCGGCTTCTACGGAGCCGGTGACTACGACGTGGCGGGGACCATAGTAGGGGTGGTGGACCGCGGCAGCGTCATCGACGGGTCCGGCATACGTCCGGGGATGCGGCTGATAGGGCTGCCCTCGTCGGGCCTGCACACCAACGGCTACAGCCTGGCCAGGAAGGTCCTCTTCGGGGACGCCGGCCTGACGGTGGACAGCCGTCCGGATGAGCTGGGCGGCTCCACGGTGGGTGAGGCGCTTCTGGCCGTGCACCGCAGCTACCTGGGCCCGGTGAGCCGGCTGCTGGAGCGTCCGGGGCTGGTGCGGGGCCTCTGCCACGTCACCGGAGGCGGCATACCGGGCAACCTGGCCCGCATACTGCCGGAGGGCTGCGGGGCCGTGGTGCGGACCGGCTGGGAGGAGCCGGCGGTATTCGGCCTGATATCCCGGCTGGGCGGCGTCCGCCGCGGCGAGATGTTCCGGGCCTTCAACATGGGCGTGGGCCTCATCGCCGTGGTCCCCGGAGGCGAAGAGTACGAGACCTCGATGGAACTGCTGAGGGGTGCCGGCGAGGCGCCCTTCCCCTGCGGCAGCGTAGTGCAGGGAGACGGGGTGAGAATAGAGGAAGGGGCTGGCTGACATGAGAGAGGGCCTGATAGAGAGCCTGGCCGAGGAGACCGGGTCGAAGATACTGCTGGCCGTCATGGACGGCCTCGGCGACATAACGGTGCCCGGGCTGGAGGGCATGACGCCCCTGGAGGCGGCGCGTACCCCCAACCTGGACCGGATGGCGGCGGAAGGGGCCCTGGGCCAGCACGTTCCCATCGCCCACGGCGTGACGCCGGGCAGCGGGCCCGCGCACCTGGCCCTGTTCGGCTACGACCCCGTCAGCAGCTGCGTGGGCAGGGGCGTCCTCTCCGCGCTGGGCATAGGCTTCGACCTGCAGCAGGGCGACCTGGCCGCCAGGATCAACTTCTGCACGCTGGACGATGACGGCTTGGTGTCCGACCGGCGGGCGGGCCGGATCTCCACGGAGAAGTGCCGGGAGCTGGTGGGTCTGCTGCAGGACATCGAGGTGGAGGGAGCGGAGGTGTTCGTAAGGCCGGTGAAGGAGCACCGGGCCTGCGTGGTCTTCCGGGGCCAGGGCCTGGACGACCGCCTGGACGACACCGACCCCGGTCTGGTGGGCAGACCGCCGCGTGACGTGGAGGCCGGAGCACCCGAGGCCGAAGACACCGCCTCGATTGTCAGGTCGTTCATAGAGAAGGCGGGGGAGATACTGTCCGGCCTGCAGCCGGCCAACTTCCTGCTCCTCCGGGGTTTCGCCGTTCACGAGCCCTTCCCCTCCTTCGAGGAGCGGTTCAGCCTCAGGGCGGGCGCCGCGGCGCTGTACCCCATGTACCGGGGTGTCTCCGCCCTGGCGGGAATGGACCTGCTGGAGTGCTCCACGCTGCAGGAGGAGGTTGAGGCGGCCCGGAAGGCGGCGTCAGAGGGCTATACCTTCGTGTTCCTGCACCACAAGCCCACCGACAGCTCCGGCGAGGACGGCGACGCCGCGGCAAAGGTGGGCGCGGTGGAGGGCTTCGACGAGGTGGTGCCGGACATACTCCGGGCCGGCTTCGACGTGATCTGCGTAACCGGCGACCACTCCACCCCCTGCCCCATGAAGCTCCACAGCTGGCATCCGGTGCCCCTGCTGGTGCACGGAGGCCCGCAGAGGACGGGCTTCAGCGACGCCTTCAGCGAGAGGCAGGCCATGGCCGGGGCCCTGGGCACCTTCCCCGCCGACGAGCTGATGGGCCTGCTGCTGGGCTCCGCCGGCAAGCTCCGCAAGTTCGGAGCCTGACCGGGGCAGTGGACCCGCGCGCGCTGGTGGCCGTATCCGGCGGCAGGGACTCCGCCCTGGCCATGGAGCTGATGGTGAGGGCCGGTTACCGGACCAGGGCCGCATGCGTGGACATGGGTGCCGGGATCCCCGAGGCGGCCCGGAGAGTGGCCAACCGCTTCGGCCGCCGGCTCATTGAGGTCGACGGCAGGGAGGCCTTCCGCCGGGAGGTGGCGGCGCCCGCCGCGGAGATGCTGGCCGAAGGCCTTACCCCCAACCCCTGCGCCATGTGCAACCGCGGGCCCAAGATGGGCCTGCTTCACCGGATGCTGCTGCCGGGGGAGGTCCTGGTCACCGGCCACTACGCCTTCGCCGGCCCGGAGGGGCTGCGGCGGGGCGTCGACCGGTCCAAGGACCAGAGCTACTTCCTGGCCATGGTAGGGCGGCAGGTGCTGGACCGCTGCCTGATGCCCCTGGGCGGATGGACCAAGCAGCGGGTCACCCGGGAGGCTGAGCGGCTGGGGCTTCCCCACCACCGGCGGGAGAGCATGGACCTCTGCTTCGACCCGGCCGCCGGCCTGGAGAGGCCGCTGTGGGAGGTGGTGGACGAAAGCGGAGGGGTGCTGGCCGATGGGGTCGGGCCCCTGCTTCCCACCGTGGGCCAGCGGCTGCGGCTGCCCGGCAGACCGCGGCGGCTGTACTGCGTATCGGTGGACGCCGCCGCCCGGACACTGGTTGCCGGCGGGCGGGAGGATCTGCTGGCGGAAGGTTGCGTTCTGCGGGAGGTCAACGACCTGGGAATGCCCCGGTCCCCTACCTTCCGGGGGAGCATTCGGATAAGATACCGGAAAGCCCCCGCCCCCTGTCTGGTGCACAGACGGGACGGGGCTCTGGAAGCGGTCTTCGACGCCCCCCTCAGTGCCGTGGCTCCCGGCCAGACAGCGGCCGTGGGCGTGGGGGAGAGGGTGGTCGCCGGAGGCGTCATAGAGGGTTCTCTGAAGGGAGACGATATTGGACAGTGAGCGGATCCTGGCGCGGATAGGGGAGCTGCGGGAGAGCCGGAACGCCGTCATCCTGGCCCACAGCTACCAGCCGCCGGAGATACAGGACATGGCCGACTTCGTGGGTGACTCCCTGGGCCTCAGCAGAAAGGCGGCGGAGACCGACGCGGAGGTGGTGGTCTTCTGCGGGGTTCGCTTCATGGCCGAGACGGCCTCCATTCTCTCGCCTGCGAAGAGGATACTGCTTCCCGCCCCGAACGCCGGCTGCCCTCTGGCCGACAGCATGACGGCCGAGGACCTCCGCCTCATGCAGGCCCGGCATCCCGACGCCAGGGCTGTTGTCTACGTCAACTCCAGCGTGGAGCTGAAGGCCGAGAGCTGGGCCTGCTGCACCTCCGCCAACGCCGTGGAGGTGGTGGACTCGGCGCCCGGGGACAGCGTGATATTCGGACCCGACCGCAACCTGGGAATCTGGGTGGACGGTCATGTGGACAGGGAGGTCCACATCTTCGAGGGCGCCTGCCTGGCCCACGCCAATGCCGACCTCGACGACCTGCGCGGGAAGATGGAGCGATGGCCGGACGCCGAGGTCATGTCACATCCGGAGACCCCGCCGGCCATGTGGGAGCTGTCCGACTTCATCGGCGGTACCGGAGACATGATCCGCAGGGTGCCGGAGTCGGGTGCGCAGCGGTTCATAGTGGGCACCGAGGAGGGAATGGCCTACAGGCTCCGGACCCTCTACCCCGACCGGGAGTTCGTCCCCGGAGGCCGGATCTGGTGTGAGAACATGAAGAAGATATCCCCCGCGGACGTGCTGGCCAGCCTGGAGGACCTCGAGCCCGAGGTATCGGTGCCCCCCGGGATCCGGGAGAGGGCCCTGGAGGCGGTCCGCAGGATGACGGCCGCGGGCTAGCAGTGCCCGGGCTGGTGGGCCTTACCGCGGTCTGGGACGGAAAGGGCGGCTACTCCCTCTCCCGCCGGTACGCGGAGATGGTGGAGGCGGCCGGCGCCGAGCCGCTGGTGGTCCTGCCCGGAAGCGGGGACGGCCTTCTGGCGGCGCTGGACCTGCTGGTCCTCACCGGGGGCGGCGACCCGGACCCGGTGCTGTTCGGCCGCCCCGGGACCCGGGTGGGGCCGGTGGAGCTTGCGAGGCCCCGCTGGGAGATGGGCCTCTACCGCAGGTCGCGGGCCGCCGGCGTCCCTCTGCTGGGGATCTGCATGGGCATGCAGCTGATGGCCATCGCCGAGGGCTCGGGACTCATCCAGCACATACCCGACGGGGTGGAGGGGGCGCTGGATCACGCCGGTACCGGCTCCAGCCCCCGCAGGCATGCCCTGGAGGTGGTGGGCGCCGGAGGCCTTTCCCGGGCCATCGCCGGCCTGGAGAGCGTGGAGAGCTACCACCATCAGGCCATCGACTCCGTTCCCCCGGGGTACGGGGAGTCCGCCCGGGCCCCCGACGGGGTAATCGAGGCCATCGAGTCGCTGGCGGGAAGTCCGGCGTGGGGAGTCCAGTGGCACCCGGAGCGGGACGGAAGCTGGCAGATGCTGCTGCCACCCCTGATGCGGAAGGGGAGGAAGGGATGATATACGAGGCTCTGCCCCGCCGGGTGGGCCGTATCTGGGGGGCTCTCGCAGACCCCGCCGGCCGCCCGGTGGGCGAGATCTACTGGGTCTACCACGATGACGGAGGCTCCGCCGGGCTGGTGGGCGCCGACGGAAGCCGGACCTCGGTGGAGGAGCTGTGCTCCTCGGGGTCGCTCCCGGTGCGGAACGGGCGCTATCCCCTGCTGGTGAAGACGCTGCATCCGGCCAGGAAGCTTTCCGTACAGGTACATCCGGGCAGGGAAGGCGGACCCAGGAAGGACGAGACCTGGCTGGTCCTGGAGGCCGATCCGGGTGCCTGGATGATGGGCGGCCTGGCCCCCGGGGTCGACCGCCACGGCCTGGAGGCGGCCATTCGGCAGGGACGGGCGGAGGAGGCTCTGCAGAGGATGCCTCTGAAGGCCGGGGACACGGTCCACCTTCCCGCCGGCTCGGTGCACAGCCTGGGCGGCGGCGTCGAGGTGCTGGAGATCCAGTCCAACACGGACATCACATACAGGCTGTACGACTACAATCGCCTGGGCTCAGATGGCAGGCCACGCCCCCTTCACCTGGAGAAGGGCCTGCAGGCCGTGGACTACGCCCGCCGGGGGGCACCGGACACCAGGGGTGAATGGGAGCGTCTGGAAGACCTGGAGGCTCCCTACGCGCTCAGAAGGGTGCGGGAGGGGGCAGGGCTGGCGGCGGGGGAGACCCTCTTTCTCACAGACGGCCGGATGGAGCTGCCGGGAGGCAGGGGCCTGGAGGCCAGGTCCTGCGTTCTGGCCGCCGGCGACGGAGGCCGTGTCGAGCTGGAGGGCGAGGGAGTGATCGCCTCGCCCAGGACTGGTTTGGAGCAGGATTATGTCTGACGATTCTCTATCCGTGGTCATCATGGCCGGAGGGCGGGGGACCCGCTTCTGGCCGGTCTCCACCACCAGGCGGCCCAAGCAGTTCCTGGAGCTTCTGGGCGAGATGACCATGCTGCAGCTCACCGCGGAGCGGGCCAGGAGCCTCTGCGGGCCGGAGGACGTCTACGTGGTGGCCGGTGCCGATCATGCAGGCCTGGTGAGCTCCCAGCTTCCCTGGCTGCCGCGGGAGAACCTCCTCCTGGAGCCGGTGGGGCGCAACACCGCCGCCTGCATCGCCTGGAGCTCCGCCGTCCTCAGCGGCAGAGGCAGGGGCGAGTCCGCGGCGCTGGTGATACCCTCCGACCACCGGGTGGAGGACGCGGAGGGGTTCGCGGCCACCGTGCGGGCGGCACTTCCGGCGGCCATGGACGGCTGGCTGACCACCATCGGCATTCCCCCGGACAGGCCGGCCACCGGTTACGGCTACCTCAGGAGGGGCCGGAGCATCATGAAGGGTGTCTGGCAGGTGGAGGTGTTTCGGGAGAAGCCCGACCTGCAGACCGCCAGGGAGTACCTGGAGAGCGGCGACTACCTCTGGAACGCGGGGATGTTCCTCTGGAGGGTGGACGCCATCCTGGAGAGCCTGCGGCGCCACCTCCCGGAGGTGGCCCGGGCCGCGGAGGGTCTGGCGTCGGAGACCGCTCCCTCCATGGAGGACTACGGGGGGATTCGCTCCATCTCCATCGACTACGGCGTTATGGAGCGGGCCCGCCGGGTGGCCATGGTGGAGGCCGGGTTCGACTGGGACGACGTGGGAGACTGGATCGCCGCCCGCAGGGTGGGCGCCGGAAGGGGCCGGACCATGGAGGTGGAGAGCGGCGACTGCACCGTCTGGAACCCCGGCAGGCTCACCGTGCTGCTGGGGGTGGAGTCCCTGTCGGTGGTGGAGACCGACCGGGCGACCCTTGTGATGTCGGACCGCTACGCGCAGAAGCTGAAGGAGGTGGTGGCCAGGCTGGAGCGCGATGAGCCCGACCTGGTGTGAGCCTTCAGCGGATTCTGACGCAGGCCCCGTCGGGGAGCCAGCCGTAGAGCCACTCCGCCGTGGAGGGGCCCAGCCGGATGCAGCCGTGGGAGCCCGGTGTCCCCAGCTGCCTGTACTGCCGGGGCTGGCACTCGTGGAGCCCCAGCTGGCCCAGGTCGTCTATGCAGATCCAGTAGGGCATCCTGACCATGTAGCTGCTGGACATGGGCGCGGGGTAGCGGTAGCGGACGTGGAAGTCGCCCTTCGGGGTCTCGTGCCCCGGCCTTCCCGTGGACACCCTGGACATCTGCACCAGCCGGCGGCCGCTGAAGGCCGCCATCCTCTGCAGCCCGGTGTCGATCAGTATGCTGCGCTCCCCCTCTTCGCCGCGGGCGTCCGTGCGCAGGGGGGCCTGCGGCCCGGAAAGGGCCAGCGACAGCATCGCCGCTGCACAGCAGCTCACCAGGGTCATCGGTTCCTCCAGGCTGCAGTTGACCTGCGGGGGGGGTTTGGGCAGATTTGCTTGAGTTGCCACCCCGTAGTCTCAAGGCTACCTATACTAATATAGACAAAGGAACGGAGGAGACACTTGCACAAGAGAGCAGCAATCACGTCGGCCATCCTTCTGGCGGCCGCGGCCATGCTGGTGGCCTGCGCCAACCCGTCGGTCACCGGGATGAAGGTCCACATACAGAACGGCGAGTACGAGGAGGCCGTTCACCTTGCCGACAGCGTCATCGAGGCCGAATCCGCCACCGCCGAGATATGGATGTGGCGCGGCCAGGCCCTCTCCGTCCTCAACGACTGGACGGAGGCCGCCCGGAGCTACAGGATGGCCTACGAGATGGACCCCGCGTTCGCTCCGGACATCGCCAAGGAATGGTTCGTTTTCTACAACGCCGTCGGTGCCCTTTTCGCCGAGGACGATATGGACCAGGCCCTGGAGGTCATCGAGACCGGCCGGAGCATCGCTCCCGGCAGGCCGGAGTTCGAGCAGATGCTGGGCGACCTGGCCCTGCAGGAGGGGGACATGCAGGAGGCCCTGGACTACTTCCAGGATTCATGGGAGCTGGCCCAGCCCCTGATGGAGGACTACCAGCAGCAGCTGGAGACCACCGAGGACCAGCGGCAGCGGGAGTACCTGGCCGACATGCTGGACAACGCGGAGAGCAGTGCCGTCCTCTCCCTCTTCAACATCGGAGTGATACACAAGGCAATGGCCATGGAGGCGGAGGACGAGGCCACCGGCGAAGAGCATCTGCAGTCGGCCCAGGAAGCTCTGGACACCGCCCTGGAGATGCAGCCGGGCAACTCCGACGTCCTCAACGCCCTGGCCGACATCATGATCCTCCGCGGCCGGTTCGACGAGGCCCTGGAGGTCTTCGACGAGGCCATAGCCACCATCGACCGGCAGGTTGCCGAAGGCGTGATCACCGAGGACGAGGGAGCGGCCCTGAAGGCCGAAATCAGGGTGAAGGAGGGCCTTACCCTGATCGAGATGGAGGAGTTCGACCAGGCCCTCGCCCAGCTGGAGGCAGTGCTGGAGGGCGAGTACGGCAGCGACTTCAGCATACTGGCCAGCGTGGCCCACGCCTACTTCCAGATGGAGCGCTACGAGGACGCCCTGGAGAAGCTGCAGGAGGCTGTGAGCATATCCGGCGTGACTCCGGATCAGCTGGCAGAGGGATACTTCATGCAGTACGCGGCCTACACCAGGATCGAAGAGGACGAGGCCGCCGCGCAGGCCCTGGAGGTTGCCCTCCAGTACGCTCCCGAGAACGCCCGGTACTGGGAGTACCTGGCCAGCACCTACAGCAGGCTGGGCCGGCGCGAAGACGCCATCGAGGCCATGGAGAAGGCCGAGCAGTACGGAGGCGGCGAGTAGCCCCTCCCAACGCAGGTGAGCGTAAGTGCCAGGCACTTACGTTTCACGGTGCCTGAGTAGGGAATAGACTGCCTGAAAAGAGAAGCGGCCCGGATCTCGTTGTCCGGGCCGCTTTTGTGTGCCTGGGTTACGCTACGCCGGGAGGCCGGTGCCCCCCGGCAAATGCCCTACCCCGCAACCGTTCAATTCAAGTGCCTGGCACTTTCATTGG
>JAWLEP010000009.1:44308-68835 GCA_041686025.1 Candidatus Fermentibacteraceae bacterium
TTTTGTGTGCCTGGGTTACGCTACGCCGGGAGGCCGGTGCCCCCCGGCAAATGCCCTACCCCGCAACCGTTCAATTCAAGTGCCTGGCACTTTCATTGGCACTTTCATTGGGACTGGGTGATGCGGACCAGCAGCTGGCCCTTCTCCACGCGGTCGCCGGCCTCCACGGCAACCTCCTCCACCCTGCCGTCCACCTCGGCGCAGACCTCGTTGTGCATCTTCATGGCGTCCAGCAGCAGCAGCACGTCGCCGTCCTCGACGGTGTCGCCCGGAGCCGTCCGGACCTCCACCACCGTGCCGGGAATGACGGCCCGGACCTCGCCGAGGTCGGTGGACCCCCGGAAGGGGGTCACCGAGCCCTCGGGGACCTCGGTGGTGTAGGTGGTGTAGTCGATGTTCAGCCTGCCCAGCTCTTCGTCTTTCATGGCGTCCCCCTAAACCGGCATGTTGCCGTGGCGGCGGTCCTGCTGGTGCGGCCTGTCGGTCCTGGCGACCTTCATGGCCTTCAGAAGGGCGCTGCGGGTGGCCGACGGCCTCTCCACCACGTCCACGTAGCCGCGGGAGGCGGCCTTGTAGGGGTTGGCGAACTCCTTCTCGTACTCCTCGATCTTCTGCCTGCGCAGCTTCTCGGGGTCCTCGGCAGCCGCTATCTCTTTGCGGAAGATGATGTTGGCGGCTCCCTCGGAGCCCATCACCGCGATCTCCGCGGTGGGCCAGGCTATGACGAAGTCGGCCCCCAGGTGACGGCTGCACATGGCGATGTAGGCACCGCCGTAAGCCTTGCGCATGATCACCGTCATCTTGGGCACCGTGGCCTCGCTGTAGGAGTAGAGGATCTTCGCCCCGTGGCGGATCACCCCCGCGTACTCCTGATCGGTGCCGGGAAGGTAGCCGGGGGTATCCACGAAGGTGATCAGGGGTATGCGGAAGGAATCGCAGAAGCGGATGAAGCGGGCGGCCTTGTCGGAGGCGTCCACGTCCAGCACCCCGGCCAGGACCCGGGGCTGGTTGGCCACCACTCCCACGGTCCTGCCGCCCAGGCGGCCGAAGCCGATGACGATGTTCCGTGCGTAGTGCTCCTGCACCTCGAAGAAGTCGGAGTCGTCCAGCACTCCGCGGACGATGTCCTTCACCGAGTAGGCCATGCGCCTGTCGTCGGGTATCACGTGGTCTCCCAGGGGATGGCGGGGCTCGGCGGGCGGAACCGCCGGGGGGTCCTCACCGGAGTGGGAGGGAAGGAAGGACAGCAGCCGGCGTATCTGCTCGAACGCCTCCTGCTCGCTCTCGGCGAAGAAGTGGGCGTTGCCCGTTATGGCGGCCTGCGTCCTTGCTCCGCCCAGCTCCTCCTGGCTTATCTCCTCCCCCAGAACCGACTTGATCACCTGGGGGCCGGTGATGAACATCTTGGATATCTTGTCCACCACGAAGACGAAGTCGGTGAGGGCGGGGGAGTACACGGCGCCGCCGGCGCAGGGGCCCAGTATCACCGAGATCTGGGGCACCACGCCGCTGAGGATCGTGTTCCTGTAGAAGATGTCGCCGTAGCCGCACAGGGAATCCACGCCCTCCTGTATCCGGGCGCCGCCGGAGTCGTTGATGCCCACCAGGGGCATCTTCATCTTCCCGGCGATGTCCATCACCTTGGTGATCTTGGCCGCGTGCATCTTTCCCAGCGAGCCGCCGGCCACGGTGAAGTCCTGGGCGAATACGGCCACCGGCCGCTGGTCCACGCTGCCGTAGCCGGTTATGACGCCGTCCCCCGCCAGCTTCTTCTTGTCCAGGCCGAAGTCCCTGCCGGCGTGCTCCACGAAGATGTCGGTCTCCAGGAAGCTCTCGGAATCCAGCAGGTAGGCGATCCGCTCGCGGGCGGTGAGCTTGCCCCGCTTCTTCTGCTTCGCCACCGCCTCTTCGCCCCCGCCCATGATCAGCCGGGAGACCCTCTTCAGGAAATCGTTGATCTTGTTGGCTATGGACATCTCAACCCCTTAGAGTGTTTATTGCAGGAATGTCCTGTAAATACTTGACCTATGTACCTGAATCCTTAACCCCATCCGCCATGCTGTCAAGAAAGCCCCCCCCCAGAATCTCCGCCAGCTCCAGCCGGCGGACGGCGGGGGGAGGAAGGGGCGCCTCCGACTCAGCCATCCGCGAGTACAGGGCGGCGGCCTCCGCCATGGCCCCCTGCTCCCACAGGAGGTCGGCCAGGGCCAGATTCCCGGGGACGTAGTCGGGGGAGAGCCGCACCGCTTCCCGCAGGAAGGACGCGGCCTCCCGCGGGCTTCCGGTCTCCCGCAGGGCTATACCCATGGAGTAGAGGCTGAAGGGCGCCGGCCTGGCGCCGATGGCGCGATGAGCCGTGGCCGCGGCACCCTCACCATTGCCCCCCATGGCCTGCAGGACGGACAGGGAGGCCAGCTGCCAGGGCGCCGTCGGGCCCGGGTCCAGGGCCGCGGAGGCGGTGGACAGCGCCGAGTCCCGCAGCCCGCAGCACCAGAGGGCGGAGGCCCGGGCCGAAAGGGCCGTGCCGGACTCCGACCCCGGCCGCCGGGCCAGCTCCAGCATTCCGGGCTTCATCACCCAGGGAAGCCTGGGCTCGGGGAGGACGCTGTCCCGGGCCAGGACCGAGGCTGCGTTCACCAGCACCGGATCGCCGGAGAGACGGGCTGCATCCAGCGCCCCCTCCGGCCGTCCGTCCCGGAACCTGCTCCAGCAGGCGGCGGTGGCCGCTGCCGGGTCCGGAGAGTCGGAAAGCTCCTCCCCCGGGGTCAGGGCCGAGACCATGCTCCCCCGCAGCCTGGCGTTGTCCAGGGATTCCGCCAGGGCAAGGGCCCGCCGGGTGTCTCCCTCCGCCTGCCGCAGCAGCGCCAGGGACAGCGTGGCGTCCTCCAGGCCGAGGTCCGAGGCCCGCTGCAGCTCCGGCTCCAGGCCCGCCGGCAGCAGATAGGCCGGGGTCTGCAGCAGGTCGCCGGACCGCAGCGGGTCGAGCCTTCGGAACCCCAGGGAATCCAGCCCGGTGCGCAGCAGCAGGTCCTCCCTGGCGTAGGTCACGGCTACGCCGTCCCAGTGGACGGCCCTCCAGAAGGGAAGGTCTGCCAGGAGGTAGGCCACCGAGCCGGGAGAGGAGGGCCAGTGGACCACGGCCAGGTCGATGTCCCGGGCCACGAGCACCCCGGCCTGCACCGGAAGGGCCTCGGTGCGGGAAGCCGGAGCGGCCATGGCCAGGTACTCGGCGTAGAACTGCTCGGGGTAGAGCAGGCAGCGGCCGTCCATGTAGAGGGGAAGCCTCTCTCCGAACCTGTACTCCAGGTAGCCGGCAACCTCGTGGGTGTTGAACAGGGTGCCCTGCAGCAGGCCCGGGTGGTCCTGCAGGAACTCGGCGGTCTCCCGGGGGTAGATGCTCCAGTCCACGGAGAGCGAGAGGGGCCGGGAGGGGCCCACCTCCCGGGGGACGCCGAATGCGAAGGGAACCGCCGCGGCCGCCGCCAGGAGCCCTCCGGCCAGCCAGCCGCTCACCCTCCCCGAAGCCAGGGGCGCCAGCCAGGCCAGGCCGGCCATGGAGAGCAGCTCGATGTTGCGCGAAGCCGCTGCCGAGGCCGCGGTGAGCAGGACGAGGCCCAGGACCACGGAGGGCCTCACCCGTCTTCTGCGCCGCCACAGAAGGACGGCGGCCAGCAGGGTAAGGCCCACCAGGACCAGGGCGGTCCTGGAGACGGGCAGCCCCGGCTGATAGCGGGGGTCGAAGGGGCTCCACCACTCCCGTATGGTCTGCCGGAACAGGGGCTGGGAGAAGAAGCCGGTGAGGTAGCGCAGCGATCCCGGTCCGTTGGGATGCACGGCGGAGACCGCCAGGGAGGCAATGGGCAGAGGCGCCCAGCGGAGCCCCCGGTGCCACCTTCGGCCGGCCAGGTCGTCGGCCAGGGGAAGGGCCAGCAGGAACGGCCCCATCACGAAGCCCGCGTGGCAGTTGGCCCAGAGGATCTGCAGCGGGAGGAACACGGCCAGGCCCCACGCCCAGCCCCTGCTGCGGATCCGGGGGACCAGGTAGAGGTACAGCGAGAAGAAGAAGATGGTGGTCAGGTGGGGCCGGACGATCCACCGCGGATGGCTGAGACCCAGCCAGAGCACCCCCACCAGGGCCAGCGCCCGCCAGTCGGCCCCCCGCCTGCGGGCCTCCAGCCCGGCCAGCACGATGGCGGCGGCCACCAGAAGGGCCTTCAGCAGTATGGGGCCTACCTCTCCCCCCAGCCGCCAGGAGAGGGCCATGGCCACCTCGGCGCCCCATTCCTGCTGCAGCCACTCCCGGCCGCACATGGTGTGGGTGAAGGGGTCGGCCGTCCGCACGGTGCCGGAGTCGAGAATGTCCAGGCCGTTGCGCAGGTGCCAGAAGAAGTTGGCGTTGTGTATCGGCGTGAGGCTGTAGAGCACGCCCAGCGCCGCCAGGACAAGCACCGCCCCCAGAGCCTTCTTTCTAGTCGTCACGGAGCAAATTCACCCTCTCCCTGGTCTCGCGGGTGGAGGCCAGGCTCTCCGCGGCGGCGAAGGCCCGGCCACGGTCCTCGCCCTCTTCGGCCAGGGCCCTTCTGAGCCAGCACTCCGCCAGCTGGTCCCTGGCCAGGGGATCGTCCGTTTCCGGCCGCTGGCTGAATACGTCGTAGGCGTCCCAGGGAAGGCCCGGCGGGTCCACGGTGAAGAGAAGGCCGTGGAGGGGCAGGCTTCTCCAGGCCCGGGTGGCATAGACCGGCCTGCCCCCCAGGCTGTCGGGAAGGTGTCCTGCAGGCGAGGCCAGCTTCAGACCGAACAGGTTGCCGTAGAGGTCGGCGGGCACCAGGTCGGGGCGGAGGTCCTCGGCCTCCAGGAGGTATGCGGCGTAGAAGGTCTGGTGGCCCACCGTGCAGTAGACGCCCCCCGGACCCGCGGCCCTGGCCATGTCCGCCGCCACCGTCCTGGCGGCCCGGTCCCCGGGGCTCCAGGCCCCCGCCAGGCCAGCCACGGCCCCCGCCGTCACCACCGCCGCTGCCGGAACGTGGCCGCCTGCGGCCTGGCGGATCCTCGCAAGCCCTCCGGCCATCCACGGGGCCAGGGGCAGGAGCACCAGCCACCAGTAGGCGTACAGGTCGCGCACGTCGTAGGAGACTGCGAACAGCAGGGCCAGCCCGGCGGACAGCGGCAGCCTCCAGCCTTCGGGCCGCCCCAGCACCAGCAGCAACGCGGCGGCGGCCCCGAATACCGGCCCCAGGGCGCTCAGCAGCTGGACCAGCCTGCCGGCGGCGGGACCGGCCAGCCTTCCTCCGTACAGGCCCATGTAGGAGAGCCAGTGGCCGAAAACGGCCGGTGAGGTGTAGTGCAGGAGGGTGGAGTCACCGGCCCTCAGCGGTACGTAGAGAAGCAGAGTCGCCGGCAGAAGGGCCGGCGCCAGCCGGGAGATTCCCCGGCGGCGGCCCAGGAAGGCCGGCAGCAGCAGCACCGAAACGGGATGCCCCCCGAATACGGCCAGCCCCAGCATGTAGGCCCCGGCGGGCCGGCGGCGCAGCATCAGGGCCAGGCTGCAGAGAAGCAGAGCGAGACCGTGCACCTCCAGCAGTTTCAGCTGGCCGAGCACCGGCGGGGCCAGCGTCACCAGAAGGGCCGTGCCCGCCGAGGATGCCGGGCTGCGGCGGAAGCTCCGCACCGCCCCGTACACCGCGGCGGCGGCCAGACCGGCGATTGCCGAGGTGAGCATTCGATGGCCCGCATAAGTGGACGCCCCGTCCAGCCGCAGCAGCATCAGTAGGAGCGGATAGCCCGGGGGATGGGCGATCTCCAGGCGGCTGCCGGCCAGCGACAGCTCCGCACCGTCCACGGCGTCGAAGGTCCGGGGGCCGCACACCAGCGCCGCCAGGCCCACCAGGAGGGCCATGGCCGCAGCCAGCGCGGCGTCTCTGCGGGAGAGCCGGACCGACGGGGCGGAGGGCAAGCCTACCCTTCCGTCGCGGCTGCAGTGAGCGAGTCCAGCCTTCCCGACAGCTCGGGCAGCTCCGGTATGGCCCGCAGACGTTCGGCAGCCTCCTCGGTCCTTCCCATGCCCGTCATGGCGGCGGCCAGGTACACCCTGAGCATGGTGTCGCCGGGGAACCGCCTCAGGCCGTACTCGGCGGCAGCCTCCAGCCTCGGCCAGGAGCCCGTCTCCACCGCCGCGGCGCAGGCCAGCTCGAACATCCTTCGAGACGGCCGCAGGGTTGCAGCAATTCCCCGCTCGGCCATCAGCATGGCCCTGGGGTAGTCCCCGTCTCTGAGGTACCACAGCGAGGCCAGCTCCAGCACGTCCGCGGACTCCGGCCTGATCTGCAGGCACAGCTCCAGGAGGTCGCGTCTGTCGGGGGACCTTCCGGCCAGCAGAGGCGCCCGCAGGCGGGCGGTCATCAGGTCCATGTCGGCCCCCAGCCGGGACTCTGCCAGCCCGTAGAGGGAGTCGTAGTCCGCCCCGGCCATGGCGGCGGTGGTCACCGCCCAGGCCAGCTGACTGCTTCCCGCGCTGGGATGGGAGGCGGCCAGCCTGCCGTAGCGCCAGGCCCCGGAGGTGTCGCCGGCGGCTATCAGAACCCGCGAGTAGGCTGTGTGCAGCCTGGGGACGGGACCGAGCTCCTCCATCATGGACCGAAGCAGTGTGGTGTCCCGCCTGGCGGTGGCATTTGCCAGCACCGCCGTGATCAGGGCATCCCCCTCGTCCCGGCGGGAGAGGGAGCGGAGGAGGTCCAGCCGCTCCTGCAGCTCTCCGGGAGAGAGGTTCCGCATCTCCAGGTTGAGGCCTACCCGCAGCAGCTCGGAGCAGGTGTCGCCCCTGGCGGTGGCCACCCGGTAGGCCCACCTCGACCGGTGCGTCATGCCCAGCAGATGGGCCGACTCCGAGAAGCGCATGAGCTCGTCGTCCGCCGCCGCCATCCCCATGCTTCCCAAATGGGCGTGCGCCGTTCTGCCGCTGTGGGAGAAGTACCGGTTCTCCCGGCTTCTTCCCTCCGCAGGAGAGGTGGGCTCTCCCGGGGCCAGGACCAGGGCCGCCGCCAGGGCCGGAAGGGCCAGGGCCGCCGCCGTCCGCCTGCGCCGGGGCAGTCCCGCCAGGGCGGCGGGCAGGGCCAGGAGGAGCAGCATGGAGGTCTTTACCGGGTCAAGAACCGGGGCCGCAGCCAGCAGGAACAGGGCGGGGTATCCCAGAATCCGGGACAGCCTCGCAGGCCCCGGCAGGTGGAGCAGCGCCGCCGCCAGCCCCGCCGCCACCAGGGTGGTCCATCCCGCGGCCGCTGCGGTGAGCAGGCCCGCCGCCAGCAGGGCGGCCCGCACTCCGCCGCCGCCCTTGCGGAGCCCGGCAGAGGCCGCCACCAGGCATCCGGCCAGCAGCGCCCCGATTACGGCCCAGAGGTCGGCGAAGGAAAGCACCGACCCGGAGAGGGCGGCCACAAGGGCCGCCGCGGTGCCGGCCAGGCAGGCCAGGTATGCCTCGGGTCTGGCCGCAATGGTCGTGCGGGCCATCTCCCACAGGTCCCGGGACACCGCCCGCAGCAGCAGCAGGCCGAAGAGCACCGTGGGCAGCATGTCCACCAGGAAGACGGTCATGTGCGCCCCGCCGAAGAGGACGGGCTCGGTGGACACCCGCCACTGGAAGTACATCTGGGCCTCGCCGGCGTTGAAGAAGAGGCCGGAGGTGAGTATCTGCACCAGGTGGGGCCAGGTGAAGAACATCAGGAACACCGGAGCGAAGAGCACGGTGGTAGCCAGGCCCCTGAGGAAGCGTGCGGTCCTGGCGATGGTACCCACGAAGACGCCGGCCAGAATGCACCCTATGGCGGCCTCTATGCGGATGCCGGCCGTGGTGCCGGTGAGCTCCACCGCTGGGTTGAAGAAGTTCAGCAGGAAGTGGGCCGCGTTGCCCCTCTGCAGGGGGAAGTAGCCTATGGCCGTGGACGTGCCCACCATCAGGTCCACCAGCGGCGGGAGCAGGGTGAGGGTCCAGGTGAGCACCATGACCTTCAGCAGCCGTCCGGCGGGGTAGCCCGAGAGCACGTGGAGCAGCCAGGTGAGCGTGACCATGGGGAAGACGTAGGCTATGGGGAAGTGGAACACGAAGGCGCTGGAGTGGAATATCCCCGCAGTGGCCTCCGCCTCCAGCAGGTTCCTGACGATCACCGTCGCCGCGAAGAGGGCGGCCAGCCGGGCCGGGGTGGCCGGAAGCCCCTCCCCCCATCGCAGCAGGGCCATTACGATCCTGCGCACCCTAGTCCCCCCCTCCGGCCAGATGGCCGTATGCGGCGGTGCCCTCCGCCGCCCTGAGGGTGTCCTCCGCCCCCAGCACCGCCCTGAGGGTCGACTGCAGCCCCCGCATGGTGAGGCCGTCGATCCTGCCCCCCAGGAAGGAGGGCCCCCTAAGGACGGCCCATCCCCTGTACTCGTCCTCCGGCCGCGGCGGCGAGTAGATGACCAGATCGAGGCCCCGCCCCTCCCAGGCCTGCATCAGCTGCCCCGCCCGGGCCGCCGAGCCGGGGCTGAGGCGCATGACCACCACGTCGGGCTGGTACTTGTCCATCAGCGAGGCCACGGTTGACTGACGACCCTGCCAGCCGGCCCATTCGCCGCGGTCCACCTCCGGCGATATCTCCGCGGGGCGGACCGTCACGCCGCTGTCGTGGGTCAGCAGCGATATGTTGCTCCTTCCCTCCCCCGAGGGCGCGTTCTCCGGCGGAGGAACGTCAACCAGGAGACACAGGTAGTTCTCCCCGATGGCATCCGCGGCGATTTCGCGGGCCAGCTCCATGGTATCTGCTGCGAAACCGGTGGGCGAGAGCCTGGCATGGGCTACCCCGTGACCCCGGAGGGTCAGGGAGCGCGGCAGTGAGATGTCGGGATCCATCCCCCTCAGCTCTGCCACCAGCAGCGGGTTCTCCCGCAGCGGAAAGGCCCGGCCGCCGTCCTCGGGGCCTCCGCCGCAGGCCAGGCAGGCCGCCAGCAGGGCGGCCGCCGTCAGAAGAGCTGATAGCCTGGGCACGAAACCTCCGATGCGGTTGGCTCTGCCGTCTGCGAAGGTGGATTATACGAAACCCGGGGCGGGATGTGGAAGGAGCGGGGGAGCGACGCTCCCCCGCTCCGCTGGAGACTAGGGTACCAGTACGGCCTTCTGGGTGGCTATCTGCCTGTCTGAGACCAGTCTGAACAGGTAGGTGCCCGCGTCCAGGTTCAGGTCCTGCAGGCCGAAGCTGTGGCTGCCGGCGGCCAGCTCCTCGTCACAGAGGGTGGCCACCCGGCGGCCGGTCATGTCGTAGACGCTGAGCTCGGCCCTGGCGGCCGACGGCAGATCAACGCTCACCGCACCCGCCGTGGTCAGAGGGTTGGAGGAGACTCCCAGACCAAGCTGCTGGGGCGTCACCACTCCGCCTTCGGCGTTTGTGCTGTAGGTGATGTCGCCTTCGTAGATCATGTCCAGGCCGCTTTCGAACATGGACACCGGCGAGAATATCACGTAGTCCCAGCCATCGGCCTCTACGGCCACGGAGATCTCGTTGTCCGGCTGCTCCACGTCGAACCACTGGTAGTAGCTGCCGCCGGCGTCGTTGTACATG
Source organism: Candidatus Fermentibacteraceae bacterium (assembly GCA_041686025.1). Classification (GTDB taxonomy): domain Bacteria; phylum Fermentibacterota; class Fermentibacteria; order Fermentibacterales; family JCC-6; genus JAWLEP01. The sequence goes on from JAWLEP010000009.1 coordinate 53,893, forward strand.
ATGAACGAGAAGTTCCAGTCGAAGTTGTCACGCCCGTCGAAGTCGAAGGTGACCCATCCGTCCTGGTAGTTGGCCAGCTCCACCTGGATCCAGTGCAGGCCGTAGCACTCCAGCTCGTAGGTGTCGCCGGCGACGCCCACCATGTCCTCGATGTCGTAGGCGGGCAGCTCGTCGAAGTAGTGGTAGGTGCTGATCACCAGGGGGCCGGGGTACCACTCCGAGGCCTCCTCGTCGTAGAGTCCGCAGCCGTCGTACCACTGGTCGGCCGTGCACCAGCGGTAGTGGCCGTACTCCATGAAGGCCTCCTCGAACGTCTTGCCGTGGTCGGCGAACATGTCGGCCTGGGCCTCCAGCGTGTTGGCGCCCGGCTCCTCGGCGCAGTTGATCCAGACCTCGAGGACGGCCTCGACGTCGATGCTGTTCTCCATGTACCAGGGCCAGGTGAAGGCGCCGTAGTGGTAGAGGTCTCCGGGGGAGGTCCTGATGTCCCACATGGGCCTGGTGAGGGGGTTCTTGCCGCCGCAGTACATCTGGTAGTCGTCTATCTCGGGCCAGACCTGCTCCTCAATCCAGACCGCGCAGTTCTCCATGAACCAGGTGCCCTCGGCGGGGTCGGCCGCCATCTGGCAGGCGTGCTGGAACTCGTGGGCCACGGTGCAGATCTTCGTCCCGTCGTTGATGATGTTCCTGTCCATGGCGATGTGGCTGGCCTTGCCGTTGGGTGTCTCGGGGTTGCTGGGCTCTCCGGCGCAGGTGGTGTAGCCCAGGGTGGAGCCGCCGCATTCGATGACGTAGATGTCGTAGTTGGTGTCTCCGCCGAGGCCGAGGTCGGAGGGCGGGGCGTAGTAGCCCATATCGTCGATCTGGGTCTCCCAGGCCACGTCGGCGGCGTCGGCTATCTCCTGGCAGTACTCCAGGTCAGAGGCCCAGGGGCCCTCGTCGGTCCAGTGGATCTTGAAGTAGCCGGCGTCGGAGTCGAACGTGTACTCCGGGTAGGGGCTGAAGTCCGGTCTGTTGGCCAGGGTGAGCATCTCGTCCCGGATGGGGGCGGATACCTCGTCCATCCTCAGGTAGGCCTCGTGCAGGGCGGGAGTGCCGCAGGGCTCGGTCTCCATGCCGGCGAACTCCGCGGGCAGCCTGTCCGGGGCGATGACGCTGTAGGTCAGGTAGAGGGCGGCCTGTTCGGCCGTTATCTCTCCGGCCTCCTCGGCCTCCAGTATCGACTGGTAGGAGGAGACCGCTCCGGCCGCCGGAACGATCAGCAGCAGCGCTGCTGCCAGTGCTGTGTAGGTTCTCATCATTCTCTTTCCGTTTGGCGTTGGTCCGGGCCCGGGGGCGCGCCCCCGGGCCTGCTCGTTACCTCTGGAGAATAACCTTCCTGGTGGTGCCTCCGGTAGGGCCGGTGAGGCGGAGGAAGTAGGCCCCGGTCTGCAGACCCTCGGCGCTCCACTGGAAGCTGTGGGTTCCGGCGGCCAGCTCCTGGGCCGTTATCCGGTCCACCAGCCTGCCGGAGAGGTCGTGCACGCTGAGGGTGGCGAACCCGGCCTCGGGCGTGGTGACGCTCACTGCCATCCCCGGTGCCATGGGGTTGGCCGCCGGCACCACTGCCAGGCCGTTGTCGGCCACCTCTCCCCCGGCCACGCCGGTGGAGTAGCTTATCTCGTAGTCGTAGAGCTGGTCGAGGGGGCTGTCCAGGGCCGCGAACACGTAGAAGATCACCTTGTCCCAGCCGGGAGCTGCCACGCTGAAGCTGGTGGTGGCCGAGGAGTTGTCCACGAACTCCCAGCCGAAGGCTCCCTGGTCCCCGGCGTACTGGATGTAGCCCACGATCCAGTCGAAGTTGTCCCGGCCGTCGAAGCTGAAGTCGATCCAGCCGTCCTGGTAGTCGGCCACGTCCACCATGATCCAGTGCATCCCCGTGTACTCGGTGTAGTAATCGGGGTGATCGCCCTGGTTGCCCGACGCGGGCAGCTCATCGTGGGAGTGCCAGTAGAGGACCCGGGGGCCGGGAGTCCACAGCGAGGACTCCTCGTACTCCCAGAACCCGTCGGTCACGGCGTAGGGTCCGGTGAACCATCTCCAGGCGCCGTACTCGGCTAACCACTGGTTGAGGGTCATTCCGTTGTTCTCCGCTGTGGTCTCGATGGCTTCCCAGGTGTTCATGCCCTCCACGATGGCGCAGTTGTACCAGACCTCCCGGACGGTCTCGTAGCCGTCGCAGCGGACCTCCATGTACATGGGCCAGGGGGCTCCGCCGTAGTGGTACATGGAGCCGCTGTCCATGGCCCGCCAGGGCTGTCGGAGGCAGTTCTCTCCGGTGCCCAGGTAGTCGGCGTACAGGTCGGTGTCCCAGCACTCGTTCTGCATCCACACCGCGCAGTTCTCCTTGAACCAGGAGGGCTCGCAGGCGGCGTAGGCGTTCTGGACCGCGTGCTGGAACTCGTGGGACGCGGTCTCGTTCATCTGATCCATGCCGAACTCGCTGGAGTCGGCCTCCATGGCTATGTGGCTGGAGACGGAGTTCGGATAGGTGGGGCTGGTGGGGTTGCCCTCGGAGGAGCACCAGCCGATGGTGCCTCCGCCCAGGCTGATCATGTAGACGTCCAGCTTCTCGTCGCCGCCCACTCCCAGGTCGCTGGGGGGCTCCTCGAAGCCCATGTCCAGGCACTGGTGCTGCCAGGACCAGTCGAAGGCCTCGGCCAGCTCCTGCACGTAGCTCTCGCTGGTGGCGTCGGCTCCCTGGTCGGTCCAGTGCATCTTGAACCAGCCCTCGGGGCTGTCGTAGGTGTACTCGGGCCCGCTGAGCGTGGGCCTGGCCAGCAGGCTGCGCACCTCCCGCTGAATTGGGGCGGAGCAGCTCTCGTACAGGTCCGCCAGCCGCTCGATGGCGGGGGTGCCGCAGGGCCCGGTCTCCACGCCCTCGGTGAGGGCTCCCGGCGGCTGGAAGTCGCCGTCAAGGCCGGCGGCCAGGTAAAGGGCCGCCTCGTCGACGGTTATCTCCCCCGAGTCCAGTGCTCCATTCACCCTGTGAACCAGCGTCTCCGCTCCGGCCAGAGAGACCAGAAGCAGAGCGCATAGGATAGCTGCATGTCTCATTCGTACCTCCCCTGTATCCGGTTAATATCCGTCTGTGGTGTCATTGTAACACAGCAAGTACATTCCCTATTACATTACGCCGGCCTGACGGACAAGTCCATACCCGTTCGGCCAGTTGGCCGGCATGATCAGCGCCCGCCTGAGGGCGTAGACCCAACTGAATAATCACCGAAGCGGACGGCCGGTTCCCGGCTGGTTGCTGCCGCCGGCGGCAGTGGCCATACTTGAGCCCGTTGCGATCACCAGAGAAAGGAATCCCATTGAAGGCAACCTTCCACGGAGCGGCCAGGATGGTCACCGGCTCGCAGCACCTGCTGGAGGTCGGAGGCAGGAAGATCCTTCTGGACTGCGGCCTCTTCCAGGGCCACCGCCAGGAGAGCGAGAGGCTCAACCGGGAGCACCCCTACGATCCCTCGGACGTGGACGTCATCATCCTCTCCCATGCCCACATAGACCATTCCGGCAACCTGCCCACGGCAGTGAGGCACGGTTTCGACGGCATCATCCTCAGCACCTTCGCCACCCGGGATCTGGCGGCCATCATGCTGCCCGACAGCGCCCACATACAGCACGACGACACCGAGTACCTCAACCGCAAGCGGGCCCGAAAGGACCTGCCCCCGCTGGAGCCGCTGTACGGCATGGACGAGGTGATGGCCACGCTGGACTGCTTCGTCTCCATTCCCTACGGCAAGAGCTACCGGGTATTCGACAACGTCACCCTCAGGTTCCTGGACGCCGGGCACATACTGGGCTCCTCCCAGGTGGAGCTCACCGTCCGCGAGGACGGCAGGAAGAAGGTGCTGCTGTTCTCCGGCGACCTTGGCCGGCCCGGCAGGCCCATACTGCGGGACCCGGACTTCGGCTCCCGGCCCGACCTCCTGATCATGGAGAGCACCTACGGAAACCGGCTGCACGGGCCGGTGGAGGAGGCCGAGGAGAAGTTCGCCCGGGTCCTCAACGACACCCACCAGCGCGGCGGGAAGGTGATCATCCCCTCCTTCAGCGTGGGCAGGACGCAGGAGGTGCTCTACTACCTGCACGAGCTGGACCTGGCCGGCAGGATACCGAAGATGCCCGTGTACGTGGACTCCCCGCTGTCGTTCAACGCCACCGAGGTCTACCAGCTGCACCCCGAGTGCTTCGACCGGCGCATGCGGGAGATAGTGCAGAGCCGCCAGACCCCGTTCCAGTCCGACAACGTGCACTTCACGCAGAGCGTGGCGGAGTCCAAGGCCCTCAACGCAGACCGTACCCCCATGGTGATCATCTCCGCCTCGGGGATGTGCGAGGTGGGACGCATCCTCCACCACCTGAAGAACAACATCGGGGACGAGGCGAACACGGTTCTCATCGTGGGCTTCATGGCCGAGCACACACTGGGCCGGCGCCTGGTGGAGGGCGAGGAGACGGTGCGCATCTTCGGAGAGGAGTACGCGCGCAGGGCCCCGGTGGAGGTAATCGACGGCTTCTCGGCCCACGCCGACGCCGAGGGGCTGATGCGGTACGCGGCAACCGTGGGCGAGAGGGCGGAGAAGGTGGTCCTGGTCCACGGCGAGGAGGAGGGCATAGAGGCCCTGGGAAGCAGGATTCGCTCCGAGCTGGGCAGGGAGGTTATAATACCCCACCTGGGAGATACCGTGGACCTCTGAGCCTGGAACCGCTTCCGGCCGGCGAGGTAGAGCCTGTTCGGACGCCCCGGGCTTTCGATACCATAAACAACTGGAGTGCTGCAGATGACCATATTCACCATGCTGCTGTCCGCCGCCCTGGCCTCCGGAGGGCTGCCCGACTTCGTACCTCCCCCCGGGGGCATCGGTTGCGAGTACCCGCTGGTCACCGTCCGCGGAGCCGGAATGGGGGGCGTCGAGGGCTGCGCGCCGGCGGAGGCCTCGCTGTCGCTGCTGAACCCCTCCGCGTCGGCCTGGGTCCGCAGCACCGGCCTGGCGGCCGCCATCGGCTACTCCGAGAGCGACCTGCCCAGCCGGGACGGCAAGTCCCGGTTTCCCTACGTCTCCTTCGTATTCCCGCTTCCGGGGGGCGTATCCCTGGCCGGGGGCCTGGCCTCCCGCAGCAGCTTCAGCTGCACCGACACCCTGGCCGTAGACGGCTTCACCGGCGACTACGCCTGGGAGGGCGGCACCGGCGACGGCTACTTCGGGGCCGCCGTCCGCGCCAACCCCCACCTGGCCTTCTCCCTGGGAGGGAGGTTCCTCTTCGGCAACCTCCAGTCCGAGGTGAGCCTCGACCGCGACTCTGTGGGGCAGGAGATACCGCTGTCGTGGAGGTACAGGGAAGACCTCTACCTGCGGTCCGCCTGGGGCGTGCAGCTGGGATCCACCTTCAGCCAGGGGCCGGTGAGCTTCGGGGTCTCCATCACCACCGACCGGTCAGGAGACCTGGAGATGGGCCGCGACTACCTCTTCGGGGGCGGCTCCGACAGCACCAGCACCGAGATCTACGACATACCCGGCGAGGGCTTCGCCGGGCTCACCCTCCGTCCGGTGGACGGGATCTCCCTGGGGATGTCCTGGTTCCGGCGGAAGTCGCTGAGCCTTCTGGGCTCCCGCACGGACGCCGGGGACATACTGGCCTTCGGCGCGGAGGCCGACCTCTCCCGCAGCTTCGCGGTCAGGTCCGGCTACTCCCGCATGAGCGGCCTGTGGCGCGACGGCGCCCGGGCCTACAGCGGCGGCCTCAGCTACAACCTCCCCGGCGACAGGGCGGTGCTGGACCTCTCGGTGACCCACGAGGTCTGGGACGACAGCGGCGAGACCACCGTCAGGCTGGGATTCTGGGGATCGGAGCGGTGGCGCTAGCCTTCCTTCCCGGCGAGGTCTGCGTTTTCGTGCCGGCCAGGATGGGCTCCACCCGCCTTCCCGGGAAGCCCCTGGCCGACGTAGCCGGCCTTCCCCTTGTAGTGCGCGTGATGCAGGGCCTGGAGGGCCCATGGGGGGTGCTGGCGGCGGTCACCGACTCCCCGGACGTGGCGGAGGCGGTCGAAGGCGCCGGCTACAGGGCGCTGCTCACCGGCCCGGCCCCCACCGGGACCCACCGGGTACGTCTGGCCTGGGATGCCCTGGGCTCCCCGGGGAGACTGGTGGTGAACATGCAGGGAGACGAGCCCATGGCGGACGCCTCCTGGATAGGGGCGCTGGCCTCGGTGGACCCCGGTGACGGCGTGTGCACGCTGGCCCGGGAGGCACCGGCGGAAGAGCTGGCCGGCCCGGGTTCGGTCAAGGTGGTCACCGGGGCCGGTGGAAGGGCCCTCTACTTCTCCCGCAGCCCCATACCGCACGGGGCCGGCCGCCTGCTGGAGCACGTGGGGGCCTACGCCTTCACCCCGGACTCACTGGTCCGGTGCACCGACCTGGGCCCCACGCATCTCTCCCGGACCGAAAGGCTGGAGCAGCTGGCCTGGCTGGAGGCCGGCGTACCCATTACCGTAGTGACCGGGGACTTCGCCGGGCTGGGGGTGGACACCCCCGAGGACCTGGCGAGGGCGTCGGCCGTCTACAGCGAGATGGAGGGGAGCTCGGATTGAAGCCCGTTCTCATCATGGGTCCCTGCAGCCTGGAGAGCCGCGACGTGGTGATGGCCGTGGCCCGCCGCCTCTCCGAGTTCTTCGGCGGCCTGGACCGCGAGGTGGAGTGGATATTCAAGGGCTCCTGGCGGAAGGACAACCGCACCGCCGCCGGCTCCTACGCCGGCCCCGGCCTGGAGGCCGGCATGGAGATGCTCCGGGAGGTGGGCGAGTCCTTCGGCGTTCGGACCACCACCGACATACACGCCGCCGGCCAGGCCGGCCCGGTCTCGGAGGTGGTGGACCTCCTGCAGGTGCCGGCCTTTCTCTGCCGTCAGACCTCCCTGCTGGAGGCGGCGGGGGAGACACGCCTGCCGGTGAACGTCAAGAAGGGCCAGTTCATGAGCCCGGCCAACATGGACGGCGCCGCAGACAAGCTCAGGCGGGCCGGGTGTCCCGAGGTCTGGATGACCGAGCGGGGGACCTTCTTCGGCTACGGCGACCTGGTGGTGGACCTGCGGTCGCTGTCGGTGATGGCCCGAATGGCCGACCGGGTGGTCCTGGACGTAACCCATTCCCTGCAGAGGCCGGGATCCCTGGGCAACAGCACCGGAGGCAGCAGGGAGTACGCGCCCCAGCTGGCCAGGGCTGGCGCGGCCTGGGGGGTGGACGGCCTCTTCCTGGAGACCCATCCCGACCCCGGAAGCGCCCTCAGCGACGCGGCCACCATGCTGCCCCTGGAGGGCGCCTGCGCCGTGGTGCGGGGGGCCCTGGAGCACTGGGAGGGGAGGCGGGAATGAGCGGCTTCGGCGAGGTCCGGCTGCTGGCGCTGGACGTGGACGGCACCCTGACGGACGGAAGCCTCTTCTACTCCGGCGGCGACGTGATACAGCGCTTCAGCGCCCGCGACGGCTCGGGGATAATACAGGCCCGCAGGAACGGCCTCCACGTGGCCCTGGTATCCTTCCGCGACTTCCCGGCCACCCGCTCCCGGGCCGCCGACCTGGAAATACCGGTGGAGATGCTCTTCCTGGGCTGCGAGGACAAGGCCGGCGCCCTGCGGGACATCTGCCGCCGGCTGGAGCTGGACCTGGAGAGCTCGCTCTTCATGGGCGACGACCTGGTGGACATACCCGCCATCCGGCTGGCCGGCATCGGCGCATGCCCCGCCACGGGGCACAGGCTGGCCCGGGAGGCGGCGGACTTCGTAAGCGGGGCCGCCGGCGGCGACGGCGCCGTCCGCGAGGTCATAGACAGGGTGCTGGAGGCCGCCGGTGGATGAGAGCCTGTTCGGTGAGGCCCGCCGGGTCTTCGACATAGAGCGCCGCTGGCTGGACCGCACCCTGGAGCTGGCCGAGGAGAGCTTCGACGACGCGGCCCGCCTCCTTGCAGGCTGCTGTGGCAAGGTGGTGGTCTGCGGCATGGGAAAGTCGGGCCACGTGGGGCGGAAGATCGCCGCCACCATGGTAAGCACGGGCACCCTGGCCCACTTCCTCCATCCCGCGGAGGGGGTGCACGGCGACGTGGGAATGCTGCAGCGGGGGGACGTGGCCCTGGTCCTCTCCAAGAGCGGCGAGACCCCGGAGGTGGCCGCCCTGATACCCAGCTTCCGCAGGCTGGACATACCGGTGGTGGCCATGGTGGCCGACACCGGCTCCCTGCTGGCCCGCAGCGCCAGCGTGGTCCTGGCCCTTCCCGACGACGTGGAGGCCTGCCCCTACGACCTGGCCCCCACCGCCAGCTCCACCGCCATGATGGCTCTGGGGGACGCCCTGGCCATGGCCATGCTCCGCATGCGCGACTTCTCCCCCGAGGACTTCGCCCAGGTCCACCCGGCCGGGATGCTGGGCCGGAAGCTCCTCACCCGCGTCTGTGACCTGATGACCCGCCCACCGCTGCCGGTGGTGCCGGAGCAGTCGCCCCTGTCCGAGGCCATAGCCATGCTCACCCGCCACCGGGGCATCTGCATCACCACCGACGGTTCGGGCGCCCTCTCGGGGATTTTCGTCTACGGCGACCTGGGAAGGCTGATGGAGCGCCGGGAGAACGTCCTGGACCTCTCCCTCAGCGACGTTCTCATCCGCGACCCGGTTACCGCAGGCCCCCGGGAGCTGGCTTCCGTGGCGGTGGGCAGGATGGAGAAGGCTGGCATCACGTCCATCGTGGTGGTGGACGGGGCCGGCGGCCCGGTGGGGATCCTCTACCTGCACGACGCGCTGCGGGCCGGGATACGCTGAGGTGCTCACCCTCCAGCTCCCCAGGCCGCTTTTTCCGCTGCTGGCAATGGCGTCGCTTCTGTGCGGATGCTGCGGGCCGCGCACCGACGACGAGATGAGCGAGGGAGAGGGGGCGGTCCAGAGGGTCCAGGGCTTCAGCCTGGTGGAGACCGACGGCGGCCAGCGGGTCTGGAAGCTGGATGCCGCCACCGGGACGTACCTGGAGAACGACAGCCTGCTGGTGCTTGCCGAAGTGGACATGACATTCTTCGAGGAGGACGTCCCCGACGCCTACCTGGTGGGGGACTCCGGAAAGGTCCGGACCGCCACCGGCAGCATGCGGGTCTGGGGCAACGTCCACGTGGAGACCGTGGACGGCAGGGAGCTGGAGGCCCCCGAGCTCTTCTGGAACGAGGACGGCGGCTTCTTCGAGTCGGACTGCACGGTGGTCCTCACCGTTCCCGACTCGCTGGGGCAGACGGTGATGACCGGGAGGGGCGTACGGCTCACCACCGCCCTGGAGGCGGGCAAGGACGTGGACGTCAGGGAGGCCTTCCAGGTGGTCTACACCGGCTCTGAGCCCCCGGAGGGCGTGGAAGATGCGCTGTAGGGCCATCGCCATGCTCCTGCTGCTCTGCGCCGCGGCGGGGGCGGACGTGTTCACCGCCAGCGCCGACAGGGCGCAGGGCAGGGAGCTGGAGGACGGCGAGGTGGTGGTGGACCTGGAGGGCAACGTCCGGGTCACCGACGGGGAGGTGGTGGTCACCTCCCTCACCGGCAGGGTCTGGCAGACCGCGGGCAGGGCCCTCTTCGAGGGGGACGTGGTGGTGGTCAGCGACACGGTCACCGCCACCTCCGACCGGCTGGACTACCGCAGCGAGGCGGGTATCATACGCCTCACCGGAGACGTGGAGCTCACCGACGGCGACAACGTGATCAACGCCAGGGAGGTGGTCTACTTCCGGGATCAGGGCAAGGCCACCGCCCGGGACAGCGTGGTGATGACCGGCCCCTGGCTGGGGCGGGTAACCGGCGAGTACGCCCTGTACGACAGGAACAGGGGAAGCCTCTTCGTCACGGTGGACCCGGTGCTGAGGCGGGCCGGGGACGGGGACAGCATGACGGTCACCGCCGACCGCCTGGAGTTCTTTCCCGACTCCAACCGGGCCGAGGCCCAGGGCAGCGCCCACGTGGACGTTCCCGCCCGGGAGATCACGGCGGACGCCGAGTACCTGCGCTACTACGGCGACCGGGACCGCTTCGAGCTCATAGGCTCCCCGGTGGTGGTCTCCCCCGACGGCACGCTCGCGGGGGACTGGATGAGCATACTGATGCATGAGGGAAGCCTCTCGGAAGTACAGGTGGAGGGTGCGGCCGAGGGGGATTTCACCGACAGCGGGGTGGACCCGCCGGCCACCGGCCACTTCACATCCGAGGGGGCGAAGTTCATGTTCGACGCAGCGGGAGACCTGGACTCCATCTTCGTCCGGGGAAGCGTGCACCTGGAGGTCCGCAGCGGGGGCGAGGCCGCCGAGAGGGCGGAGACCAACACCGTAACCGGCGACCGCCTCTACATCTCCTACAGCGACGGGTCGCCGCAGACCATAAGGGTGGCCGGGAGCGTCAGCGGAACCTACAGCTACCGGGGCGAGGCCCCTGCGAGGAGGGATCTGTGAGCGGCCGGGAGACCGGGAAGGGCAGCAGCAAAGAGATGCTCCGCACGGAGGGCCTGGTAAAGAGGTACCGCCGGCGAAGCGTAGTGGACGGTGTGAGCCTGGAGGTGTCCCGGGGCGAGATAGTGGGCCTTCTGGGGCCCAACGGCGCCGGCAAGACCACCACCTTCTACCAGATAGTGGGCTTCATCCGGCCCGACGAGGGCAAGGTTTTCCTCGACGACAGGGAGATCACCGACCTGCCCATGTACAAGCGGGCCCGGCTGGGGATCGGCTACCTGCCCCAGGAGTCCAGCGTGTTCCGGAAGATGACCGTCCGCGACAACCTGCTGAGCATACTGGAGACCATGAAGCTCTCCCGCCGCCAGCGCAGGGAGCGGCTGCACGAGCTGATGGAGGACCTGGGCATAGAGAGGGTGGCCGACCAGAAGGCCTACACCCTCTCCGGCGGCGAGCGGCGCCGGGTGGAGATAGCCAGGGCCCTGGTGACCCGTCCCGGCTTTCTGCTGCTGGACGAGCCCTTTGCCGGCATAGACCCCATCGCGGTGGCCGAGATCCAGTCCATCGTCCGGGGATTGAAGCAGAAGGGTCTGGGCATACTGATCACCGACCACAACGTCCGCGAGACGCTGGCCATTACCGACCACGCCTACATCATGTACGACGGCCGGGTCCTCCTGTCCGGCACCTCCGACGAGCTGGCCCGGGACCCCGAGGCCCGCAAGATCTACCTGGGAGAGCGCTTCCGCCTGTAGCCCTCTCCGGCCTCGGTGGTGCTCTTGCAGTCCCCCGACAACCTTGCATAGTGTACGTGTAGGCGCAACGAGAAGCCGGTCATGCAGACCGGCACATGAGCGATAGAGGGGTCTGCAAAGCGATGCCCAACATGGAGATGAGACAGAGCCAGCGGCTGGAGCAGAAGCAGAAGCTGGTGCTAACCCAGAAGATCCAGCAGTCCCTGGAGATGCTCCAGCTGCCCAGCCTGGACCTGGAGAAGCTCATCCAGCAGGAGCTGGAGGAGAATCCCCTCCTGGAGACGGCCCAGGACGAGGGCCAGACGGAGGCCGACCCCGACGCCGAAGGGGAGGCCGAGGGCATCGAGGAGGAGCCCGAGCGGGACGACTCCGAGGAGGATGACCCCCTGGACATCCTCAAGCAGATAGAGGAGAACGAGGGCTACGGCTCGGGGGGAGGCGGAGGCTCGTACGCAGACGACGAGGAGCCCTGGAGGCCCGAGCCGGTGCAGGAGCCCACCCTCTACGAGCATCTCCTGGAGCAGGTGTACAACCGCCGGCTGAGCCCCGATATGGAGGAGGCGGCCATGTACGTGGTCTACTCCCTGGACCGTCACGGTCTGCTCAGCCTCAGCGACGACGAGCTGGAGGCCGGCTGGGACGGTGCCCCCGACCTGCTGTGGCAGGCCGTAGACCTGGTTCAGGACCTGGAGCCGGTGGGGATAGGCTCCCGCTCGGCGTCCGACGCCCTCCTGGTGCAGCTGGAGGCGGAGGGCATGGACCCGGAGTCCCTGGAGTACCGGATGGTGCGCGACCACTTCGGCGACATGGTGGAGCGGCGGCTCCCCGCCATCGCCAGGGCGGAGGGGGTCACGCCGCACAGGGTGCAGGAGGCCATGGAGAGCATATCCCACCTCGACCCCTGGCCGGGAAGCGACTTCGCCGGCAGCAGCAACTCCGTGGTGATCCCGGACATCATCATCCGGGAGATAGACGGCGAGCTGAGGGCGTTCCTGAACGACACCCGGTTCCCCACGCTGCACATCTCCGCCCGGAACCGGCGCATACTGGAGTCCCCCGACACCCCCCAGAAGGAGAAGGAGTACGTCAAGAACAAGTTCAAGCGGGCATCCTGGTTCATCAAGGCCATCGCCCAGCGCCAGGAGACCATGCAGAAGATCGGGACCTTCCTGGCCGACTACCAGGAGGACTTCTTCCGCCACGGCATATCGGGGCTGCGTCCCCTGACGCTGCAGCAGGTGGCCGACGCCCTGGACTACAACCAGTCCACCATAAGCCGCGCCATAAACGGCAAGTACATCCAGTCTCCCCGCGGGGTCCACGAGATGCGCTTCCTGTTCAGCCGCGGCCTGGGCGAGGGGGCGGATCAGATGTCCACCCGCACGGTCAAGGAGGAGCTGCGGAAGCTGATCGCCTCCGAGGACAGGAAGAAGCCCTACTCCGACGCCCGGCTGGCCGAGATGCTCCAGGCCAGGGGAATGGACGTGAAGAGACGCACCGTGGCCAACTACCGCAACGATCTGGGAATCGAATCGGCCAGGAAGCGCAGGGTCTACTGACTGCAGGCCCCCCGAGTCCCACCCACAACACATGACGGGAGAGCGGATGACCGAAGACAAGCTGAAGGGCTACAGGGGGCCGGCGAGGAAGGTCCTGGAGGAGAACGGCCTGAAGGTTTGGGACGACGTGGAGCTGCACTCGGGCCCCAACGTGTTCAAGGGCGTGATACTCCCCCGCAGCGAGACGGCGGACGACAGCCACATAGTGCTGAAGCTCTACACCGGCTACAACATCGGCATCAGCGCCGACAAGGTCACCGGCTCCAAGCGGCTGGGCAGCCGCGAGGCCCACTACCAGATACCCGAGCAGGAGTTCCCCTACGACCCCGAGCACCCCAACGTGAAGCTCCTGGGCACCGGGGGCACCATAGCCAGCCGTCTGGACTACAAGACCGGGGCGGTGATACCCGCCTTCTCCCCCGGTGAGCTCTACGGCGCGGTCCCGGAGCTGGCCGACATCTGCAACCTCCAGACCGAGAAGCTGTTCGGCATCTTCAGCGAGGACATGGGCCCCCTGCAGTACACCACCCTGGCCGAGGCCATAGGCACCGAGATAGAGAAGGGCACCGCCGGCATCGTCATCGGCCACGGCACCGACACCATGCACCACACCGCCGCGGCGCTGTCCTTCATGTGCCAGGACCTGCCGGTGCCTGTGGTGCTGGTGGGCTCGCAGCGGTCCTCCGACCGTCCCAGCTCCGACGCGGCCCTGAACCTGATCCACGCCACCCGCACCGCCGCCTACTGCGACGCCGCGGAGGTGATGGTCTGCATGTTCGGCCCCACCAGCGACCGCTACGGCCTGCTGCACCGGGGCACCAGGGTGCGCAAGATGCACTCCAGCTACCGCAGCACCTTCCGCACCATCGGAGACATTCCCCTGGCCATGGTGGACCGGGAGAGCTTCACCTACCTCAAGGACGACTACCGCCGCCGCGACCCCGACAGAGAACCTCTCATCCAGCCGGTGTTCGACGACAGGGTCACCATCGTCTACTACTACCCCAACATGAAGCCCGACATAATAGACAGCCTGGTGGACAACGGCTACCGGGGCATAGTGATAGCCGGCACCGGCCTCGGCCACGTCAACAAGCCCCTCTACGAGCCCCTCCGACGGGCCACCGAGGCCGGGGTGCACGTCTACATGACGGTGCAGACCCTGTGGGGCTATACCCAGATGTACGTCTACGACACCGGAAGGATGCTGATGGAGCGGGGGGTGGTCCCCCTGGCCAACATGCTGCCGGAGGTTGCCTACATGAAGCTGGGCTGGGCGCTGGCCGCAGCCGATGACGACGAGGGCGTCAGGGAGCTGATGCAGACGCCCATCTCCCACGAGATAACGCCCACCGAGCCGCCGGACGGCTACATAATACTGCAGGGCGGCATCCCCGAGGTGGAGCGGTGCATGAAGCTGATACAGAAGTAGCCGGAGAAACGCGAGGGAGGGATACGCATGTGCGGTGAGGGAGACCTTTTCGAGGCAGTTCAGCTGGAGTTCCCCGAGGGCTGCAACATCATCCTGGGGCAGTCGCACTTCATCAAGACCGTGGAGGACGTCTACGAGGCGGTGGCCCAGACGGTCCCGGGAGAGCGCTTCGGCCTGGCCTTCTCCGAGGCCTCCGGCCCCAGGCTCGTCCGCTGGGACGGCACCGACAACGAGCTTATACGCATAGCCCAGGAGAACGTGCTGCGCATAGGCGCCGGCCACTGCTTCCTGATTGTCCTGGAGAAGGCCTACCCCATCGCCGTCCTCAACGCCATCAAGGCCGTCCCGGAGGTGTGCCGCATCTTCTGCGCCACCGCCAACCCGGTGCAGGTGGTGGTGGCCCGTACCGACCAGGGCGGGGGCATAATGGGCGTCATAGACGGCGGCCCTCCCACTGCCGCCGAGACCCAGGAGGACATCGCCGCCCGGCGGGAGCTGCTGCAGAAGATAGGCTACAAGCGCTAGCCATTCACCCGGCAGCAACCGGTCGCGATCAGGGGATCACTGTCAGCCTTGCCGTGTGCTGCTCGGCACCGGCCGTCATCCGGCACAGGTAGACGCCTGGCGGCAGGGGCCCCGTCTCGAACAGATGCGCTCCCGCGTCCAGCTCAGCCTCCAGCGCTGGGCTG
>JAWLEP010000010.1:0-41295 GCA_041686025.1 Candidatus Fermentibacteraceae bacterium
GTGTTGTTTATGAGATGTACCGTCCCTGTTGACTTCTCGTAGATACCTCCTCCGGATGAGCTTGCGTAGTTCTCCGCAATGACGTTGCCGATGAGGGTGGCCGAGCCTCGCCAGATGTAGATGCCGCCGCCATGGCTGTCCGCAACATTGCCGACTATCAGATTGCCGCAGGCGAGAAGACTGTCGTTGTACGAGTAGATTCCTCCTCCGCTGAGCGCGTACTCATTGGCTTCGATGGTATTCCCCAGGATCTCCGAGTACGATGCGTTGCTGTAGACCCCCGCGCCATACTGGGCCTGATTGGCGTACACTCGGCAGCCTACTACTCTCGTCGGTCCATCTTCACCGACCCCGCTGATGTACACCCCACCGCCCCTGTACGGGCCCTGACCCGTCGTCTGATTGTAACGTATCTCGTTGTCCTCGATGATTGCAGAGGAACTGAAGATGGCGATACCGGCTCCCGAGCCGGCCACACTGTACTCAATCACATTGTTGCGTACGGTTGGCGAAGAGCCGTTTATGTAGATGCCTCCGCCGTACTCCACGATGTCCCTGTCGTCCTGGCCGGCATCGGGGTGGCTGTTGTACAACGTGTTGGATACGGTGAACCCCTCCAGGACAGCGGTGCTGTCCTCGGCCCCGGTGAACATCACCGCGTGGAAGTCCCAGAAGGTGTTGATGACCGTCTGGTCGGGGCCGGCGACGCTTCTGAGGACGATGTTCTTGCCCTGGAAGCCCACCGGCCCGCCGTAGGTGCCGGGGGAGACCAGGACGGTGTCGCCGTCCGTCGCGGCGCTTATGGCGGCGGGTATGTCCGGGTACTCGCCGGGGACATGCAGGGTGGCGGCGATAGCCGCAGAGGCCAGTACAAAGGCAGCAAGCAGGGGCATATGACCGGCGGTGATCATATGAGGTGCATGTGTTGCTCTCATATGGGCTCTCCCTTCGGCCTCCGTTTTGACGCTACGGTCTGACCCGGGAGCGGTCAACCTGGGCGGAGGGGGATGCAAGTCCATGGCATTCCGGCAGCAAGGTTGACGCCGGGCGGGGCATTTCCGATAATTGCGGCTACACTCAGGCCGGGGCCCCGATACCGGGGGCCGAAACCCGTGCGGACGTCCGGGTCCGGCCGAACGGAAGGATGTGAAGTTGCCTGACTAGCGTCATCGCCATCGACGGCCCCGCCGGCTCCGGCAAGAGCACCACCGCCAGGCTGGTGGCCGAGCGGCTGGGCTATACCTACCTGGACACCGGCGCCATGTACCGCGCGTCGGGCCTTCTGGTCAGCAGGGCCGGCCTCGCCTTCGAAGACGGGCGGGAGCTGGCCGATCTCATATCCAGCCACAGCATCGACGTCAGGGAGGGGGTCACCCTCCTGGACGGCGAGGATGTATCCACCCTCATACGCAGCCCCGAGATGAGCGAGGCGGCCAGCATGGTCTCCTCCTTCGGCCCGGTGCGCCGGGAGATGGTGCGCCTGCAGAGGCGCATCGCCGCCAGGCGCGACACCGTGGCCGAGGGCCGGGACATGGGCACGGTGGTCTTTCCCCGGGCCGACCTCAAGGTCTTCGTCACCGCAGACGTGGTGCAGCGGGGCCTGCGCCGTCTGGGCCAGGAGGGCCGCAAGAGGGTGGAGGAGCGGCTTCCGGAGGTGGTGGCGGCGCTGCTGCGGCGCGACCGGCGCGACCGGGAGAGGGCCGACAGCCCGCTTCGGCGGGCTCCGGACGCCTGGTTTCTGGACACCACCTCAATGAGTGTGCGGGAGCAGGTGGAGGCTGTAGTCGGCCTCTACCGCAGCTGCGCGGGAGGCGGGGCATGATCCGGCCCATGCGGATATGCCCGCTGATTCAGCAGCTCCTGCTGAGATTTCTGCAGGCGGTGTTCGGCATGACGGTTTCCGGAAGGGACAACGTCCCCCGCAGCGGCGGGGTGATCATCGCCTGCAACCACATATCCAACCTGGACCCGCCCGTACTGGGAAGCGCAGTTCCCCGGCGGGCGAGCTTCATGGCCAAGGCCGAGCTGTTCACCAGCCGGGCGGGGGAGTTCTTCCTGCCCAGGCTGGGGGCGTTTCCGGTGAACCGCGACAGCGTGGACACCGCCGCTCTGCGGACGGCGCTGGCCGAGCTGGAGCGGGGAAGGGCCCTGATCGTCTTCCCCGAGGGAACCAGGAGCCACGACGGCCGCATGCTGCCGCTGAAGGCGGGGGTCGGTCTCATAGCGGCCAGGTCCGGTGCCCCGGTGCTGCCGGCGTTCATGTGGGGCACATCCAGGCCGCGAAGGGCCATCCTGCGGCGTCCGGGATTCAGCGTACGTTTCGGAAGGCCCATCCGCCCCGAGAGGCTGCGGGCCGCGGGGGCCAGGAAGACCGTGGAGATGATTAGAGAGGGTATCGCCGGGGTGGGCAGGGACCTGCTTCCCGGCGGCGACACAGCGTAGTGAAAGGCCGCTGAGGCGGCATGGACAAACCGGCCGGTGGGGCCGGAACGGAAGGACGAAAGTGGCAGAGAAGGAAGAGTTCGTAGTAGGTCTCACAGACGAGGAGATCGAGGAGCTGGAGGGTGCGGACTACACCCGCGCAGAGCGAGCGAAGCTGGAGAAGCAGTACGAGGGCACCATCGACGGCACCCGCCTGCGGGTGGGCAGCATCGTGGCGGGCAAGATCCTCAGCGTCACCGACAAAGAGGTGATCGTAGACATCAACTACAAGAGCGAGGGCGTGGTGCCCCTCAACGAGTTCCGTCACGACGAGGACCTGGAGCCGGGCCAGAGCGTGGACGTCTTCATAGAGAACCTCGAGGACGCCGACGGAAGGGTGGCCGTATCCAAGGAGAAGGCCCACTTCCACAAGGTCTGGTCGGACATCAAGAGCGCCTACGACCACGGCACCGTCATCTACGGTACGGTCATCAAGCGAATCAAGGGCGGCCTGGTTGCCCGCATAATGGGCGTGGAGGCCTTCCTGCCGGGCTCGCAGGTGGCCCTGCGCCAGGTGCCCAACCTGGAAAAGTTCATCGGCGAGGAGCTGGAGTTCAAGGTCATCAAGCTCAACAAGCGCCGCCGCAACATCGTGGTCAGCCGCAGGCAGGTGCTGGAGGAGGCCCGGGCCGAGGAGAAGGAGAAGCTGATAAAGGAGCTGGAGGACGGACAGATCCGCTCCGGCGTGGTGAAGAACATCACCGACTTCGGCGCCTTCGTGGACCTGGGGGGCATAGACGGCCTCCTGCACATCACCGACATGAGCTGGGGCCGGGTGCGCCATCCCTCCAACATCGTCTCCATAGGCGACGAGATAGAGGTGAAGGTGCTGAAGTTCGACCGGGAGCGCGAGCGCATCTCCCTGGGCCTGAAGCAGCTGCAGCCCTTCCCCTGGGAGGGTGTCGAGGAGCGATACCCCGTGGGCAGCGTCGTTAAGGGCCGGGTGGCCAGCATCACCGACTACGGCGCCTTCGTGGAGCTGGAGCCCGGGGTCGAGGGCCTGGTCCACATCTCCGAGATGAGCTGGACCAAGCACATCAGGCATCCCTCCAAGGTACTCAGCGTCAACGACATGATCGACTGCGCCGTCCTCAAGGTCAGCGAGGATGAGCAGAAGATATCCCTCGGCCTCAAGCAGACCCAGGAGAACCCCTGGGACACCATCGAGGAGCGCTACCCGGTGGGCTCCATCGTGGAGGGCAAGGTGCGCAACCTCACCAACTTCGGCGCCTTCGTGGAGATCGAGGAGGGCATAGACGGCCTGGTCCACATCTCCGACATGAGCTGGACACGCAGGATCAGCCACCCCTCCGAGGTCCTCAGCAAGAACGACATGGCCAGGGTTGTGGTGCTGAGCATCGACAAGGACAACCACCGCATCTCCCTGGGGCTGAAGCAGACCCAGGAGAATCCCTGGGACACCATGCAGGAGCGCTTCCCCGAGGGCACCGAGGTCAAGGGCACCATAGTCCAGCTGCTGGAGCGGGGCGTGGTGGTGGACCTCGGAGACGACATCGAGGGCTTCGTGCCCCTGAGCCAGCTGGGCTGGGAGAACCTGGACAAGCCGGCGGACGTTCTCCGCGAGGGGGACGAGCTTCCGCTGCGGGTCATCGAGGTGGTCCCCTCCAGCCGGAGGATAGTCCTCAGCGTGCGCAGCTACTTCAACGGCAGGCCCATGGAGGAGCTGGACGAGTTCCGCAGCACCTTCGAGGGCCGTCCGAAGGAGGAGAAGGTCTCCCTCGAGGACCAGGGCCAGGAGGAGCTGGCCGAGGAGGTCTCCGACGAGGAGGAGCCCGAGGAGGCCGAAGAGGAATCCGAGGAGGAGGCCGAAGAGAGCGGGGAGCAGTCACCGGCCGATGACGACTCCGATGGGGAGGAGCCGGAGGAGGAGCCCTCCGAGGACGAGGACGAGCCCGAGGATGACGGGGAAGAGGACGAGGACGAGAAGGAGTAGTGACGCCTGTGGGGCGGGGGCCGCGGAGGCGGCCCCGCCTCGGATCTACTCCGCCACCCTGGGCTGCAGGCTGAACGCCTACGAGACCGACGCCATCGTCGAGGAGCTGGCCTCGCTCTGCGGGGCCGTGCGGGCGCCGTCTCCGGAGCAGGCGGACGTGGTGCTGCTCAACTCCTGTGCGGTAACCGCAAAGGCCCAGGCCCGTTCGAGGAAGACCCTGCGGTCGCTGGCCCGGCGCACCGACGGCATGGTGGTGGCCACCGGCTGCGTGGCCGAGGTCTACCCCGACGACCTGGCCGGGGAGGGCGCGCTGGTTGTTCCCAACGCCGGCAAGGCGGGACTGGCCGGCAGGATCGTGGAAATGCTGGGCCTGACCGCGGGCGAATCCGGGCGGGACGTGCCGCCGGGCAGCATCTTCCCCCGGTTAGCGCCCCTTGGCGCGGCCAGGACAAGGACCTTCCTGAAGGTCCAGGACGGCTGTGACAACCGCTGCTCCTACTGCATAGTGCCCCACGCCAGGGGCGGGTCGAGGAGCCAGCCCCTCGGGGAGGTTCTCAGACAGGCAAGAGGCCTTCGCGAGGCGGGTTACAGGGAGATAGTCCTTACTGGAGTTGACATAGTGGCCTACGGAAGGGACCGCTACGGCCACCGTGGCTACGGCCTGCCGGACCTGGTGCGGGACCTGCTGAGGACCGGCGGCTTCCGGGTGAGGATCAGCTCCATGGAGCCGGTGGGGCTCACGGCCGACATGCTGGCGCGGATGGCCCTGCCGGGGGTCTGTCGGCACTTCCACCTGCCGCTGCAGAGCGGTTCGGACCGGATACTGGCCGCCATGCGCCGCGGCTACGGCAGGGCGCGGGAGGAGGAGCTCCTGGACCGCATCCGCAGCCTGTTTCCCGGCGCCGCGGTGGGGGCGGACATAATAGTGGGATTCCCGGGGGAGACCGACGACGATTTCGCTCAGACCCTGGACCTGATCGCCAGGCACGACCTCAGCTACCTGCACGTGTTCCCCTTCTCTCCGCGGCCGGGTACCCCCGCCGCGGAGATGGACGGGATGCTCAGCCCGCACACGGTTGCCGACAGGGCCCGGGCCCTGAGGGAGCTGGGAGCGGAGGCCAGGAGAAGGTTCCGCCTGTCGCGACTGGGGGAGGAAGCCCTGTGCCTGGTGGAGGGCAGGAGCCTGGAGGGAGCCACGGTGGCCATGACCGACAACTACGTCCCGGTTTTGCTGGACGGTGACGCGGAGGAGGGCGACATGGTCCAGGTGACTCTGTCCCACGACAACATCGCCTGGGGACGGCGCTGATGCTGCTGGGGGTAACGGGCAACAGCGGGTGCGGCCAGACCACCTTCGCCTCCGAGCTCTCGCGCTGCGGGGCGGAGGTGTGCTCGCTGGACAGGGTCGGCCACAGGCTCATGGCCCGGCCCTCCGTGGCCCGGCGCGTGGGGGAGGCCCTGGGCCTTCCCGGGCTGGCCGACGACGGCCTGGACCGCATACGGAGCAGGGTGGGGGAGGTGGTGTTCGGGTCCCCCGAACTCCTGGAGACTCTCAACTCCGTCGTCCATCCCATGATGCGCCGGTGGGCGTGCATGGCGGCCGGCAGGCTGCGGGGCAGGCGCGGGGTGTACGTCCTGGAGGGGGCCCTGATACTGGAGCTGGGACTGGATTCCCTGCTGGACCGTCTGGCCGTGGTCGAGGACACCATGCAGCGGTGCATGCGACGGGCGGCAGAGCGCGACGGCACGTCCCCACAGACCGTGAGAGCCCGCTGGAGGGCCCAGTGGAGCATGGACAGAAAGTCGGCCGCTGCGGACTTTGTGGTGAGAAACAGCGGGGGGGAGGAGCGCCTGCGCCGGGAGGCGAGGGCCCTGTACAGCAGACTGCAGCGTATGTAGATTGCGCCTCTCGGGATACGGCGCCGCCACCGGCGGCTTCAACGATACGGGGGACAGATGGCTAACAAGACCAGAAAGAGACTCACCAAGACCCAGCTGAAGAAGGATCCGGTTGCCGACAACCTCATGAAGGGCTGGACCTTCTTCAATCAGCATCTCAAGGAAATTATAATCGGTTTTATTGTCATTATTGTTGCGATATTCATTATACAGAGCGCGGTAAGCGGGTCCCAGCGGTCCCACCGGCAGTCCCTGGCGGTGCACTTCCTGGCCGACACCTACCTCTCGCAGGCGCTCTCCGCAACGGCCTCCGGCCAGCAGCAGCAGATCCAGATGGCCATGCAGGCCCTGCAGCAGGCGCGTCAGGTGGCGATGATGAACTACCGCAACAACCCCGGAAGCCGCTGGGGCAAGCGGTCGGGGCTCTTGCTCGCCAAGTGCGAGATCATGCTGGGATCCACCGAGGAGGCCATAGACGTGCTCAACGAGCTGCTGGCCTCCGGAGCAGAGGGCCATCTCAGGGCCGAGATGCTCATGCACCTGGCCACCGCCCAGGAGAACCGCGGCGGCGAGCAGGACCTCCAGGGTGCCGTGGCCAACTGCGGCGAGATCATGGAGATCGTTCCGGACAGCTCCGCGCTGGCCCTGCAGGCGCGGTCCATGCTGGGCAGGATATCGGCGCTCAGGGGAGACTACGGGGCCGCCAGGGAGCACATAACGTCCACGGCCGAGATCCGGGGCGACACCACCGACTTCGAGATGTACCAGCTGCGGCGCATAGAGCTGATGGAGAGAAACCTGATATAGAAGGCCCGAAAGAGGGGCGCTGGAAGGCGTTGGCGCTCTGGACCAAGATAGAGAATGTCCGATAAGATATATTATGTAAAGTCATTTCCATCGACTTCCAGCCAACCCCGGTACTGTTCACTGTCCCTGCTCCCCCTCCCCGGCCTTCCCGGCCTTCTTCAGAGCATCTGCCAGCTTCGAAAGCGAATAGGGCTTGTGCAGGAACCCGCTGACCCCGATCTCCATGAACCGGGGCATGATCTCCTCCTTTGCGTAGCCGCTGCTCACCACCACCTCTATGTCGGGCCGGACCTCCCGCATGGCCCGGAGGGTCTCCAGGCCGTTCATGCCCGGCATGGTGACGTCCAGCAGCACCAGGCCTATGGACTCGGATTCGTCGGAGCGGAGAAGCTCCAGGGCGGACTCTCCGGAGGACGCGGTCTCGACCCGGTAGCCCATGTGGGACAGCAGCTCGGAGGTGGTCTCCAGTATTATCCGCTCGTCGTCCACCACCAGTATCCTGCCGGCGGATTCGCCCAGGGGGCCCGAAGATGAGGCAAATGCCCGGGATACGGAAAGAGCATCGGAGGAGAGCCCGGCGCTTCCGTAAAGGCCCAGGTCATCTTCGGAGGCCTCCGGGAGTATTATGGCGACGGTGGACCCCTCGCCGGGTGTGCTGTCGAGGGAGACGGCTCCGCCGTGGCCTCTGACGATGCCCAGAACGGATGCCAGGCCCAGCCCCCTGCCGGTGAACTTGGTGGTGAAGAAGGGGTCGAACGCCCTGGATACGGTCTCGGCGTCCATTCCGCAGCCGTTGTCGGAGACGGTCATCTTCACGTAGCTGCCGGTGCTGAGATCATCGTTGACGTAGGTGGCGGCCAGATCGGAGCTGTCCATCTCCATCCTGTTGAGGCTGATGGTGATCCTGCCCCCGGGCCCTTCCACGGCCTCGGAAGCGTTCATCACCAGGTTCAGGATCACCTGCTGCAGCTGCGACGCGTCCCCCACCACCCGGGCCGGGTCCGGGCAGAGGTCCATGACCAGCCCGGCGTCGGAGGATATGGCGGTGTTCAGGAATCGCTCCATGGACTGCAGCAGCCCCCTGAGGTCCACACTCTGCAGGCTCTTTCCGCCCTTGCCGGAGTAGGCCAGCATCTTGTCGCTGAGCTCGGAGGCCCGGGAGGCCGCGTTCCTTATCCTGGCCAGCCTCCTGCGAAGGCTAGAGGCATCGGCCTCCTCGGCAATGGCCAGGTCCACCTGCCCGATTATGCCCTCCAGGAGGTTGTTGAAGTCGTGGGCCACGCCTCCGGCCATAATGCCCATGCTCTCCAGCTTCTGGGCCCTCTGAAGCTCCTCCTGAATCTTCATCCTCTGCCGCTCGGCCTCCACGATGGAGGTTATGTCGCGACTGACGGAGATGACCCCGGCGAACTCGCCGTTCTCCACAAGCGGAGAGAGCCGGGCCATGTAGTGGCGCCTCCCCTCTCCCAGGTCCAGGGAGTACTCGAAGTCGGAGACCTGCCCCCCCCGGGCTATTCGGAAGGCGGCCTCCATCTTCTCGGCGAGGTCCGCGGGAAGGGCCTCGGAGTAGAGCCTTCCCAGGAACTCGCTGGGTGACATGAGCAGCTTGCCGTCCCGGGGGGCGTAGTAGTGGATGAAGCGGCCGCGCCGGTCGAACACGAACAGAATGTCGTGCATCGACTTGATAATGGCCTCCAGGCGGCTCTGGGAGGCGGCATAGCGCTCGGTGGTCCGCCGCATCTCCGTGACGTCGCTGATAATGCCCTCTATGGAGGATTCGTCTCCGAAGCCGCCCGGTATGACGGACCCGTGCTCCCAGACATGCCTCACCGAGCCGTTCCGGTGCCGGATGCGGTAGCTGAGGCTGTAGCTCTTCTCCTCTGACTCCACCGCCGCCTGCACCGTCTCCCAGGCCCTCTGGCGGTCGTCGGGCAGTATCAGGTCGCCGAAGGCCACCACCCGGTTCTCCACCAGCTCCCCGGGGAGGTAGCCCGTTAGGTCCCGGGCGCCGGGGCTGACGAAATCCATCCTCCAGTCAGGGGAGTTGTGGCACCTGAACACCATCCCCGGCACGTTGGACAGGATGCTCTCCAGGAACCGCCTGCTCTCCCGAAGCTCCCGGCGGGCCCGCTCCCGCTCCGTGACGTCGCGCATGATCCCCAGGACCCGCACCTCTCCCGGCGACTCGGCCAGGCTTACGGTGCTGACGTCCACCAGCGCGCGCTCTCCGGTGCGCTTGAGTATCTCCACTGTATAGCCCCCGGGAACCTCCCGGCCGCTGCTGCGGGACCGGTAGCGGCTCTCTATCAGATCCGAGGTCTCGGGGGGCAGAAGGACCTCGTAGTCGAACTCCGGGTCGGTGAGCTCGTCGAAGGTGTATCCGGTGATCTCGCAGAACCTGGGGTTCACGTATACGTAGTGCTTGTCCTCCAGCATGTATATGGCGTCGAAGGCGTTCTCCACCAGCGACCGGTAGAGGGCCTCCTCCCTGTTTCCGCTGCTGCGCTCCTCCCAGCTCCTCCCCTGGTCCAGAAGGCCTATGGCCAGGGCGGCCTCACCCCTGTAACGGCATCCCAGGGTCACGGCCAACAGGTCCCTGGTGGAACCGTCGGGAAGTATTGCGGAGAAGCTAACGCTGTTGACTATGCCCGGCTCCCGGAGAGACTCCTCGTAGACCCTGATCAGCCTCTCCCGTTCGTCGGGATGGGCCAGCCTGTGGGCCATGTGACCCTCTATGCCGCCTCCCCCGTCTCTGTCGAACAGCCGGGAGGCGCCCCTGTCGGCCAGGACCACCTTCGGAGGGGAGCCGGTAAGAATGGCGAAGCCCATGAGCGAGTCTTCCGCCAGGCGGGACCTTATTCGCTGGGCTTCCCCGGGAAGCGACTGGTGATTCACGCTGCTATCCGTCCGTTCGGTAAGCGGGATGACGCAGCTCTGCGGACCGCGCGGAGGACCCCCTGCGCATCCCCTGCAGAGATTCTATCCGCGCACGCGTGCGGGAACAAGTCCCGGTTGAAGTGCACTGCGGCCCGCGGCGCATCAGCCCTCTCCCCCGGCGTCTGCGTTTTCCGCCTGCCCGGCGAGAAGGCCCTCCAGACGCTCGATTACGGCCTCAGCCTCTTTGCGCACATCCTCTAGCATATACCTTTCTGACCCCGAAACCAGCGCCTCGGCGTGCCTCCAGCAGGCCACCACAGACCGAACCGTTATGCGGTCGGTGCCCCGAAGGGCCAGCATTCGGGCCAGCTCCCGGCCCTCCACGTATCCCTCCTCGCCGGTGAGCAGCCGGCTGAGGGACGCTTCCAGCGCGGAGAGAAGCTCGTCCGGGTCGGAGGCCTCACCCACTGAGGCCGGGGTCTCCCTCCTGCGGCACCGCAGGGCCAGCAGGAGGGCAGACAGCGCGGCAAGCGCTACCAGCCCCGCCGCCACTGTGGTGGCGGAAGGACCGCCGGACTCGCCGGTTTCCGCCATGACCGCCCCCTCCGTTGCCGATGGCGGGAGGACGTCCACCCGTTCGGGGCCGAATGCGGCCTGGTGGAAGGTCCCGTCCGCGGGGTCCAGCCAGGCCACGCTGTCCGGCCCCAGGACCACACTTCCGCTGTCGGTGGGAGTCAGCAGGCAGGTCCAGGTCCTTCGCTTCCGGCCGCTGCTGCTCGCCACCACCTCCAGGTCCGCCGGACCACGCACGCTCACGCCGGGAAAGGCCTCCAGGAAACGGGCCCCCTCCCCCTCTGCCGTCAGCTTCACCGGCCGCTCGGAGGAGCCCTCGGGGCACTCCCCAACCTCCAGGAGGAGACGAACCTCCCCCACCGCACCGCCGAAGTTGTCCGGCCTGCCCCGCCGGGGTATTGGATGCACCGGAACCCTGACGCTGTCGCTCTTCAGGCTCACTCCGCTGCCCAGGGGCGATCCGCGGGCGAAGGCCACGGCGTTCACCTCCACGAAGGGCACCAGCACGCTGCCCGGACAGGCCGGGACCATCTCCAGCGCCAGGATCTCCGCCCGGGAGAAGAGCCCGTCCTCGGCCTGCCAGCGGGGATCCCCCGGATCCTCGGCCAGCCTGACCACGGCGTGCTCGGGGGAGTCCCAGCTCCTGGTGATGCGGCGCAGGGGATAGCGGGTATGGAGGATGTAGCGAATCCTGAGGGGCATTCCGGCGTAGAGCCTGGGGGGCATCTCGGGCACCGCCTCCAGCCATATGGACCTCGAAGAGCCCGGAAGCTGCGGAGACCCTGCGCCCTCTCCCTCCCCTCCCCCGGCGGCGCTGTCGGGAAGGACCACGAGTCGAAGCGATCCCAGGTCGTGTACTTCGCCGTCGCCGGTGCGAACCACGATGGGGCCCAGGCTCAGCGTGCCGGCCCGAAGGGCCGCATATCGCAGGGCAACCTCCGCCCTCCGGACGGTGGTGCGGCGGCCGTTCACAATGGAGGTCCTGATGGAGGTGGAGCTGCTGCGGCCCTGAAAGGAGAGTCCCCGGGCCGACGGGGGCTCCAGGTCCAGTCCGGAGACGCTCTCGCCCTCGGCCGTGATCGTCAACTGGAAGCTCTCGGCCGTGCGGACGGTGTCCGGGGCATCGACGGAGAGCCCGGACGACGCGGCCAGGTAGCAGCAGACCAGCAGCGCTACCAGGACAGCCTCCCCCCCGCCGCGCCCGCCTTGAGGGTGTCTCCGGGAGAGGCCTCATCCACCATGTCCAGTATCCTGCGGGCCATCTCCGGCGTCATCTCCTCCGGAACCCGGGGCACCTCGCTCTCCCCGCGCTCCCCCTCCCGCCGGTCATCGGCGTCCTCCTCCTGCTGCTGCGGCGACTGCCGGTCCTCTCCGCCGCCCTCGCTTTCCCGGCCCTCATCCTCCTGCTGCCGGTCTTCCCGTGAATCGCCTCCGCCCCCTTCCTGCGGAGGTGGCGGCTGGTGGCTGCGCAGCCACAGAAGGGCGGCCTCCAGGTTGGCGGCGTCCACGCCGGCGGGGTCACCCCTTCGGGTCAGAAGCGACCTGAGGGTATCGGCGGCGGCGCTGACGCCGCCGTGATCCCCCGCCGCCATGGAGGCTGCCAGAGAGGCGGCGGCCGCCGCGGAGGACAGCGTGTCGGAGGGTACGTCCAGGACGCCCTCTCCCGGGGCCAGCCCCCGGACTGTGGAATCCGCCATGGAGAAGGCAGAGTCGGCGAACAGCGCGGCGGCCAGATCCAGGGCCAGCCTGTGATTGTGGGGCATTCGGACGCTCAGTGAGTCCAGCACGGCGGCGGCCTCTTCCGGCCGGCCCTCCGAGAGCATCCGCAGCGCCTCTTCCGCGGCCGCGGCGGGAGGCATGCCCCCGAAAAGGAAGGCGGCCGCCATCAGCAGGGGGGTCACAGCAGCTTCCTCTCCGCGGCCCAGGCGGCGGCCCCCAGCAGCATGGCGGCCAGAAGGAAGAGATGGAACCGCCGCGCCGGGGCCAGGGCGGCCCCGGAGACGCTCCTCAGGCCTCCCGATTCCATTATCCCCTGCAGTCCCTCCGCCAGCCGGTTTGTCTCTGAGGCCTCCAGGTATACGCCACCTGTGCTGCGGGCCAGCTCCCTCAGCGGCTCCGCGTTCAGGGCGGTGAGCACCGTGTCGCCCTGTGCGTCGGTCAGCACGCCCCCCCTGCCGTCGGGGACGGGAACGGAGTCGGCGCCTCCCACGCCCACCGTGGATATCGTGAGCGCTCTCTGTGTGGCTCTGTGGGCGGCGCTGACGGTGGAGTAGTCGTGGAAGCCGCCGTCGGAGAGGATCAGCCCCGCCGATGACTCCAGGTCCATGTCCGGCACCACCGCCGCCATGACGTCCACCAGGTTTCTCAGGCGGGTGCCCGGGGGAAGGTCGCCCACCTCGTAGGGCGAGGAGGGCAGCCGGCCGAAGAGGAACTCCCTGTCCATGGTCAGGGGCACCGCCAGCCTGGCCCGGTCCGCGAACAGGACCAGCGCCATGCGGGTGTCCGGCATGCCGGCGGCCAGACGGCGGACCACCGCCGCCGCCCTGCCCAGCCTGCTGGGTACCTCGTCCCCCGAGGCCATGGATGCCGATACGTCAATGGCCACCACCAGGTTCCTTCCGCCCGTCGGGCTAACCGTCTCCCCCAGCCCCCACAGCGGGCCGGCCAGCGCCAGCACCGCCGCGGTGACCGACGCCAGCCACAGGGCGGTGGACAGGGCCCGGCCGGTGGGCGGCCGCACACCCACCTTCCGCCACAGGGCGGGCCGTACGAAGCGCCTCAGGCGCTTCCGCTCCGCCCGGGCGGCGAACACCCTCACCACCAGCAGCAGGGGCACCGCCAGCAGGCCCAGCAGAAGCCAGGGATGCTCGAAGGAGGGCATCACTGGCCCACCACCTTCATGGGGCCCCATCTGAGGAGCAGGGATATCACCAGCAGGAAGACCCCCGGGACCACCAGGGGCATGTGGTGGTCCCGGTAGACGAACAGACCCTCCCCGGGAAGCGTGGAGGCCTCCAGGGAGTCGATGGCCCGGTAGACCCCGTTCAGGTCGGCCCGGGAGTAGACGTCGAACAGCCTCCCCCCGCAGGTGGCGGCTATGGAGGACAGAGTCTCCCTGTCCACCTCGTAGCCCAGTACCGGTGAGGTGGTGCCTATGGCCACCGTGTAGACCCGGAGGCTGTCGCCGTGCAGGGTGCTCACCGCCCGGGCCACCGTGACCGGGTCCACCGCCCCCACGGTCTCCACGCCGTCGGAGAGCAGGACTATCACCCGGCGCTCCGCCTGTGAGTACTCAAGACCCGAGGCGGCCACCGCCAGGCCCTGGCCGATGGAAGTGCCGTCGGGCAGCAGGCCCGGCTCCGCGGCCTCCAGCAGCCTTGTCAGGCTTTCGTGGTCCTGGGTCGGAGGGCAGACGGTCATGGCTTCGGCGGCGTAGACCACCAGGCCTATCCTGTCCCCCGGACGGCCCGCGATGAACTCCAGGGCCGCCTCCTTGGCCGCCTGCAGGCGGTTGGGCCTGTAGTCCTCGGCCAGCATGCTGGTGGAGATGTCCAGCGACAGCACTATGTCCACCCCCTCACCTGGTCTGGGAAGCCTCTCGTAGCCGCTCTGGGGCCTGGCCAGGGCCAGAAGAAGCGCCAGCGCGGAGAGGGCCAGCAGGAGGTCGGGGAAGCGGCTGGCCAGGCCCGCCACATGGAAAGCGAAAGGACCGGTGTAGGGCAGCGCGGAGCTTCGTCGTCTGCGGGCGAGTATCACCGCCAGAACCACCGCCGCCAGGGCCGCCAGCGCTCCGGGCCAGAAGGCGAGCCTCATCGGCCGCACCACCTCTCCGCCAGGGAGGCCAGCCTTCTCACGTGGGAGGCCGCCCGCTCGCGGCTGCTCCCCCATCCTGCGTAGAGCTGAAGGACAACCTCCCGGGCCAGCGGCTCGGCCTCGCTCCACAGCTCCCTGCCATCGGGCCGGGCCGACAGCGCCGCCGCGATCTGGGTGTAGGTGAGGGGGCGGCAGTCCAGGCCGGCCGCAGCACCGATCACCTCCCTCAGCACGCCGTCGTAGCGGGAGTAGAGCTCCTCCCAGTCCCCGGAGGCGAACGCGGGGGTCTCCAGAAGGGCCTCCGCCCGCTCAGCCGGGGACTTCGGGCGGGCCTCCGCGGCGGGCCCGGGCCTGCGCCTCCTCCTTCTGAGGAGGAGCCAGCCCCCGGCGGCGGCGGCCAGGGCCGCGGCGGCCAGAGCGTAGGACAGCCACTGCGAGGAAGGTGCTCCCATGGAATCCCAGAACCTGTGGCGGTCGGTGTAGTCGCCGGGCAGACCCGGGGGTATCCTGGGGTCCACGCGCGACGGAAAAGAGACCCTGTACGATGTATCGGCCATGGTGGACCGAACGGGGATGGCAGGCATCTGCGCCGCAGTTGTGTCGTCTTCCCTCACCAGAACAAGGGGGGGCATTCTCAGGGTGTCCAGAACCAGGGGTACCACCGCCGCGGAATCACCCCTCTGCCAGAGAAGGGCAAAGGTGCTGTCGGACTGCAGCGGCTGTGCCCGCCAGCCCTCGGGGACCGGCAGCTGCAGCTTGACGGTGTCGCCCAGGGCCGGGGCCGGGGGCGCCGAACCCGTCAGCAGGCAGAGGAGGAGGCCGGCAAGCACGTCAGTGCCTCCTCCTTCTTCTGCGAAGGGCGAAGAAGCGCCTCAGGGGCACCACCAGGTCCTCGGCGGTGCTCACGCTCACCAGGTCCACTCCGGAGGAGGAGCAGAGCTCCCTCCTGCTCTCCCGTCTCTCCGCCACCCTGCGGGCGAACTCCCTTCTCCAGGCGCGTGAGGAGGTGTCCACCACGGACTCCCGTCCGGTCTCGGGGTCGGCCAGGCGCATCCGGCCCAGGGGCGGGAAGTGGACCTCCCGGGGGTCGTAGACGCTTATCCCCACCACGTCGTGCCTGGCCGCCGTGGCCCGCAGAAGCCTGGAGGTCTCGGGCGCGAACCTGAAGTCGCTGATCAGAAACAGAAGGGAGCGTCTGTGCAGCATCCTGCCGGTGTACGACAGCGCCCGGTCCAGGTGGGCCGCCTTCCCCGTGCTCTCGGCCTCCAGGATCCGGCCCACTACTCCCAGGGCGTGGCGCCGGCCCTTGCCCGGAGGTACGTATCCCGTAACTTCCGATCCGAAGGTGAGAAGGCCTACGCGATCACCGCTGCGTACCGCCGACAGGGCCAGAACGGCCGAGATCTCCGCCACCCGCTCGGCCTTGGTCATCACCACCGAGCCGAAGCCCAGGCTGGCGGAGGTGTCCACCATGAGCAGGGCGGACAGCTCACGCTCCTCGGTCATGATCTTCACGTGGGGGTAGCCGGTCCTGGCGGTGACGTTCCAGTCTATGGTCCGGGGGTCGTCGCCCTCCATGTACTCGCGGAAGTCGGAGAACTCCACGCCCCTGCCCCGGAAGACGGACTTGTAGTCGCCCCCCACCAGCTGCTCCACCAGCCTGCGGGTGTATATCTCGATCCGCCTGACCTGGGCCAGTGCCGCTCGCCTGCTGCTCATGGGGGCTACTTGACCGGTACCCGGTCCAGCACCGTGTCTACTATCTCCTCGACGCCCACCTCTTCGGCCTCGGCCTCGAAGGAGCGGATTATCCTGTGGCGGAGGACCTCGTGGGCCACCGTTTTCACGTGCTCGGGCGTCACGTAGGCCTGCCCCGCCATGAGAGCGCTGGCCCTGGAGGCGGCCTGGAGGGCCAGAGTGGCCCTGGGGCTCGCGCCGTAGCTGATGAGCTCCTCCAGCTCGCCGAGGCCCGCGCCTGCGGGGTATCTGGTGGCCTCCACCAGCCTCACCATGTAATCCACCAGGCTCTCCTCCACCACCACCCGGTCGGTGAGCAGCTGCAGCTCCAGTATCCTCTCGGGGCGAAGGACCTTCTGCGCACCGGGCCGGGTGTGGCCCCCCATCCTGGAGAGTATCACCTTCTCCTGCTGCGCCGTAGGGTAGTCCACCAGGAGCTTCAGAAGGAAGCGGTCCACCTGGGCCTCGGGAAGCGGATAGGTGCCCTCCTGCTCGATGGGGTTCTGGGTTGCCATGACGAAGAAGGGACGGGGAAGCGGGTGGCTCTCCCCCCCGATGGTCACCTGGCGCTCCTGCATGGCCTCCAGCAGGGCGCTCTGGACCTTGGCCGGCGCCCGGTTGATCTCATCGGCCAGTATCATCTGGCTGAACACCGGCCCCCGCCTGGTGGTGAAGGTGCCGCTGTCCGGCCCGTAGACCATGGTTCCGGTGAGGTCGGCGGGAAGGAGGTCGGGGGTGAACTGTATCCTGGTGAAGCTGGCGTCCAGGCAGTCTGACAGTGTGCGGGCCGCCAGGGTCTTGGCCAGACCGGGAACGCCCTCTATGAGCACGTGTCCGTCGCAGAGCAGCGCCCTCAGCAGCCCGTCACGCAGATCCTCCTGGCCCACCAGGACCCCGGACATCTGCTCCCGCAGCCGCCTCAGGTCCCCGCTGCTCTCCTGAATCTCGCTCTCCAGCCTCTCAACGGTCTCCCTGCTCATCCAGCTCCCTCCCGGCCGCTTTCAGGTGTCGCCTGATCATCTTCTCGTAGCCCTCCAGCGCCTCCGGACTCTCCGCCTCGAAGCGCATAACCAGAACCGGCTGGGTGTTGGAGGCCCGAAGCAGGCCCCATCCGTCGGGGAACTCGACCCGAACTCCGTCGATGTCGATTACGTCCATTCCCTCGTCCGCCAGCCGGCGTCTGACTATATCCACGAGGGCGAACTTTTGTTCCTCGGTGCACTCCTCCCGTATCTCGGGAGTGCTCCATACCCGGGGCAGGTCGGCGGTGAGGGCCGACATGGGCCGCCCCGTCCCGGCCAGTACCTCCAGCAGCCGCAGGCTGGCGTAGAGGGCGTCGTCGAAACCGTAGTACCTGTCGCGGTAGAAGATGTGGCCGCTCATCTCCCCCGCCAGCATGGCGTCCTCCCCGGCCATGCGCTCCTTTATGATGGAATGTCCCGTGGCCGACATAACCGGCTTTCCGCCGGCCCTCTCCACCTCGCTGAAGAAGAGCCTGGAGGCCTTGACCTCCGAGATGACCGTGGCCCCGGGCCTCTCGTCCAGAAGGGCTCTGGCCAGCACTATGAGGACCCTGTCCCCCCAGACGATGTCGCCCTTCTCGTCCACCACCCCCAGGCGGTCGGCGTCCCCGTCGAAGGCGATGCCCAGATCGGCCCCCTCGGAGACGACCCTCCGGCGCAGGTCCGCCAGGTTCTCCACCACCGTGGGGTCCGGATGGTGGTTGGGGAAGTCGCCGTCGGGACGGCAGTACAGCTCGGTGACCCTGCAGCCGAGCCTCCGCAGCACACGGCAGGCCACCTCGCCCCCCGCACCGTTTCCCCCGTCCACCACAACGCGCAGGGAGCGGGGATAGCTGAACTCGGAAACCAGCCTGTCCATGTAGTCATCGGAGAGGTCCCTGGGTTCCATGGGCGGCTCCCCCGCCTCCCGGGGGACTTCCACCCCCTCCATGCGGCGGGCGATCTCCTGTATGTCCCCTCCGTAGAGGGTCCGCAGTCCCTGCATCATCTTGAACCCGTTGTACTCGGGAGGGTTGTGGCTACCGGTTATCATCACCGTGGCCGCCGGCCGCAGCTCGTGGGCCGCGTAGTAGGTCATGGGCGTGCTCTGGGCTCCCAGGTCCACCACCCGGGCCCCGGAGAGGACCAGCCCCTCCGACAGCCAGCGCAGCAGCCGGGGCCCCGACTTTCTGACGTCCCGTCCCACGCAGACCGTACCTCCGCCGGCCATATCCCCCAGGACCGCCCCCAGCCTTGCCACGGTGTCCCGATCCAGGTCTTCGGGGTACCTTCCTCGGATGTCGTACTTCCTGAAGATGGAGCTTCTCATACTGCATCTCCCATGCCTGTTCGGTTTGGAATCAGTCCAGCGGCAGGCCCGCCTGGTACTCGCCCTGCTTCTTGCCCTGACGCAGCCAGCCCCCGTGGCTGAGCATCACCTGCCGGGCCAGCTCGTCGGATAGCTCCATTCTGTCGGATGCTCCCCGGGGCTGGCCCCTGAAGGATATCCGCAGCTCGGCCGAGGGGGCGGACATCTCCAGGGTAACGCTGAGTATGGAGTCCACGGGCGCCAGCGCAACGGTCCGGGAGAGCATGCCGCGCAGGGCCTTGGCCAGGTACTCCCTGCTGCCCCGGATCATCACCTCCTCGTCCATGGCCACCGTGAGGTTCATCCTCTTCTCCCGCAGCTCCTCCGCACAGGTCTGTATGGCCTCCGAGAGCAGCTCGTCCAGCGCCAGCCTCCGGTCCCACCCTTCGGGGAGGGACATGCCGCCCCCTGCACCTTCGCCCTCCCCCAGGGCGATGGCCCGCAGCTGGTCGATCTCGGCCAGGGTCTGCCGCTGCGTGGACAGGGCCGCGGCCGCCGAGCGCAGCCTGGCCAGACCCCGCTTCACTCCCGCCGGGTCCCTCTCTCCGGGACGGGACATGGCCTCCACCTCGTCCAGGATCTCCTCCAGGGGGGACTCGAAGGTCCCCGAGACGGCGGAGAGGAGCTCCAGGCGGTCTTTCTGCAGGTCGGCCAGCTCCTCGCTCATCTTGCCCAGCTGGTGACGCAGCGAAGACAGCCTGCGGGAGAGCTTCCGGCCCCTTCGGCGCTGGTGCTCCAGCACCACCAGGGCGGCCAGAACGGCCACCAGGAGAAGCGCCTCCTCCCAGGAGCTGATCATCTATCCCCCTCTCGGTCCGTCATCCCCAACGCCAACGGGAACTCAGGGAAGCTCTTCCAGGGACCCCGTCGCCAGAACCTCGGCGCCGGCGGCGCGGGTGATCTCCGGCAGCGTCAGGTCGTCCAGCGTCAGCGAATCGCAGTTGAACATAACAGAGGGCAGAAAGAAGGGTCCAGCCTCGCCGGCGTTCACCAGGCGACGGATGGCGGAGACCGCGTCGGCCCCCGAGAGCAGCCCGGCAACCCCCACCATGGGGCCGAAGAAACCGTTGGCAGCGGCGGCCACCCGGTAGCCCGACCCGGCCAGCAGCCGCCTCAGATAGGGGGCGGCCAGAGCGCCGGTTACCACGATGCCGCTGCCGCTGGGCGAGAGCGGCTGCGCCGCCAGGGACGCCAGCATTCCGATGCCGTTCTCCCGCAGGTGGCAGCCTTCGTAGAAATCGGGGTCCGGCACCTCCACCCCCGCCATCAGCAACAGCTCGTCCGCCGGCCAGACCCATCTCCCCAGCCCGGCGTCAATGGCCCTCCGGCCCGCCTCCAGACATGTCTCCACCAGCTCCGCGGCCTCCTTCGCCGTGGGCCTTCGCAGCCGGGGAAGGCCGCACCTGTGATCGGTGAGGCCCACCGGCACCACTCCCAGCTCGGAGACCAGACGGTCCTCGCGCAGCTTTGACAAAGTGCGCTGCAGCGGCCTCCCGTCGTTGAGGCCCGGAACCACCACCACCTGCCCCCTCACCTCGATGCCCCCCTCCCGCAGCCTCTCCAGGCCGGGGACCACGGGGGCCGGAGCATTCCTGCCCAGCATCCGTCCGCGGAGGACGGGGTCGGTGGTGTGCACGGATACGTAGACGGGGCTGAGCCCCCTGTCCAGGGCCAGCTCCACCTGGCCATCGTCCAGGGTTACGTAGGTGCCGTGCAGAAAGGAGTGCCTCATGTCGTCGTCGCGGACCCGAAGGCCGGGCCTGACCCCCGGGGGATTCTGGTCCACGAAGCAGAACACGCACCTGTTGCGGCAGCGTCGGGGACCCTCCCCCTCCACGTGCAGGCCCCAGCCGGTGTCGGTGGGGTTGCGGCGGAGGACGGCGTACCTTCTTGCCCCGCCCCTGACGTACTCGGCCCTGCACAGCAGGGACCCGCCGGAGGCCAGGTCCAGCATGTCCGTTACGGGGTTTCCGTCGAGGCTTGCCAGCCGGTCACCGGCACGGATCCCGGCCCGGGAAGCGGCTCCGGCGGGTTCCACGGCCGTGACCGTGAGCAACTGCGGCTTTCTCTACTCCAGGGTGTCCTGCATGCGGGCCAGCACGGGGTCTATGTTGCGGGCGGCCTCCAGCTCCTGCTCGGCCTGGTGCTTGCGGCCGGTCACGGTGTACACCTTGGCCAGCTGTATGTGGAAGCCCACCATTGCGCCGTGGTCGTCCGAAGCCAGGGTTATGCCCTTGCGGAACTGCTCCTCCGCCTCGTCGTAGCGGTCCATCCGGAAGTAGCACCGGCCCAGCATCTCCCTGGCCTTCAGCCGGTGCTCGGGGCTGTCCAGCACCTTCTCCAGCTCGCTCACCGCCTCCCGCAGCAGTCCCATCTCGTGGTAGGCGATGCCCAGGTCGTAGTGGGTGTTGTAGTCGTCCTGGGAGACGTGCTGGTCAATGCCGTCCTGGAACTCCCGGATCAGGTCGGCCAGGGCCTTGGCGCTGCCGGAGTCGAACATGTTGTCTATGTCGGCCAGTATGGTGGCTATGTCGGCGTAGTTCTCGGCGTCGGCCAGCCCCGGCCTGATGCCGTCGAACAGCTGCCGGGCCATCTCGAAGTCCGGCTTGGCGTCCAGGGAGGCCTCGAGAGCGGCCAGTGCCTCGTGCGGGCTGTCGTTGAGCAGGTAGGCCACGGCAAGCCTGTACAGGGCCCTGGCCTGGCCCTCCTGTCCCAGCGACTTGCGGATCCTGGCCAGCTCCCTGGCCGCCGCCAGGGATTCGGGGCAGATGTCCAGAACGCCCTCCAGCAGCTCGAAGACCATCCTCTCCCGGCCGGAGGAGCGGTATATGGTGGCCGCTTTCAGGTAGGCCTCGACGGAGCCGTAAAAATCGCCCACATCCAGCAGGAGGTTCCCCAGCTCCACGAAGCCCAGGGGGTCCTCGGGACTGGAGATCAGCCTCTTCTTCATGTCCGAGATCTGCTTGGAGAGCGCCTCCCGAACCTGCTTCTTGGAGACCAGGCCCATGTCCACGAGGACGTCTCCCAGGCGGGCGTCGTTCTGTCCGGTCTTCTGTACCTCCAGCGCCTTGAGGACATCGGAGGCGTTGAGAAGGCCGTCGGTGACCAGATACTCTCCTATCCTCTTCCTGCGCCTTACGCTGGACTCTTGCCTTCCCTCGGGGATCAGGACCTCTCCCTCCAGGTCCTCCTCGTCCAGGTCCTGCATGTACTCCCGGGGGTTGTCGCTGCCGGCCTCCTGCTCCGCGGTCTCGGGAACGGGCTCGGCCTCCTCGACGGTCTCGCCGGCTTCTTCCGGCTCCGGCTCCGGCTCGGGGGCTCCGGACTCCGCGCGAAGCCTCTCCAGCATCTTCACCATCTTCGGATGCTGTCTGAGGTTCTTCTCCGCAGCCTTCATCACGCACTGATCCAGGGCTATCTCGTCTTTGCACAGGTAGGCCAGCTTGGCCAGCTTGATGACCCACTTGTCCTCTTCGGGGTCGATCCTCATGAGCATCTGAAGGGCCTCGAGCACCCGGGGGTCGGTCTTCTCGGGGCCGCTCTTGAGGAACTTCATCAGGGAGTGCTTCGCCTGCTCGGGCTTGCCCTGCTCGTCGTAGCACCTGGCCATTGCCAGATGGGCGTCGGAGTAGTCCGCATCTATCCGAAGCGCCTTCCGACTCACCGACAGCGCGACGGTGTGCAGGCCGTCCTTGAGGTAGAGCTCGGCGGCCTCCACGAACTGCCTGAGGGCCTCCTCCTGCCTGTCCATCTTCAGGAGGACGTCGCCGGTGCTGTTGTGTATGGAAGCCTCCTCGGGGTCTTCCTTCAGCAGCAGCTTGAAGGCTCTCAGGGCGCCGTCCAGCTTGCCCTTCTGGAGCATCTCATGGGCCTTTTTCTTCAGAGAGACGTCGGCCATCGGTTCCCTTCGCTCAGCTCATACCGCCGGTGCAGCCGGCGCGGGCGGCGACTCGTGCCCCGACAAAGACCGTATCTATATCGTCAACGGCCAGGTGATATGCAATACTGCGGTAGTCGTCCACGTTCCAGAGAATCATGTCCGCGTCCCTGCCGGGCTGCAGCGAGCCCTTCCTGTCGATCATGCCCACGGCGGCGGCCCCGTTGACGGTGGAGGCCACCAGGGCCTCCTCCACGGTCATGCCGCACTGGCAGACCCCGAGGTTGATCATGAAGGGCATGGACTCGCAGTAGCAGCTCCCGGGGTTGAAGTCGGTGGCCAGGGCCACCGCGGCTCCGGCGTCGATCAGCCTTCGGGCATCCGCGAACGGCTTGTTCAGAAAGAGCGCGGTACCGGGCAGAAGCGTGGCAACCGTGTTCGAGTCCGCGAGAGCCTTTACACCGTCGTCGCTTACCGAGAGCAGGTGGTCGGCGCTTACGGCTCCCAGCTCGGCCGCCAGCTCCGCCCCGCCGGTGTCGTGGAACTCGTCGGCGTGCATCTTCAGGCCGAAGCCCATGCCGGATGCGGCCTCCAGCAGCCTCCTGCTCTGGGCGGGGGTGAAAACGCCCTTCTCGCAGAACACGTCCACGAACGCAGCCAGGCCGGCCTCGCGTACCACCGGGAGCACGTCGGAGATGATGAGGTCGATGTACTCCATGGGGTATTCGCGGTACTCCTCCGGAACCTCGTGGGCCCCCAGAAAAGTGGGAACCACGGTCTGGGGCACCTTCCCGGAGGCGTCGCGTATCACCTCCAGCAGCCTGACCTCGGTGTTCAGGTCGAGACCATAACCGCTCTTCGCTTCGAGAGTTGTGGTCCCGTGCCGGAGCATTGACGAGAGGTGGCGGAGCATCATCGACTGCATGGTCTCCGAGGAGGTCTCCCGGGTCCGCCGGACGCTGTTCAGTATGCCGCCGCCTCTGCGGGCGATCTCCTCGTAGTCCGCCCCCGCCGCCCGCATTGCGAACTCCTCCTGTCGGGTTGCCCCGAAGACGGGATGGGTGTGCGAGTCCACCAGGCCGGGAGTGACCACCCGGCCTGCGGCGTCGTGGATCTCCATTCCGGCTGCGGGCTCGACCTGCGACTCCGCATCCTCTGCGGGGCCGGTCCAGACCACCTTCCCGTCGAGGGCGGCAACTGCCGCGTCCTCGATCAGGGAGATCCTCGAGGCGTCGTGTCCGCGGCGGGGATGCTGCGGCCCCGCCAGGGTCAGGAGCTGGCCTATGTCGCGAAGCAGGAAGTCGGCTCTCTCCATGCGTCCGGGACTACTCTTCCCCTGCTACAACGGAGGCCACCTTGCGGCCGCCCATGCTGTGGAACCTGACCCGCCCGTCGCACTTGGCGAAGAGGGTGTCGTCGCTGCCCCTGCCCACGTTGAGGCCCGGGTGTATCCGGGTACCGCGCTGGCGCATGATGATGCTGCCCGCGGTTACAGTGCTGCCCGCCGGGGACTTGACGCCCAGCCGGCGTCCTTCGGAGTCCCTTCCGTTCCGGGAGCTGCTGGATGATTTCTTGTGCGCCATCTGACCTGTCCTTCCGAGATCGGCCGGCGGCCTGCGCCGCCGGGCCGGCTAATCCGCTTTGACTATTCTGGTGGTGTATACCTTTCCGCCCGCTCGGAGGGAGGCGAGGTAGACTCCACGCGGCACTTCCCTGCCGGTGCTGGAGCGAAGATCCCAGGTCACGGCGCCCGAGCCGGCGCCCACGGGGATGGTCTCCACCCGGCGTCCGGAAATATCGTAGATTTCAAGGGAGCCTTCAACCCCTTCGCCGCTAAGGCGGAAGCTGGCTGCCGAGAACGCCGGGTTGGGGAAGGCCAGCAGCCGGCGGTTTCCTGCGATGCCGCTGGCGGCCCCTCCCACTCCGCTGGCCCCGAACACGAAGCTCACCTCGACCCGCTGCTGCGAACCCAGGTCAACGTCCTCCTCTGTCTGGGGCTCGTATCCCTCCACCGTGGCGGTTACGTCGTAGGTGCCCGGAAGCAGCGTCTTGTGGTAGTCGCCCATGGTCACGTCGGTGCGGCAGAACCGCAGCGGCGTGGAGTCCCCGCCGTCGGGAATGGATATCTGGATGTTGGCGTCCAGGGGGTTGCCGTCGCCGTCCTCCACTGTGCCCCATATGCCGTAGGTGCTCTGGGTGAAGAAATCCAGGGTGGCCATGTAGTGAGCGCTGGCCACTCCCGGCCAGTCGGCCGCCTGCTTGTCCGCGTGCACCTCTATTGTGTGGTCGACGGTGCCGCACTCACCGTAGCTCCAGTCGTTGACGTCGCCGTGGGTCTCGTACCAGCTGGCGCCGGGGAAGGCTATCCAAAAATCGTCGCTTCCAAAATAGGAGACGATCCCCGGGCTCTGGTCGTAGGCCACGGCCTGCTCCCATATCAGGGCCGAGTCCTCGGGGAGGGGGTCTTCGGTGTAGTTCCAGACCGTGTTTATGCAGGCGGCCCCTCCGTGGAGCGAGAGTCCGGTGCTGAACGGGTTGGTGAAGCTCTCTATCTCCGGCCAGCTCTGCATGGTCAGGTCCCGCAGGGCCCGGGTCTCCGGCTCGCTGAAGGCGTAGGGCCCGCCCCCCGACCACATGTAGCTGAGGTTGCGGTTGAGGTCGACGCCGTTGGCGTTGTAGCGGCCGTTCGAGACATATCCGTCCGGGTTGACCACGGGGATGATCCAGCTCTCGGCGCCGTCCACCACGTAGGTGCACATGGGGCTGTCGCCGTAGTTGTCGGTGAGGTCCTTGAGGTAGCTGAGGGTAACCATGGCCGAGGTCTTCTCGTCGCCGTGGATGGCTCCGTGCATGCGCAGCTCGGGCTCCACCTCCTCGCTTTCGACGTTGTCGGACACCACCACGGCAAGCAGGTTCCTCCCCTCGACGCTCTGGCCTATTACCTCCAGCCTGCAGATGCCGGGATGGGCCGCCACCACGGAGTCGATGCTGTCGTAGATTTCCGTGAGCCCGGGATAGGGAACCCGCGGCTCGGGTGTCTCGTCCTCCACCACGGTGTAGCCCATGGAACGCAGCATGTCGGCCTGCTCGGAGGTGACGTAGAACCGGGCCCGTCCTCCGAAGATGCCCTCCAGGTCGAAGCCCCGGCGGTATAGACTCTGGGCCTCGCCGCGGGTTATCTCACCCACCCATACCGAGGAGTGCGCGCGCGAGGCGCCCGCCGTCGATGCCAGCAGAAGAAGCAGCGCAGCCGCCGTAAGGTATCTCATGTCTTCGGCTCCCATCACCCTTTCCAGCCCGGGAAGGGATTATTGAATGTCATTCCGTCTGCGGGGCCGGAAGGCCGGCACGGCCCCCGGTCATCCGAATCACAGCGGCGGCAGCTTCGTGGCGGGAAGATGTTCCCGCGGGAAACTCCGGTCAACTTGCACTTGCACCAACACGGTTCTTGCGGTAGGATTCCCGCTGCCTCAGCGGGCGGGGCGTGGCGCAGCTCGGTAGCGCACCTGCTTTGGGAGCAGGGGGTCGCCGGTTCAAATCCGGCCGCCCCGACCACCCGCACCCGACCCGTGGGCGCCTCAGTCCAGTATGTCCTCCACCTGCTCGGTCCAGGTGGCGTCGAAGGCCGCCCTCCAGGATTTCCCCTCGGCCAGCTTCCGGGCCTTCCGGGACATCTCCCCCAGCCTCTCCGGGTTGTCCATCAGGCGCTCCACTCCCCCGGCCAGGGCTTCGGGGTCCCTGCCCGCCACGATGATGCCCGTTCTCTCCGGGTCGATTATCTCCCTGGGGCCTCCCATGTCCGTAACCACGGCGGGGAGGCCGGACGCGTGGGCCTCCAGGACCACGTTTCCGTAGGTGTCGGTGGTGCTGGGGAAGACGAAGAGGTCGCCGGAGGCGTAAGCGGCGTAGAGCTCGTCCCCCTTGAGTATTCCCGTGAAGAAGCCACCCTTGCCGGTGAGCTCCCGGACCATCTCGCCCAGGTATGGCCCGTCCCCCACCACGAAGAGCTCCACGTTCCGACCCCTGCCGCGAAGCAGGTGCAGGGCCTGGGCCAGGACGTCCAGGTCCTTCTCCCTGGACACCCTGCCCACGTATACCAGCTTGAAGGAGTCCGGGCTTCCCCCGAACCGCCCGAAGAAGTCGGGGTCCCTGTGGCCCGGAGAGAACCGTCCGCTGTCTATGCCCCTGGGGAACAGGCGCATCTTCTCCCTGGGGACCCCCTGCTGCTGCAGGTCGTCCATGTAGTAGCCGCTGGGCACCAGGACCCGGTCCATGGCCCCCATGAACCAGCCGGTGTAGGAGCCGGCTATCTCCCCCATCCGGGCGTCCTGGACTATCTGGTTCACGTGGCGGGCGAAGTCGGTGTGGTGTATGCCCACGCAGGGTATGCCCAGCAGCTTCCCTATACCCAGGGCCACCAGCCCCACCGGTCCGGGGGTGGATATGTAGAGCATGCCTATCCCGTTCTCGTCCACGAACCTCAGCATCTCCAGGAAGGGGGGGATGGAGAGGGTCTTCGAGCTGTAGTCGGGTATGGGGAACTCCTTTATCGGCTTGAAGTTGACAACCCATCCCGGGAAGGACACCGGCCTGCTCTGACAGGAGAGGACGGCCAGCTCCCGGCCGGTCTCCAGGGCCAGTCCGCTGTAGCGCTGCAGCGTCCTGGAGACCCCGTTGAGGTCGTCTATGGTGTCGGTGAACCAGGCCCTCCTGCCGCTGTCCAGCCTGCCCAGCTCCCGTCCGGTGAGCTCGCGGGATATGCGCCTCACCGCCTCCCGGCCCCTGCGGGATATGAAGTAGAACAGCGGGTAGGGGGCGGAGAGCATCAGCAGCGGGGCCAGGGCGGTTATTGCCTCCATCGCCTCCAGTATGCGCCCCTTCTCCATCCTGGACGCCAGCATGGTTATGAAGCGCTCGGCGAACCTGTTGGTGAGGTTGTTCATTATCTCGAAGGTCCGCTCGTCTATGGTGCCCCCCAGGTCGCTGCTGTTGATCCAGAGGTCCTTGCCGATCTCCAGGAGCTGGTCGTTGACGAACTCCTCCAGCTCCGAGCCCGCCACCGCCCTGCCCAGCACCTTGTGCAGAACGCCGTCGGCCCTGTGCCACAGGGTGGGCTCGGACTCGCTGCTCAGCCCCGGACGGAAGAACCTGTCCGCCGCCTCGGTGGTGATCCTGGGGACCTTCTTCGACAGCATCCTGTCCCTGTAGAAGGAGTAGGCAATGGAGTAGACGGAGTAGGCGCCCCGGATGGCGCTGCCGTGCTGGCCGCCGGGCAGCCCCTCCCCCCGGCGGATTCCCTCAAGGTACTCCTCCACCGTCTCCGCGCCCGTGACTCCCGTGTGGGTAAGGCCCAGGAAGCGGCCGCAGTGGTCGTCGGAACCTCCCACGAAGCCCACGGCGGGATCCAGGGACCCCACCACCTCTCTCACCGCTTCGTTCTCCACCCTGGACCGGCCGCCGTTGATGCCCTCCACCAGGCTGATCCTGCCCAGCACCTCCCGGAAGTCCTCCGCCGTCAGCGGGGCCCCGGGAAAGTGGAAGGGATGGGCCATGGCCGTGGCGACGCCCTGCTCCTCGAGGTAGTCCATGAGGGAGTGGAAGTCCTCGCGCAGCCGGACGATCTCCTCGTGCTGGGCGGGCTCGATTCCCAGGACCAGAAGGTGTATCACCGCCTCCCGCCCGGGCAGCCTCACCCCCACCTCCTCGCTGACGAAGACGTTGTCGTGGTGGGATATGGACATGACGCCGTCTATGGTGTTGATGTCCGTTATGGTCACGAAGTCCATGCCCCGCTCCATGGCCTTCTCGTAGACCAGCTCGGGGGGGGTCAGGCTCTCGGGCACCTTCAGCGACCGCAGTATCCACAGCGAGGTCTCCCGGGAATGGTTGGAGTGCACGTGTATGTCACAGAGCGCTGTTCTCAAGGCCCCTCCCGTCCGACTTGCCGGTTGTGGCGATCATCGCTGAACCTATGTATATGCAACGTTCACCTTCCGGCAGCGACCCCCTCGCCGGCCACCAGCAGCCGTATGGGGCCCGAGCCGGCCGGCAGGGTGTCCACGGCCTCCCCTGCCGCAGGGTCCCAGACCAGAACCGCATCGGCTGAGAAGCTGGCCACGTAGACCAGGCCGCCGTGGAGGACGGCGTCGGTGGCCGGCATGCCCACCTCCATGGTCTCCGAGACGCCGGTCTCGTCGTAGACCAGCAGCCCGGCGGAGTCCATGGCCAGAAGCCAGCCGCAGGCCCACTCCCTGGGCCGCGCCGAGATGCTGGGAGTGGCCCCCAGGTCTACCTGGGCCCGGACCTCGCCGGTGTAGGCGTCAAGCAGGGCCACCGCTCCGTCCTCCTGGTAGGACGTGGTCAGCACATGGACCTCCCCTGCCCCGGCGCTGGAGGCCTCGAAGGCGTTCTGGGGGGTCTGCACCGTATCCGTAACCGCCCAGGAGACCGGATCGACCACGGAGACCATGCCGATGGAGTCCAGGGTCCCGTAGCCGTGGCTCACCCAGAGGAGGCCTCCCGAGGCTGCGATTCCGCTGGGGTAGGGAGCCGTGTCCAGGTACCTCGCGACGGTCATGTCGGCGGGGTCTATCTCGGCTATTCCCGACCCCAGGAGCATGGTCACGTAGAGCATTCCGTCCCGGCCGGCGATGGTGTAGGGGTTGGCCCCCGCCGGCAGCTGGGCGGCGGCCTGCGGGGGACCGGACCCGGAGAGGTCGAACAGCTCCACCCTGTCCTCGAGGGAGCAGACCACGGCCAGCATGCCGTCTTCGGTGAGGAGCGCATCGTTGGGCGAGGAGCCGGTAACGTAGGCGGACGATACGATGGAGTCCGACTCCGGGTAGTAGAGATCCACGGTATTGGACATCGCGTTTACGCAGACCACCGCGTCCCCGGAGGGATTGGCCCCCCCCGGGGGACCCGCCGGGTCTCCGCATCCGGACAGCAGGGCCGCAGCGGCCGCCGTCAGCAGCATGGTCCTCATTCGCTTTCCTTCCACTGAAGCATGACGGCCACGCTCCGGGGGTCACCGGGATAGCCGTCGGTCACCTCGTACTCCCGGTCGGTGAGGTTCCGGCCGTCCACCCGGAGGCCTACCCCCGGCGACAGGTCAAGCGAGACCCCGGCCCCCAGCAGCCAGTAGCC
Source organism: Candidatus Fermentibacteraceae bacterium (assembly GCA_041686025.1). Lineage (GTDB taxonomy): Bacteria > Fermentibacterota > Fermentibacteria > Fermentibacterales > JCC-6 > JAWLEP01. Next base: position 29,535 of record JAWLEP010000010.1, read on the forward strand.
GGGCAGGTAGTCGGTCTGGGTGCGGTTGCGGTAGGAGAGGCTGCGGCCGGAGGCCCGGCAGCTGACCGCAAAGGGCCCCAGATCCAGGGACGCCCAGCCTCCCCCCACCAGGTCCGGCCGGTAGGGCATCCGGCAGCCGCAGCTGGAGGCTCCCTCCGTCCGGTCCACCGCCGAGGAGGCGGTGAGGCTGCCCCGCAGCCCCAGCCTTCCCGCGACCAGCTCCCCCTGCAGCTCCAGGCCCGCGCGCCTCACCCTGGAGACGTTATCCGGCCTCCATACGCCGTCGGCTTCGGGCAGCCAGGTGATCTGGTCCCGGGTGGAGGCCAGGTAGCCGCAGGCCGAGGCACTGGCCCCCGCCCAGGACCCGGCCAGCCCCAACTCGCCCTCCAGGGCGGTCTCCGGCTGCAGCTCGCCGTTGCCTTCGGCGAATGCGTCCTTAGGCCAGTAGAGGTCGTTGAAGGTGGGCCTGCGAAAGCTCCTGGCCCCGCTGCAGTATGCCGAGAGGCCGGTCCCGGGCACCGGAATCGAAGCCGACGCCGAGGCGCTCAGGCCCACCTCTCCGTCATCCGCGGCGTCCAGCCGCGCCTCGGCCCGCACCGCCACGGGCCCCAGGTCTTCGGCCAGCACGAGGCGTCCGTTGGCCGACGTCCTCTCGCGGTTTCCTATGGACGTGCTCCTGGCCCCCTCCACCCCTGCGCCCAGCCCCAGGGCAAGCCACTCGGAGGCGTTCCAGACGCCCTCGCCCCCCAGGGAGATCTGCCGGTGTGTGTCTTCCGTCTCCTGTGGGAACTCCGTCCGGTAGTCGGTAACCTCCCCCATGCCGTCCAGCGACAGCTCGAAGGACCCGGCCTCCAGGTCGGCCCACCCCGCCATGCCGGTGCTGCTCCGCCAGCCGGCGGACAGGGGTGACCAGGTTGGGGGTTCGGTCTCCCCCCGGGCAGTCCGAACCAGCCCTCCCCACCTGCAGCCTCCCGCGAGCCCGGACACCAGTGCCGAGGAGGCCAGTCCCTGCCCCTTCCCCTCCAGCCTTCGCAGGCCGATGCTCAGCCCGGCGTCCCCCAGCCCGGCCGAGGCCCTTAGGCCGGCCGCGCCTCGGCTGCCGCCCCATATATGGAGCATGTCCGGAGCGGACGGGCCCGGGGTCAGCAGGTTCACCGAGCCGGATATGGCCCCGGGCTCCGCCGACGAGGCGCCGCCCCTGGCCACCTCCACCCCCCTGAACATTCCCATGTCCAGGTCCGCGGGCCCCATCCCGTCCAGGGGGCTCTGAAACCGATGGCCGTCTATGGAGAACCCCGTCTGTCCCGCCTCGGCCCCCCTCACGGACACCGACAGGACCCTCATGCCCCCGCCGTAGTCCCTGACGTAGATTCCGGGGGAGGAAGCGTGCAGCTCGGCGGCGATTCCGTCGTGGGGGGCGGAGAGGGTTCGAGAGCGCACCAGGCTGGTGGAGGGCGCCCGGAGCCGCATGCTGCCGCCGGCATCCGCGGTGACGGGGATCACCACCCCGGAGGGGACCGCGGCTTCCCGCAGCTCTACGGTGGAGTCCCCCGAGAGCTCGCCCCTCCAGCTTTCGTATCCGATGGCGGCAACGGTAACCGTCGCCGCCTCCTCCGGCAGCTCCGCCCTGCCGCAGCTGTCCGTGGGGACTGCGGCGCCGCCGGCTGTATGTACCGTGGCCCTAAGCGGACGTCCCCTCCGGTCGGTGACCACCAGGACGGATGCCGGGGCGGCTGCGGCGGCCATAATGGCTGCGCAAAGCAGAGCTTTCATCGTTCTCAGGTCGGCACCTCCGGCCGGAGGCAGCTGGCGGGCTGGCCGGCGCCGGCCTGGTGGGGCCGGACATCCGTGCCGCGGCGCAGTATCCTGACTTCCGGATCGTCCCCTTGCCCGGCCTTCCCGCCCCCCTGGGGCAGTGGCCCTTGCTCCTACGGGCTCGGGTCCCCGGTTACAGTGGCGCCACCGTGACGGACTCTCACCGTCTTCCTGCGCACCCGCAGCTGGGTTTCAGTTCCGTTGGCCCGGATAATATACCGCCTCAGGCCCCGGTCCAGAAGTCCCTCCGGGTCTCGCCGCCGCCGGCCATGGTCATGGCCTGGGCGATGGAGTGGTCCATGTTGTTGTACCAGAAGCTGCCGCAGCGGCCCAGAAGGTGCAGGCCCCGGGGAGGCTTCAGCCCCTCCAGGCTCCTCCTGTAGCCCAGGTCGTACACCGGGTAGGTCTCGGCTATGCGAATGGGCCTCACGAACTCCACCCTGACCGGGTCCACCGCCCCCACCCTGTCCAGGTCCGCCACTATCCTGGAGGTCATGCTCTCCGGATTCCGCCATACGCTGCTGTCGCTGCGGCAGGTGACCTCCGCGGTGATGCTGTCCCTCCCGGCCGGCACAGCGTCCGGGGAGAAGTTGGAGGGTACGGTGGTCCTGCTGAACGCCACCTCCTCCTGGCCGAAGTAGCACCACTGGTAGTCGTTTCCGGCGGGCTCGGCCAGACCCACGCAGTAGAGGACGGTATTGATGAACCGCAGCCCCGACTCCGGATAGAGCAGGGATACCGGAGCCGACCAGTAGACCTCGTCGGCATCCAGCGTCTCCCCACCCTGCAGGTGGACGCCCGTCACCCGCCCGCCCTCCTGGCGGACCCCGGTGGCGGTGCAGCAGGTCCGCACCTCTCCCCCCATGGACTCTATGCGCCGGGCCAGAATGTCTGAGAAGAGCTGTATCCCACCTTCTGAAGGGTAGATGAAGCTGGTAGAGACCGGCTTGGGAAGCAGCAGTCCTCCCAGCAGGGACAGCAGGCTGTCGGCCTTCACCCGCTTGTCTATCACCGCCCGGTTCACACCGGCCTCCGCCCAGTCCGAATGGAGCTCCTCGGCGTCCACTCCCGTGAACTTCCTGGTGTAGCCGCTGAAGAAGAAGGTGTAGAGGTTGGGCCCGTACCGGTTTCTTATGTAATCGGCAAAGGAGCTTACATCCCCGCGTCGGACCCGGAAGAGGTCCAGGAAGCTGGGCGCCAGGACCCGCAGCGGCAGCCTCAGCACGGTGGCCAGGGTGAGGGGCCAGGTGTGGTAGCGGCCCAGCAGGTACACGGAGCTGGCCCGGGGTATGGTGATGCTGCGCCCCTGCAGGACCTCCTGCACGTATTCCAGGACCTTCGCGTCAAGGGTGTGGAATCGGTGAGGGCCGACGTCGAAGAGGAAATCCCCGTGACGGAACGTCCTGGCCAGCCCCCCCGGCCGGCTGCCCCGCTCCAGGACCTGCACCGAAAGGTCTCCGTCGTTCCGGCCCAGAAGACGCTCGGCCAGGGTCAGACCGGCCACCCCGGCTCCCACCACCACTGCCCTGCTCACCCTGCCGTCTCCCCCCCTCGGGACCGTCTGCCGGTCAGCACAAACGGCAGCGCGGCCAGCATAACCAGTATGGCCATGGCCAGCCAGAGTATGTGCACGCTGAAGCCGGCCCGCACCACCTCTGCCCCCCCTATCCCGGCCATGGCGAACCCCGCCGTCCAGCCCGCCTCCACGGTACCCACTCCCAGCAGGCCGTGAACGGGAAGGGCCATGGTCAGGTCTGTTACCGCGAAGGCGGCGAACAGCTTCCAGACCGGCAGCCCCCCCAGGGGCTGCGAGACCGCCCGCAGCAGCATGAGGAACATCAGCATCTTGAGGATCCAGATCCCCAGGGAGATGCCCAGCCCGGCCACCAGCCGCAGGGGGCTTTTGCGGTAGCTGGAGGCGCATCGCAGCTCGCGGTACCAGCGCAGCAGGGCATGGCCCCGGGAGAGCCTTGTGGAAGCCGCGGCCACCGGACGGCGGATCCAGCGGAGCACCCGGGGCAACAGAAGCACTCCCAGCACCCCCGCGGCCGCTACGGCCGGGGCCACCGCCGCAGCGGCGCCGCCGGTGCCCGCGGCCACCGCCACGGCCACCACCGACCCCATGGCCACCAGGTCCAGGAGCTTCGACACTATCACCACTCCGGTACCGTCACCCAGGGGGACCGAGGCGTGATGGCGGAACAGGCCCACCACGGCCAGGTCCGACAGCCGGACCGGGAGCAGGTGTCCCAGCCCTATGTGCACCGAGGTGAGGGGAACGGCGCTGCCCAGTCCGATCTCGGTCCTCAGGGAGAGGACCTTCCAGCGCACCGCCCGCAGCAGCTGGCTGGCCACGAAGAGCCCCAGGGCAGCCGCCAGGAGGCCGCCGTCGGCCCCGGATATGCTCTGCCGGACCGAATCCACCACGGCGGCCAGGCCGCCCGACGACCTGATCAGCAGCCAGGCGAGAACCCCTCCCAGCACCACTCCGGCCAGGGCTCTTGCTGTCCCCCTTCTCATTTCCGATAATCCCACTTCCCTGTAGGTGGCAACGAACCGGACGGGAAAACGGGATTATGATCCAAATCCAGGGCATCTCCAAATCCTTCGGCAGAACCCAGGCCCTGGACGATGTGACCCTGCAGGTGCCGGCCGGCAGCTCCATGGCTCTCCTGGGCCGGAACGGCGCCGGAAAGACAACCCTGGCAAAGGTGGTACTGGGCCTGGTGATGCCGGACTCCGGGACTGCCGCAGTAGGCACGGTGCCGGTCTCCGACCCCGCCTCGCGCAGGGAAGTCCGCTACCTTCCGGAGAACGTGGTCTTCCACGCCTGGGCCCGCCCCATGCAGCTCTTCGCGCAGCTGGAGCGGGTGAGGAGGTCGTCCACTCCCAGGGACTTCCGGGAGAGGGCGGCCCAGCTGGCCTGCGACCACCTCCTGAACCGTCCCATGGGCAGGATGTCCCGGGGCCAGAGGCAGCGCATCGCCCTTTCCCTCTGCACGTGCGGCAGCCCCGGGGTGCTGATACTGGACGAGCCCTCCAGCGGCCTCGACCCCGAGGGACGGGTGCACCTGCGCAGCCTCATAAGGGAGCTCTCCGCCGGGGGGGCCACGCTGCTGCTGAACTCGCACCTGCTGGGAGAGGTGGAGAGCGTCTGCCGACGCGCCGCCTTCATACGGGAGGGCAGGCTGGTGGGAGAGGGAGTGCTGGACCAGCTTTCGCGGACCAGGGGCGAGGTGGAGGTCTCGGCGGCCAGACCGGCGGCACTGTCCGAAGCCCTGTGCGCCGGAGGCCTCGACGCCTCCGCCGAAGAGGACTCCCCCACGGTGACGGTCCGCCTGGGCCCCGGTGCCCCGAACCTCCGGCAGGTGACCGAGGCGGTGCTGGAGTCCGGAGAGGACTTCGACGGAATCAGCCTTCGAAGGGAGAACCTGGAGGACATCTTCATGAGGATGATGAAGGAGGACGGCTCTGTTTCTCAACACCCTTGAGCACCTGCTGCGCAGGAAGCTTCTCCTGATAGCGCTCCTGGCCGCCCTGGCCATGCTCCTTCTGTTCTGGTGGGGCGTGTCCGAGGCCTCCGATGCCTACCGCTCCGGGCAGGTCTCGCGGGAAAGCCCCTCGCCGGTGAGCGAGTCGGACATGGCCCTGGGAGCCGTTCTCATGGGCAGCGTGGGGGCCTCCATGCTCCTGACCGCCCTTACGGTGATACTCTGCGCATCCGTTCTTCCCGAGGAGTTCGAGACCGGCAGGATATCCCTGTGGGCGGCGCTTCCCATCTCCCGCTCCAGGCTCTACCTGGGCTCCACGGCGGCCTCGCTGGCCTGCTGCCTGCTGCTGGGAGTGCTGCTGTTCGGGGGCATCGCACTGGTAACCTCGCTGTACATGAGCTTCAGGCCCGAATCGGTTGCCATGGCCCTCCTGGGCCTGGTGGCCTGGCTGGGGGTGGTCTGGGCCGCCGTCACCACCATGTCCATGCTCACCGGCAAGATACCGGCAATACTCATCACCTTCGGGCTGGCCGGGCTGGCGTCCTTCGGAGGGGGCTTCATCCAGCTGGGGGGGCTGGTCCCCGAGGTGGCCGAGTCCACCGTATACCGGCTGGCCATGGGGTTCAGGCTCTTCTTCCCCTCCGACATGGCCCTCCGGGGGCTGCTGTTCGGCATCATGCCGGCGGAGGGCATGGTGAAAGAGGGCATGGCGTTCGTGGGCGTCAGCGGGCGCACCCCGCTGTGGCATCCCCTCTACGCCGCCCTGTGGGCCGCGGCCGTCACCGGCCTGGGAATCCTGAGGTTCCGCCGAAGGGACCTTCCCTAGCCGCCCTCAGCGCCTGTTCCAGACCGGAGGAGCGGGAACGCGCCCGTCCAGGTGCACCCTCAGCGCCTCCACCATTGCCCCGTGGTCCCCGGTGCCCGCCATCTCCCTGACGGAGTGCATGGAGAGCATGGGATTGCCCACGTCCACGCTGTAGATTCCCAGGCCCGAGGCGGTGATGGGCCCGATGGTGCTCCCGCACGGCATGTCGTTGCGGCTGACGAAGTGCTGGACGTCCACCCCCGCCTCCTCGGCGCAGAGGCGGAAGTAGGCCGAGGTGTCGGACGACGACGTGTAGCGTTCCTGGGCGTTGACCTTGATCACCGGGCCGCCGTTTATCACCGGCCGGGCCCTGCTGTCGTGCCTGTCGGCCCAGTTGGGGTGCACGGCGTGGGCTCCGTCGGCGGAGACCTGCATGGAGAGGGCCAGCGCCCGCAGGAGTTCCTCCCTTCCCGGGCAGATCCTCTCCAGCGCGGATGCCGTCAGGTTGGAGCCGGCTCCGTTGAGGGTCTTCGAGCCCACCTCCTCGCTGTTGAAGAGGCAGACCACCCGAGTGCTGTCGGACCGTCCGGACTCCAGCAGGGCCGCAGCGGCCGCGTGACACATGGCCAGGTTGTCGATGCGGCCTCCCAGGACCAGCTCCCCGCCGGCTCCCCCCAGCCTGGCCGGCTGGGCGTCGTAGAGCTCCAGGTGCATGCCCAGCACGTCCCCTTCGGAGACGCCGCAGGCGTCCGCCGCCCGGCTCCTCACGTCCTCCAGACCGGTGTCCTCTCCACCGATTATCACCGGCAGGTGCTTCTCCCTGTCCACCTTGAAGCCCTTCTTGTTCACCTCCCTGTTGAGGTGAATGGCGGGTGTGGCGATCCGGCATACCGGGGCTTCCAGGCTGAACCGCAGCACCGACACGCCTTCTCCCTCCCGGACGGCCAGCCTTCCGGCCATCAGGAGGTCCCTGTCGAACCAGGTGGCCAGTATGGGGCCGCCGTAGACCTCCACCGCCAGGGTGGTAAGACCGTGGGCCGTCTGCTCCGGGGCCGGCTTCAGGCGGAAGCCGGGCGAGTCGGTGTGGGCCCCGATGATCCGGAACCCCGCCTCCTCCGGAGGCATGGTGCCCATGCGAACCGCCACCAGGGCGTCCGAGGAGCGGGTGGTGTAGAAGCTGTCCCCCGGCGCGGGGCTCCAGGGGTCCCGCTCGTCAAGGCGGCCGAACCCCGCCCCCTTCAGCATGCTCTCCGTCTCGGCCACCGCATGGGCCGATGTGGGGCTGGCGTTGAGGTAGCTGAGAAGCGCTTCTGCTCTCTGTTCAGACATTATCCTCCAGACTCTCGGTCCTGCGCCCGGCGGCGCCTTTGCCGCTATCTCACTGCCCCCCGCTCCGCCCCCTCCCGAACTTCGGGGGCGGCCCTGTCCGCGGAGGTCGACGTCCTGCCCCTCACCTGGTGCATGAAGGCCTCCAGCCGTGCCAGGTTGTCGGTGTCCTCCTGGCCGTCGAAGGCCAGGTTGATCCAGGGCAGCTCGGGATGCTCCCTTCTGAGCCTCTTCGAGATGGCCGTGACGATGGTTCCCGGCAGGCAGGTGAAGGGGAAGATGTTCACCGCTCCGTCGATGGCCCCGCGGGCGAGGTAGGCCAGGGGGGCGCCCACGCAGAGAATGGCCTCCCCCCCGGGGTTCTCCGTCATGTAGGGACGGGCGGCCCGCAGTACCTCCGGCGCCTCCAGAGCCGGCCTGTCCGCGAGAATGGCCCCGAACGGAGCCTCCATACGGGAGCGCACGTGACCCACCGCCAGGCCCTTCAGCTTTCCCCGCAGGGCGGAGACCAGCCTGCCCCTGCGCAGGGAACGCTGGACGTGGGAATGGCTGACGTACTCGAACCATTCCACCAGGGGAGTGGGAAGCACCTCCCCCCCCAGCCTCTCGATGCGGTCGGCGGTGTATCCGTTGGCGTAGGGGTCGTTTCTGACGTAGATCTCACCGAATACGTGCACCAGCGGCCTTCCGGCGCCGTCGCCGGAGACCGCCGCCAGCTCCTCCGCCGCCTCCTCCAGCACGTCCGTCAGCTCTCCGCCGGCCTCCATGGCGGCGGTCAGCCGGACCAGGGCCCTTCCGTAGGCCCCGTCTGCAGCCCCCGGCTCGCCCTCGTAGGGGCGGACCCTCAGCAGGCCCCTGTACAGGACGTCGGCGGCGGCTATGCCCCGAAGCAGGTCCAGCTGGAACCCGGGGCCGGAGAGGCCGGGAACGCCCCCGTAGGAGCCCGATGAGCTGGAGGTGAGCACCGGAACGTCCCGGAAGCCCTTCCGGCGCAGGAGCAACCTCTGAAAGCTGCAGTACTGGCCGAAGCGGCAGGGACCGGAGGCGGTGCCCATGAAGAAGGCGGTCCGGTCCGGGTCCTCCCTCTGCAGTATCCGCAGCATGTTGCCGGAGGTGATTATGGAGGGATAGCACTCCTTCCCGGTGGTGGCCTCGCGCCCGGCGGAGACCGTATCCCTGCAGGTGGGGGGAATGGCCCTGGCGTCCACGCCCCTCCGTCTCACCGCCGCCGCCGCCATCCTGGCGGCATCGCTCATCAGAGGGATCCAGAGGGTCCTGTCCTCCAGGGGACGCTCCACGGTGTTGAGGGTACCGCGGTAGGGGGAGGTGCCCTCCGCCCGCCGGCCCTGCAGGGAGTCCAGGAACGCCTCGCACCTGGTGATGACCCCGGCGTCCGCCGCGTGCTCGTCTATCTCCAGCGTGAGGTAGGGCTTGCCGCCCATAACCTCTTCGAACACGTGCTGGATGAAGGAGTCGGGCCCGCACCCGAAGTTGGTGAGGTAGACGGCGTTCAGCCTCGGGTCCTCCCTTACGGCCAGGGCCGCGGCCAGTATCCGCTGCCCGTAGTGCCAGTACATGTTGCGGTGCACCTCCGGAGCCCTCTGCAGCGGAAGGTCCAGGAAGTCCATGGGAATGACCCTGGCTCCCAGCCGCGAGAGCTTCTCGGGTATGTCGATGCTCACGGTGGTGTCCGCGCTGTTGTAGGGTCTGGCCACCACCACCAGGGCTACCTCGTCCTCTCCAATCTCCGAAAGGGCCGCCCTTCCCGCCCGGAGAAGCCCGGACTCGAACTCCGCCTGGGCCCTGGCGGCGGCCCTGCAGGCCCTGCGCGCCCTGGCGCCCGATACGCCGAGGCCGCGGGCCATGCCCACCAGGGAGCTGCGCCACCTGCCCCGGGAGGAGAAGTCGATCACCGGCGCCAGCGGGCGTGGCCCGCTCCCGCCGGACAGTCCCAGGCCGGCATCCAGAACGTAGGGGGAGGCCTGCACGAAGGGACAGCTGTAGTTCTCGCTGAACCCCCGGCTGTCGCCCGCCCTCTGAATCGAGGGAAGGAAGAGGTAATCCACACCCCTGTCCAGCAGGTCCAGAACGTGGCCGTGGGCTATCTTCATGGGGAAGCAGGTCTCCGCCGCCACGTTCTCCACGCCGCGGTGGACTATCTCCGCGTTGGAGGGGGAGGAGACCACCGGCCGCATACCCAGCTCCTCGAAGAAGGTGCGGAAGAAGGGGTACCTCTCCCAGAACCAGAGGGCCCGGGGCAGACCCACGGTGGGCCGTCTGTCGCCTGCGGAGGGCTCGCCATCGTCCACGCCCATCATGCGCAGCCGCTGGGGGAAGTGGTTGCAGCCCCTGTCCCGCCCGCCGGAGTCCCGCTCGTAGCGCTCACAGCGTCCCCCGTAGAAGAGCTTCCTGCCGTCGGCCAGCTCCACCCGGTGGATCTCGCAGCTGTTGCTGCAGCCCGAGCAGACAAAGGAGCTCTGGGAGTAGCTCTCCCCGGCCAGGCTGAACCCCCGGAACGCGCTCTGGGCCGCCCGGTCGCCGGCGGGGGTGCGCTCCCGGGCCAGCAGGGCCGCGCCTATGGCCCCGGTTACGTCGTGGTGCGGGGGAACGGTTACCCGGCCCCTTCCGGCAAGCACTGCGTTGAATGCCGCCACCACTCCCCGGTTGTAGGCGGTGCCCCCCTGAAAGAATATCCTGCTTCCCACCCTGCGCTCCCCCACCACCCGGTGAAGGTAGTTGCGGACGATGGAGTAGCAGAGGCCGCCGACGATGTCCCCGGTCTCCGTCCCCGAGGCCTGGTGGGAGACCACATCGCTCTCCATGAACACGGTGCAGCGCTCCCCCAGCTGCGCAGGGGCCGGTGACTCCAGGGCGGTATCGCCGAAATCGCGGATCTCCAGGCCCAGCCTCTCCGCCTGCTCCTCCAGGAAGGACCCGGTGCCGGCGGCGCAGACCTTGTTCATCTCGAAATCCACCACCCTTCCGTCGCGAAGGGATATGTACTTCGAGTCCTGGCCCCCTATCTCGAAGATGGTGTCCACCCCGGGGTCGATCTCCACCGCGGCCCGCGCCTGGGCCGTGATCTCGTTGCGGATCACGTCGGCGCCCACGAAGTCACCCACCATGTACCTGCCGGACCCGGTGGTCCCGGCGCCCAGGACCCTCACCCCCTCCGGCAGCTGCGACGACACCTCCGCCAGGCCCCGCTTAACCGCCTCCAGCGGCTTGCCGGCGGTCATCAGGTAGCTCTTTGCCACCAGGCTGCCGGCGCCGTCCAGAGCCACCACGTTGGTGCTGATGGAGCCCACGTCAATTCCCAGGTAGACCTCGGGGACTTCCGCATCGGCCAGTGCCGAATCGGGGACATCGCTCTCCATCCCCGCCAGGGGCGGCAGCACGTCCCCCCTGCCTCCGGTCTGGGAGTCCCCCAGACGCTGGACGAAGTCCGGAGGGACGGTGCCCAGGGAGTCTTCCCTTGCGGCCAGGGCCGCCCCGGCGGCGGCCAGTGTGCTGAAGCCCTCCGGGACGAAGATCCCGCTCTCCCCGCCCAGGACCTCCCGGAACGCTCTGACCATGCCGGAATTGGCGGCTACGCCGCCCACGAAGGCCACCGGGGGCCTGAACTCCTTTCCCGAGGCGATGGAGCTCTTGAAGTTCCTGGCCACCGCGAAGCACAGCCCGGCCACTATGTCCCTCACCGGCGTCCCGATCTGCTGCAGGTGGATCATGTCCGACTTGGCGAAGACGCTGCATCGCCCCGCGATCCTGGGGGGACTCTGGCAGAGCTCGGCCTCCCTGCCCATGCTCTCCGGGTCCAGGCCCAGGCGGGTGGCCTGCTGATCCAGGAAGGACCCTGTTCCGGCGGCGCAGACGGAGTTCATGGCGAAATCGTCGAAGAGGCTCCTCCCGTCCGCTCCCTCCCTGAACAGCAGCAGCTTCGAGTCCTGGCCCCCCATCTCCACCACGGATCTGACCTCGGGCAGAAAAGCCACCACGGCGGAGGAGAGGGCCACCACCTCGTTGACGGGCCTGGCACCGATGAGGTCCGCTACAAGTCCCGAGCCGCTGCCGGTGACGGCGCAGGGAATGCCTGTCAGGTCGTCCATCTCCGACAGCATCAGCGCCAGGGCCTCCCCCGGGCGTCCGTAGTGCCGGCGGTAGCTGGAGGAGACTGCGCGCCCGTCATCCAGAAGCGTCAGCTTGACGCTTACCGAGCCTAGATCGATTCCTGCCTTGTGACGTTGCATGTGGCAATCCTTCCGGGAACCATGCCCTCTCCAGCGCGCAGTCCGTAACCAAGGCCGCAATATAACAGGGCTGCAGA
>JAWLEP010000010.1:41395-63729 GCA_041686025.1 Candidatus Fermentibacteraceae bacterium
TTCCTGCCTTGTGACGTTGCATGTGGCAATCCTTCCGGGAACCATGCCCTCTCCAGCGCGCAGTCCGTAACCAAGGCCGCAATATAACAGGGCTGCAGAAAGGCGGTATCCGGAAGACCCCGAGACCCTCCCCCGCCTGCCGGCGAGGGCTGCTCAGTAGGCGTACTCCAGAGAGACCCTGTCCCCGTAGATCCCGATCCAGACGGCGCTGGGGGACTCGTCCTTCTCCGCCGGCAGGCTTACCGTTTCCGTGCGTTCCCGTCCGCTGTACTGGAACGACAGCGTGATCGTCGACCGGGGCGGCAGGGTGATGGAGCACTTCTCGGTCTCCCCCGCTCCGATCCTGTCCCAGGCGGCTTCCTGCTCACCGGCTGCAAGGGCCACATTTGATATGGGAGTCTCCATCCCGTTCTTGATCTCGATGCCGGACTTGCCACAGGAGGCCGTCAGTGCTACGGCCAGCGCCATTGCTGCCAGAGTCAGCCTCATGTAACCTCCTCTCCTGCAGATCAGCGTTTGCGGATGAATAGAATAGCCTCCGCAAGGCCTCGATGCCAGTGGGAACTTCCGGGGCTTCTCTCCGTTGCCCGTATTGATTAGCTTTCCCCTTCCCGTTTTGGCGTAACCTGTATCGACGGTTCCCTGGCCGTTGCGGCGATGGATGAGAGGTCCCGAATGAAGCGAGCCCTGCCCAGAGGAGCCCCCCTTGCGGCGGCCCTCATCATGGCCGGTACGGCGGCGGCATACATCGGACCGGGGGCCGGATTCGGCATAGTGACCTCCTTCTTTGTCTTTCTGAACGCCCTGCTGGTATCGCTGGCCTCCCTCCTCTTCTGGCCGGTGATACTGCTGATCCGGCTGGTGCGCCGTTTCAGGCTGGTCCACAGGCCACGGGCCCGGAGGGTGGTGATACTGGGGCTGGACGGCCTCTCCCCCAGGGTGGCGTCGGAGCTGATGGAGGGCGGGCACATGCCCAACCTGGCCCGTCTGAGGGAGCGCGGCAGCTTCACCGGGCTGCAGACCACCTGTCCGGGGATCTCTCCGGTGGCCTGGTCCTCCTTCCAGACCGGCGCCAACCCGGGACGTCACGCCATCTTCGACTTCCTGAAGCCCGACCGGAAGAGGTACCTGGCGGTGCTCTCCTCGGTGGACACCCGGACCACCGAGACCCCCCGGGGCGTATGGCCCTTCCGCCGACGGCGGAAGACCACCTCCACCAGTCTGCTGCGTCGCAGCGAGCCCTTCTGGAACCACCTGGGCCGCTGCGGGCTGAGGTCCACCGTTCTCCGGGTCCCCATCACCTATCCCCCCGAGAGGCTGGACGGCCATCTGCTCAGCGGCATGTGCGTCCCCGACCTCCGGGGTACGCAGGGGAGCTACACGGTCCTGGCTCCCGGCGAGGACCCCAGGGCCGCCACCGGGGGAATGGTGCTGTCCCTGACCGAGGAATCGAAAGGGGTGTGGAAGGGAGCGGTGCCCGGCCCGGAGGGCGAAGACGGAGAGCCGGCGGAGGCTCCCCTGGAGCTGCGCAGCCGCGGCGGCCGCTGGAGGATCACCGTATCCGGGGAGACAGCAGAGGTGGAGCCGGGCATGCTCAGCCCCTGGATCACAGTCACCTACCGGATCGGCCGCAGCAGGGTCAGGGGAATCACCAGGGCCCGGGTTACCGAGACCCCGCAGGGGCCGAGCGTATACCTCACCGCCCTGCACGTGGACCCCTCTTCCCCGGCGGTGCCCATAAGCCATCCCGTCACCTACTCCCGGTACCTGGCCGGGATGCAGGGCCCCTTCGCCACCCTGGGGCTGGCCGAGGACACGTGGGCCCTCTCCAACGGGGCCACCACCGAGGAGGGCTTCCTGGAGCAGGCGTGGTCCATATTCGAGGAGCGCAGGAAGATGTGGCGCGATGCCCTGCGGCGAACAAGGCGGGGTCTGGTGGTATGCGTATTCGACACCTCCGACCGCATACAGCACATGTTCTGGGGCCACGGGACCGGCCCGGAGACCCCCATCGGCGAGATGTACCGGCGAATGGACGACCTCATAGGTGAGACGGCGGAAGCAATGGGACGCAGGGACCTCCTGATAGTCATGTCCGACCACGGGTTCACCTCTTTCCATACCTGCGTGGACTTCAACCGGTGGCTCGTGGAGGAGGGGTACATGGTCCTGGAGGACGGCGTCGATACTGTGGAGACCGGCTTCCACGGCGTGGACTGGAGCCGGACCAGGGCCTACTCCATGGGCCTGGCGGGCATCATGCTAAACCTCCGCGGCCGGGAGGGCCGGGGCATCGTGGAACCCGGCGAGGAGGCCGGGGCGCTGCTTGCGGAGATCGCCGAGAGGCTCCGGCGGCTGCGCACCGAAGACGGCAAACAGGTGGTAAGGGAGACCTGGACTTCATCGGAGGCCTACAACGGCCCCTACACCTCGCAGGGCCCAGACCTGGTGGTGGGAACCAGCAGCGGCTTCAGGGCCGGCTGGGGATGCGTCACCGGCGGCGTGGGCCCCCGGGTGATATATCCCAACCGGAAGCACTGGAACGGCGACCACTGCCACGCCCGGTCCCAGGTGCCGGGAACGCTGGCCTCCAACTGGGTGTTCAATTGCGATGGCCAGCCCGACATCATGGACATAGCCCCCACGGTACTGGACGTGATGGGGGCACCCGTTCCCGACTACATGGAGGGCCGGCCCATGGAGGCCCGCAGACCCCAAGACCGGGGAGGAGACGGCCGATGAAGCGCAGGGAGTTCCTGAGGCTCGCATCACTGTCGCCGCTGGCCCTGCTGGCCCTGAGATCCGGCATTGCCCGGGCCTCCGGGCGCGCCCGCCGGGTGATAGTCCTGGGCATCGACGGCATGGATCCGGGACTGCTGCGCAGGTTCGTCTCCCAGGGACGCATGCCCAACGCCGCCCGGCTCATGCAGATGGGCGGAATGAGGCCCCTGGGCACCAGCAACCCGCCGCAGAGCCCCGTGGCCTGGTCGAGCTTCATCACCGGTGCCGGCCCCGACGTTCATGGCATATACGACTTCATCCACCGGGACGCCGAGACCATGGCCCCCTTCCTCTCCACCTCGGAGGTAACCGACTCCGGTGACTCCATCGGAATAGGCAAGTGGAGGATTCCCACCGGAGGCGCGGACGTGAAGCTCCTGCGCCGGGGCCGTCCCTTCTGGAGCCACATCACCGACGACGGCATACCCGCCTCCCTGATCAAGCTCCCCGTGGACTTTCCCCCCGGCGCCGGAAGGGCCCGGATCCTGTCCGGCCTGGGGACCCCCGACCTCCGGGGCAGCCAGGGCAGCTTCACCTTCTTCACCGACGACCCCCGGGCGCTCTCCGACGACACCGGGGGAGGCATAATCCGAGCGGTCAGGGACTACGGCGACGGCCTCTACGAGTGCCGCCTGGAAGGCCCCGAGAACACCATGCTGGAGAGCGGGGGCAAGATGGAGGTCCCGCTGAACGTATGGATCGACCGCGGCTCCCGGGGAGTGCGGATAGACGTATGCGGGGAGAGGGTTGTCCTGGGCGAGGGCCAGTGGAGCCCCTGGGTCTCCCTGTCCTTCGACCTGATTCCCGGAATCTCCAGCGTCAACGGCATCGCCCGCTTCTTCCTCAAGGAGGCGGGCCGCTACCTGAAGCTCTACGTGACGCCCATAAACATCGACCCCAGGAGCCCGGCCCTGCCCATCTCCAGCCCCGACCACCTCAGCTCCGACCTGGCCCGGGCGGTGGGCCCCTTCTACACGCAGGGCTTCCCCGAGGACACCAAGGCGCTCTCCCGTGGCGTTCTCAGCGACGCCGAGTACATGCAGCAGGCGGAGATCGTCCTGGCCGAGAGGATGAAGCTCTACGAGCATTCACTGTCCAACTTCGATGACGGCCTGTTCTTCTTCTACTTCACGTCGCTGGACCTGAACGTGCACATGTTCTACAGGGCCATAGACAGCGAGAGCCCCCTTCACGCCCAGGTGGACATGGGAAGCTTCGGGGACGTGGTGGCCGACCTGTACGGCAGGATAGACAGGGCCATCGGAATGGCCATGGAGCACATGGACGACCGCACCGTGCTGCTGGCGCTCTCCGACCACGGCTTCGCGCCCTTCAGGAGGTCGTTCAACCTCAACAGCTGGCTGGCGGCCGAAGGCTACGCCACGCTGGGCGACCCCTACAGCCGCGACCAGGACATGTACGCCGCCGCGGACTGGTCGGAAACCTCCGCCTACGGGCTGGGCCTCAACGGTCTCTACATAAACCTCCGCGGCCGGGAGAGGGACGGCGTGGTGGCTCCGGCCGAGAAGGACAGGCTCATGGAGGACATAGCACGGCGTCTGGAATCCGCCACGGATCCGGCCACCGGCCGGAGCGTGGTGCGCAGGGCCTACATCACAGACCGCGTCTTCGGCCCCGACCAGCCTCCTTGGGCCCCCGACATGCTGGTGGGATACGCCAACGGCTACCGGGCCTCATGGGAGACGACTCTGGGGGCCTATCCGGAGGAAGTGATAACCGACAACCTCGACCCCTGGAGCGGCACACACTGCACCAGCCCCGCGGTTGTTCCGGGCACCCTCCTTTCCAGCGTCCCCATAGCGCTTGACACCCCCACCCTCATGGACATGGGCCGTAGCGTCTGCTCGTTGCTGGGCACCTCCACGCAGCCGGCCCACGGGCGGGACGTCTTCGACGACGAACCGGAGACCCGCGCCTGATGGCCGCCGTCAGGGGAGCCCTGGATCTGCTCTTCGACGCCGTGACCTGGCCCCTGGGGGGCACCCGTCCCCTGTGGGGCCTGATCCTGGTGTCCCTGCTGTCCGGCCTGTGGATGATACTGCTGTTCAAGACCGCGTCTCCGCAGCGGGCCATCAAGCGGCTTCGCCGCAGGATGGGGGCCCAGGCCCTGGGCATGCTGCTCTACCTCTCCTCCCCCCTGCAGGTGCTGCGCCTGGCCGGAGGGCTGCTGTGGAGCAACTTCCTCTACCTGGGGATGATACTCCTGCCCCTGGCGGTGATAGCCCTTCCCTTCGGACTCACCTACGGCCAGCTGGAGGCCAGGTACGGCCGCGGGTATCCCGCCGCCGGGGATACTCTCACGGCCACCGTCGAGTACGCAGTAGACCCCCCCGGCGATGAGGAGGTGGTCTCCCCGTCGCGGGGCCTGGCTCCGCTGCCGCCTCTGGTGACCATCGATTCACTGCGGCAGGTTAGCTTCCGGCTTAGATTGGAAGAGACCGCCCCCAGGTCCCTGGCGACGGCCGGGGAAGAGCTCCCCGTTGGACGCCGGTCCCTTCGGTCCGGGAGCATCGTCTACTCCGGGGCCGAGACCCCTTCGGCGGCCTCGGTCTTCCGGCCGGGGAACATGATCATCTCCCCGGAGGCCAGGGACTCGCTGCGCTCCTTCCGGGTTTCGATTCCCGGCCGGGATTACCATGTTCTGTGGAGGGGATGGTCCTGGCTGGCCGTATTCCTGGTGTTCTCCACGCTTTCGGCCGTGGCGGGAGCCATCGTTTTCAAGGTAAGGGTATAGACGGGACGGAGGAGGAATGGCCAAGAAGCTGAAGATAAAGATGGAGCCCGAGATGCTGGAGCGGATACGCAAGGTGGCCAGGGCCGGCGGCTACTCCTCGGAGCAGGAGTTCGTGATGCACGTCCTGGAGCGGGAGCTTGCGCAGCTCGACCCCGGCGACGCCGAGTCCGAGGAGGAGATCCGCAAGAAGATGGAGGGGCTGGGCTACATCTCCTAGCCGTCCCCTTTTCTCCGTCCCCTTTTCGCTACAGGTAGCCCAGGTCGGAGAGCTTCTTCCTTATCTCCTCTTCCTCGTCGGGATGGACGTCGTGCTCCGGGGGCGGAACCAGTCCGGCCAGCTCCAGCTCGCGGACGAAAACGTTCATCATGTTCTTGCTCTCGAGCATCTCCTCGGAGACCTTCCGCACCTCCACCTCGTCGAGGCTGACGTCGGGCATCTCCGAGCAGCCGGAGGTTATCACGATCACGCCGTGGCGGGCCAGCATGCCGCAGGCGGCAGCCTTGCCGTTGGCGCTGGTGTCTCCCACTCCCATCTTCTCCAGGGCGTTCCTGTGCAGGACCTCCACCCTTCCCCCCCGGGACAGAAGCTCCCGTCCCAGGCTGTCGGCCATCCCGTCGGCCTGCTCGCTGTCGGAGGCGATCCAGATGACTACGCCCTTCATCCGTTCTCCTTCCCGGACTTTGCCGCCCGCATAAGTATCTCGGCTATCTCCGGCCTGGTGAACTCCTCCGGAGGCGTCCTTCCCTCTCTGAGCATGGCCCGGACCTTCCTGCCGGAGAGGAAGATGTGCTGGTCTCCGCCGTGGGGGCAGGTCTTGGCGGTGGCCATGCCCTGGCACCTGACGCAGTAGAAGGCGTGCTCGAACTTCAGCGGCACCACCTCCAGCTCATCCTCGTCAATGCCCTCGAATATCATCTGCGCGTCGTAGGTGCCGTAGAAGTCCCCCACGCCGGCGTGGTCGCGGCCCACGATGAAGTGGCTGCACCCGTAGTTCTTTCGCAGGAGCGCGTGGAAGACGGCCTCCCGCGGGCCCGCGTAGCGCATGGCGGCGGGGAAGACGCTCATGGCAACCCTGGTCTCGGGGTAGTACCTCTGCAGTATCTCGTGGTAGCACTCCATGCGCACCTCGGCGGGGATGTCGTCGGACTTGGTCTCCCCCACCAGGGGGTGCAGCAGCAGGCCGTCCACTATCTCCAGGGCGCACTTCTGTATGTACTCATGGGCCCTGTGGATGGGATTGCGGGTCTGGAACGCCACCACGCTCTTCCAGCCCTTGGCTCGGAATAGCACCCGTGTCTCCTTGGGGTCCAGGCGGTACTGGGCGAAGGTCTCCTCGTCGCGCCGTCTTATCGCACGGACTCTGCCGCCGATGTACCGGCCGGAGAGTCCTCTCAGGTAGGCGACTCCGGGATGGGAGCCGTCGGTGGTGCCCAGGCATTTCTCCGCCTCGTGGTCGAGGTCGGCCCGGTACACGTCGGTGATCTCGATGTCGCCCCAGACCCTGCCGTTCCCGTCGCGCAGCGCCGCGCGGTCGCCGGACTGCACCTCCGGGTCGTCGGGCTTCACCGAGAGGGTAACGGGGAGCGACCAGACGGGGCCCGAGGAGAGGTGCATCAGGTCCACCACGCCTATGTAGTCGTGGCGGTCCATGAAACCCTCCAGCGGACTCATGGCTCCGTTGGATATCATCTCCAGGTCGTTGAGCTCCCTGGAGTTCACCGTAAGGGAAGGCAGATCCGAGGCTTCCTGCAGCAGGGCCTCCGCCTCCTCCCCCTCCAGCTGTCTGTCTATCAGTCTGCCTCCATGCGGGGCAACCAGCATCTCTACCTGACCTTTCGGGGTTTCTTCACGAAGTATCGCAGGCTGTTGAAGGAACGGCACGCAGCCGGTCAGGTATTATACCGTTCATCAACCGCCCGGCAAAACTCCCTCTTTGCCGCCACCCGGCAGACGCCCAGTCCCCTGCGCGACGGTGAGCCTTCTCCGGGCCGCCCCGGTCATCTCTCCCCTTTCC
The DNA here is from genome assembly GCA_041686025.1 of Candidatus Fermentibacteraceae bacterium. Taxonomy (GTDB): domain Bacteria; phylum Fermentibacterota; class Fermentibacteria; order Fermentibacterales; family JCC-6; genus JAWLEP01. The sequence continues at coordinate 48,947 of JAWLEP010000010.1, forward strand.
CCCCAGGTCTGCCCGCGGCTATTGGCCGCAAGCCCGTTTTTTGATAGTTATACCCAATGAAGGGAGACCCGAATGGAATCCATGCCTCTTGAGGTAGAGGGCCTCGCAAAGAACTACCCGCGAAGGCTGGGGCTGTCCAGCTTCACGGCCGTGAAGGAACTGAGCCTGAGCATGGCCGATGGCCAGATACTGGGCTTCCTGGGGCCCAACGGCGCCGGGAAGACCACCACCATCAAGTGCATCCTCGGGCTTCTCAAGCCTTCCGCGGGCTCGATCAGGCTCTACGGAAGCCCTCCCGCTGCACCGGAGGTAAGGCGGAGGCTGGGCTTCGTCCCCGAGAACCCCGACTACGAGGACAGCTTCACCCCCCTGGAGTTCCTCTCCATGTTCGCCCGGATGAGGGGCCTGGACGATTCGCGGGAGGACATGATCTCCCTGCTGGAGAGGGTGGGTCTCTCCGGCTGGGAGGGCACCCGGATAAAGAGCTTCTCCAAGGGCATGCGTCAGAGGATGAGCCTGGCGCTGGCCCTGCAGTCCGTTCCCGATCTGATAGTTATGGACGAGCCCACAGGGGGCCTGGATCCCCTGGCCCGGAAGGAGTTCCGAGACATCATACTGGAGGAGAATCAGCGGGGGGCCTCCGTATTTCTCTCCTCCCATCTCCTCTCCGAGGTGGAGGCGGTGTGCCACCGCGCCGTAATCCTGTCCCGGGGCCGAGTGGTGCGCGAGGGCAGAATGGAGGACCTTCTGCGGACCGAGAACACCTACAGCGTAACCTGGTCTCCCGCCGACGGCCGCGAGAAGGTCAACGAGACGGTTCCCGCAGCCGAGCTGCAGGGAAAGCTGGACGACATCCGCCAAAGCGGCGGCCGGATACGGGAGGTCGGACCCAGAAGCCTTACGCTGGAGGAGGTCTTCCTGTCCGCCACCAACAGCGGGGGAGGCGGCGAATGAGGGCCGTTTGGACCTTCGCCCTGATGACCATGCGCAGCCTCCTGCGCCGCCGGACGATCTGGGGAATAGTCCTGGTCATCATCCTGGCGCTGCTGGGAATCGGCCAGGTGCCGTCCTTCGACGTGTCCGGCCAGAGCCGCTTCATCGTAGAGTTCGGCCTCTTCGGACTGGAGATGGGGGCGCTGCTGCTGGCCATCGGCCTGGCCTCCAACATATACCCCCGCGACCGGGAGAACAGGACCATACAGCCCCTTCTGGCGGTCCCCCTTTCCCGCGTGCGCTACCTGCTCGGCCGGTTCCTGGGGGCCGCCATCGTCTCCGGAGCGGCAATGCTGGTGGGCTGCCTCGGCCTTATGCTGGTGCTGACCCTCAACGGCTTCGAGATTCCCACCTCTCTGCTTCCCGCCACCCTGCTTCTTCTGGTGGAGGGCTGGTTCCTCCTGGCGGTGGTTTTCTTCTTCAGCTTCTGGACCTCCCCGCCCCTGAACGCCCCCCTGACCGTGATGATATTCATCGTCTCGCAGATGAGCGTCCGGGAGTTCGTGGGACTGCTGCCGGGGGCATCGGGTCTGATGCGTACCCTGAGGCTCCTGCTGCCTCACATGGACGTCTTCCACATCAAGGACCCCATTGCCCACGGGATCGACGTTCCCCTGGTCTACTTCCTCCTGGCGGCGCTGTACGGAATCGCCTACTCCGTCTTCATGCTCTCCGTGGCCCTGGCCGTGTTCAGGGAGCGTGACCTGCGATGAGGAGACCTTTTGTTCTTCTTGCCGTAGCGCTGCTGGCAGCCGGCTGCGGCGGGAAGGCCGACTACGACATCGCCGAGGTGGCCCCGGACGAGCACCTCTCCGGCGAACACGGGAACCATCACCAGGGTCATGACCATGGAGGTGATGACGTCGAGAGGGACATCTCCGGCGCCGTGGAGAACAGGCATCACCACGAGCCGGGGGTGCGCAACCACGGCACGCAGTGGTTCTTCAACCAGCCCTGGGCGGCACCCTTCATATGGGACAAGATAGTCAGGGACTCCGTCATCCTTCTGGTCCTGGCGGCGGCCGTGCTCCTGTTCTCCCGGCTGACGGGGCGAAGATGGCAGCGCTAGGAAAGGCCTCCAGGGTACTGTTTCCGCTGGCCGTGGCCGCTTTCGCCCTGTCGCTGGCCATCGTCTCCGGCCGGGAGGCCTCCCGGCACATCGGCGGGGAATCCCCCTCCCTGGAGGTGCTCTCCTCGGGCCTGGACCAGATACGGGGCTTCATCGGGGACGTAATCTACCTCAAAATCGACGCCTACCATCACATCTGGATGTACCAGGGACACGGCTGGGCAGAGGCCACAGACTACCTTCCGATGGTCTGGCTGGTCAGCAGGCTCAAGCCAGGATACACTCAGAACTACATCGACGGGGGCTATCACCTGGCGGTCAACCTGGGTCGCGTAGAGGAGGGCATAGACTTTCTTCGGAGGGGGATAAGGATGTGCCCCGACGACCCAGGCCTGGCCTGGGAATACGCAGTTGTACTCTGGAGGACGGAGTACGGCGACCCCGAGATGAGGAGGAGGGCGTTCCGTTCCTATCTGAGACTTGTCCGAAGAAGGCGGGGAGAGACGGATGCGCCGTGGAATGAGCCCAACGCCCTGATGATACTGGGGAATCTATACGAGAACGGGATTGACAAGAGAGCAGGCAGGAGGATATCCCGACTCTATCATACATTCGCAGACAATATGAGAGCCCTGCGCAGAGTCCGCAGAGGGCTGGACCGGCCTACGCCCCCGCAGAGGTGAACACCAGCATGTTGGGCCCGGACAGCTCGTCCCAGCTCTCGTAGCCCCTCTCGAACAGCCTGCCCAGAGCATCCCTCGATTTCTCGGGTACGATGATGCTGTGCTCGGAAAGCCCCCGTTCTGCCGCATGGGACGAGACACCGTCCCGCAGCTCATCCATGTGTTTCAGCCCCGCGCCCAGGGGGATGTAGCAGTTTCCCGACCGCTGGGCCAGGAAGACCGCCGGGCCGCACCGGAGGGCCTCCACCCGCTGCAGCAGCCACTCCCTGCCCTCGGGGGTGTTGCGGACGAAGGTCCACCCCGCCGAGAGGTGGCCGCCCATGGCGGCAAGCTCCTCCTCCACCTCATCCGCCGGCTCCACCGGCGCGGCGGAGTCGGGAATGCCGGGCCGGGTGACGATGTAGAAGCCCTCCACGATGTGGAAGCCCATGTCGGTGGCGATGGCTATGCTCTCGGAGTTGTGGACGTAGGTGGCGAACTCCATCGCCGTGGCCTCCCCGGCCTCGATGGCGGACCATCCGACCTCTGCGGCGAACTCCACCAGGCGCCGGCCGTAGCCCCGGGAGCGGAAGTCGGGATGGACCCTCAGGCCCTCCAGCCAGATCACGCCGGAGGGCATCCGGGTCACCTTCACCGCGCCGATCACCTCCCCCTCTACCTCCCCCACGAAGAGCCCGCCCTCGGATATCCAGCGGGCCGCAACCGTCTCCAGGTAGTCCGACCCCTCCCATGTGCTCCTGGAGATCTCAGCCAGCCTGGGGAGGTCGCTGTAGTCCGCGAGCCTGGTGCGAAGCTCGGTCACCGTTGCCCCCTTTCCTTCCTCTTGGCACGTTTCTCCACGTACATTCTGTCGTCGGCCATGGTGAGCAGTTCTCCCAGCACCGCTTCCGCCCCGTCCACCCGGACGAACCCGGAGCTGAGGGCCAGATGGAATCCCAGCTCCCCGGAGGCGTTGAGCTCCGAGAGAGAACGGGACAGACGGCTTCTCAGAACCTCTCCCTCTCCGGGCTGCGAGTCTCCGAACAGGACCGCGAACTCGTCTCCCCCCAGCCTGGCCGTCACGTCGGACTCCCGGAAGCAGCCACGAAGCAGGCGGCCGGTCTCGACGATGGCCCGGTCTCCCGATGCGTGACCCTGGGAGTCGTTTATCTCCTTGAGGCCGTCGAGGTCTGCGAAGAGGACCCCCACATGCGAGGATCGTCTCCTTGCCTCCCTTATCACCTGCTTGCCCACGGCGAAGAACCCCCGCCTGTTGTAGAGGCCCGTCATGCTGTCGTGGAGCGACATCTCCCGAAGCCGTCCCTCCAGCTCCTTCCTCCTGGCTATGTTCACGAAGGAGAAAACGCCGCAGAGGGGGCTGCCATCCGGCTGGCAGGCGAGCACTCCGGAGGCCATGGCCGGGAACGCATCCCCGTCGGCCCTCGCGCAGACCACCTCCCCCCTCCACTCCCCCAGCTCCACGATCGCCTGGGAGATGGAGTTGAAGGCGCCCTCCTGCAGGAGCTGCCTCATGTGGGCGCCCTCCATGTCGCCTAAGGAGGTGCGCCACGCCCGGAGGGCGGAACGGTTGGCGTAGGAGACCCGCCAGTCGCCGTCGGTGATTACCAGGGGGGCCAGGGAGGCCTCCAGGGCGCTGTTGCGGGTCTTCAGCTCCCTCTCCCTCATCCTGCGCTGCGTGCTGTCCCGCAGGGTGACCAGAAGGGCGCTGCCGCCTTCGCCCGACACCAGGCTCAGGGTCATGTCCATGGGAAGGCGGCCCCCGGCGGAGGTGAGAACGGGGGTGTCCACGAATACCCCGTCGGCCAGTCCGTAGGCCACCTCCCCTCCCCCGGGAGACTCGTCCCTGTCGGGGAGTATCTCGTGGATCCTCCTGCCCGCCAGCTCCGCCGGATCGTATCCCAGCTTCGTCAGGGCTGCGTCACTGGCCTTCTCGATGACTCCGTTCGACGGGTTCACCAGGAGCAGGACGTCGATGGAGTTCCTGAAGACCAGCTCCAGCTTCGCCACCTTCTCCAGCAGCGCCTCGCGGTGCTTCCTCGACATGGCCAGCTGACCGAAGGCCTCCCTCAGCCGCCTGACGTTGGACCTGACCACTCCCTGATCTTCGGACATGCTCCTTCTCTTCCCGTGTTCGGCTCGTTGCCATCCGCCTATATCTCTACCATCTTTGTCCCGGGTCAAGTCCCGCCGGCTGGCCCTGCCGGCCACTTCCGGCGGAGAGGATGAAAGGTGGATATGGAACGCAGGAAGAGGGTATTCGACTTTCTCGACCGCAAGAGCGAAGCGTACATTCTCAAGGCCTGCAAGCCGGTGGAGACAAGGGCGGGAAGCCTGCTGGTCAGAGCCGGAGACCGCTCCTCCGACCTCTACATAATCACCGGCGGTGAGTACATGGTCTTCGACGACAGCAAGGGCGAGGAGTTCGTCCTGGCCATACTCAAGCGGGGAGACATCTTCGGCGAGATGTCCTTCCTGGACGGTGAGCCCCGGTCGGCGTCCGTCAAGGCGGTCACCGCTTCCCAGGCCCTGCGCATGGACCGGGACAGCCTGAACGGGCTTCGGGAGGAGGCGCCGGAGGCCGCGTGGAAGCTGGTGATGGGGCTGGCCAGCGTGGTCACCACCAGGCTGCGTCGGGCCGACGACGCCCTGACCATGACCACCAGCGAGGACCCCGAAGAGGTGGACCGCGACGAGCTGGACCGCCTGATAGCCGAGATGCACCTGGCCGTCCACCTGGAGCTGGACCGGGACTAAGAGCGGAGCCCGCCCGGGGCTCAGCTTCCCTTTGCCCCCTGCAGAGAAAGCGAGATCCTGCCCCGCTCCAGGTCCACGGACAGTACCCGCACCGTGACCCTGTCCCCCACCTTGGCGTAGTCGGAGGGGTCCCGTACGTACTCGTCCGCCATCTTGCTTATGTGGACCAGACCGTCGTTCTTCACCCCCACGTTCACGAATGCTCCGAAAGCGGTGACGTTGGTCACGATACCCGGCAGCGACATGCCCTCCCTGAGGTCTTCCATGGTGTGCACATCGGCGAACCTGAAGGGGCGGAAGCTCTCCCTGGGGTCCCTTCCGGGCTTCTCCAGCTCCTCCATGATGTCCCGCAGGGTGGGCAGGCCGGTGTCCCCGTCGACGAAGTCCGCAAGCCTCACCCGCCGACGCAGCTCCCGGCTCTCCATGAGGTCGCCCACCGAGCGGTCCAGGCTGGCGGCCATCCTCCGTACCGCTCCGTAGCTCTCCGGATGTACCGCGCTGGCGTCCAGGGGCTCGGGGCCGCCCGGAACGCGGAGGAAGCCGGCGCACTGCTGAAACGCCTTGGGTCCCAGTCCCCTGACTTCCAGAAGCTCCTGGCGGGTGCGGAAAGCTCCGTTCGTCTCGCGGCGCTGCACAACCCTGCGGGCCAGCTTCGGACCCAGGCCGGAGACGTAGGACAGCAGCTGGGGGCTGGCGGTGTTCAGGACCACCCCAACGGTGTTCACGCAACTCTCAACAACGTCGTCCAGGCGTCGTTTCAGAAGCCCCTGGTCCACGTCGTGCTGGTACTGTCCGACCCCTATGGACTTGGGGTCCAGCTTCACCAGCTCGGCCAGCGGGTCCTGCAGCCTCCTGCCTATGGACACCGCCCCCCTCACCGTCACGTCCTGGTCCGGCAGCTCCTCCCTGGCCACTTCGGAGGCGGAGTAGACGGAGGCGCCGCTCTCGCTCACCGTGGCCACGGCGGCTCCGCACAGGTCCATGGAGGCCAGGAAGGACTCGGTCTCCCTTCCCGCGGTTCCGTCCCCCACCGCTATGACCTCGGGGGAGTGGGCCTTCAGCAGGCGGGCCAGGGCCTCCGTCGCCGCCCTCCGGCCCCCCTCGCCCTGGAACGGGTATATGGTCGCGGTCTCCAGAAGAGCGCCGGTTCCGTCCAGGCATACCACCTTGCAGCCGGTTCTGTAGCCCGGGTCCACGGCCATTACCGGCTTCCTGCCCAGGGGAGGGGCCAGAAGCAGGCTGCGCAGGTTGGAGGCGAACACCTCCACCGCCTTGCGGTCGGCCCGCTCCCTGGTCACCGACCTGATCTCGGTTTCCATGGAGGGGGCCAGAAGCCTCTTCCAGCAGTCGTCCAGGGCCATCTCCACCTGCTCCGCGTCCGGACCCCGGCCCTTCAGGAACTCGTCGCGGAGTATCGAGGCGGCGGCCTCCTCGGGGACCTCCACGGAGAGGTTGAGCACCAGCTCCCTCTCCCCCCTCCGCATGGCCAGGACCCTGTGAGACGGCGCCCCGGCCACCGCCTCGGTGTGATCGAAGTAGTCGCGGAAACGGGAGCCCTCCTTCTCCTTTCCGGCGATTACGGAGGCCCTGAACCTTCCCCCCTCCAGGTAGAGGCGTCTCATCCTCCGCCTGACTGCGGGGCTGTCGGAGGCCATCTCGGCCACTATGTCCCGCGCCCCCTGGAGGGCGTCCTCCGGGCCGTCCACGCCCTTTTCCGGGTCCACGTAGGACCCCGCCGAGGAGACTCCGCGGCCTCCCTCCTGGCGAAGAAGGGTCTCCGCAAGCGGCCCAAGGCCCCTGTTCCTGGCCCGGCTGGCCCTGGTCTTCCTCTTCGGCCGGAAGGGCCGGTACAGGTCCTCCAGACGGGCCATGGTGTCGGCCCCGGCCAGCTGCTTCGAAAGCTCGGCGGTAAGCAGGTCCCGCTCCCGCAGCGACTCCAGTATGGACTCCCTCCTGGAGTCCAGCTCCCGCATCCGCCGGACGCCGTCACGTACCGCCGCGATCTCCACCTCGTCCAGGCCCCCGGTCCGCTCCTTGCGGTAGCGGGCAATGAAGGGAACCGTGGCGCCGTCTTCCAGCAGCCGAAGCGTCGCCCTCACCTGGGCCTTGCCCCTGCCTATCTCCCCGGCTACCGCCGCTGCGTAGTCCATCCTGCTTCCTTTGCCATCATGAGTACCCGCCCGAAGTCGAAGGGCGAAGATAAGCACCGGCGACCGCCCTATCCAGGCCCCGGAAGTGCCGGAGCTTGAGTTGCGGGGGGCCATGTAGTAGAATACCCATGCCGGCCAGATAGATACGCAACTACGAAACAGCCGCTTCGGCGCCACCGGGGCGGTGTTTTTCCATCCGCCCCCACCGGGGCAACGGGAGGCGAGCAGCATGAAGCGGGACTTTCCGCTGGAGAAGGTGCGCAACATCGGCATCATGGCCCACATAGACGCGGGCAAGACCACCACCACCGAGAGGATCCTCTACTACACGGGCAAGTCACACAGGATGGGCGAGGTGCACGACGGCCAGGCCACCATGGACTGGATGCAGCAGGAGCAGGAGCGCGGCATCACCATCACCAGCGCCGCCACCACAACCACCTGGCGGGACCACCAGATAAACATCATCGACACCCCCGGACACGTGGACTTCACCGTGGAGGTGGAGAGGAGCCTTCGGGTGCTGGACGGCGTCATCGCCCTGTTCTGCGCGGTGGGTGGGGTTGAGCCGCAGTCGGAGACCGTATGGCGGCAGGCCGAGAAGTACTCGGTTCCCCGGATCGCATTCGTCAACAAGATGGACCGGATGGGGGCGGACTTCTACGGCGTGGTCCGATCCATGCAGAAAACCCTGGGCAGCAACGCGGTGCCGGTAACCATACCCATCGGCAAGGAGGACTCCTTCCGGGGCATCATCGACCTGGTGGACAACGTGGCCGTCTACTACGAAGACAGCGACCGGGGCATGACCTGGCGCGAGGAGGCAGTTCCGGAGGAGATGGCCGACCAGGTGGAGAAGTGGCGGGAGAAGCTGTTCGAGAGGGTCAGCGAGGTGGACGAGAGGCTGTTCGCCAAGTACTGCGAGGGCATGGAGATATCCAACCGCGAGCTCAGCGCCGCCATTCGAAAGGCCTGCCACCGGCACCTCCTGCTGCCTGTTATGTGCGGCAGCGCCTACAAGAACCGCGGCATACAGAGGCTGCTGGATGCGGTGGTAGCCTACCTGCCCAGTCCCCGGGACCTGCCTCCCATAAGCGGCCGCTGCCTGGAGGGGGGCCGCGAGGAGAGGGTGCCCAAGGACGAGGGAAGGCTCTCCGCCCTGGCGTTCAAGGTGGTATCCGACAGGCACATCGGCAAGCTGATCTACGTCCGGGTCTACTCGGGCCGCCTGGAGGCGGGAAGCTACGTGTACAACTCCACCCAGAAGAAGGTGCAGAGGGTGGGCCGCATTCTGCGCATGCACGCCAACAAGCAGGAGCCCGTGGAGACCCTGTTCACCGGGGAGATAGGCGCGGTGGTGGGTCTCAGCGACACCGTCACCGGAGACACCATCTGCTCCCGGGAGGACCCCATCGTGCTGGAGGCCATAGAGTTTCCTTCTCCAGTTCTCAGCGTGGCCGTGAAGACGCCCAACAAATCGGAGCGGGAGAAGCTGGGCCTGGCCCTGAACAGGCTCGCCGAGGAGGACCCCACATTCACCGTGGGGACCGACCCCGAGACCTCCGAGACCATCATCTCCGGAATGGGCGAGCTGCATCTGGAGATAATCCTGGACCGCCTGAAGCGCGAGTTCAGCGTGGAGGCCGAGACCTCCACCCCGCGGGTGGCCTACAGGGAGACCATAACCACCGGCGTGAAGGCCAACGAGAAGCTGGTGAAGCAGACCGGCGGAAAGGGCCAGTACGCGCACGTGGTCTTCGAGATGGAGCCGCTTTCCGCGGGAGGGGGCTTCGACTTCGAGAACCTGGTCACCGGGGGCAACATCCCCCGGGAGTACATACCGGCGGTGGAGCGGGGATTCATAGACGCCATGGAGAAGGGGGTCTACGCCGACTGCCCGGTGGTGGACATCCGCATAAGGCTGCTGGACGGCTCCAGCCACCAGGTTGACTCATCGGAGATGGCCTTCCGCTCCTGCGCGCGGCAGGCCTTCAGAAAGGCCTTCATGAAGGCCGGCCCGCAGCTGCTGGAGCCGGTGATGAGCGTGAACGTGGTCACGCCAGAGGAGTACGCCGGGAACGTCACCGGCAGCATCTACGAGAAGCGGGGGTCGGTAACCGGCATGGACAGCCAGGGGAACGCGAAGGTGATCAAGGCCATGGTGCCCCTGGCCAGCATGTTCGGCTACGCCTCCGAGCTGCGCAACATGACCCAGGGGCGCGCAGGGTTCACCATGCACTTCGAGCACTACGAGGCCGTGCCCTGGTCCGTGGCGGAGGAGATACTCCGCAGCAAGCGCGAGGACGACGCCTAGAGCCCCAGCCTCTCCATCTCCCGCCTGAGGGCCTCCAGGGCCCTTCGGCGGTGGCTTACGGCGTTCTTCTCCTCCGGAGCGCATTCGGCGAAGGTCCTGCCCAGCTCGGCGGAGAGGAAGACGGGATCGTACCCGAAGCCCTCTTCTCCCCTGGGCTCCCGGGCTATCTCCCCCCGGACCTCCCCATGGACGCATACCTCGCCGCCATCCGGGATCACCAGCGCAGCCGCGGTAACGAATGCCGCCCTCCTCCGCCCGCCGGTCTCCCCCCGCAGGGCATCCAGCAGCTTCCGGACGTTGTCCGCGTAGCTGCAGTCGCCCCCTGCGTACCTGGCGCTGTATATGCCGGGAGCCCCCCCCAGGGCGCTTACCGACAGGCCGGTATCGTCCGCCAGCGCCGGCAGCCCGGTAGCGGCGGCGGCAGCCCGGGCCTTCAGCAGGGCGTTCTCCTCCAGCGTGCAGCCGGTCTCCTCCACGTCCCAGTCTCCGACCAGCTCACCGACGGGGACCGGCTCCAGGTGGAGGCCGTCCAGGATCCCGGCCATCTCCCGCAGCTTGTCCGGGTTGGCCGTGGCTATCACCAGCCTGCCGCTCACTCCCCCACGGCCTCCCTCTGCACGGGGACCACCTCGTCCACAACGGCCGCTACCGCTTCCCGCATCATGTCGGCAGCGGTCTGGGGAGGAACCGCGTCCTTCTCCGCAGAGGCCTGCACCTCAACGAGTCCGCCGTCCTCCATGGCCACCACGTTCATGTCCATGGTTGCCGAGGAGTCCTCCTCGTAGCAGAGGTCCATCAGGACCTCTCCGCCGCAGAGGCCCAGGCTCACCGCGCCCACGAACCCCAGGAACGGGTCGATCTCCAGCTTCTTCTCCAGCAGGAGCCGCTTCAGAGCCAGCCGCAGGGCCACCGCGCCGCCGGTTATGGATGCCACCCTGGTGCCCCCGTCGGCCACCAGGACGTCGCAGTCCACCGTAATGGTCCTCTGGCCGAGGCGTTCCAGGTTGACCGTCTGCCTGAGGCTGCGGCCGATGAGCCGCTGTATCTCCTGGCTCCGTCCCTTGATCCATCCCCCCCGGTCCCTGCGGACCCTCCGGTTGCCGCTTCCCGGAAGCATGTCGTACTCGGCGGTGACCCAGCCGCTGCCCTTTCCCAGCAGAAACCGCGGAACCCTGTCTTCCACCGAGGCCGAGCAGATCACTCTGGTGTCGCCCCAGCTGATAAGGGCGCTTCCGTCGGGCAGCGGCTGGTACCCGGTCTCTATCTCTATCTTTCTCAGCTCATCGGGCTCTCTGCCGTCTACGCGCATCAGATCTCCAATGCAGTTGGGTTTGAATCCGGGGCTCTGCGGGCTGCAGGGGAGCGGGTCAGAGCTCCCCCACCTCCACCTGTGTGACGAGGGGTATGGTCCTGCCCAGGAAGCGCTGGGCTATCTCCTGGAACTTCAGGGGAATGTCGCTGACGTAGAAGCCCCCTTCGACGCCGGGGCTGTCCGCCAGGAGGCCGCGGTCGGCCAGGCGGTCTCTCACCTCGCAGGCAGTGGCCTCGGCGGAGTCCACCAGAGTGACCTCCGGCCCCATCACCTCGCCCAGGACGGGCTTCAGAAGCGGGTAATGGGTGCAGCCCAGCACCAGCGTGTCCACGCCTTCCCGCAGAAGCGGCGCGGCGTATCGCTGCACCACCATCCGCGTGATCTCCCCGTCCAGCCATCCCTCCTCCACCAGGGGCACCAGCAGCGGGCACGGCTGGGCAACCACCATGCCTGCGCCGGAGCCGGCGGCCCTAAGAGCCTTCTGGTAGGCCCCGCTTCCTATGGTCCCCAGGGTGCCGATGACCCCCACCGATCCGTTGCGGGTGGCCGCCGCCGCCGCTCTGGCCCCGGGCTCTATGACCCCGGTGACCGGTACGCTGAACCTCTCGCGCAGAGCGGGCAGGCTCACCGAGGAGGCGGTATTGCATGCCACCACTATCATCTTGACCCTCTTGGAGGCCAGGAACGCCGCGTCCTCCAGCGCGAACCTTATCACGGTCTCCGGCGACTTGGAGCCGTAGGGCACCCGGGCGGTATCGCCGAAGTAGAGGACCCTCTCCTCCGGCAGGAGCCTCTCGATGGACCTCACCACCGTCAGTCCTCCCACCCCGGAATCGAACACGCCGATGGGGCTCTCCCTGCCCGGAAGCGCCCCGGAGCTAGCGGACACCGTCGGCTACCCCCCTCATTCGCAGGCCGGAGGGATAGCGGTCCCATTGGACTCCGCCAACGATGGGGAACAGCCTGGTGAAGCAGACGAAACGCCCCTCCAGGGTCCTGGCCAGGCCCGCCACGTCCATCCTCTGCGGCAGGTCGACGAAAACGCTGTCATGGCGGCTGAATGCGTAAACCCGGTCCAGCTCCTCCCCCTCCAGGCCGGCGTGGGTGGCCCAGGCCTCCACAACAAGCTGCAGCTCCAGGGGAATCTGGCTCCTGGAGGTAGCCTCCGGAAGGGTGTCCATCACCGGGGCGGCAGCGGAGTCCACGTATATCGAGCAGGGCGTGGACTCCCAGGTCTGCTCGGCCAGCAGCTCCTCCTGCGAGGGCAGGGAGTCCTGGGGAAACACCTGGACCTCGATGCTGTCGGCATCCAGAACCGAGTCCCCGCCTGCATGAAGGTCCAGGTCCTCCGTGCGGCCCGAGGGCTCCACACCCAGCTTGCGATTCACGTAAGCCATTGCGGCCCAGCTGGCGATGGCAACAAGTGCGATGATGACCACCACCACGGCCAGCTCCAGGAGCAGCCTTCTGATGTCTTCTCTCAATTCCCCGCCCCCTGTGCTGCCAGATCGGTACTGGAGAAATCCATGATGGCTGCTACAATAGCCTCCGCGGACCGGTAACGGAAGTCCAGCTCCTGCAGGAGCCGCTCCTCCTCCCGGTTGGATATGAAGGCCAGCTCCACCAGCACCGACGGCATGAAGGCCCCCCTGAGAACGTAGAATCCCGCCTGCTTGACCCCCCGGTCAGGCTGGCTCGCCCCGATTGCCGCCAGCCTCCTCTGGATCGTGCCCGCCAGCTCGCTGCTGTTGTTCAGGTAGAGCCTCTGGGCGATATCCGCCAGGAGAAAGGAAAGCGGGTCGTCGACGGATGGCGGCCGCTCCTCGTCGTAGCGGGCAGCCTGGTTCTCCAGGGCGGCGACCGCCCGGGCGTCGTCGGTCCTTGCCCGGGACAGGAAGTAGGTTTCGAACCCCCGGGCCGAGCGGTTGGTGGAGGCGTTGCAGTGTATGCTGATGAAGAGGTCTGCCCTCTCCCTGTTGGCGATCCTGGTTCGCTCACCAAGGGACACGTAGCTGTCATCCTCCCGGGTCATGACTACCCTGAGGTTGGGACATCTGATCTTCAGAAGGTCCCTTACCAGCAGCGCCACCTCCAGTGTGCGGTCCTTCTCGTAGGATCCGGAGAAGCCCACGGCCCCGGGGTCGCGGCCGCCGTGGCCCGGGTCCAGCACTACGCAGTCGAAGTCCTCCAGCCAGGGCGAGGGCTCGCCGCTCTGCAGCGACTCGTAGACCAGGGAGTCCGAGTAGGCCACCGCTGCCGAATCGTCGCCTTCGGCAGGATGCGGAGGGCCCTCCCAGGCCAGGTCCGGCAGCTCCACCCGATTCCTGGCCCGCATGAACACCAGCATAACCGTGCTGTCCGGCGAGATGGCGTAATCCAGCGAGGCCATGCTGCTGTCCATCTCCACCCGCAGGACGGTGGAGTCCTCCGTCAGGGTAATGGGCCCGGTCCAGAAGGTGGAATCGAAGGCGGGAGCCTCCATGGGGAGCGAAGTCCTCAGCCGCATGCTGTACCCCTCCACCCGGACCCGGGGCGAGAGGGTCAGGCTGTCGCTGCGGAGCTCCAGAAGCAGGCCATCCATCCGGGGCAGGACGCGGAGCGACAACGGGGCGCCCAGGGCGACGCCCGACACGGCCATCAGTGCGACAAGGACTCTAGCCCTGGCGCTGCTCATGCTTCATGGCCGCCCTGATGCGGCGGTTCTGCTCCCGCCTGGCGATGTCGCGTCTCTTGTCGTACTGTCTCTTGCCGCGGCAGATGCCCAGCTCCACCTTCGCCCGGCCCCTTCTGAGGTGGACGTCCAGGGGGATGAGGGTATAGCCCTTCTCCTGCACCCTCCGGCGCATCCTGCGCAGCTCTGCCCCGTGGGCCAGCAGCTTGCGCTTCCGGTCGGGGACGTGGTTGTCCCTGGCCATGTCGTACTCGGCGATGTGGGAGTCGTGCAGCCACAGCTCCCCGTCCTCGTCGAAGTCCGCGTAGGCTCCCTTCAGGCTCACCCTACCGTCGCGCACCGACTTTATCTCCGAGCCCACCAGGACTATTCCCACCTCCAGGGAGTCCAGTATGTGGTAGTCGTGCCTGGCCTTTCTGTTCCGTGCGATGACCTTCGTTGCCATATACCTCCGTTCAGGTGAGGAATATACCTGTCTCGACGCCCCACCCAAATCGCAGCCCGGGGTATTGACGATCGTCGGCCGGCTTTCTAGTATCGCCGGGCAACGCCGAAGTGGCGGAACTGGCAGACGCGCTGCGTTCAGGGCGCAGTGAGGCTAGTCCTCGTGGGGGTTCGAATCCCCCCTTCGGTACCACGGCTCAAATGGGTGGGGCTGGCGCTCCACCCATTTGAGCGAGGCAGTTCGCTGTCGCGAACTGCACCGTAGTTCATCTCTATGGCGCTCCACCCATTTGGGCCGGTATCAGGGCGCCAGCGCCCTCTCTATCTCGGACTTGTCCAGATCTGCCAGAGGCGGGTTGTTCCTGTCCCGCTGCGAGAGGATGGGGTGGTCTA
>JAWLEP010000010.1:63829-67957 GCA_041686025.1 Candidatus Fermentibacteraceae bacterium
GCCGGTATCAGGGCGCCAGCGCCCTCTCTATCTCGGACTTGTCCAGATCTGCCAGAGGCGGGTTGTTCCTGTCCCGCTGCGAGAGGATGGGGTGGTCTATCCCCCAGTCGATGCCCAGGTCCGGGTCGTCCCAGGCCAGGCCGTACTCGTCCTCTCCGGTGAAGTACCGGTTTACCAGGTATATCAGCGAGGCCGGCTCTCCAGCGGCGTAGCCGTGCGCCACCCCGGGGGGTATCCACAGCGACTCCGGCCGCCCGGCTTCCAGCTCAATGGTCTCCACGACCCCCATTGTCGTCTTGAAGGGCCTCACGTCCACCAGAACCGTCTTTATCCTGCCCGAGGCCAGGAACCAGTAGTCCGTCTGGCGCAGGTGATAGTGCATGCCCCTGATCACGCCGGCGCGGGAGTGCGAGCAGTTCACCTGGAGGTCTCCGCCGTATTCCTCCTCCACCCATGATTTCCTGAAGGTCTCCACGAACATCCCTCTGCTGTCCGAGTGCATGGGCAGGGTGTATAGAAACACGTCCTCGATCGAAGTACGCCGCTTCTTTGGCTCCAAGGCCACCTCCGGGTATCTTTGGGTTTGGGCCTTTCGGTCTCAAGGCCAACTAGTATGCTGCGCCGGTATCCTGTCAACGGCACCGGAGGTTGTGGTGAGAAGACGCGAGAGGCTGGAGCTGCTTCTGGATGTGCTGCCGAAGCTGTATCCCCGCGCACGCTGCCTTCTGGACTACCAGGGAAGGCCCGAGCGACTGCTCCTGGCCACCATCCTGTCCGCGCAGACCACCGACGACGCCGTGAACCGGGTCACTCCCCGGCTGTGGGCCCGGTGGCCGGACCTGGCCTCCCTTGCCGGTGCCGACAGGGCCGAGGTGGAGGAGGTAGTGCACTCCCTGGGCTTCTTCCGCAGCAAGGCCAGGTCCATACAGAGGGCGGCCGGGACTGTGGTGGAGAGCTACGGAGGGCGAGTGCCGGACAGCATGGAGGAACTGACGCGTCTTCCCGGGGTGGGAAGGAAGACGGCCAACGTGGTGCTGGGGGAGGCATTCGGCCGTCCGGCCATCATCGTCGACACCCATGTGAAGAGGCTGGCCGGAAGGCTGGACCTCACCAGAAGTACGAAGCCGGACCGGATAGAGGAGGACCTGAGGAAGCTGGTGCCGCAATCCGCTCAGACCGATTTCAGCCATCAGCTGGGCTTTCACGGAAGAAGCGTCTGCACGGCCCGCTTTCCGGCCTGCGACGACTGTCCGCTGCTGCAGATGTGCCCCAGAAGGGGCGTGGGGTGATCGGGCGGGCAAAGGAAAAGGGCCCCGAGGGGCCCTCTTCCCAGAGCGTATCCTAGTCCAGGTCTCCCAGGCTCACGGCCCAGTAGTATCCGTCGGACCCCACGTCCACACCCATCCTGGTGTAGGTATCTCCGTCCTCGTCCTCCAGCTGAACGTCGTAGGTGCCGGGATCCACGTAGAAGGTGAAGTCGTCGCCGGGGACGATCACCTCGGAGCCCAGCCAGTCGTCACCCCAGCTGGATGAGGTCGAGCTGCTGCAGTGCACGTAGTAGATGGTGTAGTTGCCCAGGTCGTTGTAGATGGTTACCGGGGCGCCCGAGCCCATGCTCGACCCGCCTACGGTGGCCTCTCCCAGGTCGGAGAGGGTGACGTCCCAGCGGTAGGTGCCGTTTACCGGCACTCCCCACCGGATGTACTCGTCTTCGTCCTCGTCCACCAGCCTGATGTCGTATGTGCCGTCGGGCACGGTGAAGCGCTTGGTGGAGCCCGAGGAGATGACCTCGGAGTCACCGAGCCAGTCGCCCCCCCACTCGGTATCGCTGTCGGCGGACATGTAGACGTACCATATGTCGTACCCACCGGTATCGTTGGTGATTACGACCTCGCCGGCCAGCATGGGCGCGGCCAGCACCAGCACCAGAACGGTGGCAAGAAAGTTCCTCATGCATCCTCCTTCCGTCTTGCCAATCTCTGCATTACACTACGTTCTGACGGTATCGAGTCAATAGCATCCTTGACCGCGATACGACTACTGCTACCGGCGGGAACGATTTCTATTCCCCCGGTTGTTTTCAGTGGATCCGTAACGCAGGCCTGGGGAAGGGAAGATCATGAGCGCCATTCTTTTGCTGATCAGCGTCTTGGCAGCATCCGGGTCGGGCGTCGCAACCCACGATCTAGACCTCTCTACGATGGAGACCTCCATCGCCGTCACCGAAAGGGGCTGGCTCCCCTCGGCCGAGCTCTCCTCCAGGGGCTGGCAGGGAGGCCTTCCGGACCTGCCGCTGATCTGCCGCGAGCTGGAGATCCCGGAGGGAACCCGGGCTGTGGACGTCAGGGTTGTCGAGACCGGATGGGAGACGGTGTCGGAAGACGTCTACGTCCCTCCCCTCTCAACGCCTACGCCCCTCGAGCTGACTCCCGGCCCGGCCTCGCTGGCCCCCGACGGCGCGGTCTACTCCGCAGGCGATTACCACCCCTCCTCCCCCGCAGTCCTGTCCGCCACCCGGGCCGGGGCCGGCGGCAGCAGTGCCGTGGTGCTGGTGCATCCCTTCCGGTGGCGCCCGTCTGACGGACGTCTGCAGAGGCTTCGGTCGCTCAGGCTGGAGGTAACCTACGAGCCCGACCCCCGTAGCCGTCCCGTAGCGGGAGAAGGCTCCCGCGGAGGCGAGGGCGGAATGCTCATCGTCACCGACGCCTCCCTCACCGACGAGTTCGCGGATCTGGCACAGCGAAGGACCGAGCAGGGAATACCCACCGAGGTGGTCACCGTTGATGAGGCCATCGGCGGAATGCCCGGAAGGGACGACGCCGAGAAGCTGAGGAACTACGTCACAGACTACTACGCCGAAAACGGCATAGACTACCTCCTGCTCGGCGGCGACACCAACCTGGTTCCCTTCCGCAAGGCCTACGCCATGACCTGCGAGGCCGGCATGCACCCCCGGGAGGACTCCCTTCCCTGCGACCTCTACTTCGGCGACCTGGACGGCGACTGGGACGCCAACGGCAACGGCACCTTCGGCGAGGTGGATGACAACATCGACCTCTACCCCGAGCTTCACGTGGGCCGGGCGCCAGTGGAGAACTCCGAGGAGGCCGAGGCCTTCGTGGGCAAGATGGGCGCCTACGAGGACCTCCTGCAGGGGGACCATCTTCAGAAGGCCCTCTTTCTGGCCGAGATCCTGTGGTCGAACCCCTATACCGACAGCGGCGAGAGCAAGGACCTCATCGATGAGGAGCACGTTCCGGGCTGGTTCCTCGTAACGAAGCTCTACGAGTCCCTGGGCAACGAGAATCTCACCAACACGATGCTGGCCCTGAACGAGGGCACCAACATGATCAACCACGCCGGCCACGCCTGGTACTCCTCGATAGGCGTGGGAGACGACTACATGAACGCCGCGCACTTCGACGCCATCGACTCCGACGGCCGCTACGCGGCCTTCCTCTACTCCATCGGCTGCTGGAGCGCGGCCTTCGACTTCGACGCGGTTGCCGAGCACTTCGTCACCAATCCCTACGGGTGCGGCGTGGCCTGGATCGGCAACTCCAGCTACGGATGGGGCTCCCCCGGCAACCCCACCTTCGGCTACTCCGACATCCTCGACCGGCGCTTCTTCGGCTTCCTCTTCGACCATCCGGATGCGACGCTGGGCGAGCTGGTCTCCATGGCCAAGGAGACCTACATACCCTACGGGCAGTGGGAGAACGTCTACCGCTGGCACCTCTACGACGTCAATCTGCTGGGCGACCCGTCCTTCCGTCCCTACAGGCAGTACCCGGCAGACCCCTCCATCGAGTGCCCGGAGATGGTTACTCCCAACACCAGGGCCTTCCCGGTGCAGGTCTCGGGCGTGGAGACCGGGGGCCTCATTCTCTGCGTAAGCGACCAGGGCTCGGAGTACCACGTGCAGGAGCTGGACGCCTCCGGCTACGCGCAGGTTTGCTTCCAGGGTCCGCCGGTTTCTCCCGTCAACGTGACCGTATCCGGGCCGGGTGTGCGCAGGACATCGCTGCAGGTGGGCGGAGACGAGGGTCCGGCACCCGCCATCTCCAGCGCTCAGATAGCGGGTCCGGCCGGAGAGGACTATCTGGCCCCGGGAAACGCCTCCCATGT
>JAWLEP010000011.1:0-42611 GCA_041686025.1 Candidatus Fermentibacteraceae bacterium
GGGGCCGGTATACGGCTCAAACCCCGTTTGAGGCTGTAGATGGGGAGGGTTGTCCCCGAGCCGGTAAGCTTTTATTTAGATTCCGTTATGAAGATACTCCTGGTAATCCACGACCTGATCACGATACCCCTGGGAATCTCCTACATCTCCGCCGTCGCCCGCCGGGAGGGCCACGAGGTGGAGGTGGCCTCGCTGTCCGAAGAGGACATCTCCCGGGCGGTTAGGAAGTTCGAGCCCGACATGGTGGCCTTCGGAGCCACCAGCGGCTTCCACAAGACCTACCTGGACGCCATGGCCTCCGTCCGCGGGATCACCGACGCCGCCATCGTCATGGGCGGGGCCCACGCCACCTTCTTCCCGGAGGTGGTGCTGGAGAGCCCCCAGCTGGACTTCTGCTTCCGGGGGGAGTCCGAGGAGGCCTTCCTGCAGCTGCTGGAGCACCTCGAGGGCGGCAGGCCCATCGACGAGGTGGGCAACCTGGTGCGGAGGATCGACGGCAGGATGGCGTCCAACCCGCTTCTGCCGCTGGAGCCGGACCTGGACTCCATCCCCTTCCCCGACCGCAGCTTCTACGCCCGCTACGACATGGCCAACCGCCGGGCCGTGTTCGTGATAACCGGCCGCGGCTGCCCGTACGGATGCACCTACTGCTTCAACCACGCCTTCAAGAAGCTCTACTCCGGCCTGGGTCCGGTATGCCGGAAGCGGAGCGTGGGCAACGTACTGGAGGAGATCCGCCAGGTCCGGGAAGCGATGCCCTCTCTTTCCATGATCGTCTTCCAGGACGACATATTCATACTGGACAGGGACTGGACCATGGACTTCTGCCGCCGCTACCCCCGGGAGGTGGGGCTGCCCTTCCACTGCCACCTGAGGGCCAACCTGGTGGACGAAGAGGTGGCCCGGGCCCTGAAGCGTGCCGGCTGCCACAGCATAAAGATGGCCATAGAGAGCGCCTCGCCCCGCCTGCGCAACGGGCTCCTGGGCAGGAACATGAGCAACGACACCGTCCGGCGGGCATTCAGGGCGGTGAAGGACGCCGGCATCGTCATCGTCAGCCAGAACATACTGGCCCTGCCCACCGGCACCTTCGATGACGACCTGGACACGCTGCGGATGAACTGCCGCCTGGGGCCGGACTTCGCCTTCGCCACCCTCCTTCAGCCCTACCCCCGGACGGAGATAGGGGCCTTCTGCCGCGACAGGGGGCTGCTGCAGAACGGCACCGGCGAATCGCTGCCCGACTCCTTCTTCGACGGCACCGTCCTGGACATCCCCGACAGGGATCGCAGGGAGAGGCTGAGAAAGCTCTTCGCCCTTAGCATAGAGTTCCCCTTCCTGCGGGGCAGGGTCAAGCGGCTGACGGAGCTGCCCCTGGACGGACTCTACGACCTCCTGGACAGGGTCTGGAAGGGCTACTGCATCAAGCAGAGGGAGTTCCCCTACTCCATGCCGCTGCGGGAGTACGTCCGCAGCGCCCTGGACTACCTGCGTACCCGCTACTACTGACCCGACGCCGCGAAGGAGGCTCTTCCATGGGTGAGTGGTTCGAGAACGAGGACCTGTGGAGGGACCTCTACCCCTACCTCTTTCCCCCGGAGCGCTTCGAGGCTGCCGGGGAGGAGGTCACGGCGCTGCTGGAGCTTGCCGGCTTCGCGGGGAAGAGGGTGCTGGACCTCTGCTGCGGCCCCGGCCGCCACTCGGTGGAGCTGGCCCGGCGGGGTTACGAGGTCACCGGGGTGGACCGCTCCCCCTACCTGCTGGAGAGGGCCGGGGACCGGGCGGCGGAGATGGGCGCGGAGGCGGAGTGGGTGCTGGACGACATGCGAAGCTTCCGCAGGCCGGCCGCCTTCGGGCTGGCCATCAACCTCTACACCTCCTTCGGGTACACGTCCTCCGAGGCCGACGACATGAGGGTGCTGCGGAACGTCCGGGAGAGCCTGGAGCCGGGGGGCAGCCTGGTGATGGAGCTGATGGGCAAGGAGGTGCTGGCCTCCATCTTCTCGCGGGTGGGGGTTGCCGAGCCGGAGGACGGCAGCAGGCTGTTCATGGTCCGGGACGTCGAAGACGACTGGAGCGTGGTCTCCAACCTGTGGATACTGGTCGGGGACGGCAGGGCCAGAGAGTACTCCTTCAGCCACCGGATATACTCCGCCCGGGAGCTGCGGGGCATGCTGGAGGGGGCCGGCTTCCGCGGCGTCAGGCTCTACGGGGGCCTTGACGGATCCGACTACGACACCGGGGCCTCCCGCCTGGTGGCGGTGGCCTCGGCTCCGGAGGAGGCCTCCGGCTAGGGGGCGAGCAGCGCAGCCCGGCGGCAGACCGACCGGCCCGACGCAGTCAGCCTCAGCAGGTATACGCCGGCTGGGAGCCGCCTTCCCCTGGCGTCAGAGGAGATCGACAGTGTCTCCCGTCCGGATACCAGCCCGGCCGCCATGAGCCTGCCCGATCCGTCGTACACCTCCAGACGCCCCTGCCCGTCTCCCGCATCGACGTCCAGCACCATAGTCCCTCCGGCCCGGACCGGGTTGGCCGCGACCTCCAGAGAGAGTGACCCGGACGCTGCCGCATTCGTACCGTTGGTGGCCGAGGGAGGAATCTGGCCCAGGGAGTCCACCCGAAGGGCCAGCAGCTGGCCGTTTCCCTCCAGAGTAGAGCTGCCGGTCAGGGCGAACCCCCCGTCCTCGCAGGAGAGTACGGACCAGAGGTAGTCGGTCCCCCCGCTGCCGTGGACCTCCGACCAGCACAGGGAGCCGTCCTGGTAGGTCCTCACCATCCATCCGTCCCCGAGGTCGGACTCCCCGCCGAGGTAGCTCCTGGTGTAGCCGCAGAGCAGGAAGCCGTCATCCAGGGCCAGCAGGTCGTGGCAGCGCTCCCACTCGCCTCCGCCGTAGCAGGCGGCGGTGAGCGAGTCGCCGTCCGGGTCGGTCTGCAGAAGCCAGAAATCGCCGTCGCCGGAGCCGCAAGAGGTGGTATACCCGCCCAGGGCAAACCCCTGGGCGGTGAGAGCCAGGCCGTAGCAGACCTCCCATCCGGGGCCGCCGTAGGAGCTGTCCCACAGCATCTGGCCGTCGTAGTCCATGAACGCCAGCCACATGTCCGAGTCACCGCCCCCGGGGCAGTCCAGTCCGGCCCCCACCAGACCGTCTCCCGCGTCCTCCAGGTCGTAGAAGAGGCGCAGAGGGCCGCTCCCGCTGGTGACGGTCCACAATGTGTCCCCGCAGCTGTCGAACCGCAGCAGCCAGGCGTACCCCGTCGACCCGCTCACCGATCTGCTGCCGGCAACCAGGACGCCTCCGTCCGGATGCTCGATCACCGAGTAGCCGGCATCGTCGCCGGGGCTTTCGATGACCGTGCGCCAGAGGGTGTCCAGGCTGGGGTCGAGCCCGGCCGCCCAGAGGTCGTAGCCGCCGGAGGCGTCTGCGGCGGAACCCGTCAGGGCGTAGGAGCCGTCCTGCAGGCTGCAGATGTCCAGGCAGTACTCGTCCAGGTCCGGGGCGCCGTAGAGACGGGAGTCCACGGAGTCCCCGGCCACGTCGAGCTGGAGAACCCAGGCCTGCAGGTCTCCGGCGGGACCCGCCTCGGCGTGGCCCGCCATCAGGTACCCGTCATCCAGAGCCAGGAGGCTGCGGCCCCCGTCGTCGCCTTCCCCGCCCCACAGCTCCATGAAGCAGGGGAGGGCGGCCGCGGTCCAGCATATGAGCACCAGCACAGTGATGGAACTCCGCATCTCCGTCTCCTGCCTTTCCCGTATCCTCGTGGGTCTGACATCGCTTCGGGCCGGTGGGTTCGGGCGAGCGCGATGACTGCCGGAACTGCCGGGGCCGAAGCTGCCCCCGGAGCGCACCTCCGTGGGCTTCTCAGCTGCCGCCTGTCTTTGCTGACATGGAAATAGCACCGGAGTGAACCCAGGTAAAGGCCGGGGCGGACTCAGAGGACCTCGGCCACCGCCTGCAGGTAGACCCGGCCCCTGTCCAGGGCCTCCCCGACGGGAAATCCCAGGGCCGCCTCCACCCGGAAGACGCCGCTGCGGCCCCGGAAGCCCAGCCCCAGGGAGGCCGGCCACCTCCAGCCCTGCTCGGTCTCCACGGCTCCCAGGTCGGAGAAGACGAAGAACCTGGTCTCCGTCTCCCCCAGGGAGACCTCGGGCCCGGCCACGGCGTACCGGCCGGCCCGGAAGCTGCCCTCGGCGTAGCCGCGGAGGTCTTCGGAGCCCCCCATGCGCCTCAGCCGGCCGGAGAGCCACTCCCCCTCCAGGACACCGCCGGCCAGGGCCCTGCCCCCCAGGCCCAGCCAGCCCAGGTAGACGTCGCCGCGGGCGGTGAGCTCGGCGGAGGCGTAGGTCTCCTCTCCGGTGGTGTCCGAGGAGACTGCGCGGCCCATGTCCGCCTCCACGTCCAGGGCCAGCCCCTGCCAGCCCTGTGCCACCCTGCGTCCGGGCCGGGCGGAGAGGCCCACCAGGCCGTAGCTGTAGCGCTGGTCGGGGGCGTTGGGCGGGTAGCCCCTCCACTGGCCGGCACCGGCGGAGACGTCCAGGGCCCCCACCCTCCATATCAGCAGCAGCTCCCCCTCCCTGTTCACCCAGGAGCTCTCCGGCACCGACTGGGCCAGCCTGATCTCCGCCGAAAGGGGCGTTCCGGCTATCCAGGGCTCGCGGAAGCGTATGTAGGCGTCCACGCCCCCCCAGTCCACCCGGCGGGCGGTTATCTCCAGCTCCCTGCCGGTGCCCAGCAGGCTGCGGGTGAGTATCTCCACCCCGCCCTCCACGTCGTCGGCCCCTCCGCTGCCGGTGTAGCCCAGGTCGGCGGCGAAGTGGCCGGTGGGGGCCTCGATGACGGTCTGGACCAGGACCAGGTCTCCCCCGGGCCCCAGGGCCAGCCTGGTGGGCCCCACCGAGCTCACCAGCCGGGAGCGGGCCAGCATGTCCAGCCAGCGCCGGACCTCCTCGGGGTCGTAGGGCTCCCCGGGCCGAAGCTCCAGCAGCCGCAGGAACAGCTCCGGCCGATTCTTCTCCAGGCCCTCCATCCGCACCTCCTCCAGCCGGGCCCTGCGGCCGGGGACGGCCCGCACCTGCAGCGTGTCCGGGGCCGTCATCAGGCAGCCCAGTCCGGCGAACGGGTAGCCCCTCCGCAGGTACCAGGCCAGCACCGTGTCCTGAAGGGCCGCCAGCGAGGAGTCGGAGAGCTGCACGGAGGCGAAGCCCAGCCCGCCGGGCTCGGGCAGCGGCGGGCTGCCGGTGATCCTCACCGCGGCGCCGGACGGGGCGGCATCGGTGGAGAGGGACAGCGACAGCAGCAGGGCCAGGACGGCGGACATCAGAAGCTCACCGTGCCTTCCAGCCCCGCCCTCTGGCTCAGCTCGGCCCCCGCAGGCCGGCGGGCCCAGTAGGTGAGGAAGATGTCCAGGCCGCCGGAGAGGCGGCGGCCCACCCGCAGGCTGGCCGAGAGGCCGGTTCCCCGGTTGGAGCCGTCGAAGAACCAGGGCGGCAGCTCCCCCTCGCCGGGGATGACCCACGCCTCCAGCCTGCCGCTTCCGGTGTAGCCCCCGCCGGAGAGGGAGAAGTGGGGGGCGGCGCCCAGCGACCAGGCGGTGAGGACCGATATCTCCTCCGCCCTCCTCTCCACGGACAGCTCCAGGCCGGGCTCTATCCAGCCCGGGAAGGTAAGGACGGGGTCCACCGCCCCCCTCAGCCCCAGCACGCGCCTGGGCTGGTAGAGCTCCTGGCGGGTGCGCCAGGCCTCCGCGGTGAGGTCGGCGTACCAGGCCTCCCCCGGCTCCAGGCGGGGCTGCGCCCTGCCCCGGAGCTCCGTCTCCAGCCTCCTGCCGGTGCCGCTGTAGCTCTCGGTGGACCGCAGGGCCTTGCCGTAGAGGGAGACCCGGCTCACCGGACCCTCCATGCGCCACCAGGGGGAGAGGGTGAGGCTGTAGCCACCGTCGCGGTCGTCGCTGAAGGCTCCGGCCAGAAGCAGAGGCGAGAGGCCCCCCTCCTCGCCGCTGGACTCCAGCCGGAGGCTCCCGTCCACTCCCCATCCGGGGAGGCTGCGGCTGACGGAGAGGTCGAGGTCGGCCTCGGTGACCACCTCACCCTCGCCGCCGGGCTGGTAGTACCTCTCGTAGTCGCCGTCGGGGTCGGGGTAGTACTCCCCGGTGTCCGGGTCGTAGCTGTAGTCCCCCTGTCCCTCCCCCACGTACCGGTAGCGCACCTCCAGGGAGCGGCTGACCACGTTGGAGCCGTCGTAGAGGGCCTGGACGAAGGCACCGGAGGGGGAGCCGGTGAGGTTGAGGCTGATGGTGTTGGCCCGGGAGGAGCCCTGCCCGGGGTAGAGGCTCAGGGAGTGCTCCAGGTGGGACTGCAGCCGCCAGGGGCCCAGGCGGTTGCTTCCGTCGGCGGCGGCCCTGTACCTGCGGTCGGGCCGGGGAAGGCCGCCCACCCGGAGGTCGCGCTCCATCTCCAGGGACAGCCCGCCTCGCTGCCCCCCCCTCTCCAGCAGCAGCCCCACGTTCCCCGAGATCCTGTCCCCGGAGAGGCTGTCGGCCCAGCTCTCGCTGGAAACCCCCGCCCCCACGCTGGGGGTAAGCGGGCCCATGTCCAGCCGGGCGTCGGCGGAGACACCCGTCCGGCTGCCGGGGGCCAGGGAGTCGGTGTCGGTCCTGCGCAGCGAGCTTCCCGCAAGCTCCACCCTCGCCTCGCCGGTGAGGGGGACCAGACGGGAGCGGAGCCGGGAGGTCTCTCCTCCCTGGGCCAGCTGACGGATGGCGGCGGCCAGCAGGGCCCTCTCCCCCCCGGCCCAGGCCTCGCCCCAGCTGTCTCGGCCCCCGTAGCCGGGAGGAAGCGCCCAGGCGGCCAGGCTGGAGTCGGACTCCAGGACACCGGCCGGGGCGAAGCCCTCCGAGACCAGCATGCCCCGCAGCCCGGCGCGCAGCCCGCCCCCGGCCGCCAGGGACCCCCGGCCCTTGACCGAAGAGCCGCGGCCGGTGGTGGCGTCGGGGTTGAAGAGGTTGCCCGTCCGCTCGGAGACGGCGGCCTCCAGCTCCACGCGGGGGCCGTCGCCGGCGTCGGGCAGGCTCAGGGACAGCCCGCCCAGCTGAAGGCTCGCAGGCAGCTGGAGGTAGCGGCGGGGAAGGTGGGTGCCCTCCCCCTCTCCCACCCACAGGAAGCCGCCCAGGGAGGAATCGTAGACGTAGTCGCCCGGCCCCTCCGGCGGTCGGGAGAAGAATACGTCCCAGCTGCCCCCGTCGGGGCCCTGGTACACGTAGTGGCCCAGGCTGTCGAGGCTGTAGTCGCCCTCCCCCTCCCCCACCTCCTCGGCGCCGTCTATCCAGGCGGAGTCCGGGTCCTCCCCCACCGACTGCAGCCTCCCTACCGCCTCGTCGGAGAGGATGAAGCCCAGGGGGTCGCTCCGGGCGTCGGCGTCCCGCAGGCCCGACAGCTCCATCCTCAGCCCGCCCAGGTCCAGCTCGGCCCCGGCCCGGGCCAGGCTGCTGCGGAACCCGTCGCCGCGCCCGTAGTAGGTGACCTCCACCCTCTGGTCCTCCCGGACCATCCGGCGGGAGCCGAAGGTGATCAGGCCGGCGGCGTAGTCAACCGTGTAGTCCGCCGTTATCCCCCGCTGCAGACGGGCACCGTCCAGCAGCACCGTCTCGCTGCCGGGCACCACGTCCACCCCCCCGGAGAAATCGTAGGGCCCCTGCAGGCCCTCCTCCGTGAAGAAGACGGCCCTGCGCAGCGACTGCCCGGAGGTGCCCCAGCCCCCGGAGGCCGACCAGGCCTCACCGGAGACCCTGCCGTCCAGACCGCTGGCCTCGCGCCTCCAGCTGAGGGGACCGGGGACGGTGGGCTCCCGAGACCACTCCAGGTCCCCCAGGCGGGCCCGCCAGCGGGGGCCGGTCACCGTGAAGAGCACCCGGTCCAGCTCGCTGACCAGCTCCGAGGAGCCGGCGCCGATGGGGAGGTTCTCGTCGGTCACCGTTCCGCTGACCTCTATGTCCCGGGCTATCATGCCGTCCACCGAGATCCTGGTGGCCTGGGTGACCCCTCCCCCCTGGCCCACCGACACCCCCAGCCTCTTGGCCCCGGAGATGTAGAGGCCCTGGCCGCCGGGGGGCTGGGGGGGCGGACGGCCTCCGGCGGGGGCTGCGGACAGCCTGTCCATGGTCTCCAGGTCCAGTCCGCGCCGGTGGGGTAGGTCCAGCCCCAGGGTGTCCAGCACCGCGGTCACCGTGTCCCCCGCCGGCGGAGGCGGGTCCAGCCGCAGGCCGATCCTGCTGCCGTTGAAGCCGAGAGAGGCGGATGTGGTATCGCCGTCCCATATCACCGAGGCGGGGCCGGGAGCGGGCCAGACCGAGTCGGGAAGGGCGAAGAAGCCGGAGCCGTCGCTGGGGAGCTCCACCGAAAGCGAGGAGACCGCCGCCAGCAGCAGGGGGATCATCTGGCCAGCAGCGCAGTCCCGGAGGACGGGGACCAGAGCAGCAGCCAGCCGCCGGAAGAGCCCGAGGCCCGGGACACCGGGGCGGGCAGGGCCAGGGTGTCCGACGGGAGCCTGATGGCGGTCACCGAGTCCAGGAGGACCACGGGGACGCCCTCCAGCATGGCGGCGTCCAGGCACCGGCCCGCCAGAAGCTCCGGCGGGTCGCCCGGCCGCAGCCTCCAGGCGAACCCCGACGCGGCGGTGCCGGCAAGGGACCCTCCGGAGAGGCTCATCACGCAGTCCCCCGGGGGGCGGAAGACCACCCTGCCCCCAGCTCCGGCGGACCTGACCAGGCACTCCTCGCGGGAGAAGTACCAGACCTCCAGGCCCACCATGGCCAGGTCTCCGGGTGAGCCGGGAGCGTCCATCACCGAGAGCAGGGCGCCGCGGGGGCCGTAGCGGCGCACCAGGCCGGCGCTGCGGTCGGAGACCAGGATCTGGCCGCCCTCCAGAACGCAAAGCCCGCCCGGCATCTCCGTCTCCGCCAGGTCCAGCTCCACCGAAGAGCCCTCCTCCAGCCTCACCACCCGGGGAAAGCCCCGGTAGAGAAGCACCACGGTTCCCCCGCCGTCAACTCCGGCGTCCAGGAGCTGTCCGTGGTCGGGGATGTCCACTGTGGTGAATCGGAGGGCGTCCGCGGGAAGGACCGCCAGGAGAAGGGCCGCCGGCAGAGCTCTCAGAACCGCGCTGGCTCCGCCTCTCATCTGCCCTCCCGTGCTGGGCGGCGGCGCGGAGGAAAGGGGGTCAGCGCACCACCGCGAACTTGCCCGTCCTCACCATGTCCCCCTGGGAGAACCTGTAGGAGTACACGCCGGAGGCAAGGTCCGGGGCCCCGGCGTACTCCAGCGTGGTCTCGCCCGAGGGAACGTCCGTGTACTCGGCTGTATCCACGTGGGTGCCCGCGGCGTCGAACACGGCGAAGGACGCCGGCAGGCCCGAGGACTGGAACTGTATGTAGAGCGAGCCGAAGCTGGGCACCGGGTAGACGGCCAGGCCCCCTCCCGAGACCACGGAGCCGGCGGAGACGTCGGCCGTCAGCGGCGCGAAGGCCCGGTCCAGCAGCATCACCGTCCCGGAGGAGACCAGGTCCAGGGCCACGTCGCCGGCCTCGCCGGAGGGCAGGGACTGAACCGTGCCCGCCGCCTCGTCGTAGAGGTAGCAGACCAGGTCTCCCAGCCCGCTGGTGGAGGCCCGGAAGCTGCCCTCTCCCTGGTCGGGCAGCCGGTAGTAGAGGCCGGAGTATCCGTTGAGCTCACGGCCCGGGTCCTGGAAGGGAAGGTCCTCCACCACGGCGGTGTAGTCCATCCCCGGCCGGTTGCCCTGCGAGCCCTGGTCGTAGTCGGCCATGCTGAAGGCCTCGTAGCCCCACCTGCCGTCGCCCACGGAGGTGTCGTCGATGAAGTTGGCCAGCATCCAGTCCTCCAGTATGTCCGGAAGCCTGGGCCTGGTGCCGGTGGCGGCCTCTATGGCGTCCTCCACCCCCGCAACCCCCTTGAGGGAGTTGTGAAGGCAGCCGTGGATGAAGTCGTCCCCGCCGTAGTTCTCGTAGAGGTAGGCGAAGAAGAGGTACCCGGCGCCGTAGCCGGCCACGAACCGGAGGTCGTCGGGGAAGGAGGTCCAGTTGATGGGGGTGACCCCGCCGGCCTCCAGGAAGGTCTCCACCTGGAAGGCGGGGTAGCCGCAGACGTAGGTGCCGGTCTGGGCCTCGTTCTCGATGACCCACAGCTCCTCTCCGGCGAAGGGCTCTATGCCCCACTGTATCAGGTGCACAAGCTCGTGGCTGGCGGTGTAGACCGCGTCGTAGGAGTCGCTGGGGTAGCAGTCCAGGTAGAGCATCTCGCACTCGTTGGAGTGGCCGCCGTAGAAGTTCCAGGCCTCCTCGTCGGTGAACATGTTGTAGGGCGAGAAGTAGCCGGCTATGTACACCTGCGGCTCTGTGGAGGTGGAGTCGAAGCCGTCCCGGATGTCCAGGACGAGGAAGTATACCCGGGGGTCACCGTCGATCACGTCGGGGATGTCTCCGATGATCCCCGCCTCGGTCTCCACGATGCCGCCCCCGCCCGAGGGCGTGCTGTCCTCCAGCGCCTCGGCCAGCTGGTCCACGGCGTCCTGGTCGTAGTGGACGCCCCACATGTCGTCCTCCACGAAGACGTAGGTGTCCTCTCCCACGAAACGGCAGGTGGCGGGGAGCTTGTAGAACTCCGGGTACTGGCCGGTCTCGTCGCTGGCCCAGAACCATATCCTGTCCCCCACCTCGTGGGGGGAGTCCTTGGTGGCCAGCGGCCCGGTGGGCGCGTAGGAGGGGTCGTGGGTCCTGGTTATCTCCATCACCTGCGGGTCGGTGAAGGTGCCGTCGATGGGAAGGCCGTTCTCCGGCACCGCCGTCAGGGCGAGAAGCAGCAGGCCCAGCATCAGAACCTCACCCCCATGGTGAACTGCACCGCCGACAGGTCCCCGGTGCTGGGGAAGTCCATCTCGGTGTAGAGGCCGGGGGAGGTCATGTCGTCCAGCAGGGCGGCGTCTATGGCGCTCACCGCCCTGTTCACCAGGGCGAAGCCGGCTATGTAGATGGCCCGCCGGCTCCAGTTCCGGCTGTCCTTCAGCCTCTCGTAGAAACGCTCCCGGGCCGCGTCGGAGGACCAGTCCCAGGAGTCGTCTCCGTAGCGGGCGTGCCGGTCGTAGTACTCCCTCTGGGCGTCGGGGTCGTCGGGGTAGTAGTACCTGGCCAGGCTGCGGATGTAGTCGTTGTACTCGTCGCTGGAGGAGAAGTCGGCCAGGTCGTCCAGGAACTCGGTGCCGCGGCCGTCGGCGTCCACGCCGGCTTCCGCCATGGCCAGGGAGACGTAGTCGTCGCGGTCCCAGGAGCCCTGCATCCAGGAGAGTCCGGCACCCAGCCAGGTGGCGGCCTCCACGCCCATGAAGACGTATCCCCGGGTGCCGTGGCCCAGTGAGTGCTGGCCCCACCCGGGAAGAAGGGCGGACTTCATCAGAGCCGTCCGGTTGGCGGGGACGGCCGCGGCAGCGGAGACCAAGGCCAGGATCACAAGCGGTACGGTGCGCGCTCTCATATCACCCAATCAGTTGACCACCGCGGCTTCGAAGAGCTCGGTCTCGGTGGTGCCGCCGTATCTGAGCTCAAGGCTCACGAAGTACACGCCGGGCGCAAGGTCTGCGGCGTCCCACTCCACCTCCCAGGGGAGGCCCCCGGGGGCGCTGCCGCGGAAGCGGTCCACCAGCTGGCCGGCCACGCTGAACACCCGGATGGTGTAGTCGCTGTCGCGGCCGGGCTGGAAGCGTATGGTCCCGCTGCCCTGCTGCACGGGGTTGGGGTAGACGTAGAAGCTGCCCTCCGCCAGCCCACCCGAAGCGGCGGAGGCCTCCGGAAGCCTGTCGGGCCACCAGCAGCGCTCCCCGCCGCGGTCCCGGCCGGTGTGCCATCCCTGCGGGGAGAGGTCCGTCTCCCAGCAGCAGACGAAACCTCCGGCGTCGGCGGCCAGGACCTCCAGCGCGCCGTCACCGTCCAGGTCCCACAGCACCGGCCTGCCCAGAGGGCCGTCGCCGGTGGAGAGCGGAAAGGGCCAGTCCTGGGTGCCGTAGGCGTCCGGGGCCAGTATGCGTCCGTCACCCACGGCGAACAGGGCCAGGCCGCTCCCCCCCACTCCGGTGTTCGCCGGGTGGTGGCCGTACTCCACGCTGTCGCGCAGAAGGCACAGGGGCCAGTCGGACAGGGTGGACCCTGAGGCGGTCACCGCCGCGGCACCGCCCTCCACGTCCACCACCGTCTCCAGCCGGCCGTCGCCGTCGATGTCCGCGGGCCAGGGAGGCCCCTGGGCCGCCCCCGGGAGGGCCGCGGGGAACCCGGGCATCAGGCTGCCGTCGGCGGCGTAGGCGTACAGCTCGCCCCCCGATATCACCACGAGGTCGGTGCTGCCGTCCCGGTCGATGTCCGCGCAGTAGGGGGGGGACTCGATCTGCTGCCCCGGACGGACGGGCCAGCCCTCCGCCTGCTGGCCGTCGGGGCCCAGCAGCCTCACCCTACCCTCGGCGGTGGCCACGGCCACTCCGTAGGGCTCCTCGGGCCAGACGGCCATTCCCGCCACCGGAGCGTCGAAGTCCCTGGGCCAGCCGTTGCGGTAGCCGCCCGAGACGTCCAGCAGGTGGACTCGCCAGTCCGAGGTGGAGACGGCGATCATCCCCAGCCTCTCGCTGAGCAGGGCCTGGACGGGCTCGGAGCCCAGCTGCACGGGCCAGCCGGCCGGCTGGGTTCCGTCCCAGCGGCGCAGCTGCACCTCCCCGTCCTCCCTGGCCAGAAGCAGGGCCTCCTCGCCGATGCCCGGGTCGCCGGCCCTGAGGTCGGCGTGGGCGTTGAGGCCCACGGGTACCGGATCGGTGGCGTCGGTGCGGAAGGCCCGGCTCACGCCGGCGGACTCGGTGAGGACCACCCGCAGCCCGTCGGGGGTCTCCCACAGCAGCGGCTCCTGGGACAGGGGATCGGCCTCCAGCGGCCAGCCGTCCTCGATCCAGGACCGGGAGACGGACACTTGCATCTCGTTGCCAGCAGGGTCCAGCACGTCCACGGTGACGCCGGTGTTCCCGCCCCAGCTGGTGACGCTGGCCGGCTCGGTCTGCGGTCCGAACAGCCAGGCGTAGCCTCCGCGGTACCAGGGGTCGTACTCGCTGCCCTCCACTCCGTATATGCTCGGCGGGGTGTAGTCGAAGTCCTGTATGCCGTCGGCCTCCTCGAGGTCCACGCCGCGGTGGGCGTCGTCGGCGTTGACGATGTTCGACGCCCGGGTGCGGGCGATCAGGCCCTGGTCGATGTGCCATACCAGCACCCCCGAGCCCGGAAGGCCCCAGTCCCTCTCGTCCTCGTCGTTCATGCCGTCGCCGTCGGGGTCGCGCTGGCGGTTCTCCAGCAGGAGGTACTCGGACCCGGACAGGGGCACCTTGAGCACCGTGTCGGTGTAGGCGTGGGACAGCGTGACCTGCCCGGCGCCGGCCACCTCCCGGACCGGGGTCCAGCCCAGGTCCACCCGGGACCAGGCGCAGGGGGCGGAGGGCCAGTAGCCGCTGTCCATCCATTGCCCGTAGCCCATCAGGCCCCAGCCGCCTATGCCCACGGTTCCGGTGTAGGTGTTGTAGAGGTCGGGCAGCCCCATCTGGTGGCCGAACTCGTGGCACAGGGTCCCCAGCACGCCGAACCCGTAGCCGTCCTGGGACTCGGTCTCCGGTATGATGCTGCCGTTGGCCACCAGCACGCCGTCGTCGGTGGGAATGCCGCCGAAGTCGCTTCCGGCCCCCGGCAGGTAGTACTGCATGTCATACAGCCGTACGAATATGGAGGAGATGTCCTTGGGGCTGTCGTAGAGGACGTCCGCCTCCTGGCCGGCCCCGGCGTGGGCCAGGACCACCGCGTCGAACTGCGAGTAGTCCACGTCGGCGTCCGCCGCCGTCACCCCGTCGTAGAAGAGCTGCACCGTCCAGCGCATCCAGTCCTCGTCCCGGCCGTAGTAGCCCATCTGGTGCGGAAGCGTATAGCTGTCCTCGAGCCCCTCCGGGAAGACCTCCCACTCGATGCTCAGCGCGCCGCCGCTGACCGCGTCGAAGTAGCCGGCCATGTCCGATGCGAGGCCGTTGAAGTACTCCCGGTCGTGGGGCTCGCTGGGAGAGAGGTCGAAGCGGCCGTTCCCGGTGGTGGAGTCGGTGAAATCCTCCAGGAACTGCACCCTGATGAAGGCCACCCTCACCGTGGTGTCGGCCAGGCTGGATACGGCCTCGCCGGTGGCGGCGCTCACTATGGCCGGACCCTCCGCCGGACCCTCGTTGAGGGGAGGCATGGCGCCGGGCACCAGGGGCGCGGCGGCGTAGACCACCGTGCAGAGCAGGAGGGGGCCGAGGACCTGCCGCATGTTAGAACGCTACCGACAGAGAGTATTTCTGGTTGTACTTTCCCTGGCTCTGCAGGCTGGACTCCACCGGTATGAAGGCCATGTCCAGCTGGAAGTTGGCGTAGCGGATGCCGGCTCCGAAGGTGGCGCCGGCGATGGTGGACTCGCCCTCGGTGTCGTGGCTGTATCCCATCCGCAGGCCTATCAGGTCGTAGTACCAGTACTCCGCCCCCATGCCCCACTTGTTCTCGCTGAACTCCTCGCTGAGGCCGTCCTCCACGCTGGTGAGCAGCTTGCTGTAGTCCGCCGCGATCCGCAGACGGCTGATCTGCTCGTCGAACGGCGTGTAGGCCATGCCGGCGCGTATGGTCCGGGGAAGGGGGTTGCCCTCGGACTGGCCGCCGTAGCTCATGTCCGGGCCCAGGTTGGACAGGGCCGCGCCCAGGGCGAAGTCGCCCCAGCTTCCCAGCCCCAGGTCGTCCATGGGGACCTGGTAGAGGACTCCGGCGTCGGCGGCGAAGGAGGTTCCCTTGCCCTCGTCCTCGTAGTACAGGTGGTCGTAGATGAACTTCAGGCCCACGCCCACTCCCACTCCGGGGGCCACCTCCGTACCGAAGGAGCCGGTGAAGGCCACTCCGTAGGTGTAGAAGGTGCCGATGGGGTCGGGATTGCCCTCTTCGGTCTCCTGCTGCTCTCCCATGGACATGAAGGTGATGTTGCCGCCCACGCCGCCCCAGCCCTCCAGCTGGCCCGCGTAGCCCAGGTACTCGAAGTAGAGGTCGTCGGCCAGCTGGCGGAGCCAGGGGGAGTGCTGGAAGTGTATCTCGTTCTTCTGCTTCACGAAAGCCAGTCCCGCCGGGTTCCAGTAGGAGGCTGTGGCGTCGTCGGCCACGGCCACGAACGCCTCGCCCATGCCGTTGGACCGGGCACCGGGGGTGATACTGAGCCATATGACGCTGGCGCTGGAGGCCGCCGCCGGGACTGCGGCTGCCAGTATCAGCGCAGCTGCCAAGATCTTCGCTGCTGGATTCATGCTTGTGGTCCTCCTGCCAGTGTTTTCTTGCGGCGTATCAGCTGTGGGGAACCGAAAGCCCGCCTGCCAGAGGGCGATCCTCAGGGTCTGGCAATATATGAAGCGCCCGGTCCCGTGTCGTCTTTCTCGGTCTGTCCACGGTTGGAATATACCCTGCATCGCCCCCCCGGTTCCTCCGCCGGCCTAGCGGACCACGGCCAGCACGCCGGTGTGCTGCGAGGGTGCGCCCTCCAGAGCGTCGGCCTTCTCCGCCGCCAGCCGGTATATGTAGCTTCCGCTGGCCACCGGGTCGCCGTCGTTGTCGCGGCCGTCCCACCAGATCTGGTTGGACCCGGCGTGGCCGGGTATTCCCGACCGGGAGAGCACGCGCCTTCCCGACACCGTGTAGATCTCCAGCCGCACGTAGCCGGAGCCGGTCTGCGTCCAGTTCACGGATGCGCCTCCGGGGCAGGGATTGGGGTAGACGAACACGTTGCTCAGGCCCGTGTCCCCCGGATCCAGAACCGTGAAGCCCATCTCCTCGTAGGATATGTTGTTCAGCCCGTCCGCCGCCCGCAGCCTGAGGTCGTGCTCCCCCGCGGACAGACCGCTCAGGGGCACCTCCAGCCGGCCCGTGGTGGAGCTGCCCGGGAGGTAGTCGAAGTAGGCCGCCACCGCCTGGGGGCTGTCGTCCACGTAGAGCGTCAGCTGCCTGCCCGGCTCGGAGAGCAGGTTGATCCCCGAGCTGTCGGCCAGCTCGGCCACCACCACCACGTCGGAGCCCACCTCCGGGTGCCCGACCCCCCGGAAGCCCTGTATCCACATCTCCATGGAGGGGCCCGTGGTGTCGGAGGATGATGGAGACCCTATCCCCAGATTCTCGGGGTATAGCCATCCCAGGAAGCCGGGGCCGTCGGGGAGGAAGAGGTGGACCCTGGCCCGGCTGCCGGTGTCGGCGTCCAGGGGAACGAACATCGAAAGCTCCAGGTCCCCGGCGGGCGAGCTTCCGCTGAAGAAGGCCCTGGCCGTGGACACCCGGGAGAGGGGAAGCTGGTGGCGGAAGGGGGAGATGTAGGGGATGGTGTCGTACTCCACCGCGGTGACGTAGGTGTCCGGCTGGGCGGACTCGAAGGCCAGGACGGAGACCAGGCCGGACCCCGGGGCCTGCCCCTCCAGCGTGGAGGCCTCGCCGGTGAGGAGGTCCGAGAGGGTCAGCGGGCCCAGCTCCTCCGGGACCGCCGGCGTCAGCGTTCCGTCGCCGAAGAGGATGTACTGCCGGGTGGTGGACACGTAGCCGGTCTCCAGCTTCGCCTGCAGCAGGCAGAGGTCGAAGGGCAGCGGGTCCGGGGCCAGCATTCGCTCCACCTGGTTCATCAGCAGGTTGCGGTTGCCCGTGGACCCGGTCCCCCCCACGGCGCCGCAGCTCACCACGGAGCCGCCGTCGGCCACCGTTACGGTGGCCTGCGCGATGCAGCTCCGGTCGGGCTTGTAGAACTCCCCCACGTCGCAGGAGCCGAAGTAGGAGTATGGCATTCGGCGTCCGCACTGCAGCAGGTCCACGTCCTCCAGGAAGAGGAAGCCCTCGTCGCATATCTGGTCGTGGGCCCCGTGGCCCAGGAATCCCACGATTATGGCCCCCAGGTTCCACTGGTCGATGAAGTCCTGCCTGGCCTCCGGCTTGCGCCACTGCTCGTTCCAGTCGAAGAATACCTCGTAGCATTTCACGGGCAGGTAGCGGTGGGGCACGCTCTCGGTCATCACCCGCTCCATGTCCCTGGTGTGATAGAACTGGTGATAGGAGGGCCCGTCCGGGTAGCGCTCGTCGTCGGCGGCCCCGATGACCCGGCCCTGCCACTCCCCCGGCGCCCCTCCGGAGCGGTAGGCCTGGCTCTTCTCCACCACCACCGCCAGCTCCTGCGAGTCCAGGACGCATATGCGGGACATGGCCACCTGGGGCGAGCCGGAGCCCTGGAGCTCGGCGAAGCGGTCGTCGTAGGGGTAGCCCTTCGTGGAGCCGTAGATCACCGGCACGTAGCAGGGCTCGTCGGTGCCGAAGCCCCGCATGTCGTAATGGCCCGAGCCCACCAGCACCACCTCCAGCGGCTGCGGGTCCCAGTTGCTCATGGCCCAGTCCAGGAAGACCCTGATGGCCTGGGGGTCGGCGGGGCCGCCGTTGAACTCCTGGTAGATCTCACGGGTGGTGACGAAGGCGGTGGATACCCCCGGCTCCTGCAGGGGCAATGCGCCGTCGCGGAAGTCCTCGTGGCAGATGAACACCCGCTCGGCGCCCTCCAGGGCGCCCACTATCCGTCCCGGGCTCCGCCTATCCACGGAGGCCGGGGCCAGGAGGTCGGAGCGGGAGGTTATCCACACCGACCTGCTGGTCCTTCTCTCGCCCACGTCCACCTCGAAGGAGGAGGGATGGGACGTGCCGACAAGGCTGGCGGTGGAGTCCCTCTCCACGAACAGGACGAGGGCGTCGTCCAGGTCTCCCTGCCAGGTGAAGCGCCTTCTGCCCTCCTCCATGTACCACTCCAGGGGAAGGTGAAGCTGGCCCTGGGCGTGGCAGGCGGTCCAGGGATGGGCCTCGATCCAGTCCACGTAGAAGATGTCGTTCCCGCTCTCCCGCCAGACCTTCACCGAGAGCTGGGAGGGCTGCGGCGAGAAGTTGGAGGCCGGGACCTCCAGTACCCGCCCGGGGCCTACCTCCAGGACGGTGTCCGCCAGCAGCTCTCCGTTGAGGTACACCTCGGTCCCCATCTCGTCCTGCGGGCCATCGACGTCGGCTACGAAACCCACCCGCAGGGTCCCGGGACCGGTGGCCCCCGGTGTCTGCAGGGTCTGTTCCAGCCAGGCCGGCTGGCTGCCGAAGACCTTGAACCAGGCCCACCAGCTGGGGGCGTCCTCGTTCAGCCAGAAGTACTCCTTCTCCAGGCGGATCCTGGCCGGGAAGGTATCGGGCATGGCGGGGGCGCCGGTGAGGCCGCCGTCCAGGGTGTCCATCCTGGCCCCGTCGTCCCCTCCCCAGGTGAGCCAGTAGCTGTTGCGGTGGTCCCAGCGGCTGGTGTAGTGGTCGGAGAATGTATTTCCGTCGGACTCCCACCAGGACAGACCGGTGCCGAAGAAGACCAGGCTGTCGGTGGAGTCGAAGACGCCGTCCCCGCCGTCCATTACCGCTATGGGAACGGGAATGGGCTGGTAGGCCCGGGACCACGGCTGCCCCCCCATCATGCGTCCCCGGCCCCTGTAGAGGGCCAGGCTGGAGCTGGCGGAGCCCACCGCCCAGGGAAGCTCGGCGCCGGTGAGACGGTAGACGCCGGTGGTGTCCAGTCCGATCTCGGCCCAGGGGCGGCCCCAGAAGGGGCTGTCGTCCCGCCCGGCGCCGCGGGGACGGGGCCAGACCCGCCCGCCCCCCAGCAGCAGGTCCTCGTAGAACCGGCCCTCCAGTCCGCGGGCGGGCACCGGAGCGCCGCCGCCCGGGTGCGATACGGTGAGGTCGATGCCGGAGGCCGCCAGGAGGCCGCCTCCGGAGCTTATCACGGGATGGACGTCCACTCTGGCCATGCGGATGCCTCGATAGGGGGCCACCTCCACCAGGGTTGCCCACTCCTCGGGCAGACCGCTCCGTGCCGGATGGAGGGAGTCGCAGTCATGGGAGTCCAGGGATACGGCGGCGGGAACGGCAGCGTCGGTGTCCAGCCCGCGCACGCCCAGGGGAGTGGCCGAGACGTCCACCGGGACGCCCGGCGGGACGGCCACGTAGAGGTGGCGGACGGGAAGCAGCAGGCCGTCGATGGAAGAGCAGCCGGCCGCCTCGTAGGCGCAGAGGCCCGGGGGAAGCCCCGCCACCCTCTCCACCGGCCCCCACTGCAATACTGCCGTGGTGGCGTCGGACCCCACCTGCACCGCCGGGGCCCGGGGCGCGGACGGGGGCCCGGAAGCCGTCCCCAGCAGGGAGAGCGCGGCCATGGCTGCAATGATCACTGGTTTTCCCTTCCGAGCCCGGGACGTGACTCCCGGTAACGGGCTAACGCACTACAGCGATAATACCGATGGACTCCTCGCCGGTTCCCTCTCCGCCGCCTCCGGCGCTGAGCCGGTAGATGTAGCTCCCGCTGGCAACCGGGTCTCCGTCGTCGTCGCGGCCGTCCCACCACAGCTGGTTGTATCCGGCATCCCCGGGGATGTCACTGCGGGAGTAGACCCTGCGGCCCGACTGGGTGTAGACCGCAAGCCCCACGGGCCCGGCGCCGCTCTGGTACCAGTTGATGGAGGTCCCGCCCCGGCAGGGGTTTGGGTAGACGAAGACCTGCTCCAGCATGCCTTCTCCGCCCTCCAGGACCGTCACGGACATCACGCTCTCGGATATGTTGTTCAGGCCGTCCGCGGCCCTGAGCCGCAGCTGGTGCTCCCCCGGCGAGAGCCCCGAGAGGGGCACCTCCAGCCTGCCGCTGGTGGAGCTGCCGGGGTCGTATGTGAAGTAGCCGGCCACGTACTGCGGGGTCTCGTCCACGTACAGGGTCAGCTGCCTTCCCGGCTCGGAGAGCAGGTTGATGCCGGAGCTGTCTGCGAGGTCGGCCAGCAGGTTGAAATCGCCGCTGACCTCCGGATGGTCAACGTTGCGGAAGCCCTGGACCCACATGTCGATCTCGGGCCCGGTGCTGTCGGTCGGTGAGGGGGTTCCCACGTCCAGGCTCTCGGGGTAGAGAGCGGCCAGGAAGCCTCCGGACGCCGAAGGCTGGTAGAGCTCCACCCTCCCCAGCGAGCCGGTGTCCGCGTCCACAGGGACGAACATCTCCAGGCCGATGTCGCCGCCGGGAGAGCTGCCATTGTAGAAGGCCTGCGCGGACTGCACCCCGGGCAGCAACTGCTGGAAGCGGAAGGGGGTGTTGTAGGCGATGGGGTAGTTGCTCTCTGCGGTGACGTAGGTGTCCGGCTGAGCCGACTCGAAGGCCAGCACGGAGACCGGCCCGGGTCCGGGGGCGGTGCCGGACAGCACCGAGACCTCGCCGGTGAGCATGGGGAGCACCCCGGCCTGGATGCCGGTGTCCGGCACCGCAGGGGTCAGGGTCCCGTCCCCGAACAGGATGTACTGCCTGGTGAAAGTGCCGTAGCCCGCCTGCATCTTGGCCAGCAGCAGGCACTGGGCGAAGGACATGGGGTCCGGGGCCAGCATCAGCTGCATCTGGGCCTGGAGGAGGTCCCGGTTGTCGGTCCTGATGGTTCCGGCCACCGCTCCGCTGCTGGTCACCGACCCGCCCCCGGGTACGCTGACCACCGCCTCGGAGATGCAGCTGCGGTCGGGCCTCCAGAACTCGCCCACGTCACAGGAGCCGAAGAAGGAGTAGCTCATCCTCCCGCCGCACTGCAGAAGGTCGGCGTCCTCCAGGAACAGCAGCCCCTCGTCGCAGATCTGGTCGTGCGAGCCGTGGCCCAGGAAGCCGATGAAGACGGCTCCCAGGTTCCACTGGTCGATGAAGTCCTGCCGGGCCTCCGGCTTGCGCCACTGCTCGTTCCAGTCGAAGAAGATCTCGTAGCACTTCACGGGCCGGAACCTGCTGTAGAGGTGCCCCTCCAGGGCCGCTTCCATGTCCACTGTGTGGTACCACTGGTTGTACACCGGGGGCACGCTGGGATAGCGCTCGTCGTCCGCCGCGCCTATGACCCTGGACTGCCAGTCGCCGGCGGCGTCGCCGCTGCGGTAGGAGAGCGACTTCTCCACGATGGTGGCCAGCTCCTGCTGGTCCAGGGCCGAGATCCGGGACATGGCCAGCTGCGGCTCGGTGAAGCCCTGTATGGTGGCGTAGTAGTCGTCCAGGGGGTAGCTGGTGGTGGAGGGGTTGTAGATCGCAGGAACGTAGCAGGGCTCAGAGGTCCCGAAGCCGCGGACGTCGTAGCTGCCCTGCCCCACCAGGACCACCTCCATGGGGGCCGGGTCCCACTGGGCCACGGCCCAGTCCAGGAAGGCCCTTATGGCCTGGGGGTCGGTGGGGCCGCCGTTGAACTCGTCGTATATCTCGTCGGTGGTGACGAAGGCGGTGGGCACGTCCGGGTCCTCCAGGGCCATGCTGCCCTCGTAGAAGTCCGGGTGGCAGATGAAGACCCGCTCGGCGCCGTCGATGCTGCCCACTATCCGGCCTGGACTGGCGCTCTCCACACTGGCCGGGGCCATCAGGTCGGACTCCGGGGCGATCCACACCGACCGGGGCGTGCGCAGCCGGCCCACGTCCACCTCGAAGGACGAGGGGTCGGCGGTACTCACCAGGCTGGCGGTGGAGTCCTCCTCCACGAAGAGGACGTACGCGCTCTCCAGGTCGCCCTGCCAGGTGAAAGTGCGCCGCCCGGTATCGGTATACCACGACAGCGGGGCGTGCAGCTGCCCCCCGGCATGGTAGGCGCTCTGGGGGAAGGCCTCCAGCCAGTCGATGAACACCTCCCGGGAGCCGGACTCCCTCCAGACCTTCACCGAGACCTGGTTGGCGCCGGGCAGGAAACCGGAAGCGGGAACCTCCAGCTGGTATTCGGCGGTGGCGTAGAAGGTGGAATCCACCAGCAGGTTCCCGTTCAGGTAGATCTCCGTGCCTATTGTGGACCTGGTGGTGTCCCTGCCGCCCCCCTTGGTGTAGGCGCTCACGTATCCCACCCGCAGGGTTCCGGAGCCGCCGGCCCCGGGGGCGTCGAAGGTGGCGTTCAGCGTCTCGGGCGTGCTGCCGTAGGACTTGAACCAGGTCCATCCGCTGGATACCTCCGGTCCCACCCAGAAGTACTCCTCCTCCAGATGCACCCTGGCCGGGAAGGAGTCGGGCATGTCCGGGGCCCCGGTGAGGCCGCCGTCGAGCACGTCCATCCTGGCTCCGGGCTCCCCTCCCCAGGTGAGCCAGTACCGGTTGGTGTGGTCCCACCTGCTGGTGTAGTGATCCGGCGGGGCCTCCCCCGACGGCTCCCACCAGGACAGGCCGGTGCCGAAGAAGAGGATCCGGTCGGAGGGGTCGAAGATGCCGTCTCCCCCGTCCTCCACCAGTATGGGGACGGGGATGGGGTCGTATGCGTCGTCCCACGGCTCCTGGCCCATCATCCGGCCGCGGCCGCGGTACATGGCGAGGCTGGAGCTGGGCTGCCCCACGGCGTCGGGTATCTCCTCTCCGGTGAGCCGGTAGACTCCGGTGGTGTCGAGGCCGACCTCGATCCAGGGCCTTCCCCAGAACGGGCTGTCGGCGCGGCCGGAGGGCCGGGGCCATGACCAGACCCGGTTCCCGCCCAGCAGCAGCTCGCTGTAGAAGCGGCCCTCCATGCCGGATGCGGCGGTGGGTCTTCCGCCTCCCCGATGGGATACGGTGAGCTGCAGGGAGGCGGCCGCCACCGGCCCGCTCCCCCGGAATATCACCGGGTGCACGTCGATCCTGGCCAGCCTGATTCCCCGGTACCGGCCCACCTCCACCAGGGTGGCCCATTCCTTCGGGAGAACGCGGTCGGGGGCCGCGAACAGGGAGTCCCGGCTCTCCGAGTCCAGGCCCACGCCGGCGGGCACATCTCCCCTGACGTCGAGGGAACGGACGCCCCCGGGGACGGCGGAGACCTCCACCTCGGTGCCGGGGGGAACGGCCACGTACAGGTGCTCCACCGGAAGCATCAGGCCCTCCATGGTGCGGCATCCGTCCGCGGTGAATCCGCAGAGGCCGTCGGGAAGGCCCTCCACCTCCTCGGCGGGACCCCACTCCAGGAGGGCGGTGGTGCGGTCGGGAGTCACGGAGACGGCCTGATCGGTGCGGGCAGATGCTGCGGAAGGGGACAACGCCACCAGCAGCGCGGCAGCAAGGGGCAGCATGCTACAGCTCCGACAGCTCTAGTATGGGGCCGTCGCCCTCCTCCTCGTCGGGGAGGCGCTCCCGGCGGTCCACCGACTCCCTCTTGATCTTCGCCTCCTCCATGTCCACCATCTTCTCCTGTGAGTCTATGAAGGACCTTATCTGCGAGAGTATGGCCATTCGCCGGTCCTGGAGCTCCCTTACCGTCTCGGTGAGGACCCCCACCCTCTCCTTGGCCTCGCTCACCAGATCGGCGGCCTTCACCTCGGCGTCCATGACGATGAGCTCCGCTTCCTTCTCGGCGTCCTTGCGGGCCCTCTCGGCGCTCTGCTGCTGCTCCACCAGGACCTCCCGGACCGCCCCCTCCATGCGGTCGAAGTCCGAGGCCCTTGCCCTGAGGACCGACAGCTCCTTCCGCGAGCTCTCCAGCTCCTCGGTGAGCTCCTCCCAGGCGTTGGCCACCATCTCCAGAAAGGCCTCCACCTCGGAGGGATCGTATCCCCTGAGGACCCTTCCGAACCTCTGCCTGCGAATGTCCAAAGGCGTTATACCCACCAGTCACCCCGTTTCGATTGCTTCGGGTCGCCCGGCGTTCCACCGGGTCCACATCTTCTGCGAGCATGTGCACCGAGGCGGCGGGCAGCAACCCGCGGCCCGGCAGAGGGCGGGATCATGCCCCCCGGCTTCCGAACAGGTACCTGCCCAGACGCACCGTGGTGGCGCCCTCCCTGACTGCCTCGGCGAAATCGTCCGTCATGCCCATGGAGAGCTCCGGCAGATCCATGCCCAGGCCCTCCCGGAGGCCTTCGGCCAGCCTGCGCAGCAGGGCGAAGGCCTCCCGGGCGGCCGCCGGCCCCTGACCCAGGGGGCCGACGGTCATCAGCCCGCCCGGCTCCAGGCCCAGGTCGGCCATCCGGCCCAGCGTCTCCTCCAGCAGGGAGGGGTCCGGGGCGAAACCGTGCTTGGACTCCTCCCCGGAGGTGTTCACCTCCACCAGGAGGCGCGGCTGGGGCACGTCCTTCACCTCCATGCGGCGGGCCACCTCGGCCGCTATCTTCATCCGGTCCACGGAGTCGATGGCGTCGAAGTCCCGCATGGCCTGCCGGACCTCCTTGCGGTGCAGGGGGCCTATCATGTGAAAGCTGCAGCCCTCCGGCCGCTCCCCCAGGCGGCGTATCTTCCGGCCGCCCTCGGTGACCCTGTTCTCCCCTATCAGCCTCACGCCGGCCTCTATGGCGGCCCGGACCACGTCCACCGGGTGGGTCTTGGTGACGGCCATGATCCGGACGTCCTCCGGGCTCCTTCCACAGCCGCTGCAGGCTGCGGCGATCTCCTCCCGGGCCCTCCGCAGGCGCTGCGCGATCACGTCGCTTTCCACCATGGGTCCCGGCGCTCCCTTCGAATGCTGACACCTAGGCAGGACACTGCTCCGGCTAATATGGATAACGCGGGCTGCGGGAAAAAGGTCCGGGGCGGGCTGGTCGGGCGGGGCGGCCGCAGGTATCTTTCCAGACTGAACCGAGGGAGGGTTCCATCAGGGGTGAAATGGCAGACATCCACAGCGTGATGCGCCTCAGAGACCGGGGCAGGCACCGGGAAGCGGCCGAGCTGGCCGAACGCCTCATGGAGGGCTGCGCCGACGACGTGGAGCTCATGGGTCTGCTGAAGACCCGGGGCTACATATTCAAGGGCCTCGACCGTCTGGAGGAGGCCGAGGCCGACTTCCGCCGGGCCCTGGAGCTGTTCGACGGCAGCGCGGGCCTGCGGGAGGCCGTGCTCTGCCGGCGGGGGCTGGCCCTGCTGAAACGCGGCAGGCCGCACCTGGGGGCCAGCCTGGCCGAGCACAGGCGGGAGCTGGAGCTTGCCGAGAGGCTGGAAGACCCCCGGATACTCTGCGGAACCCTGGCCAACCTGGCCAACGTGCACATCAGGCTGGCCGGCTACGGGAAGGCCAGGGACTGCGCCGAGAGGCAGCTGGCCTGCGCCGAGGAGCTGGGGGACCGGCGGATGGTGGGCCTGGCCCTGTCCAACCTGGGCAGGGCCCTGATGTTCCTGGGGGAGACGCGGCGGGCCCGCCAGCGCTTCGAGGCCCAGCTGGCCATGGCGGAGGCCTCCGGGGAACCGCAAGACATCTCCAACGCCCTCAACAACCTCTCCATGCTGGAGATGGAGAGGGGAGCGCCGGAGGCGGCCCTGCCCCACCTGCAGAGGCAGCTGGAGCTGGGCCGGG
The DNA here is from genome assembly GCA_041686025.1 of Candidatus Fermentibacteraceae bacterium. Classification (GTDB taxonomy): domain Bacteria; phylum Fermentibacterota; class Fermentibacteria; order Fermentibacterales; family JCC-6; genus JAWLEP01. The sequence continues at coordinate 25,404 of JAWLEP010000011.1, forward strand.
AGAGCAGTGACCGAAACATCGAGATGGTCTCCCGGGGGAACCTGGCCGTCTGCCTCAGGAGGCTGGGCAGGCACCGGGAGGCGCTGGAGCAGGCCAAGGAGCAGTTCCGCCTGTCCTGGGAGAAGAGCGACTGGATGAACATGGCCGCCGCCCTGGGCAACATGGGCGAGGTCTACATACACCTCGGCGAGCTGGACAGGGCCCTTCAGTGCATAGAGAACCTGGTCCGGAACGCCGAGACCGGCGGGGTCTCGGACGCTGCGGCCGGAGGCCTCCTGCTAAAGGCGGGCCTGCAGCTGGCCCTGGGGAGGCGGGAGGAGGCCTTCGGCCCCGCCAAGCGGGCCTCGCGCATCTTCGACGCCCTCGGGCTGGCCGGGCAGGCGGCGGAGGCCCGGGCCACGGCGCTTGCGGCGCTTCCCGCCGGGGACGGCAGGGCGGCGGCGCTGCTGGGCCGCGAACCGGGGCCGTCCACCGACGGCCCGCGGGGAGAGCAGCGGCTGGCGGTGCAGAGGGCCAGGCACGGGGGCTCCTCGCTGGAGGAGCTGGCCGAAGCCCTCTCCGACCCCCTGGCCAGGGCGGAGGCGCTGGCCGCCTGCGGCAGGAGGGCCGAGGCCGTCGGCCTGCTGCGGAAGCTGCGGAGCACCCGGCCGCTGGACACGGGGCCGGCGCTTCTGCTTATAGTGCTGGAGGAGGGCAGAGGCCCGACTCCGGTTTCCGGAGGTAGCTCAGAGCAAGACTCGAAAGGGGAATGAAGATGCAGAAAATCTGGATCTGGCTGCTGCTGGCGACGGCCGCCGTCGCCATGGCCGGGACGATAACCATACGCAACCCCAACCCCACCATAGCCACGGTGGAGCTCTACTGGCAGGAGGAGGGCTACACCTACGGGCCCTACGGCATACCGGCCTTCACCACCAAGAGCTTCGAGGTGGAGGACGGCACCTACGACATCCACGTGGACAACGGCAACGATGACATCTACATAATCGACGACGTCGAGGTGGGAGACCAGGACTCGGGGTACTACCACGAGGTGAGGGACTAGCCGGCTGCGGCCCTAACCCAGCCAGATGTCGCGGTCCAGCGTGCGGTAGGCCACCGCCTCGGAGACGTGGCGGGGGGCTGTGCCCCCCGTCCCCTCCAGGTCGGCCGCCGTCCTGGCCATCCTGAGTATCCGGTGGTAGGCCCGCGCCGACAGGCCGTAGCCGTCCATGGCCTGCTCCAGGAGCCGGTTGGACTCCGGGGACAGGACGCATATCTCCTCGGTCATGGAGGCCGGCATGTCGGCGTTGCAGTGGACTCCCTCCACCCCGGCGAACCGCTGCGTCTGCCTCCTCCTCGCCTCCATGACCCTCCGGCGGATACGGGCGGAGGTCTCCCCGGCGCATTCGGGGCCGGAGGCGAGGTCGGAGTACTCCACCGGCGCCACCTCGGCATGGATGTCGATCCGGTCCAGCAGGGGTCCGGAGACCCGGGCCATGTAGCGCTTGATCTCGCCGTAGGTGCAGCTGCAGGACCTCCCCGGATGGGTGCTGTAGCCGCAGGGGCAGGGGTTCATGGCGGCGGCCAGCATGAAGCGGGCCGGGTAGGTGACGGTCATGGAGGCCCTGGCGATGGTCACCTCGCCGTCCTCCATGGGCTGCCGCAGGACCTCCAGGGAGCTGCGCCGGAACTCCGGCAGCTCGTCGAGGAAGAGCACTCCGTTGTGGGCCAGGCTCACCTCCCCCGGCCTGGGGGTGGAGCCGCCCCCCGTAAGGCCGGCGTCGGACACCGTATGATGGGGTGACCGGAACGGCCTTCTGGCCACCAGCGGGCTCTCGCCGGAGAGCGCCCCGGCCACGCTGTGCACCATGGTGGTCTCTATGGCCTCCTCGCGCTCCATGGGGGGAAGGATGGAGGGCAGCCTCCTGGCCAGCATCGTCTTGCCCGAACCGGGGGGCCCGATCATCAGGACGTTGTGACCCCCGGCCGCCGCCATCTCCATGGCCCGTCTGGCCTGCTCCTGGCCCCGGACGTCGGCCATGTCCGGAGCCCCGGGCCCCGTCTCCGGAGGCGCGGCGGCCTCATCCGGGCTCTGCAGGCGGGCCTCGCCACGCAGGTGGGCCACCACCTCTCCCAGGCTGCCGGCGGCCAGCAGCGGCTCCACCTCCGCCAGGGCCGCCTCCGGGCCGCTTCCTGCCGGGACCACCAGGCCCCTGTGGTCCAGCTCCGAGGCTCCCGCGGCCATGGGCAGCATGCCCCGAACCGGCCGCAGCCTGCCGTCCAGGGAGAGCTCCCCCACGAAGATCCGCCCCTCCAGCTCCCCGGGGGGAACCGTTCCCGCGGCGGCCAGCAGGCAGAGGGCTATGGGAAGGTCCAGTCCGGAGCCCTCCTTGCGCCGGTAGGCGGGGGCGAGGTTGACCGTGATCTTCTGGCCGGGGAGGCTGTAGCCCAGGTTGGCTATGGCGGCGCTGACCCGCTGGCGGGACTCCTTCACGGCGCTGTCGGGAAGGCCCACCATGCTGAAGGTGGGCAGGCCCCTTCCGGTGCTTACCTCCACCTCCACCGGCAGGGCCCTTATTCCCCTCAGTCCCAGCCCCATGGTTCTGGCTATCATGCAACCCCGTCCTCAGGCGACTCCGCGGCGGTCCTGTGGACACTATCGGGGAACGCCGGCTGCATCAAGGCCCGGGTCTCAGACCGTGTAGTCGCCCCGCGGGCGGAAGGCCGAGGGCATGTAGCTCATGGAGAAGCTCCCCGGCTCGCCCCGGACCTCGGCCAGGTCGAACCGGCAGTCGGCGGTTATGTCCCGCTGTGCGAGAAAGGCCGCCGCGGCCCGGGATATGTGGTCGCGCTTGCGCCGGTCGAGCTTCTGGGGGACCATGGTGCGGCTCCCCGCGGAGGCCATCTTCACCTCCACGAAGGCCACGGTGCTCCCGCGGCGGGCCACCAGGTCCAGCTCCAGCCTGTGCCAGCGCCAGTTCCGGGCCAGGATGCTCCATCCGCGGTCCCGCAGCCAGGAGGCCGCGAACTCCTCGGCCGCCCTCCAGTCCCCCCTGCTCACAGCTCCAGCTCCAGCTGGCGGTCCCGGAGCGGCGCGAAGCTGCGGCGGTGTATGGGGGTGGGCCCCAGCCTGCGCAGGGCCTCCATGTGCCCCGCGGTGCCGTAGCCCTTGTGGGAGGCGAAGCCGTATCCGGGGAAGACGCCGTCCATGCGGACCATGTAGTCGTCCCTGGTCACCTTGGCCACCACGCTGGCGCAGGCGATGGAGAGGCTGGAGGAGTCCCCCCCGACCACGAAGCGGCACCGAAAGGGGAGGTCGGACACCGGAAGGCCGTCCACCAGGGCCAGGTCCACGGGAACCCCCAGCCTGGCGTGTGCCCGCAGGAAGGCCAGGCGGCAGGCGGCGGCCATGCCCAGACTGTCTATCTCGGCGTTTCCCACCCATCCCACGCCCACCGCCGCGGCGGTTCGCACTATGGCGGGCAGAAGGCGTCGGCGGGAGGAGTCGGAGAGCCTCTTGCTGTCATCGACGCCGGCCAGGGGACCTCCGTCCCCGCCCGCCCCGGCATCCGGGGGGAGGACCACGGCGGATGCCACAAGGGGGCCCGCCAGGGGCCCCCTTCCAGCTTCGTCGATTCCCGCCAGCAGCCGGCTGCCGCCCCGGGCCAGCCTGTCGAAACGGAGAAGGCGGCCGGCGGCCTCGGCCATCTCCCCGCTCAAGGCTCCTACCCTTCGGTCTTGAAGGTTCTCTTCTCCCTGATGCGGGCGGCCTTGCCCTTCTTCTTGCGAAGGTAGTAGAGCTTGGCCCGGCGGACCTTGCCGCGGCGGGTCACCTCCAGGCTCACCAGCTTGGGAGTGTGTATGGGGAACACCCGCTCCACGCCGATGCCGCCGGACACCTTGCGCACGGTGAACGTCTCCGAGCAGCCCCCGCCCTTGCGGGCGATCACCACTCCCTCGAACACCTGCGGCCTCTCCTTGCTGCCCTCGATGACCTTGTAGTGCACGCGGACGGTGTCTCCCGGCTCGAAGTCCGGGAGGTCGTCCCGCATGTGCTGGGCCTCGTACTTCTGCATCACGTCGCTCATATTACCGCTCCCCGCCTCTCTCGGCGTCTCTCATGGCCCCCATGAAGGCGCTCCGGAGCCGGTCCGGATCGGCATCCTCCAGCAGGTCGGGCCTGTATCGTCTCGTTCTCTCCAGCGCTCTCTCGAACCTCCAGCCTGCGATTGCCGCATGGTCTCCGGAGAGCAGCACGTCCGGGACCTTCATTCCCCGGAACTCCGCCGGCCTGGTGTACCTGGGGTAGTCCAGAAGCCCGGTGGCGTAGCTGTCCGACCGCGCCGACTCCATCCTGCCCAGCACGCCGGGCACCCACCGGAGCACGGTCTCCAGGAGGAGCATGGCCGGAACCTCGCCTCCGGAGGCCACGGCCCCGCCCACCGATACCCGGTCGGTCACCGCCTCCCTGCGGAAGCGGTCGTCCACTCCCCCGTACCGGCCACAGAAGATAATCATACGATCCTCTTCCGCAAGCTCCCGGGCCAGATCGTGATCCAGCCGCCGGCCCACCGGGCTCATCAGCACCACCCGGGCACCCTCCCGCCAGGGGACCTCCTCCAGGGTGGCGAAGAGCGGCTCGGGGCGCATGACCATTCCCGCCCCCCCGCCGAACTGGTAGTCGTCCACGGAACCCCTGGCGTCCACCGCATGGCGCCTGATGTCGTAGAGCTCGATGTCGAACCGCCCGTCCTCCAGCCCCCTGGCCACCACGCCCAGGCGCAGGAAGGGGTCGAAGAGGTCGGGGAAGAGGGTTGCCACCGCCACTCTCACGGCTTCAGAGCCTCCCGGAAGCCCTCGGGAAGCTCCACTCCGATGGTGCCCTCCGCCCAGTCGATTCCCCCCGGGTCCACCAGCGAAAGCGGGATGTCCAGGGCCTCGCGGCCCCGGCCCACGGTTATCAGCGGGTTGCCCCTCACCGGATGGAAGCCGGTCACCTCGGGGGGGCTGTCGCCTTCCGCCGCTCCGGGCACCCTCATGCCCAGCAGGGCCGGCAGGGGAATGCCCTGTCCGGCTTCGGCCAGGTCGCGAAGGTGCAGGCTCAGGGGGCTGCCGGCCAGCTCTTCGGCCCGCTCCCGGTCCGTCACCTCCCGCAGGTCCACCAGCATGTCCTCCGGTCCGGTGATCCTGCAGCGGGTTACGGTGAAGGCCTGGTCTCCCAGCAGCACCGCGGTCTCCGGCTCCAGCGGCAGCGGGGGCTCGCTGAGGTACACTCTCAGGGCCAGCCTGCCCCGCAGCCCGTGCGCCCGGCGCACGTGGCCCGTACGGGCCCATTCCTGAGGGGTCAAGGTTCCTCAGTCGATTATCTCGATGGTGGCCTTCTCACCGAGCCTGGCGGCGGCCGATCTGATGATCACGCGCATGGCCTTGGCGATCCGGCCCTCCCGGCCGATGACCCTTCCAAGGTCCTGCTCTGCGACCCTGAGCTCGTAGACGGTAACGTCCTCCTCCTGCTTCTCCTCCACGGAGACCGCAAGGGGATCCTCCACCAGAGTCTTGGCCATAAGCTCGACGAGATCCTTCATGGGGCACCCTCCAGTCGTCTTGGTTGATCGGGCTCGGACCCGCCCGCAGGCGGGCCGTTTACTCGGGGTCGGGCGTAGTTCGCTTGTCCCCTCTGATGAAGATCACCTCTGCTTCGATATCTTCACCGCCCTGCTTGATCCTGCTCCACTTCTCCCAGGTGCCCGTCTTCCGCAAGAGGCTTCTGACGGTATCGGTGACCTGGGCACCGTCCTTCATCCACTTGAAGAACCTCTCCTCGTCTATCTTCAGCTCCACGGGCTTCTTCAGCGGATCGTACCATCCCACCACGTCCAGAAAGCGGCCGTCGCGCGCCTTCCTGCTGTCCGCTGCCACAATCCTGTAGAAAGCCTGCCTGGAGCTTCCCATCCTCCTGAGACGGATCTTTACCAAACTCAACCTCCGTTGGTCGTTATCTGAACATGCCGGGCAGACCTGCCGCCGGCATCTTCATGCCTTTGCCCATCCGCTTCATCATCTTCTTCATCGTCCGGAACTCCCGCAGCAGCCTGTTGACGTCGCTGACCCGGGTCCCGCTGCCTGCGGCGATGCGCCGCCGCCGGCTGCCGTCTATTATACCCGGTCTGCCGCGCTCGTCGGGGGTCATGGAGTTGATGATGGCCTCCATCCGGTCCATGTCCGAGGTGTCGAAGTCCGCCGCCGGCCTCATGGACCGGGGCAGCATGGCCATCAGGTCCCCCAGCGACCCCATCTTCCTTATCCTGCGTATCTCCCCGGCGAAGTCCTCCAGGGTGAAGGTCTGGCTCCGCAGCTTCTTCTGAAGCTCCTCGGCCTCCTTCTCGTCGAAGGCCTCCTGGGCCTTCTCCACCATCCCCAGGACGTCGCCCATGCCCAGTATCCTCCGGGCCATGCGGTCGGGGTCCATCAGCTCGATGCCGTCCATGTCCTCGCCGGTGCCCACGAAGCGCACGGGCTTTCCCGTAACCGCCTTGAAGGAGAGGACGGCTCCCCCCCGGGAGTCGCCGTCCATCTTGGTGATCACGGCGCCGTCGTACCCCACGGCGGCGTCGAACTCCTCGGCCACGGTTACCGCGTCCTGGCCGGAGAGGCCGTCCAGCACCAGCATGGTCTCGGCGGGGTCGGCGGCCCGGTGCATGCTGCGCAGCTCCTCCATGAGCTCGGCGTCGACGTGCAGGCGCCCGGAGGTGTCCACTATTGCCGCGTCCCAGCCGTCCCTGCGGGCCTGCCGAAGGCCCTCCTGCAGCAGCTGGCGGGGGTCTGTGGCCTCCCGGCGCCCGTAGAACCCGGCACCTGCGGAGGAGGCCACCTTCTCCAGCTGGTCAACCGCCGCCGGCCTTCTCAGGTCGCAGGCCAGCAGGATCGACCTCTTGCCGTGGCTCTTCTCCAGCCAGCGGGCCAGCCTTCCGGCGGTGGTGGTCTTCCCCGAGCCCTGCAGGCCCATGAGCATGTATACCACCGGCGGGCTGCCCTCCAGCCTGGGTGGCGACTGGCTGCTGCCCAGCAGCTCCACCAGCTGGTCGTGGACCACCTTCACCACCTGCTGGCCGGGGGTGAGGCTTCCCAGCACCCGCTCGCCGGTGGCCTCGGCGGCGACGTCCCTGACGAACCGCTTCGCCACCCGGAAGTTCACGTCGGCCTCCAGAAGGGCCCTGCGGATCTCCCGCATGGCGTCCCTCACGTCCTTCTCGGTAAGCTTTCCGCGGCCCCGCAGCCTCCTGAAGGTGGCCGAGAGCCGGTCGGTAAGCGTGTCGAACAAGCCTCGGGCTCCCCTCCACGATGGCGGGATGCACCCGCACCCCGCCGTTCCGAAAACGGCTCTGCTCTGCAGTCAGCAAGTATAGTCGATGCCGGACGGCCGTTCAAGTGTTTGTCTACAGGAGGTCTGTGCTCCTTCGGCCGTGTCCTTCGGGGCAGGTCACCACCAGGTCCCCGTCCCGGATCTCCAGGGAGTAGGGAAGGTCCGACTGGGGGCAGGAGGTCAGGCTGTCGCCCAGCAGGAGGGCCACCGAGTCCAGGGCGGCCGCGTCGGGCTCCTCCAGGTCCAGCATCAGCCCCTGCAGGCGAAAGGCCAGACTGTCCATCCTGTTGAGGCAGCGGGTCCTGTAGAGACGCAGCCTCAGCTCCTCCACGCCCCCTCCGGAGGACTGGGAGGAGGGCCCGCAGGAGGCAAGGATGACCAGGAGGGCAGCCACGGCCGCCGGGGCGGCAGGGCGTCTCACGGCCGGAGCCCGTCCATGGCCGCCCGGGGGTCGGGGGAGCCGGTGACGTAGGAGCCGGAGACCAGGACCCGGGCGCCGCTTCGAAGCAGGGCCGGCGCGTTGTCCGGGCCCACCCCCCCGTCCACGGCCACCGCGGCGTCCTCCGCGCCGGCCTCATCCAGCATCTCCCTCACCGCGGCCACCTTGCCGTGCATGGACTCCATGTGGCTCTGGCCCCCGTAGCCCGGGTTCACGGTCATCACCAGAACCAGGTCCAGCCTGTCGGCCGTCCACCGGACCAGATCCGGCGGAGTGGCCGGGTTGAGGGCCAGTCCCGCGGCGCAGCCCAGGTCGGCAATTCGGCCCAGAAGCCTGTCCATGTGCACCTCGGAGGACTCCGGATGGACTGTTATGGCGGCGCAGCCCGCGTCTGCGAAGGCGTCCACCAGCCGTGCCGGCCGGCTCACCATCAGGTGGGCGTCCACCGGTATGGACACCGCCCGGCACACCGACTCCGCCACTCCCGCGCCGAAGGTGAGCACCGGGACGAAGACGCCGTCCATCACGTCGAGATGGATCATGTCGGCCCCTGCGGCCTCCATTCGCACGGCGGCCTCGCGGAGCAGGCCGTGGTCACAGCCCAGCAGCGAGGGGGCTATCACCGTGCCGTCGGGTATCGGGCCCATCCTACCACTGCCCCCATCCGCTGCCCGGTGCGGCTCCGAGCTTGACCCGGACCGTGTCTCCCGACTGCAGGCCGGCTCCCGGAAGGGGCCGCTGCCACACCACCCTGCCGTCGCTGTCGGGGTCGGCCACGGAGCTGTCGCCCAGTACCACCAGGGCGGCGCCGTCCGTGGCCAGAAGGCTCTCCGCCTCCTCGGGCCGCAGGCCGGACAGCCGGGGCACTCCGGCCCAGCCGGTGGAGACCAGCAGACGCACCGGCTCCCGTACGGAGAGGCTGTCCTCCCGCCAGGGGGTCACGGAGATCACGTAGCCCTCGGGCACGGAGGGGCTGGGAACCCGCGACCTGCCGGCGGAGTAGAGCTGCCAGTCGGCCAGCAGCTCCTCGGCGTCGGCGGCGGGAATGCCCACCAGCTCGTCGGGGTGGTACTCGCGAGAGAGGGGGCCGGCGTTCCAGAAGACGTTCACCGAGGTACCGCGGGGGACCTCGGTGCCGGGGGCCGGGTCCTGGCTTATCACCAGGCCCATGCTCTCCATGGGCCCGTAGCGCGCCCACTGGCCGCCCAGCATAAGGTTGCTGGACTCTATCTCCCTCTCCGCCTCCTGGCGCGACCTCCCGCGGACGTCGGGTACGGTCACCGGAGCAGACGCCTGGCCCAGCGAAGACACGAAGCGGGGCGTCTGGAAGATGGCCGGGGCGGCCACCATCCCGGCAATTGCGGAAAGCAGCGCTCCGGAGACCAGAAGGATGGCCAGTCTCAGCCAGCGGCTCATGGAACCCTCTTCCAGGCGGCGGCGAAAAGCCCGTCAACACCGTGATCCGGAGGGAATATGCTAAGCGCTCCGTCGCTGACAAGCTCGCGGGGGGCGGGAAACGCCACCGGCCGCAGGTCCGGATGCCGGGACAGAAGGGCCTCCGCCGCCCCGGCGTTCTCCTCCGGCTCCAGGCTGCAGGTGGAGTACACCAGCGTCCCCCCCGGCGCCAGCAGACCCGCCGCCGCCTCCAGCAGCCCGGTCTGGGTGCGGACGCAGTCCCGCAGGAGCCCTTCGGACCACCCGTACTTCGCGTCCCGCCTCCTGCGGTATACGCCGGTGCCCGTACAGGGGGCGTCCACCAGGATCGTCTGGAACGTCCCGCCAAGCGGCAGGGCCCCGCCCCGGGCCACCACCCCGTGGCACCCCGGCAGGTCCAGTCTCCGGACATTGCTGCGCCAGACGGACATCCGCTCTGCTGACCCGTCCACGGACACCACCGTTCCGGCTCCGGCCAGGTGCACGGTCTTCCCGCCCGGTGCGGCGCCCAGCTCCAGAATTCGCTCACCGGAGACCAGGCTGCGTACCCCCTGTCCCACCAGGGCTGCGGCCTCGTCCTGGGCGTAGGCCCGGTGGCGGGAGAGAAACCGCCCCAGACCCTCCGCAGGAAGCTCCACGCCATCCAGTATCCGGTAGCGGGCAAGCCAGCGGCCGGGCTTTCCGGGGCAGTCCCCCTCCAGGCAGTAGCAGCCGGTCTGGGGTATGGAGTTGTTCCACCGCAGCAGCTCCGTGGTGCGGGCGGCCCCCCAGCGGGCGGTCCACCGCTCCACCAGGGCCGGGGGATGGGAGTAGAAGACGGCGGGGTCGGCCTCGCCCCCGACCTCCCCCTCCCCGGCCAGCCGCCGGAGGACGGCGTTCACCAGTCCCCGGGCCCTGCGGGGGGCTGCGTCCACGGTCTCGGAGACCGCCGCGTGCGACGGGGTGTCCAGCAGGATCAGCTGCGCCGCTCCCACCCGAAGAGCCGCCAGCACCACCCCCTCCAGGGAGTCCAGGGGCCTGTCGACGAGAGGGGCCAGGCTCCTGTCGAGCCTGGCCCTCCATGTCACTACCTCCAGCCGCAGTCTCCGGGCGAAGGCCGCGTCCCTCGCGGAGAGCCTCCCGTCCGCCGGCCTTCCGGCCAGGCGGAGGACGGCGTCCCGGCGGGGGCTATACGTTCCGGACGCCCTCAAGCTCCGGGAAGGCCTTCTTGAGGTTCTTCTCCACGCTGTACTGCAGGGTCATGGTGGCGAAGGCGCAGCCGGCGCAGGCTCCCTTGAGGCTCACCTTGGCCACCTTTCCGTCCAGCCCCATGAACTCTATGTCGCCGCCGTCCTGCTGCAGGTACGGGCGTATCTTCTCTATCTCGGCCCGGAGGTTCTCCTCGTTGAGCTCCAGATCCTCGGACATCACGTTCCTTTCCGACTAGCCGACCTGAGCTATGACCAGGGAGACCATGGTCATCAGCTTGATCAGTATGTTGAGGGCGGGGCCGCTGGTGTCCTTGAAGGGATCGCCAACCGTGTCCCCGATCACCGCGGCGGAGTGCTCCGGGGAGCCCTTTCCGCCGAGGTTGCCCTCCTCTATGTACTTCTTGCCGTTGTCCCAGACCCCTCCGGCGTTGGCCATGAAGATGGCCATCATGACGCCGGTCACTATGGCGCCCGCCAGCACGCCGCCCAGGGTCTCGGGGCCGAAGGCGAAGTAGATGATCACGGGTATGAGAACCGCCAGCAGACCCGGGAGGATCATCTCCTGCAGGGCCCCTCTGGTGGCAATGTTAACACACCGCTCGGTGTCCGGTTCCGCCTCCCCCTCCATCAGGCCCTTTATGGTCTCGAACTGGTGCCGTACCTCCTGCACCATCTTCATGGCCGCCTTGCCCACGGCCTTGAGGGTGATGGAGGTGAAAACGAAGGGCAGGAGCCCTCCGAAGAGCAGGCCGGCAACCACCTGCGGCTTCAGCAGGTCTATGGCCCGCAGGCCGGTGGAGGCTGCGTAGGCCGTGAACAGGGCCAGCGCGGTAAGGGCGGCGCTTCCGATGGCGAAGCCCTTGCCCATGGCGGCGGTGGTGTTCCCCAGCGAGTCCAGCAGGTCGGTCCTCTTGCGGACCTCCGGGGGCAGGCCGGCCATCTCGGCTATTCCGCCGGCGTTGTCCGCCACCGGACCGTAGGCGTCGACCGACATGGTCATGCCCACGTTCATCAGCATGCCCAGGGCGGCGATGGCGATGCCGTACAGGCCGGCGAAGTGGTAGCTCACCAGAGTGGCGGCGGCGATGAACAGTATGGGGAACACGGCGGACTCCATGCCCACGGCCATGCCCTCGATGATGGTGGTGGCGGCCCCGGTCTGGGCGCTTCTCGCCACGCTGCGCACCGGCGGGCCGCTGGTGTAGAACTCCGTAATAAGGCCTATGGCGGTGCCGGCGACTATGCCGCAGACCAGGGCCCAGAAGACCCCGATGCTCACGTCGAACAGGTGGATGGCCAGAAGGCCCAGTCCCACCGAGAGCACCGTGCTGACGAAGGTGGCGTTGCGCAGAACCGTGTGGGGCCGGCTCCTCCTGCTCAGCAGGCTGACCGAGAAGACGCCGGCCAGGCTGGCCACCGTGCCCAGGGCTGCCAGAATCAGGGGCAGGGCGATCAGGGTCTCCCTGCCCATATGGGCGATCCGGCCCGGCCCCCCCCCGAAGAGGGAGTGAACCTGGGGCAGGGTCATTCCGAAGGCCAGCACTATGGAGGCTATGATGCTCCCCACGTAGGACTCGAATAGGTCGGCCCCCATGCCGGCCACGTCGCCCACGTTGTCGCCCACGTTGTCGGCGATGACGGCGGGGTTCCGGGGGTCGTCCTCGGGTATCCCGGCCTCCACCTTGCCCACCAGGTCGGCCCCCACGTCGGCGGTCTTGGTGAAGATGCCGCCCCCCACCCTGGCGAAGAGGGCTATGGAGCTGGCTCCCATGCCGAATCCGGCGATGTTGCTGATGGTGAGCGCCGGGGCGTCGATGCCCAGCACCGACTGCACCAGGTTCCTCAGGGTTGCCACGTTGTGGAAGGCCAGGTAGAAGCCGCACACCCCCAGCAGTCCCAGCACCGCCACCGCCAGACCCATCACCGAGCCGCTCCTGAAGGCGATCCTCAGGGCCTCGGGCAGGCCGGTGCGGGCGGCGTTGGCCGTGCGCACGTTGCCCAGGGTGGCGGAGTTCATGCCCAGCCATCCGGCCACCATGCTGAACGCCGCGCCGAAGACGAAGGCCAGGGCGGTGGCCCTGTGCACTCCCAAGAAGAGCGCCACCGCCACCAGCACCACGAATATCAGCAGTATCCTGTACTGGGTCTTCAGATAGGTCATGGCGCCGCTGTATATCTGGTCCGATATCCTGTCCATGGCCTCGGTCCCCCGCGGGGCCTTTCTCAGGTTCCTGTAGAAGAGAAGGGCCGTCAGCCCGGCGGCAACGGCAACCACCGGTCCGAGGTATCGCGTAACCAGGGAGAATGCATCCATCGGGTTTCCTCCGATTGTGTTTATTCGCGTGAACCGGCGCGGGCGTGCGGTGGCCGGCGGAGGCTGAAGCCGCCGGGCCGGCTTCGGAACTTGCCAGGTTTACTAACCACCTCGGCCGCAGGGGTCAACCCCCGGAACCCCCCTCGCCGTGCAGTAAATCGAGGGCCCGCCCCGCCCCCCGGTGACCGGGCCGGCTCCGCAGCACGGCCCTCCACCAGGAGGCCGCCTCCTCCCACCTTCCCTCCCGGGCGGCCAGCAGGCCCAGATTGTACATGGCCTCCGTACGGTTGAGGTCGTAGGCTTGCGTGTCGCTTCCCCGCTGCACCGCCTGCAGGAAGAGCTCCCGGGCCTGGGAGGGACGGCCGGCCCGGTAGTGGGCCAGGCCGTCGTAGAACTCCATGTTGACCCCCGCCCCCCGGGCACCGCCGGCGGTGGCCAGGGAGAGAAGGACCGCTGCGGCCAGGCCCGCCGGGGCCAGCCTCAGCGAGAGGCCCGGGGCCCTGGAGGCACAGGCTGCGGCCCACAGGAGCAGGAAGGGCACCATGGGAAGCCTCATCCTGGCGGTGACGAAGAAGACCATGGGCGCCAGGGCCAGCAGCCCGGCCCAGGCCAGGGCCCGCACGGCCGTCCGGGGAGCGCCGCCGCGGAGGGTCACCGCCAGGGCCCCCGGGACCAGGAGCCACAGCAGCAGAAGGGGGGCGGATACCGGCGGCGGCCAGACCAGCAGGGCCAGCACCGGGGAGACGCCCCTCACGTAGTAGGGGTCGTAGTTGGAGGGCACCTCCACCGGGGAGAGCAGGAACAGCAGCTTGCGCCCCTCCAGTCCCAGCCAGCGCAGCGGGCGGGAGAACACGTGGGCCAGCGTCCTCCCGGTCCACCAGGCGGAGACCGTCGACGGGGAACCGGGCCGGCCGTGGGCGGCCCGGTAGCCGGCCATGGCCGCCGCCTGTACGTTGTCCCGGTAGGGCATGCCGTCGATATCCCCGGGAACGCTGCCGGCGGGGACGGGTGCGAAGGCGGTGACCCCGTCCGCCTCCGGGCCGTTGCCTATGTAGAGGTTCACGCCCCCCTGGCTGGACAGGACGGTGAGGGGGTCCCCGGAGAGGGCGTTGGCGCCCCACACCGCAAGCACGGGCAGGGCGAACAGCAGCACGCCGCGGACCCCCGGCCTCTTTCGCGCCCACAGCGCCGGAAGCGCCAGCAGGGCCGTGGGTCGGGCCGCCGCCGCCAGGCCCAGCAGCGGCCAGGAGGCCGTTCCCCGGGCCTCCGCCGCCCGGAAGGCGGCCAGGAGCAGCAGTATGTACAGAGGCGTGATAAGCAGCGACGTGGAGAGGAGCACGTCGGTGCCCCAGACCGCCCAGAGGGCCGCGCACACCGCGGCGGCTCCGGGGCCGCCGGCCCGCAGCGCCGTCCTGTGCAGCAGGGCGGTGGAAGCGGCGGCCATAAGCGCCGAGAGCAGGACGCCGGCGGTGACGCTGCTGCCGGTGACGGAGTACAGGGCTCCCAGCAGCCACGGGTACAGGGGCGCCCTGAAGAAGGGAGCGTAGGCCAGGGGGGAGCCCTCCGCCACCAGGCCGGCCCACAGGTGGTGCCACCGGGCGTCTATTACGGGGGAGTCGAAGAGGGGGTGTCCGGAAAGGACCGCGATGTGCGCCACCCTGACCGCCAGCGCCAGTCCCGCCAGCAGCAGCGTGTGCAGCCGGGTGCGGGCCGCGTCAGCTCCCAGAGCGGATCCTCTCCAGCAGCCCGGTGGTGGAGTAGCCGGGAAGCAGGGGGACCACCACTACCCTTCCCCCACAGGCCTCCACGGTGTCGCGTCCCACCACCTCCCCGGGAGCGTAGTCGCCCCCCTTCACCAGCACGTCCGGCTGCAGAAGCTCTATGAGCTCCGCCGGAGTGGGCTGCGAAAAGGGCACCACGTGGTCCACCCACCGAACGGCCTCCAGGACCGCCGCCCTGCTCTCCAGCGGGTTCACCGGCCTTCCCTCCCCCTTCAGGCCGGCCACGGACCCGTCGGTGTTCAGCCCCACGAAGAGGCTGTCGCCCAGCTCCGAGCAGCGCCGAAGCAGGTCCACGTGGCCGGGGTGGAGTATGTCGAAGCAGCCGTTGGTGAAGACCAGCGTCCGTCCCCGCCGGTGCAGGTCCTTCGCCCGCTCCCCGGCCCGGTCCCGGCTAAGCATCGCCCGACCTCCGCCTGTAGGCCTCCATCTCCCTGGCCAGGTCCTGGGCCGTAACCGCGTAGACGCCGGGCTCTCCGCAGACAGCCGCCGCGGCGAAGTTGGCCAGCCGGGCGCCCTCCGCCGGATCGATGCCGCCGCCCAGGGCCAGGGCCATCACCGCGGCCACCGTATCCCCGGCTCCCGATACGTCGTAGACGCGATGGGCCGCGGTGGGCAGCATGTCGGGACGGCCGCCGCGGGAGAGCAGCATGGAGCCGCTGCCGCCCAGGGTGAGAAGGACCGCTGCGCAGTCGAGCCTCCGCAGCAGCTGCCGGCAGGCCTCCGCGGCGTCGGCTTCGTCGCCTATTCTCATCCCCAGCGCCCTCTCGGTCTCCCTGCGGTTGGGCTTGAAGAGGCTGCAGCCCCGGTAGGAGAAGAAGTTCAGCTCCTTGGGGTCCACCACCACCGGGACCCCGGCATCCGAGGCGGCGGCCATGACGGCCTTGGGAAGCCCCGCGAAGACGGTTCCCTTCTCGTAGTCCTCGAACAGCACCGCGTCGAACTCGGAGAGGCGGTCCAGCACCGCATCCATCAGCGAGCCCTGCGCCTCCCGGGCAGGGGGGTGGCTGTCCTCGTCGTCCAGCCTCATCAGCTGCTGGCTCTGGGACATGATCCTGGTCTTGGTGGTGGTCCGCCGGCCCGGGTCCTCAACCAGGCGGGAGGCGTCCACCCCGGATTCGGCCAGCAGGCCCCGCAGCCTGGCCCCACCTTCGTCCCGTCCGATGACCCCCGCCAGGGCCGCGCTTCCCCCCAGCGAGACGATGTTCCGTGCGGCGTTGCAGGCCCCGCCCCCGATCCAGCGCTCGTTCTTCCTGCGCAGCCGTACCACGGGCACGGGGGCCTCCGGAGAGATCCTGTCCACGTCGCCGGCGAGGTAGTGGTCGAGTATGGGATCCCCTACGACCAGCACCCTTGTTGAAGCCATCCTTTGGAGTATTCTTTCCATACCCGACTCGGGCAGCAATTGGACCTCCGTTCGAGTCCCTGAGCAATGAGATCACCGGGCCGCCCCCGCGGCCTGCACCGGGAGGTATGATGATAAAGCAGCCACCTCGAATCAACGTCAAGCAGGAGGAGGCGGACGGAGTATACAGCAACCTGGTCCTGATCGCCTTCTCCCGGGACGAGTTCGTGCTGGACTTCGCCAGGATGATGCCGGGCATAAAGACAGCCTCCGTGAAGTCCCGGGTCATAATGTCGCCCCACAAGGCCAAGGCCTTCGTAAAGGCGCTGCAGCACAGGATAGAGGCCTACGAGAAGAAGCACGGGGGGCTGGAGGCATCGGAGATGCAGTCCCAGATGGGCTTCCAGAATCCCCAGGCTGAGCGGGAGGAAGGGGATTGAAGAGGCTTCTCCAGGGCCCCTGGGCCCTCTCTGCCGAGAAGGCGGGGGGCGCGCTCCCCCTGATCGCAGCGCTGGCCATCGCCCTGATCCTCTGGGTGGTTGCCAGGCGCGACCGGACCTTCGTGGTGAGCCATACGGTCCCGGTGGAGGCGGCGGCCCCCCCCGAATCCCTGGTCTACCTCCAGGACGCCGCCAGGGAGTCCGTAACGGTGGCCTTCTCCGCCAGCGGGGCCGACGTTCTGCTGGACCAGGCCATGGGCCGGCCCGCCGGCCTTTCCCTGAGGATGAGCCCCGCCGACCTCAGGGGCCCCTTCCCCGCCAGCGTGGGCTACACGCCCTCCGAGGACCAGCTGGTCTTCCACGGAAGGAGGTACTCGCAGCTGACGGCGCAGAGCTTCTCCCCCGAGCTGGTGACGGTGGTGCTGGACCGCCGGGCCGAAAGCCCCCGTCCGGTACGGGTACGGGTCTCCGGCAGGATACCCGCCCGCTACCTGTGGACATACGCCGAACCGAACACCGTGACCATCGAAGGTCCCGCATCGCTGGTGGAGACCGTAGCGGCGGTCACCACCGAACCGGTTCCTCCCGACGGCAGCGTGGGCAGCGTGGGACTGTCGGAGCCCGATCCCAGGATCGGCTTCGGAAGCGACGTGGCCGACGTACGGGTGGTAGCCCCCATCTGTCCGCTGCAGGCGGTATCGGTACGCTGAGACACCTGCGGGCCGCAGTCCGAACGCCTTCGCCCTTCCACCGTCGGGGCTCACTGACGGCCGCGGAGGCTCATTGACAGCCGTCGGGGCTCATTGACAGCCGCGGAGGCTCATTGACGGCCGCGGAGGCTCATTGACAGCCCGAGATCGATCGGGGTAGATTCCGAAACGTTCAGACAACACGGAATAAGGCCACAATTCCATGGTACGAAG
>JAWLEP010000011.1:42711-67833 GCA_041686025.1 Candidatus Fermentibacteraceae bacterium
TGACGGCCGCGGAGGCTCATTGACAGCCCGAGATCGATCGGGGTAGATTCCGAAACGTTCAGACAACACGGAATAAGGCCACAATTCCATGGTACGAAGGGGTTCCCATATGAAGTCTAAGATTCTGGTGCGGACTCTCATCGTTGTGCTCGCCGCCTTGCTCATATGGAGGATTCACAGCAGGGCAGAGAGCTATCGGATCCCGCGTGACGAGTGCCGGACGCAGCTGCTGTGGCTGTCCAAGGCGAACGTGAGGCACATGTACGAGAACGACGGGATGCCCGCGCCGAGTCTGGACAGCCTCTCCAGCTACGCCGAAGAGGTCGGCTACCTCGACGCATCTCTCGCAGGCGACAGCGTGGTGCTGCGGGTCACGGAGATGGAGGGGATCTTCCGCAGGGAGTCCATTCCCGAGGAATGGCCCTCCCTCTGGGACGACAGGGCCCTGAACACCATCAGGCAGGACAAGGAGATGGTGGAGGCCGACCTGGAGGATACGCAGTCGCTGATCTCCGAGACCACCGGCCGGTACGGCCTCTCCGCCGACTCGCTGCTCACGGTGAGGGAGGCTTTCGTCAGGGCCGCTCCCCAGACCCCCGAGGACAGGTTTGAGTTCCTGGAGGACAGGTTCGACCCCGACAGCTTCCCCGAGCTGTTCGCCGCCCTGGAGGAGGACCCCCTTCCCCCCGAGGAGATGGAGGAGGTGAACCTGAGCGCAGCCGAGATCTTCGACCTCAGCATCGGCAGGAACATCGACTCCATGATCACCGCCAGGGAAGACCTGGCCGCCGAGGTGGACGAGTTCCAGCGGGCGATCACGGCCTTCAACGACAGCATCGTGCCGGCGAGGCAGGACTCCGTGGCCAGGTCCGCCTTCACGGTATGCCCCATCGTATGGGAAGCCGGCTACCACGACTCCCTCTACCACTACGACCCCAAGCTGGCCCTGGGAACCCAGTTCGCCATATCCTGCTCCAACCACAACCGCCACGGGGGAGTGGTGGGCGGCCTGGTGGAGAAGGACTACCCGGACTCCCTCTTCTACGAGGCCGACTGGCTCACCACCTACGTGCCGGTGCCCTTCGAGGAGTACGAGCAGAACCGCCGCCTGGAGTCTTCCCGGGCCAACCTCTCCCGGGTGGTGGAGGAGCAGGCCGTCTACCTGGCCAGCAGGTACCCGGATGTGCTCAAACCCAGACCCGTGGACCGGCTGGACATCAACCTCGACGAGCTCGACGACCCCATGGGGGGCGACTACCTGTTCGAGATAACCGAGGACACCGTGTACACCTTCTACGAGAACCCCGAGGGACGCACGGCGCGGGCCAGGGGCGACGAGGTGCGGGTCCAGACCTGGAGGTTCGCCGGATGGGCCACCTCCAACCCGGACACCTCCCGGGTGGAGCTGTTCTTCATGGAGCCGCTGCGCCTTCCCAGCATCGCCGACGGCGCCCGGGCCGGAGACAACGACAGCCTGGTGGTGATACGCTACTGGGACCGCAGCGATCTGGGCACTCTGGGCGAAAGCACCCGGAACCTGGACCTTCTCGAGCAGCCGCGGTGGGAGTTCCTGCAGAGCTATGCGGAGAGGCATCCCGAGGTCCAGGAGGCCGCGGAGACCGAGTAGCGGCAGCCTGCGGGGCCGGCTGGAACCTCTTCGGTCCTGTGCGATATAGAATGGATGGATTGAAGGCAGGTGCCCGCGCGGGCACCTGCCCATCTAATGGAGGTCACAGATGAACGACTTCGAGAAGATCGAGGAGAAGGCATCCACGACGCACAACCAGTACCTTCTCTCCCTGGCGATGGCCAAGCGGGTCCGCAGCCTCCGCTCCGGCGCTCCCACCCTGGTGGAGGGCATCAAGGGGCGGGTGGAGCCGATCAGGGCCGCCATGGCCGAGTTCGCCGGTGACATGATAGCCTACCGCATTCCCAACCATGACGGGGGCGGGGAGAATTAACCGGCACGCTTCTCGATTTCGTCCGCTGTCCGATGCAGAATGTACGTCAGGAAGTCAAAGAGGAAAGGGAGTCTGGCAAATGAAGCTATTTCTACTGCTCACATTGCCCGCCGTCTCGCTTCTGCTGGCCTGCGGGGCCCAGAACGCCGGGCCGGCCGAGTCAGCTGAAGGGGAGGGCGAGGTTCTGGCCACCGTTGGCGACACCGTGATAACGGCCCAGACAATCCGCGGGGAGCTGGAGAAGATCCCGCCCCACCAGAGGGCCAACTTCGAGACTCCCGAGGGCAGGAGGATACTCCTCGACCATCTGGTGGAGCGGCAGCTCCTGCTGCAGGCCGCCATAGACGCCGGCCTGGAGGAGGACTCCTTCGTGGTGGCCCAGGTGGAGGAGGCCATGCGCCAGATGGAGGCCGCCCGGCAGCGGGCCCTGATCCAGAGCTACTACGAGAAGGTGGTGGTGGACTCCGTCGAGGTCCCCGAGGACAGCATAGTGGCCTACTACGAGGAGCACGCCGACGACATCTACCACCAGGACGCGCAGGTGAAGGTGGCTCACATACTGGCCGAGGATCAGGCCGCAGCGGAGGCGGCCCTGGAGGCCGTTCAGAGCGGCATGGAGTTCGCCGAGGCCGCCGAGTCCCTCAGCACCCACTCCCCCACCGCCCCCTCCGGCGGAGAGGTGGGCTGGGTGAGGACCGGAGCCCCCATCCCCTACCTGGGATCGCAGCCCGAGCTGGCCAGGACCCTCTTCGAGACGCCGGTGGGCGAGCTGGTGGGGCCGGTGGAGACCGACCTCGGCTGGCACGTCTTCACCGTGCAGGAGAGCCGCGAGGAGGGCGCCAGGCCCCTGGACGAGGTCCGGGACCAGATAGTGCAGGCCATCCGTCCGGGCATGGTCAACTCCTTCTTCAACCGGGACGTGATCCCCAGCCTGCGGGAGCGTTACACCGTCAGCATCAACGATGACGCCTTCCTCCCCGACGAGAGCGTGCCTGCGGACTCCCTGATGACCATGGCTCAGGAGCTGATGGAGAGAAGCCCCGAGCAGGCCGTCCGCTACTTCCAGCTCTTCCTCGAGAGGTACCCCGAGGACGATCGGGCCTACCAGGCGCAGTTCCTGATCGGCTTCACCTACTCGGAGTACATGCAGGACTACGACGCCGCCGCCGAGGCCTTCCGGACCGTCATCGACAACTACCCCGAAAGCGACATGGCGGACGACGCGGAGTTCATGCTGGAGAACATGCAGACCCCGGCCGACCAGCTGATCCCTGCCGAGGAGGACGGGGAGCTTCCGGAGGAGGCCGTCCCCGATGAGGCCTTCGAAGAGCCGGCTCCGGGGGAGACCCGGCCCGAGTAGCGCTTACCAGGGGCCCGGCGGGTTCGCCGGGCCCTTTCTCCATCCCCGCCGTTGCCCGCGGAGGGGCTCTGGGCAATATTCGACCCAGCGACTGCCTGTCGGATCCTACATCCACTCCGGAGGTAACCCCTTGTCCAGAAGAGCGCTGCTTTCGATTCTGACCCTGCTGCTGGCCGCCGCCGGATGCAGGGACACCGGCGTGGACGACAGCACACCGGAGGGCATGGCGCGCCTGGCCGAGCGCAGCCTGGAGGAGGGCGACTACGCCGAGGCCCTGGAGGGCTACGAGGAGGCCCTGAGGCTGGACGCCCATCCCGATGGAAGGCCCTCCTGGGAGCTGGGCAGGGCCCGGGCCCTGCTGGGCCTGTCCCGCTGGGACCGGGCCGCAGTCGCCGCGGGAAGGGCACTGGAGCTGGCCCGCGACCCGGCGGTCAAGGGAGCGACGAGGCTGGTGCTGGCCCAGGCCAGACACGGGGCCGGGGATATGGAGTCGGCCGCCGACCAGCTGGCCCTGCTGGACCCCGAGGACCTGGACGGGGAGCAGGTGGATGTGGCCGTGTCCCTGGCCAGGGCGGTCCTGGAGGACCTGCGGACGGAGAAGGTCTCCGCCCTGAGGGACGCCGGCTGGCTGGAGCTGTTCGTTCTCCTGGAGCTGGAGGACCGCTACTACGCCTCCGGAGACACCGAGCGGGCCGCCCTGGTCGGCTCCGAGATCGACAGGCTGTACCCGGAGGCCCACCGCGTATACGGCCGGCCGGAGACCAGGGACGTGGAGAAGCCCTACATGGCGCTTCTGATCCCGCTGTCCGGGCATGACGTGTCCGTCTACGCCCGGGAGGTGAAGAGGGCGACGGAGCTGGCCTTCTCCCGGGCGGAGGGAACGATGCCGGGCCTCCCGGAGCTGGTGGTGGTGAACTCCGGCAGCGAGACCGGAAGCCTGGAGCGTCTGCTGGCCCCCCTGGGCGAGGACCGCCACTGCCTGGCCGTGATCGGTCCGCTCACCAGCAGCGCCACCATTGGCATAGCGCCCCTGGCCAGGGAGTACCGGCTTCCGGTACTCTCCCCCACCGCCACCTCCTCGGATATCGACCGGCTGGGCAGCTACGTGCACCGTCTCTCCGTGGGGGGCGGCCGGGAGGCGGCCGCCATGGCGGAGTACGCCGTGGTGAAGGGCGGCATGGAGCGACTGGCTGTGATACACAGCTTCGAGGCCCGCTCCACCGACCTGGCGGAGAGCTTCGCCTCCTCGGTGCGGTCCATGGGAGCGGCGGTGGTGGCCATGGAGGGGTACCAGCGGGGGGCCACGGACTTCAAGGACCAGATACTGGCGGTGAAGGCGGCCCGTCCCGACGGCATCTACCTACCCGTCGACGCCTGGGACGCGGTGCAGATCGCGCCCCAGCTCCGGTTCTACTCGCTGGACCTGCCGCTGCTGGGTTCCTCCGGCTGGGACGACCAGATGCTGACCAGGCAGGGAGGGGAGTACGTGGACGGGGCGGTGTTCCCGGCCAGCTGCGACGCAGGCTCCCTGTACCCCCCGGCGGCCAGGTTCAACTACTTCTACCGGCGGCAGTACGGCGAGGAGCCCTCGGAGGTGGCGGCCCAGGCCTACGACGCCGCGCAGATCCTGCTGTCGGCCTGGCAGCGGGCCGGAAACGACCGCGCCGGAATAGAGCGCGCCCTGGCCTCCATGGGCGTACACGCCGGCGCCACCGGGCGCTGCACTCTGGGAGCGGCCGGGGGCGCCTCCCGGGTGCAGGTGCCGCTGATGAAGGTGAGCGAGGGAGAGGTGCTCCGCCTTGAGTAGCTGGTGGGGCATCGACGTCGGAGGCACCAAGGTCCTGGTGGGGCGGCTGGCGGGCGGGGCCTTCCTGGAGGAGGGCACCATACCCACCGAGACGATGGATTCCCCGGAGGACGTGGTCTCCGCAGTCTCCCGGCTGATACGCCACCGCGACCCCTCCCCCCTGGGCGCCGGCGTGGGGGTGGCCGGGCTGGTGGACGGAGCCCGGGGGCTGCTGGTGAGCTCGCCCAACATGCCCGCCTGGCGCGACGTCCCCGTGCAGGGGATGTTCTCGAAGGCCCTGGACACGGGGGTGACGGTGGACAACGACGCCAACGCCTTCGCCTTCGGAGCGGTGAGAGGCGGGCAGATCCCTCCCCGGGGCACCTGGCTGCTGGTGACCCTGGGCACCGGCATCGGGGGAACCGTGGTCCATGACGGCCGCATACTCTACGGAACCGGTTTCGCCGGGGAGTTCGGCCACATGACCGTGATGGCCGACGGCGAGAGGTGCGCCTGCGGCTCCACGGGGTGCTGGGAGCTCTACGCCTCCAAGCGCTCCCTGTCCGGCTACTACGCCCGGGCGGGGGGCGATGAGGGCATCGACCCCAGGGAGTTGGCCGCCAGGGCCCGCAGGGGCGAAGAGGCGGCCCGGGGGGCCTTCGAGGAGTTCGGCGCCTGGCTGGGGGTGGGCATGGCCAGCCTGGGCTGCTGTCTCAGTCCCCACGGTTTCGTCCTGGCGGGGGGTCTGGCCGGTGCCTTCGACCTCTTCAGCCGGCGCATGGATGCCGTCTTCGCCGAAAGGTGCCATCTGGACCTGCACGTGCGCACCCTTCCCGAGGTGCGCGAGTCCGGGGCCCTGGGCGCGGCCCTGATGGCCCGGGAGGCCTTCGGGGGATGACCTCCCTCCTCCTCCTGCTGGCCCTGGCGGCGGGCGAAGAGGCCGACAGCACCGAGGTCCCCCAGATGGAGACGATAGCCTACCGGGCCGACTCCATGGTCTACGACGCCTCCTCCGGAGACCTGGTGCTCCTGGGGGCCGGCGTGGTGGACTACCGGGAGATGTCGCTGGAGGCGGACACCATCCTCTACGCCACCTCCACCAATATCGTGAGCGCGTCGGGGCAGCCGGAGCTCTTCGACCGCGGAGAGAGCGTGCGCGGGGAGAGCATGGTCTACGACATGGACACCCGGCGGGGACGGATAAGGAACCCCGACTCCGAGTACGAGATGGGCTTCTACACCGGCGAGAGCGTTACCCGCATAGGCCGCAACGAGTACAACATAGTCAACGCCAGGTTCACCACCTGCGATCTGGACTCCGCCGTCCACTACCACTTCTACAGCCCGGTGATGAAGGTATATCCCAAGGACAAGGCCGTCTGCCGGCCAATCGTGATGTACGTGGACCAGACCCCCGTCTTCTACTGGCCCTGGATGGTGTTTCCCATCAGGCGGGGAAGGCAGTCGGGCTTCACCCTTCCCACCTTCGGGATCACCGCCCGCGACGGCCGCTTCCTGCGGGACCTGGGCTACTACTTCGGCTTCTCCGACTACCAGGACCTGCTGATCGAGGGCGACATCATGGAGAAGAGCAGGATGTCTCTGAGCGTCCGGGAGCGGCACGTGGTCCGCTACCTGATGGACGGCGAGCTCTACACCGAGTGGCGGAGGGAGTTCCGGGAGAAGCGGGACCGGTGGTTGATCAGGGGAGACCACTTTCACGACTTCCCCGACGGAACCGCGCTGCGGCTGCAGGCGGAGTTCACCAGCGACCGTTTATACCTCGAGGAGACCCAGCCCGACCCCGAGGACAGGCTGGAGCGGGAGATGCGGTCCTGGCTCAGCGTCAGCAGGACCTTCGGACGGGCCAGCTTCGAGGCGGTGGTGGACCGGACCGCCTATCTGGACACCGACCCCGACTCCATAGAGAACGAGCTGGAGAGCGAGACCGAGCTGCCGGACATCCGGATGAGCATTCCCTCCGCCCCCCTCTTCGACGCACCCCAGTCGCCGGACGAGAGGAGGATCTACCACTCGGTCTACTGGAGCCTGTCCGGACACTACCTGGCCAGGGACGTGGAGCGCGAGGAGACCCGCCTGGTGAACTCCGCCGGAAGCGCCAGGCTGAAGCTCTCCGCCTCCGAGAGGCTGGGGGGATGGCTCAGCCTCACCCCCTCGGTATCGGGAACCGCCACCGCCTACGACCGGGACCGCCGGGGCGAGAGGCTGCCGGCCTGGGCCCATACATCCACCGGGCTGAGGCTCTCCACCGACATCTACGGTATCTTCGGCACCCGGCTCTTCGGCCTGGCCTCCCTCCGGCACACGGTTACCCCGTCCGTTAACTACTCCTGGTCTCCCGGAACCTACCTGAGGCTGGGGGAGGGGCTGGAGAGCACGGCCGAGGCGGAGAGCACCTTCTACAGCTTCTCGGACTTCCGCGTCCCCGGCAGCCGGAGCAGCGTGAGCCTCTCGCTTAACAACAGGCTGGAGGGGAAGCGGATACACAGAGACGAGGTGCAGAAGCTGGACATCGCCAACCTGGGCATCTCCACCACCCTCGACCTGCAGGCCGAGGAGAGGCCCTTCTCCAACGTGCTGGCCGGCCTGGAGCTCTACCCCACGTCGGGGAGCTCCTTCCGGGCCGAGGGTTCCTACGACCCCTACGACGGCGAGATGGACGACCTCTCCTTCAGCTCCTCGATACGGCTGACCGGGACCGACCCCACCTTCACCTTCCGGGACTCGGCGGGGGCCGAGTTCCTGGTTGACGAGATGCCGTGGATGGTGAGCCTGAGCCACAACTACCGGCTGGGACTGGGGGGAAGGGACGACATCAGCAAGCTCCGGCTGAGCTCGTCGCTGAACCTCACCCCTTCCTGGGAGATAAGCTACAGCGCCTACTACGACGTCACGGAGACCGATTTTATCAGCCAGTCCTACACGCTCCGCAAGGACCTTCACTGCTGGGAGGCGATGTTCGTCAGGCACGTCTCGGACGTGGACTCCGGATTCTACTTCCGCATCAACATCAAGGAGCTTCCGGACATCAAGGTGGAGCAGCACGTTTCGAACTTTTAATTATAAGTTCTTGACCCCATAATTCAGGTCTTCTAATACCCTCGGCCCACCTCCTCCGCGCACAGCCGTGGCCCCCGCTTTTTCCGCTCTGTACGGTGGTCCTTGACAACTTGACCCAAGGGCTCTACAGTACGGTAAACAGCCTTCTGGAGGGGGGTGAGCAGTGACAAAGAAAGACCTTGTCAACCACGTGTCGGACGCGGCCGGACTTACCAAGAAGGATTCCGCCAAGGCCGTAGATGCCATTTTCGATGGCATAATGGGGACTTTGGGCCAAGGCGAGAAGGTCAGTCTGGTGGGTTTTGGCACCTTCTCGGTGAAGCATCGCAAAGCCCGTCAGGGCGTGGATCCTCGGAATCCCAGCAAGAAGATCCCGTATCCCGCCAAGGACGTACCCCATTTCAAGGCCGGGAAGAACCTCAAGGAGGCGGTCGAGTAGCTGCCCTCCGGCGGAAGCGTGGCCCCGGGCCGCGCTTCCGCCACATCCCCGGGAATGTCCCCTATGCCCCTTGATCTGTCCGTGATAGTCACCACCTACAACAGCGCCGGCGTAGTGGGCGGCCTGCTGGACTCCATCGCCGCCCTGGAAGCCGAAGATGCGCCCTCGGAGGTGATTGTGGTGGACAACGCCTCCTCCGACGGCACGCTTGCGGCGCTGGAGGGACGCCGGGGGGTCTCCGTCCTGCCCCAGGACCGAAATCTGGGGCTCTCGCGGGCCAACAACGCCGGGGCCTCCGCATCCTCCGGATCCCACCTCCTGTTCCTCAACCCGGACGTCCGGGTCCGGCCGAACGCCCTGGCCACGCTGATGGAGACCGCCGAGAGCAGTCCCCGGGCCGCCCTGCTGGGTCCGGCCATGTACGACTCCCGCGGCAGGCTGCAGTCCACGGCCAGGACCTTCCCCACCCTGCTGGACATCGCTCTGAGGCGCACCCCCCTGGGCCGCAGCGGCTGGGGCGCAGGGAGGCTGAGGCGGCACCTGTTCCCGGTGGACGATTCCTCCACCGCCCGGGTGGACTGGCTGGTGGGAGCCGCCATGTGGCTCACCCCTGCGGGAAGGTCTGCGGTGGGCCCGATGTCCGAGAGGTTCTTTCTGTACTTCGAGGACGTGGAGTGGTGCTGGCGGGCGGCTTCCCGGGGCATGGACGTCCTGTACGTCCCCGCAGCCTCCATGGAGCACGTTCCCAGGAGGGAGAGCGCCTCCGGGGCCGGCCGGGTGCTATGGCATCATCTGGCCAGCATGGTTAAGTTCTACCGGATGCACCCGGGTTGCTCCGTCGGCCTATTCGGTAACGTTCGGAAGGGCGGGACTTGCCGCTAGCAAGAAGACAGCCATCCAGCATTCCCCTGGCGCTGGGGGACCTGCTGCTGGTGACGCTGGTGTTCCTCCTGGGGTACTGGCTTCGCCACTACCTGCTGGCCCCCGTCCTCTCCGGCGCGCTGGGCATGGCCGACGACTTCCGTCTCTCCTTCGACAACTATCTCCTCTCCGGTACGGTCATGGGGGTCATAGAGGTCCTGATGCTCCAGGCCTTCGGTGTGTACAGGCAGACCTACGGCCTGGCCCACCTCGAGGAGATGGCGTGGATACTGCGAAGCTCCTTCATGGCCGTTGTGGTGACCTTCGCATTCACCTTCGCCACCCGGCAGCTCTACTTCTCGCGGTTCGTCCTCCTCTTCGCCTTTCCGGCGGCCTCCCTGGCGGTTGCGCTATGGCACTGGCTCTACCGCCGCATGGCCCGGAGGCGATCGCGCAGGAGGCAGATGTCCATACGGGCCGCCATAGTGGGAGCCGGTCCCGCGGCCCGCGACCTGGCCGGGTTCATGACCCACCGCTCTCCCCTGCCCTACACGCTGGCGGGCTTCGTCCGGCCTTCCACCTCTACCGAAGAGCAGGTGGTGGAGGACGTCGTGGAGACCCCGGACGTAATCGGATGGGCCCTGGAGAGCTCGGTGGAGGAGCTCATCATCGCCGACCCCACCATGGACCGGGCCGAGGTGGCACGGCTCATCTACGAATGCGAGAGGCACGACCTGGCCTACAAGCTGGTGGCCGACGTATTCGCCCTGGTGAGCCTCACCACCAGGGTGGTGCATCTGGGCGGCACCACGATGATCGAGTCGGTCCCCCCTCCCCTCAGCGGCTCCCGTCTGCTGATCAAGAGGGCCGTGGACCTGCTCATAGCCGTTCCCCTCACCCTCCTTCTCCTGCCGGCGGGGCTGCTGATCGCGCTGGCCATAGTCATCGATACCGGCCTGCCGGTCTTCTACAGGCAGCGCAGGCTGGGCCGTGACAACAAACCCTTCACCATACTGAAGTTCAGATCCATGAGGGTGGGGGCGGACCGGGAGAGGAAGCAGCTGGAGCACCGCAACGAGGCCTCCGGGCCCCTGTTCAAGATCCGCCGGGACCCCAGGGTTACCAGGGTGGGGCGCTTCCTGCGGAAGTGGAGCCTGGACGAGCTTCCCCAGCTTCTGAACGTGCTCTCCGGGCAGATGAGCCTGGTGGGTCCGAGGCCCCCCCTGCCCGAGGAGGTGGAGCGCTACTCGCAGCGCCAGCTGAAGCGCCTGCGCGCCCTTCCGGGCATAACCGGCGTCTGGCAGGTCTCGGGGCGCAGCGAGCTGGGATTCGAGGACATGGTCAAGCTGGACCTGTACTACGTGGACAACTGGTCGATATGGATGGATCTTTCCATTATGTTGCTTACACTCCCCGCGGTGGTCTCCTCCCGGGGGGCTTACTGACGGGGAGGTGCGTCAGTTAGGCGCGCCTAACATCGAACTCGCGGGCTCATCGTTGTTTTATGCGCTCCGAACAGCAGTACGTGTTGTTTTCGATGGCCCCGACCGCTGGAACGGATGATGCTTCATTCCATACCAATCCGGAATGAAAACGAGCAATCGCAGAAGTCATAGTATTCGCAGAAGGAGGAAGAGATGGCTGTAAGGAACCTGGCCTCGGGCGAGCTGGAATCGGTGAAGGATCCCGGCGAGAGACTTTCGGTGGTGGATTTCAGCGCCGACTGGTGCGGACCGTGCAAGATGCTCCATCCGGTGCTGGAGAAGGTCTCCGAGGAGATGGCGGACAGGGTTGACTTCTACACCGTGGACGTGGACCAGGCCCAGGCGGAGGCCAGCAGGCTGGGAATACGGGGAGTACCCACCATGATAGTGTTCCACGGAGGCTCCGAGGTGGACCGCATGGTGGGCTTCCGCGACGCCTCCAGCCTCACCGGGAGGCTCCGGGAGCTGGCCGACCAGCACGTAGACGGGGAGTGACCCGATTGCCCGAGTTCAAGATGGGCCTGGTGGACGGCCCCTCCACAGACGAGCCCGGACGGGTCTGGGACCTGGTGGTGGCCGGCGGAGGCCCTGCGGGAATGTCCGCCGCCATCTACGCGGCACGGTACAGCCTGGAGACCCTGGTGCTGGAGGGTATGGAGCCGGGGGGCCAGCTGAGCCTCACCGCCAGGATAGAGAACTACCCCGGCGTGCCCGAGACCTCGGGAGCCGACCTGGCTTCCGCCATGAGGAAGCAGGTGCTGGATTCCGGCTCCACGCTCCGCTCCGAGGTGGTCCGCAGCGTGGAGGACAAAGGCGGGAAGGGGCTGGTGGTGTACACCGATTCCGCCGAGTACGCCGCCCGCTGCCTGATGATAGCCACCGGCGCCGCTCCCAGGAGGCTGGGCGTTCCCGGGGAGGAGAGGCTGCACGGCCGGGGAGTGAGCTACTGCGCCACCTGCGACGCCCCCTTCTTCCGGGATGCCCACGTGATGGTGGTGGGCGGCGGCGACAGCGCCGTGAAGGAGGCCATGCACCTGGCTGATTTCGCCGACAGGGTCACGCTGATCCACAGAAGGGACGAGCTGCGCGCCGAGCCCATACTGGCCCGGCGCATCCAGTCCAGGGAGGGCGTGGAGATACTCTGGAGCACCACCCTGGAGGAGATACTGGGAGACGACTCGGTGGAGGGCGTGATCCTCAGCCGGGACGGAGACCGGCAGCGCATGGACCTCGACGGCGTCTTCCTCTACGTGGGAAGGAGCCCGGCGACCGCCCCCTTCCGGGGACTGGTGGAACTGGCGGATGACGGCACGGTTCTCACCAGGGGCAACGTTCTCACCTCCCATCCCGGAGTGGTGGCGGCCGGGGACGTTACCGACAACCCGCTGAGACAGATAGTGACCGCCGTGGGGGACGGAGCCCGGGCGGCCACTGCCGTATACGAGAAACTGAAAGGCTGACGTAGATGGCGATGCTCTCGGAGAAGGACCAGAAGCAGATAGAGGAGATCTTCGGCACACTGAAGCGCAAGGTGGTGCTCAGGGTCTACGTGCAGAAGCTGGAATGCGACACCTGCAGCGACACCGAGCAGATCCTGGGGGAGCTGGCCCAGCTGTCGGACCTGCTGGAGGTTGAGATGTACAACCCCCAGGTGGACGCCGAGCAGGCCGAAGCGGACGGAGTGGAGATGGTGCCCGCCATCGTGGTCTCCGACGGAACGCAGAGCAGGGCGAGGTTCTACGGCACTCCCAGCGGCTACGAGTTCAGCTCCCTGCTCACCGCAATAGTGGACATGGGAATGGAACGGCCTCCCATCGAGGAGTCCACGGCCGAGTTCCTGGAGGGCCTGGAGGAGGACCTGGACATCAAGGTGTTCGTTACCCCCAGCTGCCCCTACTGCCCCCGGGCGGCGGTGCTGGGCCTTCGGCTGGCCATGGCCAGCCCCAGGGTGACGGCCCAGGTGGTGGAGGCCAACGAGTATCCCGACCTCTCGCGGAAATACTCCGTCCAGGGCGTTCCCAGGACGGTGATCAACGGCAGGCTCTACGCCGAGGGGGCCCTGCCGGAGGGCCAGTTCGTATCGGCGCTGGCCGCGGGCCTTTCCCGGGAGGGCGAGGCCGACATCGTCGCCCTGGCCCGGGAGGGCTGAGGACGTTCCGGTGACCACGCTGCTCCTGGTCCTGCTGGGGGGGCTGTCCTTTCCCATGGAGTCCGAGGGCTCCATGGGGGCCTACAGCTTCTTCCGGCAGGACGAGGGGCACTTCATCTTCGCCACCATAGAGAACATGGTGGAGACCGTCCGGCTGGGCAGGTACTCCATGGCCATGGGGCTCACCGTGGACACCTACATGGGAAAGAACCGCAACAACCCGGAGATGAAGTTCAACATCTACGGCGGCCACTGGAACATCAACCTCTCCCTCCGCGCCCGGCTCTCGCGCCGCCTGCGGGCCAGGCTCTACACCGACCACGAGTGCTTCCACAACATCGACATGCCGGACAGCTCCTCGGAGTACATGAACAACGTCAAGCTGGGAGTGGTGTGGGAGGCCGAGCCCCTGCGGGTCGGGGACGGGGCAGCTCTTCTTCCCAGGGGGAGGCTTCCCTCCGGGTGGTTCTCCCTGGGCACCTACCTGCCGGAGGGGGAGAGCTTCCAGAAGGGGCACGACTTCCAGTGGTCGACACACACCGACCTGAGCATGGCGCTGGCCGGGTGGCGGGCGCTGGAGGCCGGCGGCCGATACCACTGGGACGCGTTCTTTCACGAGGACGGCGGCGCCTCCAGCCGGCACAGGCTGGAGCTGTATACCGCCTACGCGGCGCCGCTGGGAAGCTTCGAGCTGTACCTGGCGGGCTATCCGCGCGACACCCAGCCCTTCCGCAGGCTGGAGGGCCGCAGCTTCTGGGGCATACGCTTCCTCTGGCCCGGGGAGGAGCCGGACAGCCCCTGAGGCCAGCCTATCCGGTGGAGACGTCCTCCAGTACGATCGGGGGCACGTGCAGCCTGCCCTTCCGCACCGGCTCTCCCATCCAGGAGATCCTCTCGAAAAGCTCCAGCGGCTTCCAGTTCCACCTGAAGTCCCGCAGGGGGCCGGTGACCGACCCGTCCCGCACCGCGAATACCCCGTCCCGGGTCATCCCGGTGATCTGCAGTGACTTCTGGTCCACGAACCGGATGTACCACAGCCGTCGGATCAGCAGCCCCTCTTCCATCCGGGAGATGCCCTCGCCCACGTCCCCGGTGCCCCCGTCCATGTAGTAGCATTCCGGGCTGGAGAGGGGGCGCCGTCCGGTCTGCGACGCCCACCAGCGGCCGCAGAGCATCTCCCGGAGGACTCCCTCCTCTATCCAGGCGGCGTTTCTGCACGGAAGCCCCTCGCCGTCGAACGGACGGCCCTTTACCGGGCCGTCGATGACGCTGCGCAGGCTCAGCCGCGGGCCGCTCACCCTTCTGCCCTCCATGCCGCTGAACACGGTCACCCCCTCGTCGGCCAGCCGGGCGTTGAGGCTGAAGATCAGGAAGGGAACCAGATCCGCTACGGCCTGCGGCTCCAGCAGTATCCTCCGGGGCCCTTCCGGTGCCTTTCCGGGCTCCCCGGCGGCCTCCGCCTCTTCGGCCACCTCCCTTGTCGCCTCCGCCACCGGCAGGGATGACCAGGCGTTGTGGGCCAGGTGCCGGTAGCTGGAACCGCTTCCGGTGTCCATGGTGAGGCCGAAGTGGGCCTCGGTCTTCCCGTGGAAGGCCAGATTGCCGGTGGAGGTCCCCAGGGCGGTCTTCCGCATGGAAGCATGCGCGATCCCCGCAGCCTCCAGGCCCCGGGCCTCCGCGGTCCCTATGGTCTCCGAGGCCGCCCCGATGCGCTCGGCGGTTCTCATGTCCGCCGTCTCCGCGTCCCAGGCGTCTATCACCGGATAGGCCTGTCCCCCCTCCACCGGGGGGACGTACTCCGGGTCCTCCGGAGCGGTGGAGAGCTGGTCCCGGACCCCAGCGGCCAGCTGCTGCAGGCGGGAGGGCTCTATGGTGTGGGTGGTGGCGGTGGCCTTCCTGCCGTCCCGCCCCATGGTGAGCTCGAGCTCGCGGCGGAAGGTGTCGCCGTTCTGGGTGATCCTGTTCTGCCCGAAGCGGACGGTGGCCTCCCGGCTCTCCCGCAGCACCGCGGTGGCGTCGTAGCCGGAGGCCGCCTCCAGGACGTTCCTCACGACATCGATCATCTCTTCACGGTTCAAGCCCGGCCCCCTCTCACCTCGATGCCGCGGAACCTGGTGTGGCTGGCCCCGTGGGTCATTCTCGCCGCCTGCATGGGCTCTCCCTTGCCGCAGGTCAGCAGCCCCAGCCTGCGGAAGTCGGCGGGGCCGGCCACCCCGTCGCAGCTCCCCCAGAACTCCGGAGTGGTGGACCTGTATATCACCTTCTTCAGCGGACGCACCTTGCGGCCTCCCCTTATCTCCCAGAAGAAGTCGCCCCCGAACTGGAAGTTCAGCCGCATCTGGTCTATGCTGAACGAGCCCCTTCCCTCTATGTAGACCCCCCTGTCCACCCCGGATATCAGCCCCTCGGCGGAAACGCCCTCGTCTCCGGGCTCCAGGTAGAGGTTGGGCTGGCGGTTGATGGGGAAATGGGTGAAGTCCTGGGCCCTGCAGCATCCCCTGCTGCTGGCCTCGCCCAGCTCGGGAGCCGTCTCCCGGACCGTGCCGAACTCCCGGAAGATCCCCTCACGCACCAGGTACCAGCGCTGGCCGGGAACGCCCTCGTCGTCCCATCCCCAGCTGGCCAGGCCGCCATCCAGCGTGTTGTCGGCCAGGAAGCTCACCAGGGGGGATCCGTACCGCAGCGACCCCCGGTCGGAGAGCTTCAGGAAGCTCCTTCCCGCCATGTTGGCCTCCCAGCCCAGGGCCCGGTCGCTCTCGGTGGGGTGCCCCACCGACTCGTGCATGGTGAGCCCCAGGTGTATGCCGTCCAGCACCAGGTCCATGGTTCCGGTGGGGCCCTCGTCCGCCCGGACCTTCATCACCGCCTCCTCGCCGATGCGGGCTGCGGTTCCCGCCAGGTCCAGCTCCCGTATCCACTCGTAGCCCGCGGCCCTGCCGCCCACCTGCAGCGAGCGGCTCTGGGCGTCCTCCCGGTGCACGGCGGTGGCCTGCAGCACCGGCTGGGAGAAGACCATCTCCGAGGAGACCAGGCTGCCCTCCGTGCTGCCGAAGACCCGGTGGCGCTTCTCGAACCACAGGCCGGCGTAGCTCACCGATACCTCCCGGGGAGCGTGGAGGTTCTCGCAGGACCTGGCCAGCAGGTCGATCTTCTCCTCCCTGGAGACGTCGAAGGGGTCCTCCCGGCAGGGCCCCTGGAAGCTCCCCTCCTGCGGCTCCTCGGCGGAGAGCCGCACCGACCCCGCCCGGGCCACGCCCCCGGCCCGGGCCACCTCCACCGCCCTGGTCACGGCATCGTCGACGGCGGACTCGGAGAGCCCGGTGCAGGAGGCGAAACCCCAGCAGCCGTCCACCACGGCCCGCACTCCGGCACCCTCCTCGTTCTTAAGCGAAGCGTCGCTCAGCCTCAGGCTTCTGAAGGTGAGCGACTCGGTGGATATGCTCTCCACTCGAACGTCCCCGTACTCCACACCGGCCCCGCGAAGAGCCTCCACCGCCCTGCGGGCCAGCCGTCTCATACCTCTTCCCCCCTCCTGCTCTCGGCTTCTCCGTTTTCCGCGGGGCCCTCCTGCCGCTCGCGGCGCTCCAGCACCCGCACCGCCTCCATGCGGAAGGAGCTGCGTCTGCACAGGGCGCGGTTGACACCCAGGGCCAGGAGGCCTCCGGCCACCAGACCCGCCAGGGCCCCCAGGGCGGCCGAACCGGCTCCTCCGGGAGCGCCCACCAGGTAGCCGGCGAACAGCATGGCCACGGGAAGCAGAAAGGTCACCGCTATAACCCAGATGGTGGACGATGTCTTCAGCTCCACCTCCACCAGGTCTCCCTGACGGGCGTCGGCCCTGTTGCCCACCCAGGCCCTCCTGGTCTTGACGTCGCCGCCTGTGAGGCTGAAGCAGGCATGACGCTGCGAGCACCCGGCGCAGGACTCGCCCCCGCTGTACTCCACCAGGACCTCTCCCGGCCGTTCCTCCCTGACCACACCGCTGTGACGCATCCTTCACCCCCCGTTCGGTCTGCATTATGTTGAAGATGCTTCCGTCGACCAAGTCAGCCCACCGTCCGCAGGAGGTTGCATGAGACTCGCCATGTGTGCGGCAGCGGTGCTGTGGACGCTTTCCGCCGCCGCCTCGCCGGAGCCCGCGGGCCCCGACTGGTCCGCCCGCCTGATGCGGGCCCAGGGGGCCTTTCTCTCCTCCCCTTCCCCGGAGGGTCTGTGCGGCCTTCTGGACACCCTGGCCCTCTCCGGCGCCGCCGGCAACCCCTGCGGGTCGGACTCCCTCCGCCGCTCCCTTCTGCGGTCCTGGCTCCGCGAGGTACCCGGCGGGGGCTGGACCCCCTCCACCCTCCTTCGGCTCATCGAGCACGCCGACCTCCTGGAGTGCGACAGCCTCTCGGGGGCCCTCAGGGAGACCATGCTGCGACGCTGGCCGGAGTCCACCGAGTGCTGGGAGGCCATGCAGGCCGGCTGCCTGGCCGCCCTCTACCCCGTATGGAGCGACGACACCGCAAGGGTGGCCGCCATGGAGTGGTTCCTGGAAGAATGGGGAGAGCGCTCCGACTACTGGAGGTCACGGGCCCTGGCCGTGATAGTGTCCTCCACCCGCTCCCTGGGGGACACCGCTCTCACCGCATCCCGGGCGGTCCGCTGGGTG
Organism: Candidatus Fermentibacteraceae bacterium; assembly: GCA_041686025.1. Classification (GTDB taxonomy): domain Bacteria; phylum Fermentibacterota; class Fermentibacteria; order Fermentibacterales; family JCC-6; genus JAWLEP01. Next base: position 60,484 of record JAWLEP010000011.1, read on the forward strand.
GAGAGCTGCCCGGACAGCCCGGAGGCGCGGCTGGCCGCCGGCAGGTCGCTTCTGGAGATGGGGATGCCCGACAGCGCCCTCTTCCACCTGCAGCGGGGGGTCGATCTGATGGAGGGGGGATGGAGGCCGCAGGCGATGCCGGCCCCGGAGGCGGCCCTGACGGTGCCCAGGATAGGCCACGACCTGCAGTGGCGGCGGGCGCAGGCGCTGGCCGCCGGCGGTGACACCGCATCCGCCCTGTCCGTCCTCGAGCCGCTGCTGGCCCCCGGGCTGTATCCCGACTCCCTGCACCACACCCCCTACGACTACCTGGTGGAGGCCGCCGAGCTCAGGGCGGCCCTGGGCGACACCGCCCGGGCACTGGAGCTACTGGTCTCCGCCGAGATCGCCGGACGGACCAGGTACGATTCACTGGCCCCGGCCCGCAGCCGGCTGGCAGAGCTGCTGGGCACCAGGGAGGTGGAGGCCGCCTGCAGGGAGGCCACCGGCTACGAAGGCCCCGTGTTCGAGGACGTGACAGTCGCCATGCTGGGGGACAGCGGCCTGCCGGGGAAGACCCGGGTGGCCTGGGGGGACTACGACCGCGACGGCTGGCCCGACCTCCTGCTGGGACGGAGGCTCTTCCGCAACTGCGAGGGCAGGGGGTTCACCGAGATCACGAGGGCGGCGGGCCTTCACCTGCCCAGGGCCTCGGGAGCCGTGTGGGGCGACATGGACGGCAACGGATGGCCGGACCTGGTCACCTGCGGCAGCGAGACCTGGGTGGTCCTCAACAGGAGGGGGGTCTTCGATGCCGGTACGGCCTCCTGGCAGCCCCTGGACACCCGCGGGCCCACGGAGGGGGTGGGGCTGCTGGACTGGAACGGCGACGGCCGGCTGGACGTATACCTGGCCAGGTACGAGAGGCCGGACCGGATGGGCCTGGGGACACCAGACCTGTTCCTGATGGGTACAGGCGCAGGCCTTCGACAGGCGGGGGACTCCCTGGGAATGATCCCCCCGGGGTGCATACCCCTCTGCGGCCGCGGGGTGAGCCCCTGCGACTACGACCGCGACGGCAGGACCGACATACTGGTCTCCGACTACCGGCTGGACCGCAACCTGCTGTGGCAGAACCGGGGAACGGCGGTGGAGGCCGCCATGGAGGCCGGCGTCGAGGCGAAGCCGGTCCGGGGCCTCTACGGTCACACCATCGGCAGCGCCTGGGCCGACTGGGACAACGACGGAGACTGGGACCTGTTCTGCGCCAACCTGGCACATCCCCGCTACATCCGCTTCTCCCGGCGAAGCCTGCTGCTGCGCAACGACGGCGGCACCTACACCGACGCCACGCCGGGGTCGGGCATCCGGTACGAGGAGACGCACTCCGTCCCCGCATGGGGGGACTTCGACGGAGACGGGCTTCCGGACCTCTACATAACGTCGGTCTACGAGGGCCGAAGGAGCTTCCTCTACCGGAACCTCGGGGATGGCCGCTTCCGGGACGTGACCTTCCTCTCGGGGGCCCGCGTCACCGACGGCTGGGGCGCGGCAACGGCGGACTTCGACCGCGACGGCCGGCTGGACCTGGCGGTGGGAACCGGGGACGGCCCCCGCCTTCTGCGCAACGTCACCCCCGATGCGGGCCGCTGGCTGCTGGTGCACGTAAGGCCCGCGCGAAGACCCGCCGTGGGCTGCGTGCTGGAGGTAAGGCAGGGAGACGCGGTTCTCCTGCGCCAGGTGGAGGGGGGAAGCGGAACCACCTGCCAGAGCTCGGAGATACTCCACCTCGTCCTGCCCGGAGAGGGCGACGCCGAATGGAGCCTCTACGTCCCCGGCGACAGCCTTCCCGCCGCCACCGGCAGGATCGGGCGGGCCCGGCGGGAGATCACCGTTCCCTGACCGACCGGCCCGGATGGAACCTCCTCCACCGGTCCCGGTGGGTGGCCCGCCTGAGGTACTTCAGGACCAGGGAGAAGCTGGCCCAGCCTCCGGGGTAGTATCGGGTGTCCATGGCCAGGTGTAGAGCGGTTCCCAGGAGAAGGCCCAGCACCAGTCCATGGCCGGTCACCAGCCATGCCGCCAGCAGGCCGGCGGCCAGCTCGACGCTGTGCAGGACGGGAAACGCCCAGCTGTCGGGTATCCCTCTGCTGAGGCCGAAGTGCCGCTGCAGCTTCCGGGGGGTCATGAAGTAGGCCCGGGCCAGGTTGGCGGGAGTGGGCGACATGCCCCGTCCGGCGAAATGGCCCACGTGATCGGCGTCCAGCAGGGCGCTGGCCAGAAAGGTGCCCGCACCCGCACCAGTGCCCATTGCAGAACCGACGGCCAGCCCTGCCGCAGCCCCTGCGGCCGCATGAAGCGACGCCCTCATCGCCGCGTCTCAGCCTGAAGAAGCATTGGTCCCCCGTCCCCGACAGCTTATCTTAACCATTCGGTGTCGAACGAGCCCAAGGAAGGATCTAAGATGAAGGTTCCCTTTCTCGACCTCAAGGCACAGCTGGACCAGGTGGGCGACGAGATCCGCAGCCAGCTGAACGAGATAATCGACTGCACCGGCTTCGTGCTGGGTCCCAGGGTGGAGGCGTTCGAGGAGAAGATGGCCCGGCTGGCGGGTACGAAGCACTGCATAGGCGTCAGCAGCGGAACGGCGGCCGTTCACTGCATCTGCGCCGCAGCCGACCTTCCCCCGGGAAGCGGCATAATAGTGCCGCCCAACACTTTCACCGCCACAGTTGAGGGCATCATACTGGCGGGCCACGTCCCCGTGTTCGTGGACGTAGAACCGGAGCTGTGGACACTGGACCCGGAGAAGGTCCGTGAAGCGGCGGAGAGCTGGCGCGGGCCCGACGGCGTCATCGATCCCGGGTCCGGGGCCCCGGTGGGGGCCATCATGTCCGTGGACCTCTACGGGCAGCCGGCGGACAATCCGGCCCTGGAGGAGATAGCGGCGGAGAACGGCTGGGTGCTCCTGGAGGATGCCTGCCAGGCCCACGACGCCTCCCTGGGGGGCAGGCCGGCGGGAAGCTTCGGCCTGGCCGCCGCCTTCAGCTTCTACCCGGGCAAGAACCTGGGCGCCTTCGGGGAAGCCGGGGCCGTGACAACGGACTCCGACCAGGTGGCCCAGCGGGTCCGGATGCTCCGCGACCACGGGTCGAGCAGCAAGTACTACTACTCCATGGTGGGCCACAACTACCGGATGTCGGCCTTCCAGGGAGCGGTCCTGGGGGTGAAGATAGACTACATCCACCGCTGGAACGACGGCCGGAGAGGGGCGGCGGAGAGGTACGGACGGCTGCTGGCCCGCCTGCCCCTGGAGCTCCCGGTCCAGCGGGAGGGCGCCAGGCACGTCTACCACCTCTACCCCGTGCACCTAGAGGAGAGGGACCGGCTCCGGGAGTTCCTTTCCCGGCGCGACATCGCATCGGGTCTGCACTACCCCCTTCCGCTGCACGTGCAGGAGGCCTACGCCCATCTGGGCTGCTCCCGGGGCGACTTCCCCGTGGCGGAGTACAACAGCGACCGCAACCTGACGCTTCCCATCTTCCCGGAGATAACGGCCGAGCAGCAGCAGGCGGTTGCGGACGCCATCGGGGAGTTCTTCGCCGGCTAGGAGGGGAAGCGCCTAGCGGCTCACCACGTATGTGTGGTTGAGTATGGAGCCCACCACATGCTCCTCGGGCTGGCCGTCGCGGATGCGCTGCAGCGCCTCCAGCATCCTGGAGGGACTGAGCCTGAGATACGCACCTTCGATGCCCACCTGCAGGCCCACCACTGGCCAGCCGGCGGCCACGCTGTCGGCCACCAGGTAGAATACTCCGCCGTAGTGCTTCAGCAGGGAGTCTCCTTCGGCAAGGGAGCCTTCTATCTCCACCCTCAGCAGGCTGTCCCCCATGGAGACGGCGGTGGCGGGCACGCCCATCTCCCTGAGGTCGTCGGTGAGACCGGCCCAGGACACACCGGCGACCAGGGCCAGGATCAGAGCTGTGAGAACCCTAGCCACCAGACTCCCTTCAAAGCCGCCCACGAGATGCTTGACCATGGGAATAGATAACACAGATCACGAGCCCTGGAAAGATGCGAAGGCCCCTGCCCCGTTGAGACTGCCGGCCGCCGCCGGTATATTCGCCACATGAAAACAGTGGCCGTTCTCATGTTCGCCGCGGCGCTCCTGGGACCGGCGGCCGGGTCCGAGCCGCCCCTGAGCCCGAACGATCTGGCCCAGCTCTCCCGGGAGATGACCGGACTGCTGGACGGGTACCTGGAGGCCGTACCGGAGTGTCCCCCCGAGGAAGACACTCCAGTCCGGCTGTGGCGGCTGGACTCGGCATGGCTCCGTGCGGATGCGGTCTTCGGGGCCGTCTCGGACACGGCCTCTGCTCCCCAGGGGGTGGAGCCAGCTGCATGGGGCGAGTACACCGAGTCCTGCAGGAGCCTTCTGGACGCCTATGGAGAGCTTGTGCGGACCTACCACGGCGACCTGCCCGACAGCGCCAGGGCGGTCAGGCTGGAGGACGGCTTTCTCTCCGCCTGCAGCCTCTACGCGTTGCGGGAGACAGCGGTTATGGATCTTCTGGAGGAAGAGGTAAGGATATGAGCGAGAGCAGAGACAGGGGTACCTTCAAGGTCAAGAGCGGACATGCGCAGATGCTCAAGGGCGGGGTCATCATGGACGTGGTCACCTCCGACCAGGCCCGGGTGGCCCAGGACGCCGGGGCGGTGGCCGTCATGGCCCTGGAGCGGGTGCCGGCGGACATAAGGGCTCACGGAGGCGTGGCCCGCATGTCGGACCCGGAGATCGTAAGGTCCATCCAGGAGGCGGTGACCATACCGGTGATGGCCAAGTGCCGGATCGGGCACTTCGTGGAAGCCCAGGTGCTCCAGTCCCTGGGAGTGGACTTCGTGGACGAGTCCGAGGTGCTGACTCCCGCCGACGAGGCCAACCACGTGGACAAGTGGGCGTTCGACGTGCCCTTCGTCTGCGGCGCCACCAATCTGGGCGAGGCCCTTCGCCGCATCGGCGAGGGGGCGGCCATGATCCGGACCAAGGGCGAGGCCGGCACCGGCAACGTGGTGGAGGCCGTCCGCCACGCCAGGAGGGTCCTGGGCCAGATCCGGCAGATACAGGCGGCCCCCCGCGGAGAGCTGATGTCCATGGCCAAGGAGATGGCCGCCCCCTTCCAGCTGGTGGAGTACGTCCACGAGAACGGAAGGCTTCCGGTGGTCAACTTCGCCGCCGGCGGGGTGGCCACCCCTGCGGACGCGGCCATGATGATGCAGCTGGGCATGGACGGAGTCTTCGTGGGCAGCGGCATCTTCAAGAGCGGCGACCCGGAGAGGAGGGCCAAGGCCATAGTGGAGGCGGTGAGCCAGTACGAGGACGCCTCCGTCATCGCCGAGGTCTCCGCCGGCCTGGGAGAGGCCATGGTGGGGATCAACATCTCCGACATTCCTCCCGAGGAGCGCATGGCGGAGCGGGGCTGGTAGTTGCCCCCTCTTCGAATTGGCGTCCTCGCCCTGCAGGGCGGGGTGGCCGAGCACATGGACATGCTGCGTTCCGTGGGAGCGCGGCCGGTGGCCGTCCGCCGCAGCGATGCCCTGACTGGGGTTGACGGTCTGGTGCTGCCCGGCGGCGAGTCCACCGCGCTGATCAAGCTGATCCACCGATGGAGCCTGGCCGATGCCATCGTCTCCCTTGCGGAGTCGGGGGCTCCCCTCTGGGGCACCTGCGCGGGGGCGGTCCTCCTCAGCAGCCGTATATCCGAACGCGAGCACCGGGTGGACCAGCCCAGCCTGGGCCTGGCGCCGGTGCACGCCATCCGCAACAGGTTCGGCAGGCAGGTGGAGAGCTTCCAGGAGCCGCTGGAGGTGGCCGGGATGGAGGAACCGTTTCCGGGGGTGTTCATCCGGGCGCCCCTGCTGGAGCCCCTGGAGGACTCCGTGGAGGTGCTGGCCTCGGTGAGAGAGGGTGCGGTCTTCCTTCGCGCCGGCCGCATCTGGCTGTCCTCCTTTCATCCCGAGCTCACCTCCGACAGCCGGCTGCACCGCCTGTTCTGCGAAGAGGTGAGGGATGCCGCTGAGTAGCGACCCCCGCTGCCTGGAGTGCTTCCGAAGCGGCTTCGGGGCCTTCTCCGGCCGGGGAGGCGCCGAGTCTCCGGGGCTTGGACGGGCGCTGCAGGAAGCGCTGGACCTGGTGGCGGAGAGGCTGCCCCATCACGCCCCGCCGGTGGCCGGGGCCCCCGGATACGCCCATCTCTGCAGGTACCTGGGAGCCGACGACCTCTTCGCCGCCGAGAAGCGCGCGCTTACGCAGGAGCTGCTCTCCCAGCTGGACCGTATCCGCCCGGGGATCGCGACCTCCCCCCGGCCGGCCACGGCGGCGCTGCGAGCCGGGGTCTGGGGCAACCTCCTGGACGTGGCCCAGGGCCACCGGCTGCCCGACCCCGACGAGCTGCAGGAGCTGTTCGGCCATCCCCTGGCAGTGGACGACACCGAAGAGTTCCTGGACAGGCTGGAGAGCGCCTCCCTCCTCCTGATACTGGGAGACAACGCCGGGGAGACGGTACTGGACAGGCTCTTCCTGGAGACTGCTTCCCCCGGCGCCGAGGTAGTCTACACGGTGCGGCCGGAGCCGGTGATGAACGACGCCATCCTGGCGGACGCCGAGATGGCCGGGCTGCACCGCCTGGCGGAGCTGGTGGACACCGGCTGCGTCGCCCCCACGGTCATGCCCGGGTTGGTGAGTCCCAGGCTGCAGCGGCTTCTCGGCGAGGCCGATCTGGTGCTCTCCAAGGGCCAGGGCAACCTGGAAGGGCTCCTGGGAACATCGGACGAACGTCTGTTTTACTCTTTCGTAGTCAAGTGCGGAGTCATAGCGGATGCCACCGGGCTGCCGCTGCGCAGCGGCGTATTCGCCCGCAGCACCCGCCTGCCGCAGCGGAGGTAGAGATGCCCATATACGAGTACTACTGCAGAGACTGCAACACGGTATACCAGTTCCTGGTCAAGCGGATGGGCGAGGAGGCCCATCCCTCCTGCCCCAAGTGCGGGCGGGAGGACCTGGAGCGGGTGATGAGCCGGTTCTCCACAAAGAGCAAATCGTCGCCGGACCTGGGCAACCTGGAGGACGACCCCGACCTCTCCGGCATAGACGAGAACGACCCCCGCTCAATGGCCCGGGCCATCCGGGCCATGGCCGACGAGATGGGCGAGGACCTGGGCCCGGAGCTTAACGAGGCCATATCCCGCCTGGAGGCCGGGGAGGACCCGGAGAAGATCGAGCGGGAGCTGGAGGAGATGGGCCTGGGCGACGACATGGCCGGCCCCGGGGAGCCCCCCTCCTACGACCCCGGCATCTACGACGCGTAAGCGTCG
>JAWLEP010000012.1:0-42226 GCA_041686025.1 Candidatus Fermentibacteraceae bacterium
CGCATTGACTCCAACATCGGTGGCGGAGGGGGCGGCATTCTCATGGGCTGCGACAGCGCTCTTGTCTGCGGGAATGCCATCACCGGCAACAACGGGGGCGGTCATGGCGGAGGTATCTACATTGATGAGGGAACTGTTACCCTCATCGGCAACGTCATTGCGGAGAACTACGCAACTTCAGTCGGGGGAGGTGTATATGAAAGGTCCTCGGAGACAATTTACATGCTCAACAATTCGATCATAAACAATGCTACCGATCCGGATGACTCATGGGGAGGTGGCCTGCGATCCTGGAAAGACTCGATATTCATTGAGAACTCCATCTTCTGGGGCAATTCAGCCACGACCGGACCTCAAATCACACTCCCCGGAACGCTGGACACAACCTATGCGTGGATTGAATACTGCAACATCCAGGGCGGCCAGGATTCCATCTACCATTCCGACTCATTGACTTACCTGAGCTGGGGCCCGGGGAACACCGACGTCGACCCGGAGTTTGAGGCCGGCCCGCTGAGCGACTACCACCTGGCGTGGGGCTCGCCCTGCATAGACGCCGGCAACCCCTCCCCCGAGCACTACGATCCCGAGGATCCACTCAACCCCGGCTACGCCCTGTGGCCCGCCATGGGCACGCTGCTCAACGACATGGGCGCCTACGGCGGAGGCGGAGTGGGCTACTGGCTGGCGGTAGAGGATCCCGGCGGCCCCTCTCCCCCCTCCCCGGGCCCGGAGCTGCGTGTCTTCCCCAACCCGTTTACCTCCTCCTGTGCTGTGTGCTTCGAGCTCTCAGAGACCGGCCATGTCACCGTGGACGTATACGACCTCTCCGGCAGGCTGGTGGAGAGGATCTTCGACCGGGAGGCCGGCCCCGGTGACCAGGCCGTCTGGCTGGACGCTACCGGCCTGCCTGCGGGGGTGTATGTGGTCAGAATTGTCGCGCAAGAGGCTGCGAACACGGAAAGGTGCGTGCTTCTGAGATGAGAGCGAAAATGACCGCCCTGACGGCGTGCATGATCGTGTTGGCCTCATGCGGCGAAGACCCCTCCGGGCCATCCGGCGGCGAAGGCCCCACGCCCTCGAACCTGCGGGTGCAGTTCACCGGGGGGTGGACTCCCTGGGAAGATGCCGGACGGCCGGAGCGCGGCCCCAAGGATCTCAGCTGGGAGGTGACGGCCACCTGGAGCATGTGTCCGGACACGGCGGCGTTCCTCTCCTACACCCTGTTCCGGTCGCAGTCCCCCGGTATAGAGGAGGACCCTGACTCGGCCGAGATCCTGGAGGTGCTGGATTCTCCGGCGGACACCCAGCTGGTGGAGAGCAGCGGGTACTGGGACATCGACTACTGGTACGCCGTGCGCACCATGGACGCCGACAGCCTGGTGGCCTGGAGCGGCGAGGCCTGGATGCCGGCGGTGCCCAGAACGTCCTTCGGGGGGCCCGATTACCTGGAGGACGTGGTGCAGCTGGGCGACGGAGCTGCGGGGCTGTGCGAGCCCGCGGCGCAGGGCGGGGTGTACGTGGCCTGCTACCACGATGACGCGGTCTGGATCGTGGGCCCTCCGCCCTACTGCCCCGTGGAGGACACCATCGCGGTGGGAAGCCGGCCCCTGGACGTCTGCGCCGACCCGTCCGGGGAGCGCCTGCTGGTCTCCAACAGCGGCGACGGCACGGTGTCGGTGCTGGATGCCGCGTCCGGACAGGTGGAGGCGGTTCTGGAGGTGGGCGAAACTCCCGCGGGCATCTGCTATACCGACGAGGTGTTCCTGCTGGCCTGCCACGGCTCTGACATGGTCTACGCCGTGGACGCCGAAGCCGCAGCCGTGGTGGACTCAGTGGAGGTGGGCGCGGGTCCCTGGGACATCTGCGCGGTCCCGGAGGTCGGGCGGGCCTACGTGGCCTGCCGCCAGGCGGGCACCGTATGCGTTCTCGACACCGATGAGCTGTCGGTGGGCGCGGAGATACCCGCGGGCCAGGATCCCAAGGCCGTATGCCGCCTGCCGGGCCAGCCGCTGGTCTGCGCCGCCGACGGAGAGGGCGGAGCCGTCTACCTGATCCACGTGCTGACCGGCGAGGTGGTGGGCGAGATCCCCGTATCCGCCGGCCCCGCCGGGTGCTCGGGCCTGCCCAGCGGCAACCTCATCTACGTCTGCTGCTACTGGGAGAACTCGATAGAGGTCTACGATGCCTTCAGCCGGGAGCTGCTGTTCACACTGGAGGGCGCCGCCCGCCCCCTGGAGGTCTGCGCCGGCGGGCAGGGGGAGTACGTATACGCCACCAGCTTCGCCACGGGGGAGCTGTTCGTCTACGGCTACTACTACTACTGACCGTCGGGGGGCTGCAGGCCCACCTCACGGTAGAGCTCTGCCAGGATAGCGCCTCCCAGCGGCTTCCAGGAGCCCCGCTTCACCCCCTGCAGCCTGACCGGGCCGTAGGCCGTCCTCTCCAGGAAGCGCAGCCCCAGGCCCGCCGCCTTCACCAGCCTGCGGACCTCGTGGTAGCGGCCCCGGTCCAGCACCACCGTGAGCTCCCTGGCACCCGTCCGCTCCACCGACAGTGGCTTGCATACCTCCCCCCTGCCGATGCGCAGGCCCTTTCGCATGGACTCCATGGCGCCTCCACGGGGCTTTGCGCGCAGGCCCACCCGGTACTCGCGGGTGACCCCCCAACGGGGGTGGGAGAGGCGGTGCAGCAGCTCGCCGTCGTTGGTGCACAGCAGCAGTCCCCCGGTCTTCACGTCCAGACGGCCGCAGGGCCGGCAGCCCCGGGGCATGCCCTCCATCAGCTGGGCCACGGTTCTGCGGTCCTTGCGGGAGGCCATTGTGGTCTCGTAGCCCACGGGCTTGTTCAGCACGGCCACGAAGGCCGGCGGCAGGCTCACCCCCTGGCCCATGTAGCTGACGCTGTCACCCTTCGAGAGCCGGTGGGAGGGGTCGCGGATCACCCGGCCGTTCACCGAGCACAGCCCCTGCCGGACGTTCTCGGAGCAGGTGCGGCGGGAGTCCACCCCCGCCCGGGAGAGGTAGCTGTCCAGGCGGGAGCCGTCCATGGAGGCCGGAACGCTACCCATCCTCTGCGGCGTCCTCCTTCGGGGAGGCCTTCTCCCCTTCGGGGTGGTCCGGCCTCTGCAGCTCCTCGGGAGGCGTCTGCAGAAGCTCGGTGATCTCGTCCAGCCGGGGCAGGTGGTCGAGGTCGTCGAGGCCGAAGTAGAGCAGGAACTCCTGCGTGGTGGCGTAGAGAAGGGGCCTGCCCGGCAGCTCCCTGCGGCCGGCTATGCGTATCATGTTCCGTTCCAGCAGGGTGCGCAGGGCACTGTCGCAGCCCACGCCGCGGATCTCCTCCACCTCCGCCCGGGTGCAGGGCTGGCTGTAGGCCACCACCGCCAGGGTCTCCAGGGAGGCGCGGCTGAGCTTGCCGGGCCTTCTGTCCTCGAAGAGCAGCGAGACCACCTCCCCCAGGGCCGGGTCGGTGACGATGCGCCAGCCGCTTCCCACCCGGCGGAGCATCATGGCGTGGCCACCCTCCTCCAGGGAGCCCGATATCCTGTCCAGGGCCTGCTGCACGGAATCCTCCAGGGCGCCGGTGATGCGGGTAAGGGTCTCCATGTCCACGGGGGTGTCGGCGGCGAAGATGATGGCCTCGATCTCCCGCGCCAGCTTGTCCAGGATCATTCCGGTGCAGCTCCTTTCGGTGCGGCCGCCATGCTGGGCGCCACTGTCAGCTCCCCCAGGGGCGAGGTCTGCCTGATTACGACCCTTCCCCTGACGGCCAGCTCCAGCAGGGCGAGGAAGTAGTATATGATGCGCTCGGGGCCGGCGTTCCCGCCCACCAGCCGGCGGAAGCCCATGGGACCCCGGTCCTTCAGGCTGGTCTCTATGTCGACTATGCACTCGGCCAGGCTCATCCGGGGCCTCTCGAACCTGGCCGGCGGAGGCGGGAGCCTGTCCGCCTGCAGCTCCTCCAGCGCTCCCACCAGGTCCAGTATGCTGGCCTGGCCGGGGTCCATGGGCGCGGTGTCTCGGGACCAGCGGCCCCTCTCGCCGGGGCCGGGGAACGAGTCGCGCCAGACGTTCTCTATCTCCCTCAGCTCGCCGGAGACCTCCCGGAAGGCCCGGTAGAGCACCAGCTGCCGCAGAAGAAGGGCCCTGGGGTCCTCATCCTCGTCCCCCTCCCCTCTGCGGGGAAGCAGTGAGCGGCTCTTGATGCTGGTGAGGGTGGCGGCCATCACCAGGTACTCGCTGGCCACGTCCAGGTTCAGCTCCCGGGCGGCCCGTATGTACTGCAGGTACTGCCGGGCCACGTGGGCCACGGGGACGTCCCAGATGTCCAGCTCGTCGCGGCGGATCAGGTACAGCAGCAGGTCCAGCGGGCCCTCGAACAGCTCCAGCGTCACCCGGCAGGTGTCAGCAGACATAGCCGAACTCCAGCAGGTCGGCGGGCCTGTCCGGCCAGGCCTCCCGGACCTTCACCCAGAGGTCGAGCCGCACCTCGCGGCCCAGTACCTTCTGGGCCTCACCCCCGGCCGCCCCCACGATCTCCTGCAGGGTCCGGCCCTTGCGGCCTATGACCACACCCTTGTTGGAGTGCCGCGACACGTGGAGGTTGGCCCGGACGTAGGTCCTTCCGTCACGGAAGGAGAACTCCTGTATCTGCACCGCCGTGGTGTCGGCTATCCGCCAGGGCAGCACCTCGTAGAGCTGGGTTCGGATCAGCTCGCTTACCAGGAAGCGCTCGGAGTGCAGCGACCTGCACTCCGCCGGAAATAGGGCCCCCCTGCGGGGAAGCTGCGCGATCAGGGTGGAAAGCAGCCGGTCCACTCCGCGGCCCGAAGGCGGGCAGACGCCAACCACGGCGTTGAAGCTGCCGTTCACCGAGGCCAGGTTCAGAAATGAGGGCTGCAGGCCTCCCGGGAAGAAGTCCAGGAAGGTCACGGCGCACACCGAAGGGACCTCGCCCCCCTCCACGAAACGCCTTATGTCCGGGTTCCGCAGCTGCTCCACCAGGCTTCGGGCGTCCACCACAACGCAGAGGACGTCCAGCCAGTCCAGAACCTCCAGGTCGGGGTTGCGGTCCAGGGGCGGGGTGTCCACGAAGCAGGCCTGGAAGTCCCTGCCCATGTGCAGTCCGGTGAGGGGCACCCTGGTGGTGCCCGGCTGCTGGCTCACAGGGGATATCCTGTTGCCCACCAGTGCGTTGAGGAGACTGGATCGGCCCGTGTTCGCCGGACCCACCATGCCCACGTAGCCGGTTCGCATCTGACTGTCCACCGACGCCATCTAGAGCCCCGCACCCCCGTCGGCGGAGTCGGGCGGGACCGTGTCCGCAGAAGTCTCTGCGCTGCCGGCGGAGACGGTATCCGGAGGCTGGGGCACCGTTCCCCTCAGCGCCGCCATGCTCCCCCCCGCCGTACCCAGGTAGACCACCCCTCCGGCAACGGTGGGGGCCGTGCCCGAGTAGCTGCCCATCTCCAGGGAGTCCACCGGGGAGCCGTCGGCCAGGGAGAGGACGTGCAGCCTCTTGTCGTCGCAGGATACGTAGACCAGGGAGTCGCCCACGGACGGCGGCACTTGGACCCAGTTCTCCATCTCCCGGTTCCAGAATACGCTGCCGTCCTCCAGGCTCATGCAGGCCACGCGGCTGTGGCTGGTCCCGGCCAGAACCCTGTTCCCCCGGACCACGGGACGGCCCACCAGGGCCCTGTAGCCGCCGGACTGCAGGTCGGCGGCCCATAGGTCGGAGCCGTCGGCCAGGGACAGGCAGCGGACTGTGCCGTTGGAGAGCCCCACCAGCACCCTGCCTTCGGCGGCGCTGGGATGGGATGCCTGGTGGCCGAGGTCACGGCTCCATGAGCGGGTGCCGTCGAAACCGTATGCCGCCACCCGGCCGCCTTCGGTGGAGACCACTGCCAGGGAGTCCGTCACCGCGGCTCCCAGAACGAGCCCTCCCAGGTTGTCGCTCCAGGCCACCTCGCCGTCGCCGGTGGAGAGGGCGGCCACTCCGCCCCGGGAGTTCCCCGCCAGCACCAGGCTGTCTGCCAGCAGGGCGGCGTCGCTGAGGATGTGGTAGCCCAGGCCCGCCTTCCAGAGCTGGGTGCCGCTCTGGCGGTCGAGGCAGTAGAGATAGCCGTCCTGTCCTCCGAAGTAGACGCGCTGGGAGTCCACCGCCGCCTCTCCCGCTATCCCGCACTGCACGGGGAAGGCCCATAGGGCCCTGCCTTCCACGGCGCCTACGGCCCGGAAGCGCGAGTCGTTGCAGCCGAAGTAGAGTACGCCGTCCAGCATTGCCGGGGCGGCGAACAGCTCGTATCCGGTGCGTATCTCCCAGAGGGTGTCGAACGGGCCGGCGACATCTGGGCCCCAGAAGGCGTTGCCGGAGGCCGACCCCCGCGGCTGCGACCACGGCTCCGGGAGGCTGTCGGAGCCGGAAGGCGCCAGGCTGTCGGTGCCGCTGCTGTCCAGTCCCGCGGCCACGGCGGAGGGCACCGGCGCCCGGGGGAATGACTCGCCCGAGCTCTCCGAGCCTCCCCCGGAGCCTCCGCCGGGCTGCAGCAGCAGAAGGGCTGCCAGCACCGCCGCCAGAAAGGAGAGCACCACCGCCGTCTGACGGCCGGAAAGGGGCTCAATGCCTGTGTCTGCGGCGCTCATCGACCTGTCGCTCACGGCTCCCCCTACCTGCCCGGATTCCACTTCTGCCCTCCCCGCTCAGTATATGACAACCGGGTCCCCCACCTCCAGGGTCTCGAAGACGGCCTCCAGGTCCCGCTCGCTGAGACGGATGCACCCGTGGCTGGAGTTGCGGCCCCGGCCCACCCCGTAGTGGAGCAGAATCCCGTCGCCCAGGTCCAGCTTGTAGTTCCCCAGGGCTCCGGGCACCTTCTTCACCATCACCCTCTCGGAGGCTGTCAGTGAGTCTTGGTAGAAGGTTATCTGCTCATCCCATGAGAGGGTATCCGGAATGACCACCAGGCTCTCCGGCTCCGGCGGCCGCATGCCGCGCTCGATCCAGTACCAGTCCGGACGGTACCAGTAGGGGTTCTCCCCCGTCCTGATCACCTCCCGGAGGCCCCGGGGGGTCCCGAAGTTGTAGACTATGCCGCTGTCGCTGTCGGTCCAGCCCTTGCCGGTGCCGCAGTACCCCGAGCGGACCAGAAGATCACCCCGCCGGAGATGGAAGCGGTTCTGCCTGGTATCGATGGTCAGGTAGTAGCCCGGATGGGTTGCCCGGAGCTCTATCACGCCCAGGTATGCGCTCAGCGAGTCGAGCTTCCTCCGCATCTCCGGCAGCGAATCGTACCTGGCGGTGAGAAGGCTGTTCAGGCCCGCCAGGCTGTCCCGCTGCGCCACGCTCACCATAAGGCTGTCTACGTGGTGCTGATGATGCCGCCTCTGCTCCGCGATCCTCCCCCGAAGGCGGACCACGGCGAACAGGCTCACAGCCAGCGAAAGAGCCAGGCTGGCCACAACGAACACTACCGCACGTCTGAAGCCGCTGCAGGAGGGCACGGGTCAGATCACCGGGTTGGCGACGAGGCTGCGGGCGGTGTTCCACCTGGCCGCGCTTCCCCTCACATCGATGTGAACGAAGGGGCCGTGGGCCCGGTTCCACCGGTAGGCGGAAGCTCCCCCCACCTGCGCCTCTCCCCTGGCCTCCACCTGCCGGACAATCTCCACCAGACGCTCGCCGTCGAAGACATCCACCCGCTTGTTGCGGTCGATGTCGTCCATGAGGCCGTTGGCGGGGAAGGACTCGATCCATACGTCGGCCGCTCCGCCGTAGAGGTGCTGGCTGAAGCCGGTCTCGTTGCCGATGCTGGCGTTGTAGACGGGGGTCCTGAAGCCGGAGATGTTGTGGATGTCGCAGGCTTCCGGGTACTCTCTGATAACCTGCTCCAGAACCGCCTCCAGCTTGTCGACCAGCTCCAGCTGCAGGGCCATGTACTGGGGGAAGCGGCCCTCGGTGTGGCAGAGGAACTGCCCCAGGGTCAGATGGGTGGACACCCTCCGCTCCATGTCGCAGGGCATGAGCTCCACGAAGCAGTCCGGAAGGTGGCCGCGGGTGTTGCCGTCGCCGTAGAAACCGATGGGGAAGGAGTTCAGCGTGGCGGTGCGCCACCTGCGGGTCTCCACCGGGGCAATGACCGTGTATGTCTCGGAGCGGCTTCCGTCCTCGGCCCTCAGCGCCCAGACCCCGTGGCTCCTGGGCATCCGGAATCCCACTGTGGCACCCTGGGCGCGTCCATCACCGGGAAGGTCCCAGGTGAGCGAATCCACCGACCAGGAGCTGTCGGGAGAGGCCGAGAGGGTCACCGAGTCTCCGGGCATGGCCATGAAGGCCAGCCTGTGCCGGGGCAGGGAGCTTCCGTCGACGGAGAGGCCCAGGCTCGGGGCGGAGGGACGGGGATCGTCGGCCGTGGAGAAGAGCATGAGCATCACCGCGATCCATACGTTCAACTGCAGCTCCCTTCGCTGTCGACGGAGGCGGAAATGGACCCTATCCAGCAATAGATAAGCATATAGAGGGCGGGTGGCCAGTACCGTCAGCGCTCCAGGATCCTCACCCTCCTGCCCTCCAGCCGGAGCCTGCCGGCGCAATGAAGGGAGACCGCCCGGGGATACAGCCTGTGCTCGCTGCGGAGGATCCTGGCCGCCAGCTGCTCCGGGGTGTCGTCCCCGAGCACCTCCACCGTTTCCTGGAGTATCACCGGTCCGCTGTCCATGCCCGGGTCCACGTAGTGGACCGTGCACCCGGACCAGCGGACGCCGTACTCCACCGCCTGCCGCTGGGCCTCCAGGCCAGGGAACGCCGGGAGAAGCGAGGGGTGGATGTTCATCACCGCCCCGGGAAAGGCCTCCAGCATGGGGCCCTTCAGCATCCGCATGAAGCCGGCCAGACACACCAGCTCCACTCCCCGCTCCCGGAGCATGCGGGCCCACTCCCTCTCCTCATCGATCCCCATTCTCGTCCGGTAGTTCCCGGGGTAGAGGCTGGCCGCCTCCACTCCCAGCCTGCCGGCCCGCTCCAGGACCGGGGCATCCCGGCGGTCGCTCACCACCATGTCCACCCTTCCGGGGGAGGTATCGCCCCTTGCCAGGGCCTCGAAGTTGCTTCCCCGTCCCGACGCCAGAACCGCCACCTTCGTCCGCTTCTCTTTCCCGGTCACCTGTCAGCCACCACCCTCGCCATCCCCTTCCCTCTCGGGTCTTCGGGCCTCGTCGCTGAAGCTCCAGAGGACTCCGTAGGTAAAGCTGGTCCCGCCGTCCCGGAGGTCCTCCAGATCCTCCAGGGCCACCACGATGCTGAAGGTGGACAGGGTGTATGTGGCTATGGCGTCCCCGTGCAGGTCCCAGTCCCCGTCCGTGCTCCCCCGGGCCCGGAAGCGGCCGCCGGCTCGCAGGCGGGCGTTCACTATCCTCACCCCCGGAAGAAGGCGGGCCTCCGCCTCCAGGGAGTCCCTGCTGTCCGCACCCCCCCGGAGGTCGATCCTGGTCAGCCCCCAGTCCAGGCCCAGTCCGGCCCCTGCCGTGACGGCCTCATCGTCGGCCTGCAGGCCCAGGGACGCCGGCCCCGCCGTCGCCGAGAGAACGCCGGAGAGACCCTCTCCCGGAGGCGACACCACTCCCGCCGAAAGGTCCACGGGGCCCAGGGACGCCATCAGGCCCCCGCCGAAGCCGGCCTCCGGGGCGTCGGCCGGGCCCTCCATGTCACCCCGGGCCGCAAACGTCACCGCGCCCGCCGGCAGCTGACCCAGCAGGTGGCCCTCCAGGCGGCTGCTGTCGCCCCTTGCCGCGCCCGCCGCCCCGGCCTCCAGCCTGGCCCGGCCCCAGTCAACGCCGGCCTGGACCAGGCCCCCGGGCCACCGGTCGCCCTCGCTGGGACTGGACAGCGAGGCCCGGCCGAAGACCCCGGGAAGCGGGCTGCCTCCGATCCAGGCGGAGTAGGCGTCGTCGTCCTCCCGCCACGCCATCCCGTCGGCGGTAATGCCGCGCCAGGCCAGCCGAATCCGCTCCATGCGCAGGGTGTCCTCCCGGCCCGCCGTCACGTCCATGCCCACCCCCCAGGGGAGGGGCCTGCGCAGGCTCCCGGTGTACCGGTGCCTGTCGAGGGTGTTCTGGAAAAGGCCCACCCGGCTGTAGTAGCTGCTGTCGGGTATCTCGTGGTCGGTTACCTCCAGCGACCAGCGTCCGCCGGACCAGAGTCCTCCCGCCACGGGAGACCGCAGCTCCACGGAGCCCAGCACGCCCCAGGGGGGCAGTCGGTCCATGCCGGCATCGCTGACCGGCAGGCCGTCGAGCAGCGTCCCGGGCTCGCTGCCCAGCGGAACAGCCGCCCAGCCGACCACCGACATCGCCTCCAGCAGGTCCGCGGGTCCTGGGTACATGGCCCCGGCGGAGAGAAGCGAGGCCAGAAGCAGCGCTGTCGTCACTCGTAGCCCGGTCTGCCCAGGGCCCGGTAGGTGAGCACCTTCCCCCGCTCCACCCCCGGCTGGTCCAGGGGGTCGACCTCCAGAGCCAGGCCCACCAGGACGGTAGCGATCTCCAGGGCCATGATCACCTCGCCCATCTCCTCGGGCCCCACCCTGTCCAGGCTCAGCCCGGACACCGGAAGGCCCCTCTCGGAGAGGGCTTCAGCGGTGGCATCGGCCTCCGCCGAACGGAGCTCCTCGGGGGTGACTCCCTCCAGGTACTCGAAGGAGGAGAATCCTTCGAATCCCCCCGGCAGCGGCTCGCCCTCCTCGGGGGCGGTGAGGAAGGTGAAGGTCTTGTCCTCGGGACCCTCCATGAACAGCTGGACCAGGGAATGCTGGTCCGATGGCCCCAGGCAGGCCAGAGGGGTCTGGCCCACCTCCGCCGGCGAGCCGTCCAGCCTGCGGCCCTTGCCCAGGCTCTCGGCCCACAGCTGGGCGAACCAGTCCGCCAGCGACTCCAGCCGGTCGGAGTAGACGAAGAACACGTGTATGGGGTGGGTGGCGAACCTGGCGTGAAAGGCGGATGCTATCCTGCCGGCCAGGCTGTCGGCCCCCCTGCTGTCGAAATCGTAGACCACCCTTCCCGCGCCCCTCAGGATGGCCTGAATGTCGATTCCCGCGTACGCGGCGGGGAACATGCCCACCGGCGAGAGCACGCTGAAGCGTCCCCCCACCCCGGGCGGGACGGGGAGGCTGTCCCATCCCCGCTTCTCCGCCAGGGCCCTGAGGTCGCCCTTCTCCGGGTCGGTCACGGCCACCACCCTGGAATCGTCGCGGAGCCACTGGTACATGCCCAGGAAGCCGGCAACTGTCTCCGCGGTGCCTCCCGATTTGGTGACCGCCGTGAGCACGGTGTTGCGCGGGTCGAGCCGGTCCCGCACCATGCGCTGGGTCCTGGCGTCGGGGTTCTGGACCACCTCCACCCTCCGCCCGGAGGGCTCTCGCAGGGCGGAAAGCAGCGTCACCAGCCCCAGCGAGGAGCCGCCGATGCCGGTGACCACCATGCTTCCGGCCCGGCTCCCCCATCGTTCGGCGGCATCGAGGCTGGCCTGAAGGAGGCCGGCGTCGCCGGGGAGGTCGAGAAACCCCAGTCTCCCCTCCTCCCGCCATCTGCCGAAGAGGTCCCAGGCCCCGTCCGGAAGCCGGGGGTAGTCGTAGCGCGCGCTGAAACTCGTGAGCATGGGGTCGGAGCTGTCCATCTCGCCTCCTACCAGGTTTGCAGTTGGGCACCCTCCAGCGGGCCGGCCACCACCACGGCGCCGTCCCAGCTGCCCACCCTCCTCACCGATACGGTATCTCCTCCGGCCAGCGTTACGAAAGACCTGAGGCCCTCGTCGCGGAGAGCGTTGCGCGGCACGCGCCACAGACCCTCCAGGCGAAGGCTGTCCCGGCCCGGGGGCGGAACCGAATATACCGCCGTGCTGTCCGTTGTCTCAACCGGACCGGCTCCGGCCAGCGGAGGCCAGCTCTCCAGCCGGGCTCCCGGGGGAAGCCGCAGCCGGGTGGCCGCCTCCCCGCTCTCCAACAGGGCCAGCGTGTCTCCGGGGGCCAGTCGCCGGCCGGTACCGGCCCGCAGCTCCACCAGCACCCCCGACTGCCGGGCCGGCAGCGGAACCGGAACCTCCAGCTCCCCGGCCAGGGAGAGGAGGCTGTCCAGCCGCGAGCTGTCGGTCTCCGGGGACTGCCTGAGGAAGTCGGCCTGCATCCGCACCCGCTGGGCCTCCAGGACGGAGAGGGTGTCGATGCCCAGCGCCAGGGTGTCACCGACGGCCACCGAATCGCCCTCGGCCACCCTTACCGTGTCCAGCCTCATCTCCATGTCGCCCTCCAGGAGGAGGGCCCTCCGGGCCGGAGCCACCGGCGTCACAGGCAGCGGCGGAAGGGGGAGCGCCCCGACGGTTTCAGCCAGTTGCCGGACAGGCTCCGGGTCCCCCTCCGAAGCGGATCCCTCCCCTCCCCCGCAGGACAGCAGAAGGGGTGGACAGAGCAGCAGTGCCAGCTTACTATTCACTCTCATCCTCATACCCAATTATAGATGGGAGATCGATGCGCAACAGCTTCCTTCCCACCGCGGCACTGCTTTCGGTCTCGGCAGCCCTGCTTCTGTCCGGCTGCGGCGAGACACGGACATCGGGATTCTTCGTGGGAGACCCCAGCGGCACCTACCGGCCCGAGACTCCGGATTCGGCCGCCGGGCCCGCCATCGGGGTGGACCAGACCGACACCCTAGTGAACTGCACCTTCGACGGAGCCATGGACGCCCCTTTCGGCACCGGCCACGGCTTCGAGGTCTACCACGGAGCGCTCCAGGTGGACAACGGGAACCTCCCCGAGCCCGTAGTGCTCTTCTCCACGGCGGGCCTTCAGCGCGACGGGCTGGTGGAGGTGCAGTTCGACATGGTGGACGCTCCGTCCCATTCCGTGGTGGGACTGGTGCTGAGGGCCGAGAGCCGCGAGGACTTCCTCCTGCTGGGAGTGAACTCCCGGGGGCAGTACACCGTGCAGAAGATGAGGAACGGCATGTGGCACAGCGTGATGGGGATGGACGTCTTCCAGTCCAGCCGGCTGCTTCCCTACTCGCTTCCCGGCGTTCTGGTGTCCGCACAGGTGCACGGCAACTACGTGGACCTGCGGGTCAACGGCCAGCTGGTGCAGGTGGTGCGGACGAACCTGCCGGCCCTGGGCCAGGTGGGCGTATTCGTGGATGCCTACGCCGACGTGGCCGTGGACAGGTTCACCGTGGTGCCGGAGGCGGCGGAGTGATAGCCGTACTGGCCCTTTCCATGGTCCTGGAGGTGGACCCGGGAGCGGCCTCGGTACCGGCCCTGGACAGCTGCCCGCCCCCGCCCGCCCAGAATGACGCTCCCGCAGGGCTTCCCATCCTCTGCTACCACCACGTATCCCCCGAGCCCGGCATGTACTCCGTCTCCCCCCGGCGTCTGGAGAGCGATCTCACCCGCCTGGCCGAGGAGGGCTTCTACCTGGTGACTCCGGAGGACCTGGACAACGGCCTCATGCAGGTTCCCGCCGGCCGACGCCCGGTGATGGTCACCTTCGACGACGGCTGGAGGGACAACATGTGCTACGCCGCCGGCGATCCTGCCAGCCTCGACCCCTCCTGCGCCCTGGCGGTCATGGAGAGGGTCAGCGAGAGCCATCCGGAGCTCGGACGGGGCGCGGTGTTCTTCCTCTCCTGGGACAAGGTCCCTTTCGGGGAGAAGCCACTGGTGGAGAGCAAGCTGAACCGCCTGCTGGACATGGGCTACTCCATCGGCAACCACACCCTCTACCACGCCAGCTTCGCCGGACTGGCCCGCGACAGGTGGGACCGCACGGTAAACGGCGCCCTGGACCGCTTCCACCGCAACCTGGGCCTGAGGTCACGGTCCGTCTCCTCCCTCTCCTACCCCGGTGGAAGCCTTCCCAAGGACGTGGGGGCGGAGGAGTTCATGGAGGCCCTGCGCCATCGCGGCCGCCGGGCCGTGAGCTTCGGCTGCCTGGTGGACGGAGCGGTGACATCTCTGCGCAGGATGGCCGAGACCAGGCTGGGCCGCTACCGGACCAGCCGCATCGACATGAGCAGTTACTCGGTGGAGAAGCTGCTGCGCTGGCCCTCTCTGCCCCAGCGGGGCCCGGGAAGGGAGAGCCTCCACGATCCCCTGCCCTACAGGATGCCGCCCCTGGACGACACCGCCCCGGAAGGCTAGTCCCCCTCCGCGTCCTGCTCTTCGTTCCGCATGCTGCCGTGGAACCGCAGGCCGTAAGGCCTGGGCGGAACCTCCCACAGCGGCCCCCGCTCGGGGTAGCCCAGGCAGAGAACGGCCGTCAGACGACGCCTTGAGGTGTCGGGCAGCCTCCAGCCGGGAAGCAGCCTGTAGAGCCAGACCGCCACACCGTTCCACAGCGCTCCCATTCCCATGGCGGCCGCCCGAAGCGAAAGCAGGGTGGCGGCTATCACGCCGTCCTCGCGGGGAGTGGAGCTTCCCCGGCGGACGAACACGAAAGCCGCAGCAGGGGCTCCCCTGAAGACCAGGCTGCCGCCCTTCAGAAAGGCCGAGACCGCCCTCTCCATGCCGGCGGCCCGTGCCGCCAGCCGCAGAAGACCCAATCTGTCCAGGAGCCTGGCCACACGCCTGGCCCCGGCCTCCATCTCCCTGAGTCTCTTACCGTCCACCAGCCGCACGTCCAGGCCGCAGGAGTTGGTCCCGGTGGGACTGCGCTGCAGGACCTCCCCGCAAAGCTCCCCGAGCGTCTCCTCGGATGGCGCCCTGTGGGCGAACACCCGCAGCGACCGCCTGCCCCGCAGCAGCCTGTCCACCTCCTCCACCGTCGGGGGATCGGGGGCCTGCTGCTCCATTCCGAAGGCGTTCTCCGGGCACCAGGCGGCGCAGTGGGCGCAGCCGATGCACCCGGTAGGGGCGAAACGGGGCCGGCCGCCGGGGCCGGCAAGGGATATCACCAGTGAGGGACATACCCGGACGCAGACTCCGCAGCCGGTGCAGGCCCCGGGGTCCAGGCGCTCCTCAGGGCAGAATCTGGATGTCGATGCCATCGGTCTCCATTCCCGGATATACCATCACCACGCCGGCGTAGGTCCCGTAGGCCTCCCCCGCGCCCCAGCTGCCGTCTCCGTCGCCGTCGGCGAAGGCCGATACCGTGTACCTGCCGGCGTCCAGGCCGTCGATCAGGTAGTCGCCGGAGACCACCCGGTGGTAGCTCACCTCGCCGGCCTCCCCGGTGCCGCTCACCTGCAGCATCACGGGCCCGGAATACCCGGTCACCCGTCCGGAGATGGACCCCGGCAGGTCGGCCCAGCGAGGCGTGAAGCTCCAGGAGTAGCCGTCCACGACCTGCCCCCATACGGAGACCAGGCCCGAGTCAAGGTCCAGGCGGTACTGCTGCTGCCCCAGGAGCGGCTCCAGGGGCTCGATGTTGATTATCCTGCCGTTGACCCTGTGCAGGGTCACCGGCGCCGTGGTGTCAGCCGAGACGTGGGTGAGGGTAAGCCGGGCGGCCACGGAGTCGAGGCTGACCCAGGAGGTGAAGGCGATCTGGTAGGGGCCGTAGGGGTTCACGTCCTGCTCCCCGGGGTAGGGCAGCGTGCCCTCCACCCGCAGGCTGTCCCCGGGAAGGCTGTCGGTCCCCCAGAAACGCAGGGAGTCCAGGCCGCGCCGGTTCCCCATCAGATCGGCAAAGTCGGCGATCCGCAGGGTCATCTCGCAGTCGCGCATGGCCCCCGTCACCAGCATCATGCCGCTGCTGCCCCGGCCCCCCGCCGGCCACATCCCCCAGACCCGCACGGAGTCGCCGGCGGAGTCCACCAGGGCCACCGAGGCATCCCTGAAGCCATCCCAGCCCACCTCCTCGGAGGTAAGGACGAACAGATGGTGGCGGTCCCGGGGCTCGGCCTCTATGAGGCTGGGGGGAAGGGTGTCCAGGACCGTGAGGACCATGGGAACAGTCAGGGTGTCCCCCGCCGCCAGGGCCGCCGTGGTGTCCGTGCCGGCCTCCCGGTCGGAGTCCCAGCTGCGGCTGAGGTCGTCGTCCTCGTAGGCCGTGACGGTGTAGGTCCCCGCCTCCAGCCAGCGCAGCAGGGTCACCCCGGAGGTGTCCGGCGTTCCCCTCCGGGCCAGCGTGCCGTCCTCCAGCATCAGGTCGACTATGGCGGTCTCGGACACCCTGCCGCCGCCCTGCCTGGTCAGCTCCGCCCGCAGCGCCCCCGAGGGTATGGTGTCCCCCGCTCCGAACACCAGGCTGGTTATCTCGCCGGTCTCGTTGCCGTGCATGTCGGCAAGGGTCCGGGGGAGGTTTACCACCACCAGGCCCGAGTCCAGCGGCTCGGCCAGCTCTATCTCCAGCCGGGACCCTCCGGCCTTCACGGTGTGCTCCAGGGGCGGGAACAGGCTGGGAACCACGCTGGCGGGCTCCACCCGCTCGTCGAACTCGATCACCACGCTGCGCAGCCCGGCCAGACCGGGACCGGGGGGGGGCATCACAGTGTCCACCGCCGGCGCCGTGGTGTCCGCCGGCCCTCCCTTGGGCGCCACCACCCGGGCGCAGGCCAGGGCCACGAGCAGCACGGCCGAAGCCGTAGCCGCCGGTGAGAGCCTCCTCAACCTACCCCTCCCTGCCGATGTCTGCTACCTTTCCGCGACGGAGGGCGCTGGAGCGGTGGTAGTAGCTGGAGGCCTCCGCCTCCCTGCCCTGCTTCTCCAGCACTATGGCCAGCTCCACCAGGAAGTCGGCGCAGTCGGGAACCAGCTCCACGGCGTTCCGCAGGTAGCTCTCCGCCTCCTCCAGGCTTCCCTGGAGGTTGCGGCATCGGCCCAGGTAGAAGTATGCGGCCGGATGCTCGGGGTAGTGGGACACGAACTCCTCCAGGGCCCGGGAGGCCTTGTCGTAGAGGCCGCTTCGCAGCAGCGACACCGCCCGCAGAAGGGCCATGTCCTCGTCGTCGGCGTGCATGCCCAGCGCCCTCTCTGCCCATCCCTCTCCCCGTACGGTCCCCAGGGACTCCAGCAGCTTCATGAAGCTCTCGGAAACGGCCTTGGGGGAGTCGGGCTTGATCTCCTGCTCCGCAGCTTCCTCCTCCTCTTCGGCCTCTTCCTCCATCAGCCGCGAGATGTCCGGGGGCTCTTCGCCGCCATCGCTTTCAGCCTCCCTGGCCATCTGGCGGCCGGTGAGCTTCTGGCTGAGGAGCTTCTCGAACATGTTCTTCTGCTTGCGCCCGTCCTTCATGCGCACCAGGGGCCGCAGCTGGAACTCGCTGATGTCGTCGGTGAGCAGGACCTTTCTCCGTATCTCCAGGGGGAGCTTCAGCAGGTTCAGCATCTGAGTGATCCTGGCCCGGGAGTAGCCCAGCATCTCCGCCAGGCGGCTGCGCTTGTCCACCAGGCCCTTCCGCAGCAGGCCGTCGAAGAAAAGGGCTTCCTCTATGCAGTTCACCAGGCTCTCGTGGGCCAGGCCGATGTGGACGTCGCTGCGGACCACCAGGCACCTTATGGTGCTGCGGCCCTCATCCAGGGCCTTCCAGAAGGTCCTGTGGTGGGCCATCAGCGTGAGCTCCTCGTCCTCCTCCAGGAGCACGGGGGGCTGCATGGGCTCCTCGGTGCACTCCCCGGGGTCCCATTCATCCGGGGGCTCCGCGGCGGAGATCCTCTCCAGCCGGACCTCCTCCAGTGCCTTGTGCTCTACGGGGTTCTCCCTGTCCATCATGCTCCCTTCCCTCCGCCGAAAAGGTACTCCTCCACGGCATCGGTCCGCCCGGGCCCGAACCAGCGTATCCCGGGCAGCCTTCTGAATATGTTCCGCTGCCTTCTGGCCAGTCTCCAGGTGTTGGTCTCTATGCGGGCAACAGCCTCGTTCAGGTCGATCATCCCCTCCAGGTGGTCGATGATCTCCGCGTAGCCTATGGTCCTGCCCAGGGCGGAGTCCCTTCCGTATCCGGCATCCATCAGGCCGCGGACCTCATCCACCAGCCCCGCCTGCAGCATCTTAGCGGTGCGCGCGGCTATCCGCCTCTTCAGCTCAGCCGGGGCAACCCGCAGGCCGGCGGCCCTGAGCTCCGTTCCGGGTCCCTCGGACCTTCCCCGCAGCTCCGAAAGGGTCCTGCCGGACTGCAGGACTATCTCCAGAGCCCTCACGTGCCTCACCAGGTCCGCCCCGTCTATCTGCTCCGCCCTTTCGGGGTCCAGCCTCAGCAGGGCCCGCCTCATGAAGCCCGGAGAGCCTTCCTCCGCCGCCCGCAGCCCCCTGCGGATCCGGTCGTTCCTCACCGGCAGGTCGTCCAGCCCCCCGGCCAGCGCTATCATGTACAGCCCCGTGCCCCCCACCACCAGGGGCCGGCTTCCGGAAGACCCTATGCTGTCGGCTCTCTCCAGAGCCTCCCGCGCGAACCTCCCCGCCGAGTAGTACTCGTCGGGGTCGGCCACGTCTATCAGGTGGTGCGGCAGGGCATTCCTCTCCGTCGCGTCGGGTTTGGCGGTTCCGATGTCCATCCCCCTGTAGATCTGCCTGGAGTCGGCGCTGATAACCTCTATGGGCCACCTCTCCGCCAGGGCCAGGGCCATTGCCGTCTTCCCAGATGCGGTGCAGCCCACGATCGCCGGAAGCGGCCTATCTGCCAAAGCGGCCCTCCAGCTCGCTGTAGGGTATCTCGATGAGGGTGGGCCTGCCGTGGGGGCAGTGGAACGGGTCGCCGGTGGAGAAGAGCATGTCCATCAGCTCGGCCGACTCCTCCGGCGTCAGGCGGTCTCCGGCCTTCACAGCTCCGGCGCAGGCGGCGGCGGCCGCCAGCTGCTCGCGCTCGGGGAGCTCCGGCCGGCGGCTCCCCTCGGGGCTGCGCAGCACCTCCATCAGCGCATCCACCCCGTGGGATACCCCCTCCGGCACCGCGTGCAGCTGCAGCCTGTCGTCCTCGATGGAGAAGCCGAACCCCACCCTGCGCAGGGTCACCGCGTACCTCCTGAGGGCCTGCATCTCCTCGGGCTCCAGCCGGATGGTCTCGGGAAGCAGCAGGGCCTGGCTGGACCGCTCTCCGGTCTCGTCCCCCCGGAGGATGCGCTCGAAGAGTATCCTCTCGTGCGCCGCATGCTGGTCCACCACTACTATGCCGGTGCTTACCGCGGAGACCAGGTAGCTCTTCCCCACCTGGACCACTCCGCAGCCGCGGTACCTGGCCGGCTCGTCGCTTCCCGATGTGGTCCGCGCCCTCTGCAGCTCCATGGCCGCCTCGAAGAGGCCCGACCGGTCCTCCGCGGTCCCCGGCGGCCTCCCGCCCCCACCGCTGCGGCGGTAGCCGACACCGGCGGCAGACCTTCCGCCTCCCCCGCCGGAGGGCGTGGAGAAGGACTCCATGGTCTGGGCCGCCCTGGCCCCGGGGAGCTCCGCCAGGGCCGACCGCAGGGCCGATTCCACCGCCCTCCGGTCACGGAAGCGTATCTCCCTCTTGGTGGGGTGGGCGTTTACGTCCACCTCCGCCCCCGGCAGGGAGAGGCTGACCACCAGAAGGGGATGCCCGGCGGGGCCGCCCAGCTCCTCCCCCGCTATCGCGGACACCATGGGGGAGTGGATCAGCCTTCCGTTCACCAGCACGTACTGGTTGCGGCGTCCCCGCCAGCGCTGGTCGGGCACCACCAGCACATGCGCCTCCGTGCTCCCCGAGGACCCGGCCCCCTCCACCATCCGTACGTCGCCGCCCAGGTCGTAGCGGTCCCGCAGCCTCTGCCGAAGCTCCTGTCCCGCCGCAAGGCTGAACAGGGGCCTTCCGTTGTGGCGGAGGCTGAAGGCCACGTCCAGCCTGCTCAGTGCCGCCCCGGTGACGAACCGCTGCACCCAGGAGAGCTCGGTGGACGCAGACCTCAGGAATCGCCTGCGGGCTGGCTGGTTGTAGAATATTCCCCCGCAGGACACCGTCGTTCCCCTGGCCCGCGGCGCCGGGGAGACGTCCTTCATCTCCCCGCCGTCCATCCGCAGCCTCCATCCCTCCTCCCCGTCGGGGGAGGTCAGCACCGTGAGGTGACAGACGGCGGCTATGCTGGGCAGAGCCTCGCCGCGGAAGCCCAGGGTGGAGAGGTCGTCCAGGTCATCGGCGGTGCGGATCTTGCTGGTGGCGTGCCTCTGCACCGCCAGCAGCAGGTCGTGGCGGTTCATCCCCGCCCCGTCGTCGCGGACCTCCACCAGCTTCCGTCCGCCCTTCTCCAGCACCACGTCAACCGCACAGGCTCCGGCGTCCAGGGCGTTCTCCATCAGCTCCTTGGCCACCGAGGCGGGGCGTTCCACCACCTCGCCCGCCGCGATGCGGTTGACCACCTCGTCTGGAAGCAGCCTGATCTCGCCCATTGCACCTCCGAATAGCCCTGGCGGACACTCTGCGGTCCCCCGATATCTGTTAACGCAGGAATATAGCCCTGGCCCGGACCTCATCAAAGACCCGCCCGCAGCAACCCTCCGTGAGAGCACAGCGCCCCTCTGCGTCTGGGAACCGGCCGGGGATGGTCAGCGCCTGCGGGGGATGCGCGCAAGGCCTCCCATGTAGAGGTTCTCCCAGATCATCCGGTGGGCCTCCGTGAAGAACACCTTCCCCAGGAATGGCCGCCTGTGGAAATGGTGCAGCTCCCTCCTGGAGGGGTCGTATATCACCGGGATGAGAAACCCCTTCCGTGCCGGGATCTTCCGCCGGAGGGCCGAGGCCCTGCTCCAGACCCAGCGCAGCACCTCGCGGGTAATGTGAGAAGACACCGCCACGGGTATGACGTACACCAGGGTGGCCACCCTGCGGGCGCTCATCCTTTCCAGGTCCAGCGCCTTCAGCGTTTTCCCGCAACCGGCCATGTTGGCTATGTAGCTGCGTTCGGGCTCGCCGAGCTCCCCGGCCCCGGGCATCGGGTGCCCGTTCTCCATGGCCCATTGCCAGGCCCTGTCTGAGAACCGGTGCAGCAGTGGACTGGTGAGCCTGCCGAACTCCCCGAAGATGAAGTACTCCTCCAGAAAGGTGGGCATGCCCACCTGCCGGAAGCGCACCGCACTGGCGCAGTACAGGAACGGGCATCCCGGATCGTCGTCCAGGTCTCTGACCCGGAAGCCGCCCTCTGCAAAGCGTCTCTTCAGCCCCCGGGTGCGCGGCTCCATCAAGTCCCCGGCCGTTCGCGGACTGCCGGCATATGCCGTGCTGCTGAAAGACGGCTACGACTGACCATCCCTCCCTCTGCACGGTTGGGGGCGCTTCGCCGGAGAAAAGCCCCAACCACTTGTACTCGATTCATGCGCCTGTTGGCGAAGAAAGCCTCTGTCTGAAGCTCTTCAGCGCCCCTGCCCCTGGTCCGGGTCTCAGCCATGGCTGTGTGCGGTCTCTCCATCATGGGGTCGGCTGGCTGCCTGGTGCCGGGAGAGGGACTCGAACCCTCACGCCCCGCTGGGGGCAACGGATTTTAAGTCCGTTGTGTCTGCCAGTTCCACCATCCCGGCACCTGGAGAAGTATACAAGCGAGCGGGGGCGGGTGATAGGTGAGAGAAGGGCCGGGCGGTCTCCGCCCGGCCCACCTGTCGTGTCGCGGGTCGCCTAGAAGCTGGCCTCCAGGCCTATTCCCAGGTAGAAGACGTTCTTGTTGTAGGTGGAACCGTCGAAGAGGCCCTCGTCCACCTCCCCCTCGTCGCAGAAGAGGTATCCCAGGGCGCCGTTGAGGTCCAGGTTCTCGCTGGCGGCCAGCCGCATGCCAGTGCTGATGAAGTGGGCGTTCAGCGAGTACTCGAAGTCGTTGAAGGTGTCCGGGCCGCCTCCGAGGTTGGAGTAGAGGTAGGAGAGACCGCCCATGACCCGGGGAGTGATCTGGTAGTCCATCCCGGTGCCGATCTCGTAGCCGTTCTTGTAGTCGTCGTCGTAGGCGTCCTCCTGGCCCTGGTCGGCCTGCTCCAGGAAGTAGTAGTTGCCGGAGAGGGCCAGGTTGAGCCTGTCGTTGGCCTGGTATGTGACGCCTCCGGCCAGCACCGCGGGAAGATCCCTGCGCTGCTCGAAGCCGTCGACGAAGGAGTTGAAGGGCGCTGCGGTCAGAGCGGACCAGTCATTGCGGTCGGCCTCGGTCTCCATCTCCATGGTGGTTACTGTCTCGTAGCGGATGGCGGCGTTGACCCTGTCGCTGAGGCGCGCGTTGACGGAGATGATGCCGTTGAAGCCGGACCCGGTCTTGGTGGCGTCCAGCTCATGGTGGGTGGTGTCTACGGGACTGCCTGTAGCGCCGTCGATGATGATGAAATCGCCCTCCGCGTCGTAGGTGCGCGTGCCGCTGGTGTAGCGGCCGGCAAGGCCCACGGAGAATACGTCGCTGATCATGTAGGAGCCGCCGAAGGTGCCGGCCAGGTACATCGATGAGCCGTCCACCTCTCCGTCGGTCATGGACGCGAAGATGTAGGGGCTTCCGTAGACGGCCTGCTGAAGCGCCGTCTCGGCGAAGGCCAGGGCCGGAAGGCCGTCCTCGTAGACCAGCCTGCCGCCGCCGGCGGGTACGGTGAACGCCCCGTACAGGGCCCATCTGCACTGCCTGTATACGGCGTAGAGCCCGGGCAGCGACAGCGTGGGCTCGGTGGACTCGAACTGCGTGGCCTCGGATTCGCCGGGGAGTATCCCGCTGACCTCGTAGTTCTTCAGCAGGGTCTGGGAGCTGGCGTTGATGTGGAAGCCCGGCTCCAGGTAGACCAGGCCCGCCGGGTTGTAGCTGACCAGGTCGGCGCCGTCGGTGGCGGCGTTCCGGGCCATGTTGCGCAGGAAGTCGACGCTGCGCGAGGATATCAGGTCTACGTTGCCTGCAGTGGCAGTCGCGGCAATTGCCAGGACTGCGATGCAGAGCGCGGGCAGACGGTATGCCTTCATAGTTCCCCTCCCGGTATGCTGCGCCAGACTCACGGCGCACCGGCCGTCATGAAGTCCGCCGCAGCCGGCCGGTATGATGCGGCAGCCGTTTACCTCCAGCGACGTTTATAGCCAAGGGAGGCCCTTGCAGCAAGGATCTGGGCCGCTTACCGCTTTCCCTTCCGCTGCTGCTTCAGGGCCTTCTCGATCCTGCGCCAGGTGTCGCGGAGGGGCACCGTGCGGTTGAAGACCATCCGGTCTTCCGAGGAGTCGATGGGGTCGACGCAGAAGTAGCCCACCCGCTCGAACTGGATGGGCTGTCCCGGCATGGCATCCATGAGGGCCGGCTCCACCGGCACCTCGTCCAGAACCTCCAGCGAGTCGGGGTTCAGGTGGTCTGTGAAGTCGCCGCCCTCCTCCGTGGACATGGGATTGGGCACCCCGAACAGGCGGTCGTACAGCCGAACCTCCGCCCTGGCGGCATGCGCGGCGGAGACCCAGTGCAGCGTCCCCCGCACCTTCCTCCCGTCCGGGGCGTCCCCTCCCCTGGTCTCGGGGTCGTAGGTGCAGCGGATCTCGGTGACCCTGCCCTCTTCGTCGGTCTCGAAGCCGGTGCAGGTGACCAGGTAGGCGTAGCGGAGGCGGACCTCCCTGCCCGGCGACATCCTGTAGAACCGGCGGGGCGGGTCCTCGCGAAAGTCCCGGCGGTCTATGTAGATCTCCCGGGAGAAGGGGACCTCTCGGGTGCCGGCGCCGGGGTCCTCGGGGTTGTTGACGAAGTCCAGCTCCTCGGTGCGGTCCACGGGGTAGTTCTCGATAACCACCTTCACCGGGTCCAGGACGGCCATGTAGCGGGTGGCGCGGCGGTTGAGGTCGTCGCGGACGCAGTGCTCCAGCAGGCTGAGGTCCACCGTGCTGTCCCGCTTGGCCACGCCTATGCGCGAGATGAAGTCCCTTATGGCCTCCGGGGTGCAGCCGCGGCGGCGCAGACCGGACAGCGTGGGCATCCGGGGGTCGTCCCAGCCGTCCACGTAGCCCTCCTCCACCAGCCTGCCCAGCCTTCTCTTGCTCAGTACGGTGAAGGTGATGTTCAGCCGGGCGAACTCGATCTGCTGGGGATGGAAGACGTCCAGCTGGTCCAGGAACCAGTCGTATATGGGCCTGTGGTCCTCGAACTCCAGCGAGCACAGCGAGTGGGTGATCCGCTCGATGGAGTCCTCGAGGCAGTGGGCGTAGTCGTACATGGGGTATATGCACCATTCCTCGCCCGTCCTGTGGTGGGGCTTGTAGAGTATCCGGTAGATGGCCGGGTCGCGCATGTTCATGTTGGGATGCGCCATGTCGACCTTGGCCCGCAGGGTCCGCGAGCCCTCCGGAAACTCACCGGCCCGCATCCTGCGGAAGAGGTCCAGGTTCTCCTCCACGGACCGGTCCCGGCAGGGGCTGTTGCGACCGGGCTCGGTGAGGGTGCCGCGGTACTCCCTTACCTCCTCGGCGCTGAGGTCGCAGACGTAGGCCTTGCCCAGGCGGATCAGCTCCTCGGCGTAGTCGTACATCTGCCCGAAGTAGTCGGAGGCGAAGTAGAGCCTGTCCTCCCAGTCGAAGCCCAGCCACCGTATGTCGCGCTTGATCCCCTCCACGTACTCGGGGTTCTCCTTGGTGGGGTTGGTGTCGTCGAAGCGGAGGTTGCACTTGCCCCCGTACTCCTCGGCGATTCCGAAGTCCAGGCATATGGCCTTGGCGTGTCCTATGTGGAGGTAGCCGTTGGGCTCGGGGGGAAACCGGGTGTGCACCCGGCCGTTGTGCTTGCCGCTGGCAAGGTCCCTCTCCACTATATCTCGGATGAAGTCCCTGGACTCGCCGGCCTCGCCCATAAAACCCTCCCAGGCCTGTTGAGATCACACTGCAATCGAAGCTAAACTAACCGATCCACGCGCTCAGGTGCCAGCCTGGCCCCGGCCCCTTCCAGCCACCACCGGGTTGGACAGGACACCTATGCCCTCTATCTCCACCTCCACCACGTCCCCCGGCTCTATCGGTCCCACGCCCGCCGGCGTGCCGGTGGCTATGACGTCGTAGGGCTCCAGGGTCATGTTCCGGGAGACGAAGGAGACGATCCCGGCGGTATCGAAGAGCATCCTGGAGGTGTGCGAGCTCTGCACCGTCTTTCCGTTGAGGCGGCAGACGATGCCCAGGGCGTCGGGGTCCACGCTGCCCGCCGGCGCTATCCGGGGCCCCAGGGGGCCGAAGGTGTCCAGCGACTTGCCCCGGAACCACCCGGAGGCGTCGGAGAACTGGAAGTTGCGCTGGCTGACGTCGTTGAAGCAGGAGTAGCCCAGAACGCAGTCCAGGGCCTCGTCGGGAGATACGTCGGAGGCTCTCCTGCCCATGATCACGGCCATCTCCGCCTCGTAGTGGACCTCGGGGCTCTCGAAACCGTAGCCGTCGATGAAGGCCGGTATCACGACGGGCTCGCCGTGGCCCACCAGCACGTTGGGGGTCTTGGCGAAGAGGATGGGCTCCCGGGGGGTCTGCTGCCTCGTCTCCTCTATGTGGTCGGCGTAGTTGAGGCCCAGGGCGATTATCTTGGTGGGCCTGAGGTCGATCCTGCCCTCTCCGGCGATCTCCAGCCTCATGTCTTCCCTTCCCCGGGTCTGGGAGTCAGTATCTCCACGCCGTCCTCGGTGACGGCCAGCGTATGCTCGAACTGCGCGCTCAGGCTGCCGTCGGCGGTGCGGGCGGTCCAGCCGTCGGAGGAGGACACCTCCACCTCCCAGGAGCTTCCGGCGTTGATCATGGGCTCTATGGTGAAGGTCATTCCCGGCCGCATCCGTATCCTGTTGGCCCTGCTGTAGTGGTGCAGCACCATGGGGTCCTCGTGGAAGCGCTTGCCTATGCCGTGGCCGCTGTAGGCCCGGACTATGCTGTAGCCGAACTTGGAGACGTACCTCTCGATGGACCGTCCCACCTCGTAGAGGTACTTCCCCGGCCTCACCGCGGCTATTCCCCGGTAGAGGGCCCTGTCGGTCCTCCCGACCAGCAGCTCCGCCTCCCGGCTGACCCGGCCCACCGGGAAGGTCCTGGAGGTGTCCCCGTGATAGCCGTCCAGCTTCACGGTTACGTCCACGTTCACTATGTCGCCCTCCTGCAGTATCTCCGTGGGAGAGGGAATCCCGTGGCAGACAACGTCGTTGATGGAGGTGCAGAGGTGCTTGGGGAAGCCCCGGTAGCCGTACGGGGCCGAGGAGGCTCCCGCCTCCCGGGTTATCCTGTCGGCCAGGGCGTCCAGCTCCTCTGTGGATACCCCCGGGGCCACCGCCAGACCCACCTCGTGCAGGACCCTGGCCGCCAGTCTGCCCGCCCGGCGCATCTTCTCGATCTCGGCCGGCTTCTTGGTCCTGATCATCCTGCACCGCCTTCCGGTGAGCTGCCGTCGGTCGGGGAATCAGAAGGCAAATCTACTACCGCCGGCGCCGGAGGCAAAAGACCCCGTCCCTAGGGGTCCTGCGATGAGGTGTTTCCCGGCCCCCTGTGCAGTTGAGGCCAGGGGGCCCTGCCTCCTCCCCCGCCCGGTGTGTGCCAGGCGTGGATCGTTCCGTCGGCGGTGAGCAGAAGAACCTCAGGCCCCCCGTCGCCGTCGAGGTCGGCCACTACGGGGCAGTCGGTCCGGGCGGGGCCGGTTCCCCACTGCGAGAGCTCTTCCATTGCGCGGCCCTCCAGGTCCCAGCAGAACAGTCCCCCCGCGGCGGAGCCCGATGCCGCCAGCACCTCGCAGACCCCGTCTCCGTCCAGGTCCGCAACCGAGGGAGACCCCTCCATCTGGACCGCCGGGCTGGCCGGCCATCCCGGCAGCAGCGCGCCGGTGTGGTCGAAGGCCCACACCGTGCCCCCCCCGCCGGTGCAGCAGAGAAAGATCTCCAGGTCGCCGTCGCCGTCGGCGTCGGCGCACACCGGGGCGGAGTAGCTCAGCACTGCCGGTATGGGCACCGGGAAGCCCTCCGAGGGCGCGCCGTCCTCTTCGAGGCAGTAGAGACGGACCGACTGGCCGATGTCGTAGGCGGCGAAGAGGACCTCCGGGCTGCCGTCGGCCTCCAGGTCGGCCAGCACCGGCGTACCCCAGCTGCTGCGCTGCCCCGCAAGGTAGGGGAACCCCTTCCGCCGGCGCCCGGACTCCAGGTCGTAGAGGTAGAGGAAGGCGTACTCGGTGAGCAGGGCCGCCAGGCCGTGATGCTCGGAGACGGAGGGAGCCGCCACCACGCTTCCCAGGGGCCTCCGGGTGCGCCACAGCAGATCCCCGCCCGCGTTCCAGGCGGACATTCCCCCTTCCCATGGCGCTATAACCATCACAGCGCCCTCCGGGCCCCTAGTGATAACCGGAGCCAGCACCCCCGTGGACGGCCCGGTGGCCTGCGGCCAGCCGGGCAGTACGGTCCCGTCGGCGTCCAGGGCCCAGAGCATGCCGTTCTCACCGTCCAGGACCACCAGCTCGTCGCGGCCGTCACCATCCAGGTCGCCGGCGGCGGGCTTGGACTGTATCCTGCCCCCCACGTTCACGGGCCAGCCCTCCACCTGCTCCCCCGAGGCGCTCCACAGGTGGACCCTTCCGGTGGTGGAGGCCGCGGCCACCTCGGGGCTGCCGTCTCCGTCCAGGTCCGCCACCGCAATGCCGCAGGGGGCATACGATGCGGAGACCTTCATGTGCACGGGCCATCCCTCCACCGGCTGCAGGGCGGCGGCCCCGCCCGCCAGGAGCAGCAGGGCCGCTAGGGCGCCTGGCGCACGGAGAGGTCCCGGAACCTGTTCACCGCAGCGCATATCTCCTGCTTCCTGGGAAGGGCCAGCTCTCCCGGATGGCCGTCGAAGGGCGACACGGCGTCCAGGCCCGAGCCGGCGATGTCGTCCATCACCCTGTCCACCGCCTCGGAAAGGGTGGTGCTCCCGTCTAGATACCTCTTGTACATGTACACCATTATCCTGGCAATGGCCCTGGTCTGGGAGGGGCTCACCAGCTGCTCCACCAGCGAGAGGTCGATGGGCGTCCTCCGGTAGAGGATCAGCGAGAGGCCCTTGGGGCGGACCTTGTCGCGCCTGCCGCGGAGGCGAAAGCTGCCGGGCTTCGGGGCCCGGTGGGCTGCCGGAGACAGGCTGCTCCTGCTCTCGAAGCGGCGGCGGCTCTCGAACTGCGCCGCCACCTCCCTGGCCTGCTCCGTTGCCTCCAGCAGCCGGTACTCGCGCATCATCAGCACGTGGTCGGCGACGTCAATGTAGTCGCCGGAGCCGCCCAGCACCAGCACAGTGGACACCCCGAGGGCGTCGTGGATCTCCCGGACCCTGTCTATGAAGGGGGTTATTGGCTCGTGCTCCTCCGCCACCAGGGTCTGCATCCTGGCGTCCCGGATCATGAAGTTGGTGGCGCTGGTGTCCTCGTCCAGCAGCAGCAGCCGGGACCCGCTCTCCAGGGCCTCCACGATGTTCGTGGCCTGGGAGGTGCTCCCGCTGGCGTTGTCGGTGGTGAACCGGGAGGTGTCCTGGCCCCCGGGAAGGTCTCCGATGAAGTGGTGGATGTCGGCCTCCCGGACGCTGCGGCCGTCCTCGGCCCTCACCTTGCAGGCGTCCCCCAGGGAGACCACCGCCTCCCGGCCGTCCCCGGGCACATGGTCGTAGACCCCCCGCTCTATCGCCCGCAGAAGGGTGGACTTCCCGTGGTAGCCTCCGCCCACGATCAGCGTCACCCCCTCCGGCAGGCCCATGCCGGTGACGCTGCCGGCGTTGGGGACCTCCACGGTGGTGCGCAGCTCCGGCGGAGACCGGAAGGCAACCGCCTCTTCCGGGGCCATGGGCAGGTCGCTGACGCCGCTGCGCCGGGGCAGGACCGACCCGTCGGCCACGAAGGCCACAAGGCCCAGCTCCGGAAGCCGGCTGCGCAGGTGGGCCTGGTCCTCCACCGCCTCCACGTGCCGGGCCGCCTCCCGGGAGTCGAGGCTTTCGTACATCAGCGAGTGCTCCACCACCTGGGGTATCTCGTCGGCCAGTATGCGGAAGGCCTTTCTGCCCATAACCTTCCTGCCCCCCGCCGGCAGCCCCACCGCGAACCGGGCCTCCACCCAGTCGCCGCAGACCACCATGGAGGTCCGCTCCAGCACCTCCTGGCCGGGGGCGTCGATGGCCACCATGCCGCTCTTTCCGGTGCCCCGCTGCCTGCCCGCGTACCTGCCGGCGGCCTCGGCGAAGCGCCGGGTGAGAAAGTCCTCCAGGGCCCTCCTGCGGTGGGAGTTCCCGAAGAGTTCCTCCGGCATTCCGGCGGTCCGCTGCGGCAGCCGCACGCGCATCCTGCTGGGGGGCGCGAAGGGGTCGGACTGCACATGGTCGACGAACAGCGTGAAGGGCCCCACGCTGTACCGCCCCTCGATGTCCCGGTAGGCCTTGTAGCCCCTTCCGTCTATCTTCTCCAGCCTGCGCCTGAGGTCCCTCTCGTCCTGCATCTACCGATCATCCAATCCTTTTTTGTCTGCGTTGCCTGCACCGACCGTGTCGGGGCCGCCGTAGCCCGTCTTCTCCCTGCTGCTCCAGCATATGGCCACCGCCGTGGACTCCCAGCGGTTGGTCAGCGTGTGGGCCTGTCCGGGGCCCAGATCGAGTATGCGGAGCCTGGAGGTGTCCAGGACATGGGTGCCTTCGTCCGTCCGCACCTCCAGCCTGCCAGACAGCACCAGTATCTCCTCGTTCCTCCCCGGGTGGGCGTGGCCCCCCCTGGTGCATCCGGGCTCCACCGAGAATGCGTGGCAGTGGCTCACCTCCCCGGTGCTGTCCAGGTGGTCGAAGGGGTTCACCACCCATCCCCTCCGGTCGCGGTGCTCCTCGAGGTCCATTCGTCGCATTCCCTTCGGTTCTTCGTTGCCAGGGGCCGAACATGTGCACCAAGGGCCGATACCCCAACACCCGGCGGGCCGGGCGGGACTGTGACCAGATGCGATGTCCCCCCATAATTCCTCATGCCAGGGAGAGATATGTGTATATAATAAACAGTCCTGGTCTCCTGTTGCCCTTAGGATCCCTCCAGGCCGCCCAGGTAGCGCTTCACCGCCAGGGCCCTCTTCCTGCCCACCCCCGGGACCTCCATTATCTCCGATACCGGCGCCGCCGCCAGCCTTCGAAGGCTGCCGAACCGCTGCAGGAGCAGGGCCCGCAGGGAGGGGCCTATCCCGGGTATGTCGTCCAGCTGCGACTGCAGCGCGCCCCGGGAGCGGGACTGCCGGTGGTAGTGGATGACGAACCTGTGGGCCTCGTCCCGCATGGTCCGCAGCAGCGACATGGGCGGTGATTCCGGGCTGTCCCGCAGCAGCCTCTCCTCCCTCCCCACCAGAAGGGTCTCCTCCCTCTTGGCTATGGAGACGAAGAGGATTCTCCCGGCCCATTCCCCCGCGGCGTCCAGCGCGGCCCTGTGCTGGGTGATGCCCCCGTCGATGAGGAAGAGGTCGGGCCACTCGTCCTCCAGGTGCGAAAGGAACCTGGATACGGCGGAGGCTATCATGGCGGGGTCGTTGCGGCCCACCTCGGAGGGCATGGAGAAGCGACGGTAGCCGGACTTGTCCGGGACCCCGCCCCGGAAGCTCACCAGGGCGGCCACCGGGTAGGCCCCCGCAACGGTGGAGGCGTCCAGGCCCACCATCCACTGCGGCGGCCGGTCCAGCCCCAGCATGTCCGCCAGGGCCTCCATGGCGACGGAGATCCGCTGGCGGCGGCTCTCGGGGTGCTTCCACTCCAGGCGGCGCAGAAAGTCGGTCAGGTCCCGGCGGGCCAGCCGCAGAAGCTCCGCCCCCGGCCCCCGGGAGGGGGACTCCATGCGCACCCTGGCCCCCCGCCTCTCCGACAGCCAGGCGCCGATGACGTCCAGGTCGCCGGCCTCGGCGGGGACCAGTACCCTGCCGGGCACATCCTCGGTCTCCATGTAGTAGGTCCTCAGGAGGACCTCCAGCCTCTCCTCCGGGGAGGCTGCTCCGGAACCGGAGGTGAAGGGCAGGCGTATCACTCCCACTATGCGGCCGGCCCGCAGCTGCATCACCAGTCCCCAGTTCTCCTCCAGGGCGAAGATGTCCCTCGACCGCCTGTCGGCCACCGACTCCGGGGCCGGCCATCCGAACTCCGCCAGCCGGCGGCGAAGGTCCCGCCAGCGGGCGGCGTCCTCGAACCGCATGTTCTCCGCCGCCCGGCGCATCTTCTCCTTCAGCCTGGCCGAGGCCCACTCCCAGTCGCCCTCCAGGACCCGGCGTATGGCTGCCACGTTCGGGGCGTACTCCTCCCCCTCCGGTTCGACGCAGGGGGCCGGGCACCTTCCGATCTGCCCCATCAGGCAGGGCCTCTCCCTGGGGGTCACCTCGCTGCCGCCGCACCGGCGGAGGGGGAAGGCGTCCAGCAGCAGCTCCACCAGGCGGCGCAGGCTCTTCACGTCCGGGTAGGGGCCGAAGCGGGGTATGTCCCGGCTGCGGTCGGGGCTTCGGTTGATCACCAGGCGCGGGAAGTCCTCGTCGGTGGTGACCTCCAGGTAGGGGTAGCGGCGGTCGCTGCGCAGCATGACGTTGAGGGGGGGCTTGTGCAGGCGCACCAGCTCGGCCTCCAGCACCAGCGCTTCCACCTCGCTGCGGGTGACCGTCCAGTCCACGGTGACGGCTCTGCGCAGCAGGCTGCGGTGGCGCCGGTCACCGGGGCTGGACAGGTGGCCCCTGAGCCTCCTGCTGAGCACCAGGGCCTTGCCTATGTAGAGTATCCTTCCCCTGCCGTCGAGGAAGCGGTAGACCCCGGGAAGGTCCGGGGCCCTGCTCACCGCCTCTTTCAGGCTGCTATCGGCCACGGCGCAGGACCATGGACACCAGGACCCTGGCCCGCCTGCCCCCCAGGGCGATGGATACAGCCGAGAAGGCGACTATGGAAGCGGCTGCCGTAGCCACCACCGCGCCGGCGCCGGCCCACACCGAGGCCTCCAGGGCCCCGTCCACCCACAGCGACAGCCGCCAGACCAGCACGGCGGTTGCCCCGAAGGCGGCGGCCACGCCGGCCCATGCCCTGCCCGAGCCCTTCGGGCCCCTCCCCAGCCTCCGGGAGATGCGGCTGCGCAGGGCCAGGAAGTTCACCAGGGCCGAGACGCTGCTGGCCAGGGCCAGCCCCGCCAGCGGCCGGGCCAGGCCGGTGCGCAGGAAGAGCTGGGTGAAGGCGATGTTCAGGATGATGTTCAGCCCCATGCAGAAGACCGAGATCTTCACCGGGGTCCTGGTGTTCTTCAGGGCGTAGAAGACGGGAACGGTGACCCGGACCCCTCCGTAGGCGACCAGGGCCGGGGCGTAGAAGAGCAGGGCGGTGGAGGTCAGGGCCACCGACCGGACGGAGAACGCGCCCCTGGCCAGGACCACGCTGACTATTGGCTCGGCCAGGAAGATCAGGCAGAGGGTGGTGGGAAGCAGCAGCATGGCCAGGCCCAGGGTGGCCCGGGAGAGCGTCTCCCTGGCCTCGTCCAGCTTTCCCATGGCCGTCTGCCGGCTGAGGGTGGGAAGAAGGGCGGTGGCCAGGGCCACGGCGAAGGCCCCCAGCGGCAGGTACATGATGCGGTTGCCGTAGGAGAGGGCGGCCACGCTTCCCGGCTCCAGCAGCGAGGCGATCATCTGGTCCACCAGGATGTTCACCTCGGCGGCGATGAGCCCGATGAGGGCCGGAAGCGCCAGCCTTCCCACCCGGCGGACCTTCCCGGACCTCCAGCGAAAGGAGGGCTGAAACGAGAACCCCCGGCTGCGGGCCGCCGGCAGCATCACCAGCAGCTGGAGGAGCCCCCCGGTGGCCACGCCGATGGCGTATCCCCACACCGGCATCTGAGGGAATACGTGCCGGCCCAGCAGGAAAAGGCCCGAGATGGCGGCGAAGTTGAAGGCTATGGGGGCCAGGGCCGGAGAGAGGAAGTGCCTGTGGCTGTGGAGGATGCCTCCGTAGACCGCCGCCGTGCCCACGAAGAGTATGTAGGGGAAGAGCAGGCGGAGCAGTCCTGCGGTGAGCCCGGCCTTTCCGGCCACAGTCCGGAAGCCGGGGGCGAAGACGCTCACTATCTGCGGCGCAAGAAGGATTCCCGTGCCCACCACCAGCAACAGCGCGCAGAACACGAAGGTCACCACCCTGCGGCCCAGGGCGATGGCGTCCTCCCGGCTCTCCCGCACCAGGGTCTCGGTGTAGGTGGGCACGAAGGCGGCGCTGACGGTGGACTCGCCGAACAGCCGCCGGATGATGTTGGGCACTATGAAGGCCAGGGTGAAGGCGTCGGCACTGAGGCCGGTGCCCAGAACCGCCGCCTGACCCATGTCGCGCACCAGGCCCAGCAGCCGGCTGAGGACGGTGAGCCCGCCCAGCATGCCGGTGGCCCTGGCCACCCTGCGCCCCTCCTGGGCCGGGGTGCCCAGCATGGCCGCGGGGGCCGTTCCCTCGGCGGGCGGGGCCGCCTCTGTCCTTCCCTCCTCCATGCCGTCGCTCATAGCCACCAATATGCTCCCCATGGGCGGTGGTCTACAAGAGACGGCGGCGGGTCAGGGCAGCAGCGGCGCCAGCTCCTCCCGCAGCGCCGGGTTCAGCCGCACCGCCGTGGCGGCGGCGGCCGACGCCTCCTCCCGGCGCCCCATGCCCGCCAGGCAGACGGCGGCGTTCTTCCATAGGGTGGGAGACCGCGGCGCCTGCCGCAGGCCCTCCCTGAAGCTGGAGAGTCCGGCCTCCCCGTCGCCGGCCATGGACAGCGCTATCCCCGCCAGGTTGTGAAGGTCCGCCCCCCGATAGCCCCTCTCCCGGGCCCGGGCAAGCGACTCCAGGGCCAGGCGCGGACGGCGCCGGCCGATACGGTGCTCGGCCTGCTGTATCTGCGTCAGCCCCTTCCGCACCGGGCCGGGCACCAGCAGGGAAACGGCCAGAACCCCCGCAGCCACGCAGCCCCAGCCTGCCAGCTCACGCCTGCGGGGAGGCGAAGCGGCCGCCGCCATCCACAGGGCGGGCATGGCCGCCAGCCTGTACCTGGCCGCCGGCAGGAAGAGAAAGGCGGAGAGGACGGCGGCCCCGGCCAGGGCCCTCTGCGTCCTCAGCTCCTCCCCCGCCCCGGCGCCGCCGCGGAGGACCCTCCACAGACCCAGAGAGACAAGCAGCAGCATGGGAACCAGCAGTGGCGCCAGACGCAGCCTCCGAACCAGGTAGGCCAGCTCCAGGTTCCTTCCCGGCCCGGGAACCGACAGGGACGACGCCGACTTCCGAAGCCCCAGGAGCAGCCAGTTCAGGGGACGGGCCGATATGCCGTCCGCCGCCCGCTGCAGAAAGGTCTGCTGCTGCCGGCCCTCCACCGCCACCAGCTGCTCGAACTCCACTCCGGGGGGAGTGCGCAGCGTGCGGGCCTCCGATCCCAGCCAGAGGTTCTCGGGGCCGTTGACGGATATCACCGGCCCGGCGCCGGCGGCCAGGTTCAGCACCATCACCGGGACCACGGCCGCCGCCCACGGCAGGACCAGCCGCATCCTGCCTCCCGGCCTCCG
This sequence comes from Candidatus Fermentibacteraceae bacterium, assembly GCA_041686025.1. Taxonomy (GTDB): domain Bacteria; phylum Fermentibacterota; class Fermentibacteria; order Fermentibacterales; family JCC-6; genus JAWLEP01. Next base: position 34,352 of record JAWLEP010000012.1, read on the forward strand.
CGGGGGGAGAAGGGCCACCAGGGGAAGCGCCAGCAGCAGCTCGGCCCGGAACAGGCAGGCGGCCCCCATGAGGGCTCCGGCGGTGGCCCGCCGTCCCCGGGACAGGGCCAGAAGGGCGCCGGTAACCGCCACCGCAGCCGGCACGGCGGGCAGCAGCTGCAGTCCGAAAACCACCAGGTCCGGCTGCACGACCACCGCCAGGGGCAGCAGCAGGCTCCAGTACCCCCTCCGGGGCATGGCCAGCGCCAGGGCCAGCGCCGGCAGCAGAGACAGGGCGGACATCACCCACCTGGCCCGTGCCGGGTCCGCTCCGGCCCCCACCAGGCCCGCCAGTGCGTACATGCCGGGGGGCCGCTGGAAGGGAAGGCTGTCCAGGGCGCCGAAGCCCTCGGCGTAGACCCTCTCGTCCACATAGAGGCCCTCCGCGGGCAGAATTCCGTCCAGGCCGCCGAAGACCGGCACCCGCACCAGCACCCCCGCCGCCAGCACGGCCGTCGCCGTCCACAGCCGCGGCCTCACCCGCCCACCACCACCGCCCGGGGAGGCAGGGGGTCCTCCGAGCCCAGCAGGGTCCATCCCTCCCCGGCGGACCGCAGAAGGGAGTCCGGAGCCTCCAGGCCCCCGGGCAGCCTCCAGGTGCGGTGTATCTCCCCCCGGGCACCGTCCAGGCTCCAGTCAACGGCCGGAAGCAGAAGCGGAGTGCCGGAGTAGCCCAGCCTGCCCCTGACCGATACCTCCACCGGCCGCTCCAGGCGGAAGAGGCTCTCGTCGTACTCAACGGTGTCGGCTATGCAGGTGGAGCCGCTCTGCCAGAGCCAGAGGCTCAGGGCCGCCTCGTCCTCCCTGCCCGCCAGCCCCGCCAGCCTGCGCCGCAGGGCGGCGTCGTAGTCGCCGCGGCAGTAGAGGCTGAGGGTGAAGGTCCCGTCACCGGGGTCCAGGGTCCATTCCTCGCGGCACAGGGAGGCCAGGGAGGGCGTCTCGGGGGGAGCGGTGACCGTATCGGCGGCGATGCGCAGCATCCACAGCCTCTCACCGTCGGGAACGTGGTCGGACTGGGCCAGGATGGCCGCCGGGTCCACCAGCCAGGACCGCCTGCCGGAGCGGACCTTCAGCAGGAACCTGTCCCAGCCCGCCGGCACCGGCAGGACGGGCCGGAACCCGGTGGCGGGAACGATCTCCGCCTCCATCCCCAGTACGGCGCACATGGCCGAAAGCAGAGCAGCCAGCTCCAGCGACGTGGCCCTTCTGCTGTCCAGTATCCGCTGAAGGCTCCGAACCCTCCACGCCGCCGGGGGGCTGGGCACGTGCATGACTTGAAAGCTCTCGGTGAGCAGCGTCCGGGCCAGGCAGAGCTGCGACCAGGGGTCGGCGCCGGCCGAAGATGTCTGCAGGGCCGCCTCCCGCAGGTCCGGGGGCAGCGACTCCGGGGAGGCCTGGGGGACCCCGGCCAGCATCAGCCGGCCCAGGGCGCGCCAGGACTGCAGGGAGGTCAGCCAGAGCGTGTCGCGGGCCGCCGTGTCCGACCGCAGCAGCAGCCCCCCGCCCTCCTCCTCCGCCGTCCATCCTTCCCCCGCCCAGCGCAGACCGGAAGACGGCCCCTCCAGACGGACCTCCACCACGTCCATTCCCGCCGGGGGAGGGAGCACCATCCAGGGCCCCGCGGAGGACCGCGGGCCCCACTCCCGCCGCGCAAGGCCCCACCGGAGGGAATCCCCCGGCTGCAGGCCGGTGAAGGCCAGCTGCAGGCTCCTGGGGTAGCCGCCGCTTCCGTCCACCCTCTCCCGGGCCCCCTCCGGCACCGGGGTCCATCCCCCTCCGGGGGCGCGGGTCTCCGCATAGAGCAGGAGGACTCTCTGAAAGGCGGGATCGTAGGGCACGCCCAGCCGGGCGAGCCCCTCCTCCCCAAGGTACTCCGCCATGACCTCCATGCTGCGGGTCAGCGTGTCACCCCGCTGCCGGAGCTCCATCCGCATGGTGCCCGACGCCGCCGCCAGCGAGAGCTGTCCCGCAGCGGCCAGAACCAGACAGAGGCGGGTCATTGCAGCACCACCGTCCTGCCGGCGGGGCCGCGGCACATGGACGCCGCCTCCGCCACCTCCTCCCTGGCCAGGGCCGGCCCTTCGGGGGGGGACAGGTCCACCACCTCACGGATGCGTAGGCTGTCGCCGGCCATGGCGCACTCCCTGGAGTAGAGCCTGCCCCTGCCCTCTTCCGGGAGGGATGCGGGACGGCCGGGCAGGAGCACCGCCACCTCCGTCACCAGGGTGACCGGCGGGTCCGGCAGAAGGGTGTCGGGGAGGTATCCGTCAACCATGGCGTACGTCATCTGGTGGCCCGCCAGCCTGTCCAGGTCGAAGGCTCCCGGCAGAACCACCGCCGCGCCCCCCTCGCCGACAGAAGCCGGGAGCCTCCACAGGCCGCTGCCCCGGACCTCGAAGGGCCCGTCGACGCTTCCGGGACTGTGGCAGGATATGCTGGAGGAGTCCGGCTCGGCGCCCACCAGAAGGGCCAGCATCTCGCCCCGGAGCTCCGGCGGCACCGCCCGGGCCACCGAGCGGAGCACCTGGTCTGCGGCACCATCCGCCCTCACCAGAAGCCGGGCCCTGAGCGCACCGGACCGCTGCAGCTCGCCGCTGAGGCGCACCAGCAGCGTGTCGTCGCCTCCTGCAGGTACGGCGACCATGGGGGAGCCTTCGGGAGTCAGCGGCAGGCATCGCCTGCCCCTCAGCTCGTAGGGGTAGGGCGATACGCCCCTGTAGGTGGGGTCCAGCACCCGCCATCCGGCACCGTCCCGCAGGAGGGTAACCACATGGTCGAAGCTGCGGGAGCCCACCAGGGGATCCGGCTGCGAGGACAGCGAGGACAGGCCCAGGGTGGCGTCCATTCCCGCAGCCCTCAGCAGCCAGGCCAGGAGGACGGCCTTGTCGCGGCATACGCCGGCCCTGGAGTCCAGTGTCTGCCGCGGCGGCCGCGGCGAGTAGCCCGGATAGAGGCCCCAGTCGCTGCCCAGGTACTCCACCTTGGCCGCCGTCCACCTCCGCAGCTCCTCGGATGCGGCGCCGGCCTCGGCCAGCACCTGCCCGGCGCCGGCCGTGTCGGCGGACAGGCATTCCCGCAGGGCTCCCCACAGGACCCTCGAGGCCTGCTCGGGGGAATGGGTGGCCACCACCACCCTGGGCGTCCTCCCCCTCAGCGGCCGCGCCATGGGAAGGAGGGGCACCGGCGGGACGGGGCCTCCGCGCCACCTCAGCGTCTCCCAGTTCCCCCGGCCCGCCGGCTCCGGACTGCCGGCCCCCAGGTCCCTGACCAGCAGCGGGGTACCCGAAGGCCGGGTCAGGCTGAAGCTCCACGAGACCACGCTGTCCCGGCCGCCGGCGAAGAAGGTGTAGGAGTAGAGGTCGGCCAGGGGCAGCCGCCGTATCAGGCGCCTGGTCTCCACCACCAGGGTGTCCAGCCGCTCCATTCCGCCGAAGGAGAGCACCTGCTCCCGCAGGCTGGCCTCCAGCCTGTCGGCATCCGCCAGCCCCTGGTGGGGCCTGGTGGTTACCGTGGCCTCCTCCTCCCCCCTTCCCGGCCTCCAGTGGCGCACCTCGGCCCGGACCACCACCACGGTGTCCAGGCCCGACCGGTAGGAGGATCTCATGGTGCGGTAGCGGGACACGCCTCTGCCGGTGAGGGGCACTATCCTCTGCCGCTCCACCTCCTCGTAGCGCACGGAGGCGGAGTCACCCGGCGGATGGATCACCACCTCGGATGCGTGCTCCAGGTAGACGGCGTCCGCGCCGGCGAGAAGGATCGCGGCGAGGAGGGCCGGGCCGGTCAGACGGCACCGCCGTTCAGGACCTCCAGGCCGGGAAGGTCGCGAAGATGGGACCGGTCTGTGGAGAGGGGGGTCAGGCTCACCATTCCCCGTCCCACCGCCTGCACGTCGGTCCCCTCTTCATCCTCCACCGCCTGGGTCCTGAACCTGCCGTAGCGGAACACCCTGCCCCGTTCCAGCTCCTCGAAGGGGATGTCGAAGGCGAACCGGGCGGTGTGGGTCCAGGCGTAGCCGGCGATGTCCTCGGCCGGCCTGTCGGGGACGTTCACGTTCAGGACGGTCCGGGAGGCGAGCATGGAGGGAATTCCGCTCTCCACCAGGAGGGTGGCCACCGAGGAGGCGGTTTCGAACCTGGGCCGGCCGCTGCCGCTCTCCACGCTCACGGCCATGGCCGGGATGCCCCACATCGCCGCCTCGGTGGCCGCCGCCACCGTGCCGGAGTAGAAGACGTTGTTGGCCATGTTGGCCCCGGGGTTGATGCCGGAGACCACCAGGTCCGGCGGGGCCTCCATCAGGCTGGTGAGAGCCAGCTTCACGCAGTCGGTGGGGGTGCCTTCCACCGCCCACCGCCCGGGGCCGCGCTGCCGTACGGTCAGGCTGTCGTACAGGCCCAGCGACTGGCCGGACCCGCTGCAGTGCTCGGCAGGGGCCACCACCCAGGTCTCGTGGCCGGAGAGGGCCTCCTCGGCGGCGGCCAGGCCCTCCTCGTCGATCCCGTCGTCGTTTACCAGCAGTATCCTCATCCCGCCTCCGGCAGATGGTGCCGCTTCGCCAAGGCCCGGACCCTAGAGGCGGCGGGAGAGGGTTATCGTGTGGGAGTCGCCCAGGGCGAAGTCGGCGGGCACGTAGGAGTAGTCCAGGCCCCAGCCCATGCCCTCCAGGCCCAGACCGGCGGTGAGGGAGCGGCACTCGTCCTCGAACATCCACCCGCCCCTGAGGTGGGCCCATCCCGTGGGGGAGACCTCGGCGCCGGCTCCCCAGGATAGACGCGAGTCTATGTACTTCCTGGCCTCGGCGGAGACGGCCATGTCGAGGCCGCGGAGGCCGAAGGCCCAGCGGCCTCCGGTCTTCCAGGCCCAGGGCAGACGGTGGCTCTCGTCGGTCATGGTGACCTCCGGGCCGATGTTGGCCAGCACCGCGGCCAGGCGGAGGGAATCGGCGGGCCGGTAGACGACCCCGCCGTCCAGGGCGAAGCCGGTGCAGCTCCGCAGCCAGATGCGCTGGTAGATCATCTTGGCCCCCAGCCCCAGGTCGAAGCGGCCCAGCCTCAGGGCCCCGGCGGCGTTGAAGGTCATCTCGTGGCTGGCGAAGGTGCCCAGGGGATCGGTGGTGGCCCCCTCCCTGCGCTCCATCTCCCCCGAGCCCAGCATGGAGGCCCCGGCCCCCCACACCAGCGGACCGGAGCGGAATGCGGAGGCGGCGTAGGTCTGGGAGGTGGACCCCAGCCAGCTGTTGTAGCCGGCGGTGAAGCTGGAGGCATCCATGGAGGCCATTCCCGCAGGATTTCCGAAGAGGGACAGGCTGCCCCCGTTGACGCTTCCGGTCCCCCCCAGAGCCGACGCCCGGGCCCCCACGCCGATCTTGAGGAACGCGAACGCGCTGATGCCGGCGTCCCTGTAGGGCTCCTCCGCCTGCATGGGCAGGGCCAGAAGCAGGGCCGTCAGAACGGCCGGCGCCATTGCCTTGATGCATCTCATGGTTCTGCTGCCCTCCCCGGGTTGGTCAACGGTTGGCTCAATCTACGGTCTATCCGCACGCTTGACAATGGTTCCACCCTTGTCATTCTTTGCTCTTCGTACAAGCTTCGCCGTACGCATGCGGTTCCCGAAGGGAGTGCCTTGCCGGGATACAGATACATGGAGACAGGACCCCGCCGCGGGGACTGGAACATGGCGGCGGACAAGGTTCTGATGGACATGGTGGAGCGCGGGGAGCTGGAGTTCGTCCTGCGCACCTACCGCTGGGACCCGCCCTGCGTATCCCTGGGAAGGCTTCAGAGACCCGGGGCCGAGGTGGACCCCGAGAGGGTGGGCGCCGCCGGGTTCGACCTGGTCCGCCGCCCCACCGGCGGAAGGGCCGTTCTCCATCACGCCGAGATCACCTACAGCGTGGTGGCCAGCCGCAGCCTGCCGCTGGTGGCCGGGTCGGTGAGCGAGAGCCTCAGACGGATGGCGGGACCCCTCGCCCGGGCCCTGCGCGGCATGGGGGCCGATGTGGAGGCGGGCCCCGCCGAGAGGTCCTCCGGGGGCCCCCGCAGGCCGGCAAACCCCTGCTTCACCTCCCACGGAAGATGGGAGATAACCACCCGCGACGGCCGCAAGGTGGTGGGAAGCGCCCAGGCCCGCAGGCCCGGGGTCTTCCTCGAGCACGGCTCCATCATACTGGAGAACCGCCAGCACCTGATGGCCGACCTCCTCCCCGAATCCGTACCCCCGGAATGGAGGGAGCGGATAAGGAAGCTCCTGCTGCGGGGAACGGGAGCCCTCTGCGAGCTGCTGGAGGACCCGGACCCCCAGCTGCTGCGGGACGGCCTCCGGCGGGAGTTCGGCCGGGAGGTGGGCCGCCGGCTGGAGCCCATGGACCCACGGGAGCTGGACGGCGAGGCGGTCTCCGCCGCCGCCGCCGAGTGCTCGCTGCTGGCTGCCGAAGGCGGGAGGGCGATATGAGCCGAAGGGCCGGCAAGCCCCCCTGGGTCAAGGTGCCCACCCTGGGAAGCCTGGAGGCCGGCAGGGTCAGGCGCATTCTCCGCAGGTACGGCCTGAGCACGGTGTGCAATGACGCCCTCTGCCCCAACCGCGGCCACTGCTACCAGAGGGGGACGGCCACCTTCCTGCTCCTGGGCCGGCTCTGCACCCGCGGCTGCCTGTACTGCGCCATAGAGGGCTCCGACTCCCCGCCCCCGCCCGACCCCGGGGAGCCGGGCAGGGTGGCCGGGGCGGCCGCAGACCTCTCGCTCTCCTACGTGGTCCTCACCTCGGTTACCCGCGACGACCTTCCGGACGGAGGCGCCGAGCACTTCGCCCGCACCGTGGAGGCCGTCCGAAGCAGGCTTCCCGGCTGCCTGGTGGAGGTGCTGGTGCCCGACTTCCGGGGCAGCAGGGCCTCCCTCTCCCGCATCGGCCGGGCCTCCCCCACCGTCTTCAACCACAACCTGGAGACCGTGGAGCGCCTCTTCGCCGAGGTCCGTCCCGGCGCGTCATTCCGGCGGTCCCTGGAGGTCCTGGAGGCGTTCGGGCGGCTGAGGCCGGACATACCCCTCAAGAGCGGCCTCATGCTGGGACTGGGAGAGTCCCGGAAGGAGCTGATGGAGGCCCTGGAGAGACTCCGGGAAGCCGGCGTGGAGCTGCTGACCATGGGCCAGTACCTCCAGCCCAGCGAGAGGCACTGGCCGGTGGCCCGCTACCTGCACCCCGACGAGTTCGACGACCTCCGCGCCGCCGCCCTGGGCATGGGCTTCCGCAGCGTCGCCTCCGGCCCCCTGGTGAGGAGCTCCTACCACGCCGACCTCTCCTTCATGGAGGGCTGATACCCCCGCACTGCAGTTGCATTTGTGCAACCATCCCCTCTTCGCGCGTGGTCCACAGTGCATCACACCCGCGCGGCGCCCGGTCCTGCAGCATCTTATCCGATTGCTTTCCATTGACTTAGTGGTCTGTATAATCTCTGGCATGGCAGTTGCTCAAACAGCAGTGACAAACCACAGAGAGGAGGACACGATGCCGCAAAGAGACGGAAGCGGCCCCAGGAGGGGCGGCGGCGGACGGATGGGGGGCCCGGCTGCGGGCGGCCCCGGCGGAAGGTGCGTCTGCCCCTCCTGCGGCTACGAGGTGGATCACATGAGGGGGGTCCCCTGCAACACCAGGAAGTGCCCCCAGTGTGGCACGATGATGACAAGGGAATAGAGAGGAGACGAATATGCCTGCAGGAGACAGGACGGGACCCGATGGATTCGGACCGATGACGGGAAGGGGACTGGGATACTGCACCGGCCACGCGGCTCCCGGCTACGCCCGCCCCGCCCCGGGCAGGGGCATGGGCAGAGGCTGGGGCCGCGG
>JAWLEP010000012.1:42326-66683 GCA_041686025.1 Candidatus Fermentibacteraceae bacterium
GGGCCGCGGGCGCGGATGGGGCAGGCGGGGCTACTACGCCCCCTACCCGACCGCTGCCTACCCGGTGGAGCCCCCCTCCCGCGAACAGGAGATGGAGGGCCTCAAGAGGGCGGCCGAGGAGACAAGGCAGGCTCTGAAGAGGATCGAAGACCGCATGGAGCAGCTCGGCGAGGAGTAGCCCTCCGTCACGCCGAAGGGCCCGGCCGGTGGGCCGGCCCCTTCGGCCGCCCGCCGGCATCCGGGTACTCGCGGACGGAGAGAACGCCGGACTCCCCGAACTCCATCACCGCCGCCCTCTCCAGGCTGCCCTCCAGGGGCAGCCTTCCGCCGGCGCACACCCCTATGGCTCGGCAGACCTCCTCCGCCCCCAGGCCCATGGCCACCGTGCAGTGGGGTACCCATAGGCCGGGCATGTACAGGCTGGAGCAGCCCTCCAGTACCCCGCCCAGCTCGTCGTAGAACCGCTGGTGGACGCCGGTGAGCTCCAGGGTCACCGACGGGACCAGGAATACCACCCCGTTCTCCGGGCCGAAGGTACCGGCGGCCTGCAGCGCAATCCCGATGGGGTCGATCCCCGCTGCAAAGAGGTCGAACCTCTCCCCGAAATCGCCGGGAAGGTCCCGACACACGGCCAGGGACATGTGAGGCCTTCCCCGGTCATCCAGGAGGTTGGATCCTATTCCGATACCCCGCAGGTCGTCCCAGATGCCTCTGATGCTCTCCTCCAGGCCCCTGTCCGGCAGCAGGCCCACCGCATAACTCGCCATTCGGCCTCCGTTCCCCTCCGGTTCACGGGAGCGGGCGGCCTTCGCATATATTCGGCACATGACTACGAAATCCTGGATGAACGCAGATTCAGTGCCCGAGGGCTACTCTGCAGGCTTCGCCCTGGCTCCCATGGCCGGAATCACCGATTCCGCCATGCGCAGGATATGCAGAGAGCTGGGTGCGACTGCAACCGTTACCGAGATGGTCTCGGCCGCCGGCCTCTCCCGCCGCTCGGTGAGGACCTCGCGCCTGCTGGTCCACACCGAGAGCGAGCGCCCGCTGGGGGTGCAGCTGTTCGGCCGCAGGCCCGAGGACTTCGAGAGGGCGGCGGGGCTGGTGGACGGCCTGGGCTTCGACTTCATAGACATAAACGCCGGGTGCCCCGTCCGCCGGGTGGCCACCAAGGGTTCGGGGGCGGGCCTGCTGCGCGATCTGCCCGGGCTGCTCCGGATTGTGGAGGCAACCTCCCGGGCGGCGGCCCTCCCGGTGACGGTGAAGGTCCGGCTGGGCTGGACGCCCGGGGATCCTCTGCCCGAAGGTGCCTGGGAGTCTCTGGCCCGGGCCGGGGCCCGGGTGATCGCCGTGCACGGAAGGTACCGGTCCGAAGGGTTCTCCGGTGGGGTCAGGCTCGATGAGATGCGTCGCGTAGTGGAGGCCTCCCCGGTACCCGTGCTGGCCAACGGGGACTCCACATCTGCCGGGGCGGTCCGGCGCATGATGGAAACCACGGGGGCCTCCGGAGCGCTGCTGGGCAGGGGGGCGGTGGCCAATCCGTGGATATTCAGGGAGCTGGCGGGGAGAGGGGCCGGAAGGCCGCTCCCCGGCGAGCTCAGGCATACGGTGAACCGGCAGCTGGCGATGATGCACGAGTACATCGACGAGCCGTACGTGTACCACGCCATGCGGGGACATCTATGCCGCTACCTCCGGGGATTCCGAAAGGCCTCCGAGGTAAGGAGAAGGGCGGTTCGGGTGGCGAGCGACAGGGACGTGGACACGGTGCTGCGCATGGCCGAGGAGAGAATGCACGGAGAGGGAGGCCGAACATGATACGGCTTGTCCTGGGGGCAGCCCTTTCCGGACTGCTGGTCCTTGCCTCGTGCGGAGGGCCCGGGGCCACCGCAATCCCGGAGAGGCCGTCGATCACGGATGAGGGCGGAAAGTGCGGCTACGTCTGGAAGGCCGGCGACAGCTGGAGGTTCCTCTCCTGGGCCGTGATGGGCTCGGAGGAGCATGCCGACGCCCTCTGCCTGGGATCGGGCTTTGCGCCGGGCACGTCCCCCGCTCCAGGGGATACCGTGATGCTCCCCCTCTCCCCCTCGCTGGCGGACCCGATGCAGCACCGGCTGGAGGCGGCCAGGCTGGTGCGCAGGGCCGGAGAGGCCAGGGAGGCCGGCGACCGGGCGGCTGCCGGCTCCCTCCTGCTGGAGGCCCGACGCTCCGACGGCGACTGGTCGGTTCCGGTCTGCGACCTGGCCCTGCTCTACATCGAAGACGGCGCCCTGGACGCCGCCCGCGACCTGCTGGCGCCGCTGGCGCACAAGTACCGGGTGGCCTGGCTCCTCTCATGGATAGCCTGGAACCGGGGACGGATGGACGAGGCGCTGGAGCACATCCAGACCGCCCTGATGGACCCCGCGCCGCCCCCGGAGGTGCTGCTCTCCGCCGGAATCATCTACTCCGTCGCCGGAGACCACTACCAGGCCGGCCGGATGTGGCGCAGGGTGCTCTCCGACCCCGGGGCCGACAGCCGCCTCCGGCTTCAGGCACTGCGGTGGGCGCTGGGGATGGGGCAGGTGCCCGAGGACCCCGGAAGCTTGCGGGAGCTTCCACGCTGAATATACTTGGGGTACACTGTTTGAAATGTTAGACTTTTAACCGAAAAAGAATGGGAGGCGATAATGTCGGTTAATACCTCAGCGCACATACTTCGCATAGCCATCTTCTACGACGGCGGGTACTTCGACGAGGTAAGCAAGTACTACAAGTACGGACATTCCAGGCAATCGCGGCTCAACCTGCAGGGCCTGCACGACTTCCTCCGCGACCGCACCGCCCGCATAGAGGGCGGGGACATCTCCCTGACCCAGATAATCGAGGCCCACTACTTCCGGGGCAGGTTCGCGGCACAGACGGCCATAGACCACGGAAAGGTCGAGGACGAGCGCCGCTTCGACGACGTGCTTATGCACGCCGGCATAACCACCCACTACTTCCCGGTGGACGAGCAGGGCGGCAGGCCGCGGGAGCGGGGCATAGACGTCTGGCTCTCCCTGGAGGCCTTCGACCTGGCCATCCACAAGGAGGTGGACGTAATAGTCCTCATCGCCTGCGACACCGACTACGTACCCCTGGTGCGCAAGCTGAACACACTGGGAACCAGGGTGATGCTGCTGGCCTGGGACTTCCGCTACGAGTTCGACCTGGGCGGCAAGCACTACATAAAGGAGACCAGGACCAGCTCCCAGCTGATAGAGGCCACTCCCTACGTTCTGGACATGCACAAGATCATAGAGGAGGGTCTGGAAGAGGAGATCGTTCCGCTGTTCGTGGACTGATCCGGGCCCGGGACTGCGAAGAAGGGGCGGCTTCGGCCGCCCCTTCGGTTATCTCAGGGATTGCAGCGGCGGCAGAAGTTGCAGATTCCCGTCCGTCTGCTCTCCGGGTCGCCCCAGGTGGTCCAGGCGTCCGTCACCTCGGTGGACAGCATGGAGGTGTCCAGCTCCAGGAAACCGCAGTGTCCCACCAGCACCGTCACCCCCGGCAGTCCGTACTCGGTGCACAGGGCCGTTACCTCGGCCCTGCCCGGCGCAGAGGGCGGAAGCCGCCACAGCGAGCATTCGGCGTCCTCGGGCAGCAGCTCCACGGCGGCGAGAAGCGACTCTGCAAGGGCCGAGTCCCCCGTCCCTCCCGACTGCACCAGCAGCAGCCCGAACCTCCCCGGCTCCGACCTGAGGTCCAGCTCGGCGAAGCCGCCGACGGTCTCGATGCCGTCCAGGGCCGAGGCCTTCAGGGGCGCCGCACAGGCCGCCGCCAGCAGCAGGACCCGCATCAGGTGACCGGCCCTCACAGCAGGACGCACCTCCTGGTCATCCTCACCCCCCCGGACCGCATCACCAGGTGGTAGACTCCGGCGGGCAGGGACCTCCTGTCCCACTGCAGCGTCCCCGGCCCCGCCGGCAGGAGATCGTCGACGAGGGTGTCGGCCAGACGGCCGTCCAGCGAGTAGACCCCGATGGTCATCCTTCCCGCCCGCTGCAGCCGGAAGTCGATGGTGGCCGAGGCCGCCACGGGGTTGGGAGAGACCGGTTCCAGCATGGGGCCGGCGGCCGGCCTGCCATGGGGGACCACGCCGGTAACAGTCCACTCGAAGCCCGCCGAGAGGGTGTCCGAACGCCCCCCCTCCTCGCTCATCGCCTCCAGCAGCACCGTTCCCGTGGTCTGGCCCGCCGGACGGGTAACCTCCGGGGCGAAGAACGCGTCTCCCGGGGTGGCTCCCAGCCAGACCAGGCTGCTGTCACCATCCAGCTGGTAGACGTTGTAGCGGCGCACCGGATCGGTGGAGTGCTCCCAGGAGAGGCGCAGGGTGCCGGTGTTGTCGTCGATCTGCAGGAACTGGTCAACCGAGAGGCCGGTGGGAGCCGCGGGAACGTCCACGCCGCCCTGCAGCAGGGCCATCTCCCCGATGCGGCCCTGGAAGCCGCTGGTCTGCTGGTCGGACTCGAACTCCAGGGCCAGGAGGCTCAGCGTCTGCCCCGACCAGGCCGACAGGGGCAGCACAGCCTCCGACCAGCCCTCTCCGGAAGCCTCCCCCACGTCGATGTAGACCAGGTCGTCGCCGGCCCCCGCAAGGCCCAGGCCCACCCGGATCATGGAGGGGTCCCCGGCCCCTCCCCCGGTGTCGTAGACCAGCCGCAGGCTCTCGTCCCCGGAGAGCTCGAGGTCGGCCTTGTAGAGGTAGAGGGTTGTGGGAACGCCGGCGGGGAGGTCGCCGCTGACCTTCAGGCAGCTTCCCCCCTCCCACGCCGTGCCGAAGTCCAGCTCCGGGTAGAGCGGGGCACCGTCGCTGTCGGCTATCCACCGGTAGCTGGGCTGGGCGTCCTGCAGGCTCCTGTTGTTCCACTCCCCGTCCCGGGACTGCTCTCCCTCCACCCACCATCCGTATCCCTGGCCGGTGTTGAAGCAGGTCCTGAAGGGGGCCTGCGTCAGGGGGGTCCGGGCCGGCACGTAGTGGGCCAGGCCCTTCCAGTCGTCGGGGGTGAAGGTGTCGCCGGGGTCCCTGTTGGGGCCCACCCAGAACCTGTTGGCCCTCTCGTAGAAGTCCTGGAGACCCGCGGAGCCGGAGTAGGTCCAGTTGGGGCAGTAGAAGGCCAGCGACGTGGTGTGGGCCTCCCCCTCGGGGAAGACGCCGTCCCAGTTCACAGAGGTGTTGTAGCCGCCGGCCTGCACGTCGGCGCCCGCGTAGAGCTCGTAGGGGCTGCGGCCCAGTCCCTCGGCGTGGTCGGCGGAGGAGGAAAGCCCGGCCGGGCTCCACCAGAAGTTGAGGAACATGCTCTGCGACACCGTGTCCCCCTGGAACTGGAAGAACCAGTCATTGCTGTCGTTGAGGGCGTTCTGCCAGGAGATTCCGCCCCCCTCGGTCATGGCGTCGTACCACTGTATCTCCACGTCCGAGGTCTCCTGGACGTAGAGCATCATGTCCCGCATGGCCTCCGCCAGCTCAGCCGTACCCCCCGCCGTCTCCTGGTTGATGAACCAGCCCTCGAAGCCGTAGTGCTCCGCCACCTCTACCAGCTTGTCGGCCACGGGATAGGTGCCTCCCTCCTCCTGCACCAGGTCCCAGACCCAGCCTATCTGCCCCCCGTACTGGGTGGGCGGGAAGAAGACGGTGCCGTATACGGGCACCCCGTTGCGGTGGGCGGCGTCGATCACGTCGGCGCTGGGGGCCAGTATGAGGCCCTCTCCCGCCGACCCGCCCCAGAACACCAGCAGGTCCGTGTACTGCCAGTAGCCGAAGGCGTAGACATCTATGTCGTAGCCGCCCTGGGAGGGATTGCCGCTGGTGGATGGGTACATGATGGACACCGCGGTGATGCCCCCCTCTCCCTGCCTGGCGTGGGCGTTGCACTGGGTGTCGGACCAGCTCCTGTCGGCCAGCTCCACCCAGCTCCGGTTGAAGGGGGCGTCGGGGTCGGACTCCGGGGTCCATGACAGAAGCTCTGCGGGGAACCAGTAGGAGGCGAAGGGCTGTCCCGGCGGCTGGGCCGCCGCGAAAGACGCAATGGCCAGAAGCAGGGCCAGCGCCGGCATGGCTCTTGACATTCTCTCTCCTTACCGAAGGGGTGACTCGCGGCTGCCCGGCACGGCGCTATCCCGAAGGGTCCTCATCCCGTCCGGAAGCGTCGATGCCGCTTCCGGGCGGCGTCTCGTCGAGCATGGACATGGACTCGTCCTGGCTGGTCTTCACGAAGCGGCGGGTACGGATGAAACGCACCAGTCCCACGATGGCCACCGCGATGGCCAGGGGCATCAGGGCGTAGCCCAGTATCACCAGCTCTGGCTGGCTGTGCAGCAGCTTCACCAGGCTGATCCCGGAGACCCCCAGCATGATGGCCGTCCTCACGTAGGCCAGGAAGGTCCTCTCGGTAGCCAGGTAGGTCCTGCTGGTGGCCAGCTCGTCCCGCAGCGGGCCTATCTCCTCCGCGCTCTCCGGTTCCTGCATGTCTTCCTTCCGCTGTCGGTAGGACTCATCTCAGAGCACCCTCCCGGCCTTTACCAGCCTGGTGCTGTAGTAGGGATGGGCCAGCGACTGCCGGACCACTCCCCTGCTGGAGGAGGCGTGGACGAAGAAACCGTTTCCCGTGTAGATGCCCACGTGCGATATCCCTCCTCCGGAGGTGTTGAAGAACAGCAGGTCGCCGTAGCGTATCCCGGAGGGGTCGACGCTGCCTGCCGCAGCCGCCTGTCTGCCGGCGGTCCTGGGGATGTCCACCCCTACCGCGGAGAAGACCGCCTGCGTGAACCCCGAGCAGTCCACCCCCGACCTGCTCTCTCCCCCGTATACGTAGGGGGTGCCCATCCAGCTCTCTATCTCCCGGTCCAGGCGGTTCTCGCGAGCGTTTCTGGGATTCGACGGAGCCCTGGAGACCGCCTCCGACCAGTCGGCGCCCCGGCAGGCTATGCCCCCGCCCCTGTAGACCGGAACGGAGCTGCATCCCGCCGCCATAATCGCCAGCGCGCACAGCAGCAGCGGGGCACTCCGTCTCATTGCCGCTCAGCTCCTGACCACGGTGTCCCTGGGTGGCGGGACCGCCTGGGGACAGTCCAGGTTGTAGTGGAGCCCCCTGCTCTCCCTCCGCTGCAGGGCCGACCGGACTATCAGGCGGCACACCGTGCAGAGGTTGCGCAGCTCCAGCAGCTCCACCGAGGGGAGGAGGGTCCAGTAGTCCTCCTCCACCTCCTTCCAGATCACGTCCAGCAGCCTCTGCGCCCTGTAGAGCCTCTTGTCGGTGCGCACTATTCCCACGTAGTCCCACATGACGCTCCTCATGGAGGCCCAGGCATGATCCACCAGCACGCTCTCCTCCAGGGGCTCGGCCCGGCCGAAGTACCAGTCCCTCACCTCCTGGTCGAATGGCTCCGGCATGCTCCCGCGCATGGACTCGGCAGCCTTCAGCCCCATGACCCCTGCTTCCAGAAGGCTGTTGCTGCCCAGCCGGTTGGCCCCGTGGAAGCCCGTGGACGCCGCCTCCCCCACAACCCGCAGCCCCGGCATCTCGGTGGCGCCGTCGGGAGCGGCCACCACACCGCCCACGCTGTAGTGGGCGGCAGGGACCACGGGTATGGGCTCCAGCCAGGGGCGGATCCCCACGGACTCCACCCCCTCGGTGACCTCCGGAAAGTGCTCCCTCAGGTAGTCTTCGCCCAGGTGGGTGGCGTCCAGCACCACGTGGTCGTCGCCCAGCCTCTTCATCTCCGAGTCTATGGCCCTTGCCACCACGTCCCTGGGCGCCAGCTCCATCCTCTCGGGGTCGTAGTCGCGCATGAACCTCCTGCCCCGCAGGTTCAAGAGCTTCGCGCCCTCCCCGCGGAGGGCCTCGGTGACCAGGAAGTTCCGCTTGTCCGGATGGTAGAGGCAGGTGGGATGGAACTGGAAGAACTCCATGTTGCGCACCGGAATTCCCGCCCTGGCCGCCATGGCGATCCCGTCGCCGGTGGCGGAGTCCTGGTTGGACGTGTAGCGGTAGACCTTTCCGGCCCCCCCGGTTGCCAGCACCGTCTCCCTGGCCAGGACGGTCTCTACCACGCCGTCGTGCAGCACGTAGGCGCCCAGGCACCTGTCCCCTCCCGGGGCCAGCAGTGCCGGGACCTCGTGGGAGGCGGTTATCAGGTTGATGGCGAAAGCACTCTCGAGGATCTGGACGTTGTCCCGCCGGCGGCATTCGTCCAGGAGCACCTCGCTTATGTGCCGGCCGGTGCGGTCGCGGTAGTGGAGGACCCGCCTGACGCTGTGGCCCCCCTCTATGCCGCTTCGGCCTCCTCCGGAGCCCTCCAGGCGGACTCCCCAGTCCTCCAGGCGGGCTATCAGCTCCGGGCCCGACTCTATGATCTCCCCGGCCACCTCCTCGTGCACCAGACCTCCGCCGGCCCGGACCGTGTCCGCCAGATGGGCCTCCACGCTGTCCTCGGGACCGGTGGCGGCGGCCAGGCCCCCCTGGGCCAGCCAGGTGTTCCCCGTGGGAACGGGACGCTTGGTGATAACCAGCACCTCCAGGCCGGAGGGCAGCCCCAGAGCGCACGCCAGGCCGGACAGGCCGGCGCCGATCACCATCACATCGCATCTCCTGTGCTCCGAGATCCTCTTCTCCATCAGCCTCCCGATTCCGCTCTCCTGCGCGCGGCCAGCTCGACGATCTCCCCCAGCAGGCGGCGCGCGCCGTCCACCTCCAGGGTCACGGACAGGGCCAGCAGGGCCTCCGGTGCCTCCGGCATGGCCGCCACCTTGACCATGTCCTTCTCGGTGGTCACCAGCAACTCCGCCCCGGACTCCGAGGCCCGGGACCTCAGCTGCTCCATGTCCCTCCCCGTGTACCCGTGATGATCAGGGTAGACAACCCTGTCAACGACATCCAGCCCCGTCCGTTCCAGCGTCTCCATGAAGCCCTCCGGCCGGCCGATGCCGCAGAAGGCCAGCGCCGGTCCCCCCTCAGGAGATGCGGCGCGGCCCTCCCGGTCGAGAAACCCCGACGCAACGGTGGAGCTCTCAACCTGTCCCGCCTTCCAGTTGTGCTGAGACAGAAGACGGCGTGCCCATCCCGAGGACCTGCCCGGCGGCACGCCGGTGACCCACAGCCAGTGGGCGCGGGAGAGCGCCGACGGTGGCTCCCTCAGGCTGCCCGAGGGCAGCAGGCCCCCGCGTCCCAGGGGGTGCTGGAACGCCGCCACCACCACGTCCACGTCCCTTCCCAGCTTCAGGTGCTGGAAGCCGTCGTCCACCAGTATCACGTCCGGGTCCAGCTCCCGGGCGGCCCGGACGGCGCAGTCCCTCTTGTGGGGGCCGGCGTACACCGCGCAGGTATCCCCCAGCTTGCGGGCCAGCAGGAGGACCTCGTCGCCGGGCCTCCTCCCGCCCGACGAGCCGGACCTCACGCGGCGGGGACCTCCCCGGCGGCGCCGCAGGTCCCTGGCCACAACCGCTACGGACAGCCCCCGGCCCGCCAGCCTTCGGGCCAGCCAGACGGTGACCGGGGTCTTGCCGGTGCCCCCCACCTCTATGTTCCCCACCGACACCACCACCTGCTTCAGCCGGGTCACCGGCAGCAGCTCGGCCTCGTAGACCGCCCGGCGGAGTACCGCAACGCACCGGAAAAGCAGCGAAAGCGGCAGCAGGAGCCAGCCCAGCCACGCCCAGCCGCCGCGACGCTCCGCCACCCGTTCGAAGACCCCGTGCAGTCCCCTCATACCGTAACCGATGCCCTTCGAAGGGCGGCCACGAACCTCTCCTCTATCTCCCCCTCCGCCTCCGCCAGGACCCCCCGCACGGCCTCGGGAGAGGGCCTGCGCGCCATGAGCGAGGAGATGGCGGCGGCAAGCGCATCGGGGCCGGAGGCCACCGCCGCCGCCCCCCTTCCGCTGGCCAGCTCCACCTCCGCGGCGAAGCTGCCGTAGCTGGGCCCCACCACGAAGGGCACCCCGTGGGCCATGGGCTCCAGCACGTTGTGCCCCCCCAGGTCGGCCAGGGTGCCTCCCACGAAGGCCATCTCCCCCATCCCGTAGAGCCGGTCGAGGATTCCGTGGCAGTCCACCAGCACCGCGTCGCATTCCGCTGGGAGACCGCTCCAGCGCGCCACCTCGAAGCCCTTTCCCTCCAGCTCCCGCTGGGCCTCATCCAGGCGGCCCAGGTGACGGGGCGCCATTACCGGCAGAAGACCCAGCTCCCTGCACGCCGATGCCACAGGAAGCTCCTCGCCTGGCCGTGTGGAGCCGGCAACCAGCACCCTGGCATCCGCCGGAAGCAGCCGGCGCCATCCGGGGTCCGGAGCCCCCGGCCGCGCCAGTACCTTGGAGTCCCCCCATACCTCCAGATGCTCCCCCTCCACGCCCAGGCTCCGGAACCTCTCCGCCGCCTTCTGCGTGCGGGCCATCACCGCGGAGAATCCCGAGAGAATGCCGCCCAGCAGACTGCCCAGGGGCCGCAGCCCGGCCAGGCTCCGCCGGGAGAGCCTTCCGTTGACCAGAATCCCCGGCACCCCCCCCAGGAAGGCCTCCCTCAGGAGGTTGGGCCACAGCTCGGTCTCGGAGAGCACCAGCGCCCGGGGACGGACGCGCCGCAGGAAGCGCCGGACCCAGGGGGGGCAGTCCAGGGGAAGGAAGGAGCCGGGAAAGCCGCTCCCGGCCAGAAGGCGCCGCCCCGCCGGGGTGAAGCAGGTGAGATGAACGGCCACCCCCCTGCGGCGAAGCAGGGCGGCCAGGGGCAGCAGCCCCCGGAGCTCGCCCATGGAGGAGCCGTGCATCCAGACCGGCCGGTCGGAGCGGGGCCTGACCTTCCCCCTGCGCTCGGCCCGCTCCCGCCGGGGACGGGCCGCCAGGGCCAGGCTGGCCGCGGGCATCAGCGCCCGGCCCAGCAGCGAGCAGGCGGCAGCCTGGAGGACGGGAAGGGGAAGGGCCAGAAGGTCGGCGGCGCGGCTGACCCGTCGGGTCTCGGCCTCTATTCTGGCGGTGAGCGCCTTCACCCGCTCGCCCCTGCCCGGCACCACCGGCCTTCCCTCCACCACCGCCATCGCAGCGAAGGGAAGGGCCAGCTGAAAGCGGTCCCAGCTGCGGAAGCGGACCCGCGGCCAGCCGCTGGTCCCCATGGGCACCACCGGCACCCGGGCCATCCGCGCGATCTGGGCCGTTCCCCCTCCCATCCTCTCCGCCGGCCCCCGGGGCCCGTCGGGGGTGATGGCGCCGTCGAGGCCCGACCGCAGCCTGCGCACCATCTCCCGCAGGGCCTGCAGCCCTCCCCGGGAGCTGGACCCTCTCACCAGACCGAAACCGTTCTCGTGGAGTATGTTGGCAACGTACTGTCCGTCCCGGTGGACGCTCACCATCACGCAGACGCCCTCACCGCGGTGGGTGTATATCAGCGGCAGCTGCCTGCCGTGCCAGAAGCAGTAGAGGACGTTCCTGCCCCGCGGCCTGCCCAGCCTTCCGGTGGAGGGCCTCCTGTAGTCCACCCGCCAGCTGCCCCCCAGCAGGGAGATCAGGGGCCGGGCCGCCGCCCGGGAAAGGCGGAGAAAATCAGCCCCCATGGCCCTCCAGCTCCGCCGCTATCCTGGCGGCCGCCCTTGCGGCGGCCCCCGGCGGGCCCAGGGCCGCCCGCACCCGAGAAAGGCCGGCCATGCACCGCTCCCGGGCCCCGCCCTCCGCAGTCAGCGGACCCACCGCCCGGACCAGCTCTTCGGCGCCGGCCCGGTGCTGCACCAGCTCCTCCACCACCTGCTCCCCCGCCACCAGGTTGGGCATGCCGATGAAGCTGATGGAGCGCACCAGGGCCCGGGCTATCCGGTAGGTAACCTCCGAGGTCCGGTAGGCGATAACGAAGGGTACGCCGTGCAGAGCCGTCTCCAGGGTGGCCGTCCCGCTGCAGACCATGGCCGCCGAGGCCCCCCTCAGGGCCTCCTGTACGAATTCACATTCCTTTACGCCGGGGGCTTCGACAAGCCCGCCGTAGGCCTCCCGGGGGACGTGGGGCGACAGGGCGAGCCTGGCCCCGGACACCCTTCCTTCCGCAGAGAGCCTTCGGAAGGCTCGCTCCATGGGCCCGGCCAGCCGGGACACTTCCTGGGCGCGGCTTCCGGGGAGGATCGCCAGCCCCCCTCCGGGCACCGACCCGGCGTCCGGGGCAGGTATCCGGTCCACCAGGGGATGGCCGGCCCAGTAGGCGTCCACGCCGCGCCGGCGGTAGAAGTCGGCCTCGAACTCGAATAGGGTGATCATCAGGTCCACGCTGCGGCGGACCTTGCGTACCCGGCCCCTGCCCCAGGCCCACAGCTGCGGGGAGACGTAGTAGATCACCCGCATGCCGCGGGATGCCGCCCACCTGGCGAAGCGCATGTTGAATCCCGGGTAGTCCACCAGCAGAACCGCGTCCGGCTCCCGGCGCAGGGCCTCCCGGCGCAGCGACCGCTCCAGCCGCAGGATCCGCGGCAGGGCCATGACCACCTCGGCGAAGCCCATGACGGAGTACTCGGAGAGATGGTGGACCGCCTCGAAGCCCTGCCGGGCCATGAAGTCCCCCCCCAGGCCGAAGGACTCCACCGGTCCCCTCCCGGCCAGGGCCTCCAGCACGTCCGCCGCCCTGCGGTCGCCGGAGGGCTCCCCGGCGATCACCATGAGCCGAATGCCGCGCTCCGCTCCGCCCCCCAGACCGATTTCAGTCCCCGCTCTCGATCAGCCTCTGGCCCTCCCGGACCGCCTTCACCACCCGGTCGGCCACCTCCAGCGCCCGCAGACCCTCCTCCCCGGGAACCGCAGGCCGCCCTCCCCGGCAGGCGGACAGGAAGTCCGAGAGCTCGGCGGTGAGGGCGTCGTGCTCCTGCACGTGCACCGGCACGGGAACTATGCTGCCACCGCTCAGCCGCAGGGCTTCCACGGTGCGGTCGGCGAAGTCTATGGACACGTAGCTGTCCCGCTGGAAGAAGCGAAGCTTGCGCATGGGCTCGCGGGAGATCCGACTGGCCGTGAGGTTGACCACGGCGCCGCTCTCCAGCAGCAGCCGGGCGCTTGCAATGTCCACCTCGTCGCTGAGTACGGACACTCCGGAGGCATGGACCTCCCTCACGCCGGACCGGGCGAAGCTGAGCACCATGTCCAGGTCGTGTATCATCAGGTCCATCACCACCGATACGTCGGTGCCCCTGGGGCCGAAGGGGGCCAGCCTGTGAGCCTCCACGAACAGCGGATCGGCGATAAGCGGCTCGGCGGCCACCACCGCCGGGTTGAACCGCTCCACGTGACCCACTGCCAGGGTGAGCTCCCTCCCCCCGGCGGCCCGGACCATCTCCCTGGCCTGTTCCACGGAGGCGGCTATGGGCTTCTCCACCAGCACGTGCCGGCCCGCCTCCAGGGCCTTCATCACCACCTCGTGGTGGGCGGACGTGGTGCAGGCCACCACCAGCGCGTCCACCCGCTCCAGCAGCTCTCCGAGGCTGGAGGCCGCCTGCACCTCCAGCTCGGCCGACACCTCGGCCTGCCTTCCGGAGTCGGTATCGTATACCACCACCTCTTCGGCCAGGTCGCGCAGTATCCTGGCGTGGTGGAAGCCCAGATGTCCCGTTCCCGCAACTCCTGCCCTCATGCCATCAACCTCCGAATACAGACAGCGTGTCCGCCGCGTAGGCCACGTCCTTCTCGCTCAGCGAAAGGTGCGTCACCAGCCTTATCCTCTCCGGACCCACCGGAAGGCAGCCGATGCCCGTCTCCCCCAGGGCGTCCGCAACCGAATGGGCCGTCCTGCCGGGGGTGTCGACCATGACTATGTTCGTCTCCACGGAGTCCCGGTCCACCGAGAGCAGCGGCGAGTCCGCCGCCGCCCGGCCCAGCCTGGCCGCGTAGTCGTGGGTGCGGCCCAGCTCGGGCAGGCAGTGGTCCAGCGAGTACATGCAGGCAGCCGCCAGGACCCCGGCCTGCCGCATGCCCCCGCCCTGCATCTTCCTCACCCATCTGGCCTTCTCTATGAGGTCCTCGGGGCCGGCCAGCACCGAGCCCACCGGGCAGCCCATGGCCTTGGAGAAGCAGACGGTGACCAGGTCGTAGCCGGAGGCCAGATCCTCCAGCGGCCGCTTCCCGGCCACGTGCGCGTGCCAGAGACGCGCCCCGTCCAGGAAGGCGGACCCTCCCGCCGAGCGCGCCGCCCGCAGAAGGGCGTCCTCCCTCTCCGGGGGCAGCACCCTTCCCCCCAGCACGTTGTGGGTGTTCTCCAGGGCCAGCACGCTTCTGTGCGAATGGTGTACGTCCCGGGCCAGGGAGAACGCCTCCCTCACCGAGTCCAGGGAGGGAGCTCCCCATGCACGCTCCACCAGCCTGTGCAGCCGCAGGCCGCCGTGCATTGCGGCAGCACCGCCCTCGTAGCGGTATACGTGGCTGGCGCTTCCGCACACCACCGTCTCCCCCGGAGAGGCCAGGCAGCGCAGAGCCACGCCGTTGGACATGGTGCCCGAGGGCATGAAGATGGCGTCCTCCATGCCCAGCAGGGAGGCCACCCTATCCTGCAGGGCGTTGACCGTGGGGTCCTCCCCGAAGACGTCGTCCCCCAGCTCGGCTGCGGCCATGGCCTGGCGCATGGCGGGCTCGGGCAGGCTGAAGGTGTCGCTGCGCAACTCCACCCGGTAAGCGCTCACCGCGCCTCCGCCGGAAGGCCCACCGCGGGCCTGGCCAGGCCGGCGCGGAGGATCCTGTCCATCAGCTCGTCAACCGGCACCCCGGCCGCCTCCCAGAGGCGGTGGAACATGCTTATGGAGGTGAAGCCGGGAATGGTGTTGATCTCGTTGATGAGCACATCGCCATCTCCGGACAGCAGGAAGTCAACCCGGGCGAAGCCGATGCCGTCCACCGCGGCGAAGGCCAGACAGGCCAGCCTGCGCAGCCTCTCCGCCGTCTCCGCGGGGAGCTCGGCCGGTATCACCAGCCGCGACTCCGGGCAGTCGTACTTCGCCCGGTAGTCGTACCACTCCCTGCCGGGCAGTATCTCGCCGGGTACGGAGGCGGAGATTCCCGACTCCTCCCCCAGCACGCTGACCTCTATCTCCCGGGCACCCTCCACCGCCTTCTCCACCAGGATCTTGGGGTCGAAGCCGGCCGCATTCTCCAGGGCCCGCATAAATTCGTCCCCGTGGTCCACCCTGGTTATTCCCACGCTGGAACCCAGCCGGGCCGGCTTGACGAACACCGGCAGCCTTCCCGACCACTCCTCCGCAGCCCGGGCAAGGTCGCCCCTCTGGTACGGGGCCCAGTCCGCCATGGGCAGCTCGTAGGACTCCATGATCCTGCGGAAGAGCACCTTGTCCATGCATACCGATGAGGTGGCCACCCCGGCGCCAGCGTAGGGCCAGCCCGCCGTCTCGCACAGCCCCTGCACCGTGCCGTCCTCCCCGTAGGGGCCGTGCAGGACCGGAAAGACCATGTCGAAATCCAGGAGGCTCTCTCCGCAGAGCAAACTCCATCTGCCGGACTCCGGCTGCATTCTCAGCTTCCGGCCCTCCAGCGTCCATTCGCCGCCGGCGCCTATCTCCACCTCCAGGACCCGGTGGCCGGCCTTCCGCAGCGAGGGGCCCACAAAGGCCGCCGAGAGCTCGGATATCTCCCGTTCGGCGGACCTTCCACCGTAGAGCAAGACTACGTTCATACCCACACCTCCACGGCCCAAAGATGCCACCTGCGCCCCGACCATGTCCACATCCCGGGGCCTTCGGGACGGCCCGCATAGAGAAGGCCCCCCGGAAAACCTCTCCGGGGGGCCGGCAAATGCCCTGGGTGTATCAGGCTAGCGCTGCAGACCGCCGGCCTTGATGGATCCCCAGGTGGTGGGGACGAGTGCCTCTTCGCCCCACATGAACTGCAGGATGTTCTCCCAGATTGCCACGTCCTCCACGGCGTAGCCGGGGGTGTAGCCGCTGATGACGCTGCTGCCGTCGTTGGCCACGCAGATTCCGGCCTCGCCGCTCTGCTCGTCCGATGTCCATCCGGTAACAGGGATGGCGTCGGAGACGGTCATGCGGTTGTTGAGGGTCATCAGGCCGGGGTCCTCCCAGCTCCAGTCGCCGATGCCGTCGCAGATGGGATGGGTTTCGTCCCAGGCGTAGTGCGGGATCACGCTGCTGATTGTGGATACGTTGGTCACGCCCATGCTGTTGGCCAGGTCCATCTGACCGCTGGTTCCGCCCATCCACTCCCAGCAGGTGGCGAAGATGGTGTTGGTGTCGTAGATGTCGTTCAGTGTGGCCCAGTCGAGGTCATCGGTGTCGTAGTACCAGCACTCGACGATGATCAGGTCCCAGTCCTGGGAGTAGAGGTCGTTGTTGAAGTTAGTCATGCCAGACTCGCCGCCGGTGTTGTCGGAGACGTTGCAGGAGGGCCAGAGGTTGTCGATGGCGGTGGTTACCGCCGTACCGTAGCCCGACTCGGTGTCGTGGTAGACGAGTATGTCGGTGGGATCCTGCGCAAAGAGGGGCGCGGCAATCATCAGGATCGCTGCAGCCACGAAAAGCCTCATACTTCCTCCTCGGGTTGGGGTTCACGTTAAACCAAATTGATTATCGGCACCGCCGGCCCGCTTGTCAAGAAACCCGCCACCATGGACCCGGCCCAGCGCGGCAGCAGCTCCTGCCGCTGTCCGGAAGGGTAGACATGGGCAGACAGTGCCTCAATAATCAGTTTGGTGTGTAATCTATTGGCAGCGCATGCGGAAGTGAGTGCTCATGCTCTCCCTCCTGCTCCTCGGCCTTGTTGCCGAACCTCCCGGCATCCTGTGGACGGCTTGCCCCGCCGGCCAGATGGTGGCAGTGGAGCCCGCCGGCGATGTGGACGGCGACGGCACCGACGATGTCTTCGCCGCCGCATCGGAATCGTCCGGCTACGGGATCAGGTGTCTCAGCGGGTTGAGCGGCGAGGTGATCTGGCAGAACGACAGCCTGGCCGGGGCGCTTTCCACCGACTGCTTCAGAGCCACTGCGGACGCCGACCTCGACGGCGTGGCCGATATCGCGCTCGCAACCGAGTACCCGGACGCCGTCTCCCTCCTGTCCGGAGCCAGCGGAGAGCTGATCTGGACTGCGCCGCAGGACCATCCCCTGGCGTTCGTCCAGCAGTCGTCCGGGCCGGGCACCGGTGACGCAGCCGTACTGTGCAGCAGGACCTATCCCGGCAACTACTGCACCTTCTTCGCCCTGGACGGCCAGGACGGGTCGGAGCTGTGGGCCGGCAGTCAGCTGGCAACCCTCGATGACTGGATCAGGGTCACTGACTCCGACGTCTCCGGAAACGGCTGGTCCGAGATGGGCTACTCGATGGACAGGGGAAGCGTGATGAACGGCTGCGTCACGGTCCGCGACGGCTACACCGGCGAAATCCTGCAGAGCTCCATTACAATGTACTACGGGACCATGGACATCTGCGACTCCTCTCCGGTGGCCTGCATGGCCGTATGCAGTTGGGGGGACTATCCCACCATGTGGCTCGATTATCTGACTTCCGGAGTCAACGTCTGGGACAGTAACGACCTCTACTTCCAGAACCTCTGCTTCACCCCGAACATTACCGGGGGATCTACGCCCTATCCCGAGATAGTCGGCTGGTACGGAAGTGAGATGACGCTGATCAGGGGAGACGACGGGTTCTACCAGGACTCCTACCAGTTCCCCGCCAGCATCAAGTCCTTCGACTTCTTCTGGACGGACTGGTCGTGCAAGGTGGCCCTTGTCACATCCGGCTGCTTCTACTGCCCCGACCTCGAGTTCGCGTCTCCCTCCATCGAACCCCATGTAGACTTGCCCAGCGGCGGCGGATGCGACCTCTGCCTGCTGGATTCCGACCTCTACCCCACCCCCATCGCGGCGGTGGCGATGGATGCCAGCGGCTGCGGGGTCTGCGCCATCCGCACCTCCTGGCCGGAGGGGATTCAGCAGCGGGCCTCAGCACCGGTGAATCCCAGCTTCCGGCTGCGGGCAAACCCCGGATACGGCGGCATCAGCCTGCGTCTGGACGAGCCCCCCCTGTACGCATCGGTGCTCGACATCTCAGGCAGGACCGTAGGAGAAATACGCCAGACCGCACCCGGCCCGCTCTTCCTTCCCCTGCCTGCGGGTGTCTATCACATCGTGGACAAGGACACCGGCTGCGGCAGCACCAGAGCCGTTGTCCTGCCCTAGAGCGCTTATTCGGAAGCCATTGAGGCACACAGCGTATACTCCAGTGCAATCTTAAGGAGGCGGAAACCGCGCGGGCCACGGGAGTAAGCGGGCGGCACTACCATCCATATGGACTTGCTCGCATACAGCCGCGTGTTGGCCGAATGCGATCCAATGCGGTGCTGCCGGATACGGCCCCCGTTCACCTCAGCAGCATCAGCCTGCCGAGGTCCACGGTTCCCTCCGCTTGCAGCCGCAGCAGGTAGACTCCGCAGGGCACCTGCTCACCCGAAGCGTCCCGGCCGTCCCAGACCGCGTCGTGTCGGCCCGCAGCCACCGGCCCGTCGACCAGTGCGGCAACCAGGCGTCCCTGCAGGTCGTAGACGGCCAGGCTGGCCGAAGATCCTCCCGCGGGCACAACGTATTCGATTACGGCCATGGACCCGAATGGGTTGGGGCGGCAGCCGTCTAGCCTCGCGGCCGGCGGCCGGCGGCGGAGGGTCTGCCCCACCGACGTAGCGGCCTTCTCGATGCTGACCTGGTAGTGGAACAGCTGCTCGGCCCCCTCGAACGCCTCTGGAAGGGAACCCACGATCAGGCAGAGGGCCGTATCCGCTTCGGTGACCTCCACCGATACGCTGCCCTCCGTATCACCCGTCATCTCCAGGTCGTAGATGCTTGCTCCGGTGATAGCGTTTCGCACCAATACTCTGCCCAGGAAGTACGAGGGTTCGCCCTCGCTGCCCAGGGAATCGCCGACCAGATGGAAGCTGTAGGCGGCGTCGGACTGGTTGAGGACCTTGTAGGTGTTGAAGGACCAGGCGGTAGTAGTCAGGGAGTCCGGAGGCGAGTACCAGCCCCCCGAGCCGCTGTCGAGGTAGACCTGCACGAACTCGTTGTCGTCATCCGGGTCTGCATAGGCCTCCCACTCCTCCTCCGCGGTCTCACGCTGGGAGGGAAGTATGAAATCGAAGTCGTTGGTCATGTGCGCGGCCCAGTCCATGAAATGCTCCCGCAGCTCCTCCCCGCCCACCTCCGCGCAAAGGTACTCCTGCGGCAGAAGCATCTGCAGCTCATCGCCGTTGTAGAAGCCGTCACAGACGACGGAGGTGGGCACTCCCACCTCCTCGGTGAGGTAGAAGAGAAAGAGCGCCATGGCGTACTGGTGAACGTAGCGCTGCCAGTTCTCCGGGTAGTACCCGGGGAAGTTGTCGTACCCAAGCCACATTGCCACCTGGGGTATCCTGACCAGGGACTCGGCCTCCAGGAATGCGTTGGGCACACAGGGATACCGCTTGGCGGCGAACCAGTTCGCAGAAGCCTCTATGTACCAGAACACGTCCACGTCATCGAAGCCCGGGGCGTCGCTGCTGTACTGAAAGACATGGAAGCTCTCGTGACTTATGGTCATCCAATTGCCCAGCACCCCTATGGGCAGTGTCATGTAGGGATAGCCGTAGCAGTCCGTTCCCACACCGCAAGCCCAGCCGTCGGGGAAGACATCCCCCTCTTCATGTAGATAGACATTGAAGTAATAGCCGTCCTGCGGGTTCGGGGGGTCCTCCATCTCCAGGGAATCCAGACAGGTCTGGCGGTAGGCCGACATGCTGTCGAGCAGCACGGCGGCCTCCTCGGACAGGTCGTTCTGGATGTCCCACCAAACCAGGAATATTCCCTGGGCCATCATGTCGCAGCTCAGCGGGTCGCCGAATTCGCTCTGCACCATGTACCCGGGCTCGGTCTGAGCATCGGCGGTTTCCGCAGGCGCAAGCGCGGCGAGACACAGGAATACCGTCATCCGAGTACCGCCAATGGAAACGCCATTTGCCAACGTCTCGGCTCTCCTTCGCTGCATCGACTCGGCTCGATGGCACCCGGCAACCGGCCGTATGCCAACCCGCACAAGAGAATGATAGCGCACCCTCCTACGATCTCAAACAGCGCCCCGCCACTCGGAGCGGAGAGCCTTGCCATAGTCCGCCCCGGCACTTTCCCCCAACCGCGCTATCACGGGAAAGCCAGACCCAACCCCAAACGAATCAGTCCCAAAGCGCTTCCACTGCTATCAAAAGCGTCAAATGGGCGTATCGAACCCGCGGCATACCGCAATCCTGTGCCGACCATTGACAAAAGCCAAGGGTATGACCGGGGGTAATACCGGAGGTGATCTCATGGGCAGTGCAAAGATCGCGATCAGCTTGGACGAGAAGATGCTGAAGCTGCTGGATGATCTTGTATCGAGGTCTGAGTTTGCAAGTCGCAGTGGCGCAATACAGGCTGCAATCGGAGAGATGCTCGAACGCAAGCTGGGCAACAGACTCGCAAGGGAATGCAAGAAACTGAATCCAGAAGAGGAGATGGCAATTGCAGAAGAGGGCATGAACAGTGAGCTGGACTCATGGCCCGAATACTGAGGGGAGATATCTACTGGGCCGACCTCATCAGTCCTGCAGTAGGTCATGAGCAGGCTGGCAGGCGCCCTGTACTGGTAATCAGTCAGGACATCTTCAACGAGAAATCGGGTACCGTGATAGCAATGGCTCTCACCGGCAGCAGGCCGAGAGCGGGTTACCCATTAACTTATCATCTGACTGGAGTATCCCTCCCGAAGGAATCCTGGGTGAAGATCAGCCGGATAAGGACGCTTTCGGTCAAGCGCATCGGTCGTTGGCTGGCCAGGATCGACCCGGAGAAGCTCAAGGACATATTAGCCGGCCTGAACGAGATAATCGGAGGCTGACAACCAGATGCAGCAGAGCCGGAATGGCCTGATCGGCGTGGTCTGCCATTTCTTCGTGATCTATGGCCGGGATATCTTCGACGAGAGGGATTTGCAACTTCCTAGCTGAGGCCTCTGAGGAGAAGTTAATCAGTCAGATCGTGACGGTGTGAGGTCCCGGTGGGGAGCGCCGGATATCCTGACCCCGCCCGTGCCGCTCGAGCTGGTCTGCGAGCCTGATGTGGACTACGTGCCCTGGCGGGGCGATGTGCCGGAGATCGAGATTGGCTGAGAACCGCCCGGCTGAGGGTGAAGCTGCGCCTCAAGGGCGCTTCTGCACAAGACTTTAGCCAGGGATGTTCGTTGACCGGCTGCGGGAAGCCGGATATGCTACAAAGCGGTGACGGTTCTGACTAGAGAGCGCACTGCGGAGCCGGGTTCGGGAAGAGAGTGCAAAGGGAGCAAAATCCGGTTTCCCATTGCATGGGCTGAATGATCCGACCGGTTAGGAATGTCGGAGCAATGTTCTCAGGCAAGCCCAGGATTCTGCACATAGCTCCACAGAATTTCACCGGTGTCCTGCCGTACTTCACTAGAGGTCATCGAGCTCTGGGGTACGACAGTAGATTGGTCACCTTCTTCCGAGCCAAGAGCATCTACGAAGAGGACATATGCCTTGATCTGCCCTTCGTGGGGCCCATGGAGTGGCTGTGGACACTGAAGCGCCTTCTCGGGGTGGGCAGCATGAAAGTCCCCTTCACCGGCTCACTGGAGAGGAGATTCTGGCGTCCAAGCCTCCTTGAAGCACCTCTTCAGCGACTGCGCGACATCATATGGGCACCACTTGTAGGGAGAGCTGCCAGGGAATTCGGCCTATGGGACTATGACATCTATCACTTCGAGGGTGGAGTGAGCTTCTTCCGTGATGGACATGACGTCAAAAAGCTGAAACGATCCGGAAAGAAGATCGTCTCCTACTACCATGGGCTGGACCTGAGGATGCGGGGTGCGATAAGACCGATATGGGAAGCTACGGATCTACACCTGACCTGTGAGTTCGACCTCTTCCAGCGCTACCCGGAGCTGGAATATCAATTCCTGCCCTTCGACCCAGATAGTGTACCGTCCGCCCGGCCATCCGAAGGGAAGGTGAGGATATGCCATGCTCCCAGATTGCCCACGGTAAAGGGCACCTCATCGATTGTAAGGGCCGTGGAAGATGTAGCCAGCGAGCTTCCCGTCGAGCTTGTCCTGATCCAGAACCGGACACACAGCAAGACACTGGAGCTCAAGTCCACCTGTCATATAGCCATTGACCAGATTGCCAGGGGTGACATGGGGTATGGAGTGAACTCCCTGGAAAGCCTATCGATGGGGCTCTGCACCGTAACGAACCTCTCACACGCTTACCAGGATTTCATTCCCGATCATCCCTTCGCCCTTGCATCTCCGGAGAGCCTTCGTAGTGTTCTCAGAGAGCT
This sequence comes from Candidatus Fermentibacteraceae bacterium, assembly GCA_041686025.1. Taxonomy (GTDB): domain Bacteria; phylum Fermentibacterota; class Fermentibacteria; order Fermentibacterales; family JCC-6; genus JAWLEP01. Next base: position 64,682 of record JAWLEP010000012.1, read on the forward strand.
TGTACTCGATTCAGAGCTCAGGCAGAGGCATGCGTCCATGGGAAGAAAGTGGATCGAGAAGCACCATCACTGGCTTGAGGTGGCAAAACAGATACACCAAAGATACAGAAGCCTGGGCTGGATGAATACTCCAGATGATGGGGAGGATCCGAGTCAATCGGAGGATCAGCATGAGCTGAAGACGGATAAGGGATGATAACTGAGATCTCGGTAATAATGCCCGTCAGGAACGGGGGCGACAGCTTCCGCAGAACGCTTGTCTCGCTCGAGTCTCAGGACCTGCGCGATGGCTCGTGGGAGGCCATTATCGTCGACGATGGAAGCAGCCAGCCCGTTGAGCACGAGTTTGCCCGTGAGCTTTCTGCTGAATTCCCCAAGAAGATCCTTAGGCTGGAGGGTAAAGGCAATCGGCCAAGAGCTCGCAACATCGGCCTCGAGGCTTCCAGCGGCAGTGCGATCCTGATGATGGATGCCGACCTCGAGTTCGATGAGGATCTTGTATACGCCCATCTTCTCCATCACAGAAGGAAAACTGCGGATGTAATAATGGGAGCGCGTGTCGATGCCTGGCAGGACACTCCCAGCAGATTCCACAAATGGGCCGACTCGAGAGCCATGGGAGGCAGGCCGGCCGGACCGTTTCCATGGCGCTACTGCATTACAGGCAATCTGAGCCTGAGAAAGGCCCTTCTAGAAAGCATCGGCGGCTCGGATGAGAACATCGTCACTTACGGAGGCGAAGACACGGAGCTGGGTTACAGATTCATGAGGGCAGGCGCGACCTTCCATTGGGACCCGGACATTCGAGTCAATCACCTCAATACGATCACTCTCGAGCGGTACGTCAGAAGGATGTTCGAGTACGGAAAGGGCAATCTCAGATACCTGCTCGAAAAACACCCTGGTATGGGGAATCTCCTGGGTAACCAATGGGCTCTACCCCTCTTTGCCCGGCCGCGAGGAACACTTACTATCGTGATGAGACTGGTGACACGAATAACCCTACAGCCCTGGCTCTACAGGTTGGTCCTAAGATGGATGAACCGGTTCGGAATGCCGGGTTTTCTCTTCACATATCTGTCTGTTGGCGGCTGTATCCTGGGGCTGCAGGACAGGGATTTTGCACAATGTACAGGATTGTACGCATGATGGATGCGAAACGGGCCTGGATGCAGGGGGCCCTTACCAGGGATACGTGATCCCGACCGAAAGCACTGGGTAGATATTCAGATCTTCCAGCTCCTTGTTCAGTGAATCCGCCTCCAAAGCAAGATCTTCCGCCAGCTGCCCTTCCAGCTCGGCAGGTAGATTCCCGCCTTCATGGCCGAGGCTCGCATAGAAGGAGGTGAACGCTACCCCCGCATCAAGGGTAGCCCTAATTCCCGGAGAGCCTCCGGCGTACCGTCCGAGACCTGCTCCGAGGTAGGTCGACTTTACTGGCATATCCACCTCTCCCACTACAATGCCAACGTCCTCCGGTGTATATGTATGCCCGCCCAGCTCAACGGTGACCTCCGGTTCACAGGTAGCGTCGATGGAGCTCCCGTTTATCAGAAACCCACCAGTATTTCGGAACAGAGAGCCGCCCGGGTTGTAGTCCAGAAGCATGGGAAACCAGTGCAGGCTCACCTCCGTGTCGTAGGTAAGAGTGTCCACGTCCTGCTTCTTGTCAAAAGAAAGAAAGCCCGCGCAAAGTGACAGAGCTGCATATGCGTTTGGGAATGGCTGGTACACCAAACCCAACTCCAGGCGAACCGCCCCCATCTCCCTCCTGCTGCTCACCGCAACTCTGATCGAACAGGTCGAGCCCAAGACCTACCGTAACCCGATCATCTACGCCCGAGAAATCAGGGACGAGATGAAGAGACTCGGGCTCAGCCGCAGAGAGATAGGCAAGCGCCTGGGGGTTTCTGCCGACAGGATCACTCAGTGGCTATGCCTGCTGAAGCTGCCGGAGGAGAAACTCCGGGAGATAGAGGGGCTGGGGGACTACTGGGAGAGG
>JAWLEP010000013.1:0-64954 GCA_041686025.1 Candidatus Fermentibacteraceae bacterium
GTAGGGCTCGAACAGCCACTCGTACCAGCGCTCGTTGTACTTCTGGTCACCCATTCCATGGTACTGAGGCGCACTCTCAACATCGTACAGCGGGTCGAATCCGTCCATCCAGGGAGGAATGGAATCGGGGCGGATGTACGAGTAGTCGTAGGTGTCATGCTCTGGCCAGCGGCCGGTGTACACCCAGTCCTCATAGGGGGCATCGAAGGGTATCAGATGCCTGTCAAGTAGCGCATTGCAACCGTAATTCCAGGATTCGTTCAGCTGATTGGGGCGATGAATGAAGCTGCACAGGCTGTAGGGGAAGATGCCCTTGGCCTGGTGCAGAAGGGCCAGGTTGCACAGCATGCGGAACTCCTGCGAAGTCGGGTTGCGCCAAAGAAGCGAATTGTAATCGATAACACTGTCGCTCGAATTGCCGTGCATCTTTGGACCTGATGAAGCCCCAAAAGCCTGAGTATAGTAGTAGACGGGAATAGGATCTCCACCCACAACCGCATTCATTACAGTCGAATCCATGCCTTCTTCGCAGTTACCGACAAGGAACTCCCAGTCGGAGTCGCAGATTGTAGTCGTATTAACATAGTCCCTATCAACGTACCTGAACGGATAGTAGTCGAAGCACAGAAACTCAAGAGGATTTGGCAACGTGACCGGAATAGAGCTTCCAACAGGAGGCGGCTGGTAACGAGCCTCCATCAGCGTCCGAACTGCCCTCGCCTGGTCCGCCATGGTGCCGGTGCCATAGACGTAATCCAGGCCTCTATAGTCCTCAGGCATGTAACTGCGGATCACGCCCATATTGAGTGTGAAGGTGACCGGATTGAAGGCGTCGTTCTCTACAAGCCACTTCTGCCAGGAGAAGATGCCGGCGGGTTCGACCTCTTCCATAGTAAGGTATTTGGTCGCCGGGTCCCTGTCCTGGGTGTAGATGTTGGGAATGTAGTCGTCTAGGGATGATGTATCACTAACAGCAGCCCCCCACTGCTTGTTGTTCGCCTCGTCGTACACCTCGAAGAACCAGAGACAGGGGTGGTTGCTTGTGTTGCTAGCCAGATCACCCATTACTTTCGACAACGAGTACTCCTCATTGCTGTCGAACATGGTATCGGCCGATGCGTAGTTGATGATGTCTTCAAAATCAATGTCGGACTGCGCGAAGCACTCATCGGACAGAAGGCCTTCGTCGGGGCTGTTGCGGAACCAATAACGATACTCGTCACCACCCCATTCACCTACGTAGCGCATTACATCTCCGGCGCAGATTGAGTAGCGGATATAGACGCTGTCGCACAGTGAGAGGAAGTTATCGAATTTCCCGTCAGTGGACATTGCGCCGAAGTTGGTGGCGTCGAAGTACCTCCATGTGAGAGTGGTCAGGAGGGGAAGCTTCATGTCATCATAGCCGATCTGCGGGCCGCGCATACGTACGACCATGGTGGGCAGTGTGTGGTCAGGGAAGTCGTCGGCGGAGCCGGTTCGGGCTACGAGAGAGAGTGAAAGAAAAAAGGCGACGGCGGCCATTCGGCATCTCATCAGGGCTCCGTTCCTGATCAACATGTATTTTGACTAAATCTACACTATATTCAGCTTAATATCCGCGACATGAAAATGTCAATGGATATCGGTCAATCTGCAGGAATAGGCATCAGTGTGATGCTGGCTTCTCTTCAGGCCATGAACCCCAGCGTTCTTCAGCTTCCGCAGCTGCCTCTCGGTCACAAGCCTGCGGGTCCAGTGATCGCAAAGGCTCTCAATGTCGGCGATCAAATCACTGGGGAGTCCCAGCAGACTCAGCCACTGGCTGATACGCGCCCGTGTTACTCCCATTCTGTTGGCAAGTTCGGTCTGGTTCAGACCTTCCGCCTCCAACTCGGCCTTGAGTTCCCTGGCGAAGATGATGGGGTTGCGGGATGTCCTTGCCGGCTCCGGAGGCAGATCTGGGCGTCTGGTCGTGAGGGTGAATGTCATGGTTGGCGTTGTTCGACTGGCCACAAGGTTGGCGAGCCGACTGTTCGCCGACGAAGTCAGTCGATGAGGCCCATCTTCTTGAACTTTTCGTCGAAGGTCCGCAGCAGCTCGTTGTCGGGGTACCTGGCTATTGCTTCCTTGGTCAGCTTCGCGGCTTCCGGGAAGGAGCTTATCTGTATCTTCTCCCGGATTTTCTGGACGTAGGTGTCGGCCTCGCCGCCGGACTGAGTCGGTGTCTTCGAGGTCTTCTTCGGGGCCCGCTTGCCTCCTGTGGAACTCTCGATCTCCTCCAGGAGCTCGTCGAGGCCGGGAGCGTCGGGGTCCAGCTGGAACGCCTTTCTGGCGTAGGCGGTGGCCTTGCGGGGACTGCCATCGGCCAGGCCCTTCCGCGACAGGGCGATGGCCTTTCTGGCCTTGCGGGAAGACCTGTAGCGCTCGGTGAGCTCCAGGACCCTCTCGTCCTCGGGGGCCATGGCCCGTGCCTGCTTGAGTGCCTTTACCGCCCGGGAGTCGTCCCCGGATCTCATAGCTTCTGCCGTGGTGTCCAGCAGGGCCTGAAGCTGCTCGGTTGAAGCCATAGGACCTTCCTTTTCGGTGGTTTCGGCGGATTCGGCCGGCTCCTCCCCGGCCGGGGCCTTCTCCTTCTTCGCGGGGGCGGGTTTCTCCTCCCGGGCCTCGGGTACGGCCCTCAGACGCCTAGACCTCCTTCGGCCTGGCTTGGGCTTGGCCTTCTTTTCCGGCGGGGAAGGCTTCTTCCCGGCTGCGGTCTCTTCTCGGGGCTTGGAGGACCTGGAGGCTTTGGTGCTCTTATCTTCGGTGGCCTTGCGCTTCTTTCGGGAAGGGCTCTTCTTCGCTCCGGACTTCTTCTCGGGCTTCGGAGAAGGCTCGGCCTCTTTCCGCCGGGCGGCGGCTGACTCCCGCTCTATCTGCAGTATGGCCTCCGTGACCGCGTTGCTCTCGGGGTCAATGGCCAGCGCCTTCTGCAGAAGCTGCAGGGCCTCCCGCCTGTGACCTCCCCTGAGCTCGGCCTTGGCCCGGCGGACCAGGCTCGCGACCTCTCTGTCTCTTCCGACCAATGGGTCTCCCTGCGATGATTCGGATGGAATCAGAGCCTCTCGCAGCCGAAAGCGAACACGGCTGCGGTGAACATTCCCGCCGAAGCTATCTACTAAAGTCGATTCGGCTCTCGGTCAAGTCCTCCCGAGGACTCCTGGAGGCCCTTTACCTTGGAATTGACGCAGGATGGGGATGCCAACATCTTAGCCGGACGTGGAGTGATTTGAGGCGTATTGCAACCACGCGAAAAAAAGTGCTAAAAAGCCAATGCACGCCTCAGGCCGCCGACCGGCGGTTCCCGGAAAACCTGTGAGAGGTGCCCAAATGCGTACGTACTTTACCAGCGAATCCGTTTCCGAAGGGCATCCGGACAAGATCTGCGATCAGGTCTCGGATGCAATTCTCGACTCACACCTTGCTCACGACCCGGAGGCCCATGTAGCCTGCGAGACGCTGGTGACCACGAACTACGTAATACTCGCCGGCGAGGTCAAGAGCCACACCGAGGTGGACTACGAGAAGGTGGCCAGGCAGACCATCCGGGACATCGGCTACTGCATACCGGACCTGGGATTCCACTACAGCGAGAACACCGTAGACGTACGGATCCATGCCCAGTCGCCCGACATCGATCACGGGGTCTCGGGCAACCTGGGAGCAGGTGACCAGGGCCTGATGTTCGGTTACGCCTGCAACGAGACCGGAGCGCTGATGCCCTACCCCATACAGCTGGCCCACAGACTGCTGGAGCGGCTGTCGGGCCAGCGCCGATCGGGGGAGCTGGACTGGGCCAGGCCCGACGCCAAGAGCCAGGTAACGGTGGAGTACGACAACGGCAGACCCGCGGGGATCGCCGAGGTGCTGATGTCGGTCCACCACGCTCCCGACGCCGACCAGGAGCAGATGTCCGAAGAGGTGCGAGAGAAGGTGATAGAGCCGGTGCTGGAGAACTGCCGGCCTTCGCTGCCCTGGTCGGGCCGTCTGCTCTACAACCCCTCCGGGAGGTTCGCCATAGGCGGGCCCCACGGCGACACAGGCCTCACCGGCCGCAAGGTCATCGTGGACACCTACGGGGGCTCGGGCCGGCACGGCGGAGGAGCTTTCTCCGGCAAGGACACCACCAAGGTGGACCGCTCGGCGGCCTACATGGCCCGTCACATAGCCAAGAACCTGGTGGCCGCAGGGATCGCGGACCGCTGCGAGATACAGCTGGCGTACGCCATAGGCAAGCCCGACCCTGTATCCGTGCTGGTGGATACCTTCGGTACCGCCAGGGTGGATGACCTCGCCGAGGTGGAGCTGGCCGTGAGGGACATCTTCCCCCTCAAGCCCTACGAGATCATCGACTACCTCGGGCTGAGGAAGCCCATATTCAAGAGGACCGCGGCCTTCGGCCACTTCGGACGGGAGCCCGGGGATGACGGCGCATTCTCCTGGGAGCGGACCCACAGGGTCGAGGACATCCGCAAGAAGGTCCTGGGTTAGGACGGGGGCGGTAACAGTCGGCCGCCTTTCCCCTCCCGTGTTCCTGCTGGCCCTGCCGCTTCTGGCGGCGGCGGCCGGGGCCAGCGGGCTGGACAGCCTGAACGCAAGGCTGGAGGAGACGCAGGCCAGCATAGAGGAGCTGGAGGAGAGAGAGGCCGGAGCCCGGGACCTCCTGCTGGCCATCCACGAGCATCTGACCACCGCCAGGGAGTACTACAACAGCCTGGCCGACAGAGAGGCGGGCCTTTCCGGGCTCCTCTCCCGGGCGGAGGATTCCTGCGCCCGGTACGATTCCCTGAGGTCGGATCTGGTGGAGGCGCTGGGCGGATACCTGCGCTTCCTCTACTCCCACCGCCGCTACAGCAGGTCGGCCCTCCTCCTGGCCCCGGATGGCGTGAACAGGATGCTCCGGCGAAGGGCCTACCTGGACTTCCTGGCGCAGCGGGCCATGGAGAGGGTGGACAGGCTCACGGTGGCGGCGGACTCCCTGCACCGCTACCGCGACTCGCTGGAGGTCCTGCGGTCCAGCGTCCACGACCTGAGGCTGCAGATGGAGACGGTCCACGAGAGGATCTGCCGGCAGGAGGAGAGGCAGGCCCTCTACCGCCAGGAGCTCTCCGCGGAAATAGCGGCCGCAGAGGCCCGGGCCAGGGAGATGGAGGAGGAGAGGCGCAGGCGCTCTGCGCTGGTGGCCAGGCTGCAGGAGTCCAGCGAAGAGACGGAGACGGGTCCCATGTTGGAGCCCACGGGTGACAGCTACTTCCAGCTCAACCGCGGCGGCATACAGTGGCCGTGCAGGGGAGAGGTGGTGAGGACCTTCGGCGTCAGGGCCGATCCGGTCTACGGAACCGAGACGGTGTCGGATGGCATACAGGTCTCCACCACACCCGGACAGACCGTCCGGCTTCCCGCGCCGGGGAGGGTGATGTACGCCGATGACTTCCTCAGCCTGGGCAGGATGGTGGTGGTGGACCACCGGGACGGCTACTACTCCGTATACGGTCACCTTGGCGAGCTGGACATCGAGGTGGACGTCGAGCTGGAGCAGGGGGGCAGTATCGGGACCTGCGGGACCCTTCCCTCGGGAAGGGCCGGGTACTACTTCGAAATAAGGAGGGGGGGAGACCCGGTGGACCCGCTGAACTACCTTTCGGGAGAATGACGCTGCTTCGCGGCGTAAGGGGACAGCAGCAGGCCGAGAGGCTTCTGGGCTCTGCGCTGTCGGACGGCAGGCTCGCCCACGCCTACCTGTTCGCCGGCCCGGAGGGCACCGGAAAGCTCACCTCTGCGCTGGCCCTGGCCTCGGCTGTGATGTGCCGGGAGTCGGAGACCTGGTGCGGGGAATGCCGGCACTGCAGACGCATAGCCGCCCTGGACCATCCCGACGTGAGGATCACCCTCCCCACCCTGAGGAGCACCACGCCGGAGGAGGTGGCCGAGCTCATGCGGGCCCGGGTCCGGGACGGCATCACACCGCTGAGGGTCCCGGGCAGCTCCTATATCGGCATAGACCACATCCGCGAGCTGGAGGGAAGGCTGGCCAGGCCGGCCTTCGAATCCGGCTGGAGGGTGGAGATGGTGGTGGACGCCCACCGGATGACCGAGCAGGCGGCCAACGCCCTGCTGAAGAGTCTGGAGGAGCCGCCCGAAGATACCCTTATTGTCCTGTTGACCAGCGCGATACAGTGGCTGCTGCCCACCATACGGTCCCGGGCGCACCTGGTCCGGTTCGCCCGGGTGGAGCCTGCGGTGATCACCACGGAGCTCCTGCGGCGCTGCGAGATCGACAGGGAGGCGGCGGAGAGACTGGCGGCGGCATCTGACGGGAGCCCCGGCAGGGCCCTGGCGATGGCTGCGGAGGGCGAGGCGCCCTCCAGGTACGCCGCGGAGGTGCTGAGGCAGCTCCGGGAGGCGCAGTCGGAGACGGACCTGATCGGTCTGGCGGGAGCGGTGGCCAAGACCGAGGGCAGCGAGGGCGCCAGGGAGCTGCTTGCCGGGCTGAGGGCGCTTGTGCATGACATGCTGCGGGATGCGGCCGGATCGGACCCCCTCTACCACCCGTCCTCCGATCTGCCCGGCTGGAGCATCCCATGCGGGGAGGCCGCCTCGGAGGCGGAGGCGGCGCTGGCCAGGGCGGAGACCAGGATGGACCGTCACGTCCCTCCGGCCATGGCCCTGCTGCCCGCCCTGCTGACACTGAGGAAAGCGATGGAAGGGGATGGCTGAGATGTCCGGAGGCAGAGCCCCCTCCAAGGTCCTGGAGTACCTGGTGGTGGCCTTCAAGGCCAGGCGGCTGCAGGTGTTCCGCAACGAGGGACCGGTGCCGGTGAGCCTGGGCAGCGTGGTGGTGGTATCCGTGGACCGGGGGGTGGACATGGGCAGGGTGCTGGCCAAGCACATCTCCCAGGAGGACGTGCCCCGGGAGCCCGAGGGGAAGCTGCTTCGGGAGGCCACGGAGGAGGACCTGCAGCGCCACCGCTCCAACACCGAGTTCGAGAGCGAGGTGATGGACTACTGCGCCCAGCGGGTGAAGGCCAGGAACCTCCAGATGAGGCTCACCGAGTGCGAGATACAGCTGGATCGCAACCGGATCAGGGTCTTCTTCACCGCCGACAGGAGAACCGACTTCCGGGGCCTGGTCCGGGACATGGCCGCCCGTTTCAAGGCCCGCATAGAGATGCGCCAGATAGGGGTCCGCGATCACGCCAAGAGGGTGGGCGGCATGGGGGTGTGCGGAAGGAGGCTCTGCTGCTCCAGCTTCATGAACGGCTTCAGCTCCATCACCCTGAAGTCGGTGAGGGCCCAGAACCTCACCCCCAACCCGGCCAAGGTGTCGGGTCTGTGCAGCCGCCTGATGTGCTGCCTCGACTACGAGATCGAGTTCTATCGCAAGGCGGCGAAGACCTTTCCCCGCATAGGGGGCAAGGTCACAGTGGACGGAAAGAGGGCCGTGGTGAAGTCGGTCAGTATATTCTCCGACAAGGTCAAGGTCGGCTTCGAGGACGGCGACGACGAGTACATGGACATCCGGGAGTTCCACAGCCGCCGGGGAGGCGGCGGGAGCGGCGGAGGCAGGAAGCGCCGCCGAAAGCGAAAACGCAGAAAGTGAAGGACGGGAGACGGACACCATGCCCCGATACCTGGTAACCAGCGCCCTTCCGTACGCCAACGGACCACTGCACCTGGGTCACCTGGCTGGCGCATACCTGCCGGCGGACATATACGTGAGGTACCTGCGCAGCTGCGGCGAGGACGTGCTCTACATGTGCGGCACCGACGAGCATGGTGTCCCCATAACCATCACCGCCGAGAAGATGGGGCTGTCCCCCCAGGAGGTGGTGGACCGCTTTCACGGGGTCATAGAGGAGGACTTCGGCAACTTCGGCATCTCCTTCGACAACTTCTCCCGCACCACGTACTCCGAGCACCACAGGTTCGCGCAGGGAGTGTTCCTGGACCTCCTGGACAAGGGCCTGATAGTGCCCAGGAGCATGGAGCAGCTGTACTGCGAGAGCTGCGGCCGATTTCTCCCTGACCGTTACATCGACGGCACCTGCCCCAGGTGCGGGTCGGAGGAGGCCAGGGGCGACCAGTGCGAGAGATGCGGCACCTGGCTGGAGCCGCTGGAGCTCACCGACCCCCGCTGCAGCGTGTGCGGCGCGGCTCCCGTGGTCCGGGAGACCAGGCACTGGTTCCTGAGGCTGGACAGCTTCCAGGAGTGGCTTCAGCAGTGGCTGGACGGCCGCCAGGGGTGGCGCGAGGGCGTTCTGAGCTACTGCCGGGGCTGGCTTAGGGACGGCCTCCGCGAGAGGGCCATCACCCGGGACATAGACTGGGGGGTCCCCGTGCCCCTGGAGGAGGCGGAGGGCAAGGTGCTCTACGTATGGTTCGAGGCGCTGCTGGGCTACATCAGCAGCACCCGGGAGTACTTCCGCCGCCGGGGTGAGCCGGAGGGCTGGAAGCGGTACTGGAAGGACGACGAGACCAGGCTGGTCCACTTCATCGGCAAGGACAACATCGTCTTCCACGCGGTGATAGAGCCCTCCGTTCTGCACGGCCTGGGGGACTACGTCCTGCCCTGGAACGTTCCCGCCAACGAGTTTCTGAACATCTCCGGCCGCAAGCAGTCCACCAGTCGCGGTACGGCGGTGTGGATGAGGAGCTACCTGGAGAGCCTTCCCGCGGACCCCATGCGGTACGCCCTGGCCATCAACGCCCCCGAGCACCGTGACACGGACTTCTCGTGGGACGAGTTCCTGGCCCGCAACAACGAGCTGGCCGACGTCCTGGGCAACTTCGCCAACCGGACGCTGAAGTTCGCCCAGAGGAGGTTCGACGGAAGGGTGCCCGACGCGGAGTACGGCCCGGAGGAGCAGGCCCTGCTGGAGGAGGCCAGGGCCGCCGGGGAAGAGATCGGCGGCCTCATCGGCCGCTTCCGGCTCAAGGAAGCGTGCAGGCAGGCCATGGCTCTGGCCCGGAAGGGCAACGTCTACTTCGACCGGGCCAAGCCCTGGAAGACGGCCAAGTCCGACCCGGAGCGCTGCGCCGCCTCCATCGGCTGCTGCCTGCAGCTTCTGGACTCTCTGCGGGTGCTGTTCGAGCCCTTCCTTCCGTTCACCGCGGAGAAGCTGGGCGAGATGCTGGACAGCCGGGAGCTTGTGTGGAGCAGCATCGGCGGCAGGAACCTCCCCGCGGGCGCTGCGCTGGGCGAGCCGGAGATACTGTTCGAGAAGCTGGAGCCGGGATTCGAGGCCGACATAGTGCGGAGAGAGCGCGAAGACGGCAGTGAAGGGGGAAGCGAAGACGTGGAATCCCAGGACAAGGCCGGGGACGGGAACCTGCTGGACATAGACACCTTTATGAGCGTGGACCTTCGGGTGGGGCTGGTCCGGGAGGTGGAGGACCATCCCGGGGCGGACCGGCTGTACATCATGAAGGTTGATACCGGTGATCGAGTGCGTCAGATTGTCGCGGGACTCAAGCCCTACATGCCCCCCGAGGAGCTGCTGGGCAGCAGGGTTGTGGTAGTCCGCAACCTCCAGCCGGCCAGGCTCCGCGGCGAGGTGAGCGAAGGAATGATACTTGCTTCCGATGATGGAGAAGGGGGCGTCCGACTGGTGCGGGCCTCCGACAGCGCGTCCCCCGGCGACAGGGTGCGGTAGACAACGCAGCGGAACGATTCGAAGGGAGTCTGCGGGAGTTGATTCACGGCTTCTACATGGGTGATCCGGGATTCCTGCTGGTGATAGGCGCCATCCTTCTGGGCCTGGCGGCCCAGGGAATGGTGAGCAGGACCTACGGCAAGTACTCCAGGGTCAGGGCCGCCTCGGGCCTTTCGGGTGCGGAGGTGGCCCGGCGGATACTGGACGTCAACGGCCTCTCCCACATTCAGGTGACCAGGACCGGGGGGAAGCTGTCCGACCACTACGACCCCCGGGACGGTACTCTGTACCTTTCTGAAGGAGTATACAGCGGACGCTCCGTGTCGGCGGCGGGAGTGGCGGCCCACGAGGCCGGCCACGCGGTGCAGCACGCCATGGGATACCGTCCCTTCAAGCTGCGGAGCGCGCTGGTTCCGGCGGCCAACCTGGGGAGCCAGGCCCTGTTCCCGCTGATAATAGGCGGCTTTCTCTTCCAGATGACCCAGCTGTTCTACATCGGCGCCGCCCTCTACGCCGCCGCGCTCCTCTTCCACCTGGTCACCCTGCCGGTGGAGATCGACGCCAGCCGCAGGGCGGTGACGCAGCTGCAGGCCACCGGGTCCGTGACCACCAGTGACATCTCCGGCGTGAGAAAGGTCCTGGGAGCGGCGGCCATGACCTACGTGGCGGCGGCCCTGGTAGCCATAGCCAACATGGCCAGGCTCCTACTTCTGGGGAGGCGCAGCTAGTGTACCTTCCCATCCTGCTGGTGATCGTGTTCTTCAGCGTGGTGTGCCACGAGATATCCCACGGGCTGGTGGCCTACCGTCTGGGAGACCCCACCGCCTACAGGGCCGGAAGGCTGACCTTCAACCCCCTTCCGCACATCGACATCTTCGGGACCATCATACTGCCGCTGTTCCTGGTGCTCTCCGGAAGCAGCTTCATCTTCGCCTGGGCCAAGCCGGTCCCGGTGAACTCCAGCTACTTCCGGAACCCCCGGGACGGCATGATGTACGTGGCCATGGCGGGGCCGGGGACCAACCTGGCCCTGGCCCTGGTGCTGGCGCTGGCGGCCCACATGGGCGCGGGTTTCCTGCCCGGCTGGCTGCTGGGGACGCTGGCCATGGCCTCCCTGATAAACATCATCCTCATGGTCTTCAACCTGCTTCCCATACCCCCCCTGGACGGAAGCCGGATAGTGGCCCGCTTCCTCAGCGGGAAGACCCTGTGGAACTACATGAAGCTGGAGCGCTACGGCCTGTTCATAGTCTTTGGCCTCCTCTTCCTGGGGGTGATAACCAGGATACTCTGGCCCGCGGTCACCCTGGCCGCCAGGGTACTCGACCTCGGACCCTTCCTCTACCACATACGCTAGCTCGAAAGGAGCCCCATGCGTGCATGCAGCCTGGCCCTGCTGCTTCTGACGGCGGCAGCCGGATTCGCCTCCGTATACGACGACGTTCCCATAACCCGGGACCTCTCCGGCTACACCGGCCAGGACGCACCGGCGCAGCTGGCCCGGCAGATGCAGCGTACCGAGCCCTTCCGGGCCGAAACGGTGCTGGGCTCCCGCGACAGCGTGGCCTCCATGGTGATACTGATGGAGGAGGGGCTCGCCGACAGCCTGGGGGCCGGACTGCTCGGGCAGTGGCTGGACGACATGGAGGCCGAGGAGTACCAGGCCCAGGTTGTCGAGATAACCTACGGCACACCCGAGGAGATACGTTCGTTCCTGGACAGCCTGCACGCGGAGGGGATGCAGGGCGTTCTGCTGGTGGGGGACCTGCCCGCCGCCTGGGCCGCCCTGGACGACTCCAGGAGCAGGGCCAGCGAGATGTTCCCCTCCGACTACTTCTACATGGACCTCGACGGGGAGTGGCAGGACCTCTGGATCGGATATCCCTCCGCCCAGAACCCGGGACAGGACGGCTTCTACGACACCTGGTCGGGGGAGCTGGGCCCCGAGATCTGGGCCGCCCGCATCCGGGTGGACAACCTCAGCACCCTGGGAGACCCCGTGGAGATGCTGGGGGCCTACCTGGAGCGAAACCATGACTGGAGGAAGAACGGCGACCCGGAGCCGGTCCGGGCCCTCTGCTACGTGGACGACGACTGGTCGATCTGGGGCGGGCAGTACCAGGACGCCATGGAGCTGCTGTACCAGGACGTGGAGCTGTTCAACACCGACTCCCTCACCACCGGCCCCGACTACGAGGAGAACCGGCTCCCCGACAGCTACGTCTGGATCAGTCCCTACGTCCACTCCGGCCCCTGGGTGCACCAGTGGAGCCCCGGGCCGTCCACCACCTGGGACGAGATACTCCCCATCGGCCCCACCGCCAGGTTCTACAACCTCTTCGCCTGCTCCAACTGCCGCTTCACGACCCCCCGCAACATGGGCGCCATATACGCCTTCGCCACCGAGTCCGGCCTGGCCTCCATAGGCAGCACCAAGAGCGGGGCCATGCTGCATTTCGCTCAGTTCTACGGCCCCCTGGGAGGGGGCGCTACGCTGGGAGAGGCCTACAAGCTGTGGTGGGAGGGCATAGCCGAAGGCGGCCTGACCCCCTCCGAGAAGTACTGGCACCTGGGTATGGTGCTGCTGGGAGACCCCACTCTGGTCCCCTCGATGTTCCTCACGGGAGTGGAAGGGGGAGGACCGGGTCCGCAGGTGGCTTCCCTGACGGCGGCCCCCAACCCGGCGGTCTCCTCGGTGACCCTCTTCGCCTCCAGGCCCTCCGCCGGCACGGTGGTCCTCTACGACACCGCCGGCCGCAGGGTGGCCTCGGGGGAGATTCGGGGCAGCGCCGACCTCGGCGTGGAGGGGCTGGGGGCAGGGGTCTACACCGCCGTGGCGAGATGGGAGGACGGAGGCTTCGCCTCCGCCAGGGTCACCGTACTGAGCCGCTGATCGGGCAGACGCCTTCGGGAAGCCCTCGCCTCTACAGGTCTGTCCAGAGGGCGGGGTCCGGCGGCAGGCGGTCGAGTATGGCGTCGTTGATGCGCAGGCCGTAGCGCTGCTCCAGCTCCGTCATCCACTCCTCCAGCCGGCTCTCGGCCTTCTCGGCCCGTATCTGCTCGCGCAGGCTGTCGGAGGCCTCCTCGAGAGTGGCCTCCCGCGGCGGCAGGATCTCCCTGAGGCGGAAGCCGGCCATGAGCTCCAGCTGGACCACCGGGAAGGGGCCGTGCCACGAGGCGGTATCTTCGGGGGAGAGGGCGAAGGCCGTATCCGCCATGGTCTCCGGAAGCTGTCCCCTCTCCAGGGGCACGGTAACGCCGGGTCCCCTGGCGGTGTCTCCGAACCAGGGATAGGGATCGAACAGCTCCGCGGGATCGGTGCCCGGGTCGGCAAGCGCCTCGCGCCAGGCCTGCAGCTCGGACTGGGGGAACACCACGATCTGAAGCCTGCGCAGCTCGGGCATCATGATCGGTTCTGACATCGACCGGTATCGCCGCTCGATCTCCTGCGGGCCCACCGCTGTGCTCTCCGCCACCATCTCGCTGTATATCAGATCTACGGCGCTTCTCCGACGCTCCAGCTGGCCGGCGCTCAGTACCGGTTCCAGCGCCTCCGGGTCACTCTGCTGCAGCCAGGAGACGAAGGCGTTCTGCATAATCAGGTTGCGCACCAGGAAGAGAAGCCAGCTTATGCTGGTGGGGTCCACCGGTCTGCTCTGGGAGGCAAATGTCACCTCGGTGAGGAGCTTGCGCTCCGTCCATCCCTCCACGGGGCCGGACACCACCACATCCGTGGAGTCCGGTCTGAAGTCGCCTTCGGCTATGGAGGATGCCATGGCCTCCAGAGCGAGGGTGTCTATCTCGGCCTCTTCCAGGGCATGCTGAAGCAGACTGTCACGCATCAGGTCGTATCTGCTCTCAGATAGGCGGTTGCGCGCCAGCGACTCAACACGCGAGGTGTCCCTGAGGGTCTCCGCCACCAGCTCGGGGTCTGTGGCGTACAGCGAGTCCAGCCGGACCTCGGTATCTCCGCAGACGGCGGACTGCCCGGTGCGTAGAGTGTCCAGGCACAGGGCCAGGTCCTTCGGCACCTCGGGGAGATGGACCGGGCCGTGTGAAGCCGCATGCGGGCTGCGGGGGTTGGTTGTGTACCAGACCGTCCGCCCCATCAGGCTCCTGTAGAAGTCGATGTCCTCCGGGGAGATGCCACTTGCTATCATGGCTTTCGCGCTGTCCACCGCCGCCATGTACAGCTGCCGTCGAACCCACGCTCCGGCCAGGCAGATGGCCCGCGGCCTGTCCAGGTAGCCCAGGCGGCCGATCTCCCGCATGACCATCTCCCGGCGGGCCAGGGTTATCACGTAGGCGGCAACCGGATCGTCGGCGCGCAGGAACTGCCGTCTCTCTCCGGTCTCCAGCCCGTCCCAGAGGCTTCCGGCGTCCGACACCGTTATGGTGTCGTCGCCCATGGTCATCAGCCAGTCGTCTCCCTCTACGGGCGACCCGCAGCAGGAGCAGGCGACAGTCAGTGCAGCGGCGGTTGCCAGGAACAGACAGAAGCGCAAGTGACGACCCCCCCCCGAGGCTGGGTAGCAGAAGGGGGAAGGGTCAGACCCTTCCCCCGTTCTTTATGGTTGTCTGACTTTAGAACAGAGTCTTTATCTCACCCCATGTGGCGGGAGAGAGAGACTCCGGGTTGACCTCCCAGCAGTAGACCATGTCGGGGTCGTCCTGCGCCAGTACCCAGAGCTGGTCCTGGCCCTCGTACGGAGCCATGCAGGCGCCGCCGGAGGTGTCCTGCTCGGGCATGAGGTTGAAGCTGTCTATCAGCGCGCCGTCCATGCCGATCTGATACAGCATGCCGTCGCTGCTGGCGGTGGATACCCACAGGCAGTCGTTCCACGGGTCGTAGGCGGCTCCGTAGGTGCCGCCGTTGCCCACCGCGGTGCTCCAGGAGGTGTAGCTGGCGGTGCTGCCGGAGACGCCGTCCCACTCCACCTGGTAGATGGTGTTGGAGAAGCTGCCGGTGTAGAAGTAGTTGCCGTCCCAGGCCTGGGCACGGTTGGGATTGACCGCGCTGCAGGTGTAGGAGCCCACCTTCTCGTAGGTGGAGGGATCGTAGTAGTCCACGTCGGTGCTCTGGCTGGCGTACATGTAGTCGCCGTCGCTGCACCAGTCGCGCAGGCCCCATCCGGAGCTGTTGTTCTGCTCCACGTCCGTGATCAGGGTGTAGTCCTCACCATCGACGATGTAGATGTAGTTGGCCTCACCGCCGCCCTGCATGTAGCCCTCGGTGATCCAGAAGTTGGTTCCGTCGAAGCCCAGGCCGACGTTGTACACGCCGTAGCTGAAGTCCTCGACGTTGAATGAGTCCAGCACGGGCAAGTCGCCCTCGCCGGGGTTCACAGGGGCGTCGCTGCTGATGTAGGGGCTCACATCGGCCGTGGAGCTGGCCAGGGCGAGACCCGCCACAAGAAGAAGAACAAGATATTTCCTCATAGCGCACATCCTCTCTTTGTGAGTCTGACAACCAGTGAAAAATTATAGCCTTTGGCGGGGCGGCGTCAATGCCGGAAGGACGGCATATTTCCTATCAGCTTGCCGTCAAATGATGGTACAGAACGTGCGTCCGGGTCATGGGCGGGGGTCGGCCCGGGGTCGGCCCTGCGTTCCCTGTCGTCGGCGAACATCCGCGCAGGTGCGCAGATCCTCGGCTGCCGCCCTGAGCGCCTCCACCTCCTTGCCTCGGTGTCCGGGCAGAGAGTCGGCCAGCTCTTCCAGGGCCTCGGCCGTCGTCCTGCAGTCCGCGGGGCCGAAGGCGTCCGGTATGCGGAAGTGAGCCAGGAAGCTCTCCGCCAGCAGGAGCCTCTCCTCCCCGGTGGATGGGATGTGGTGCATTGCCCCCAGGGCCAGCCGGCTCAGGGTTCGCAGGCTGTCCGCCGGGGCCAGGCGCAGGGCGGAGAGGTAGGTGGCTCCCGCCTCCTCGGTCCTTCCCAGAGAGAGGAGGATTCCCGCCTCCATGTCGTGTCCGCGCCAGTAGCCGGGGTAGATCCTGTTGAACTCCTCCGCCGCCTCCGCCGCCGCCAGCGGTGCCCCCTGGGCGAACCTGGAGGCCGCCAGGTAGAGGCGGCAGCGCTCCTCGAACGGTAGCAGAGAGCGGGACCTTTCCATACTGGATGCCGCCTCGGCGTGCCGCCCGGCCGCCGCCTCCGCCCGTCCCCGGCGCAGCTCGGCGTAGCCCAGGGTCACGGCCACGCCCCAGGCCAGGGCCGCCGCTCCCAGGGCCCCCGGAAGCCAGCCTGGGATCCTCGTCCTCCCGTTCGCGGGCAGGCCGCAGGCCAGCACCGCCGCCAGGGGCAGCGCCCCCAGCGGGGTGGCCAGGGGCAGGTCGGTGGCCAGTATGGGCCACGCGGCCAGGAGCATCGAGCCCCGCGCCCCGCCTCCGCGGGCCTTCGCCACCCACCACAGCAGCAGGCCCAGCAGGACCAGGCCCAGAAGCCCCTGCTCCACCGGGGGGGTCAGCAGGTCGGAGTGCAGGTGGTCGATCCTGCGGTCGGCGCCGGCCAGCCGGCGGAGCTCCTCGGGCCCGGTGGAGTGGATGTGGAGCCGGGCCTGTCCGGTTCCGGTGCCCAGGGCGAACCGGCCTGCCGAGAGCTCGATCCCCTGGCGCCAAATGAGTGTCCTCAGCTTCAGGGAGGGGTGCAGCCGGCCGGCGGCCCCCGGAAGCGCCGTGAGCAGCAGCTGGCCCGCCAGCAGGAGGGCCACCGGGTGTATGGGTCGAAGGCCTCGGCGCTCGCCGGAGAACAGCCAGAGCAGGCCCAGGGCCGCCCCGATCCAGCCGGTGTAGAAGCCTGACAGCAGCAGGCCGGCGGCTGCCGGCAGCCCCAGGGCCAGCCTCGTCCAGCGACCCAGACCGGTCTCCCCGGACGCGCATGCAACCACGGAGACAGCCAGGAGGACTCCCAGCCGGTTGGGGTTGCCGGCCGTTCCATCCGGGCCCAGGAAGATCACGGTGAGCCCCGCCAGGGCGCCGGCGGCGCAGACTCCGGCCAGCACCTTCGGCCGGCCCTTCCCAGATGCCAGGCCCGACAGGCCCGCCACCATCATCCCGAAGGAGGCCCAGCGCACCGCCTGGGGGATTCCCTGCACCGGGATGGGGGCGGCCAGGATCCAGGCCGCCGGGACGGCGGCCAGAAGCAGTCCCGCCCATGCGTGGCGTCTGCCCGGCCGCCGCCGGCCGGCCCACAGCAGAGCCGCGCCGGCCAGGGGATAGACGGCCAGCCGTCCGGTGAGGGTGGGATCGAACAGGCCCGGCGGCACCCAGAGCAGCACCGCGGTGATCGCTCCGAATGCCCAGAGGAAGGGGGCGGACAGCCAGGTGTTCCTTCTCATGGCGCCGTCGGCGTCCTAGAGCACCGTCTTGGGCTGGTACTCCCCGAACTCCTCACGGAGCACCCCGCATATCTCCCCCAGGGTGCAGTAGCTGCGGACGCACTCCAGTATCACCGGCATGAGGTTGTCGGTGCCGTTGGCGGCCCCGGCCAGCCTGCGCAGCGCCGAGGCGGCGGCTTCGCCGTCGCGGGAGGAGCGGACCTCCTCCAGCTTGGCCAGCTGCTGCCTCTCCACCTCCGGGTTCACCTTGAGGAGGTCGGCGGGGGGACGCTCGTCCACCTGGTACCTGTTGACGCCCACCACGATCCTGTCGCCCTCCTCCACCTCCTTCTGCCAGCGGTAGGCGGCGTCCTGGATCTGCCGCTGCGGGTAGCCCTGCTCGATGGCCTCCACCATTCCGCCCATGTCGTCTATTCGGGAGATGTACTCCATGGCGTCGGACTCCACCCGGTCGGTGAGCTCCTCCACGAAGTAGCTTCCGGCCAGGGGATCCACGGTGTTGGTGACGCCGCTCTCGTGGGCCACTATCTGCTGGGTCCGCAGGGCTATGCGCACGGCGTGCTCGCTGGGCAGGGCCAGGGCCTCGTCCCGGCTGTTGGTGTGCAGGCTCTGGGTCCCGCCCAGTACAGCAGCCAGGGTCTGGATGGTGACCCGGACGATGTTGTTGTCCGGCTGCTGGGCGGTAAGGGTGGAGCCTCCGGTCTGCGTGTGGAAGCGGAGCCTGCGGCTCTTGGGATTGTCCGTGCCGAAGCGCTCCCGCATGATCCGCGACCACAGCCTCCTGGCGGCGCGGAACTTGGCCACCTCCTCCAGCAGGTCGTTGTGGGCGTTGAAGAAGAAGCTCAGCCTGGGAGCGAAGCTGTCCACCTCGAGGCCCGCGTCCACCGCCGCCTGCACGTAGGCGATGCCGTCGGCCAGGGTGAAAGCCACCTCCTGCGCCGCGGTGCTTCCCGCCTCGCGGATGTGGTAGCCGGATATGCTGATGGTGTTCCACCGGGGCACGTGCTGGCCGCAGAAGGCGAATATGTCGGTGATGAGCCGCATGGAGTGGCGCGGCGGAAATATGTAGGTCCCCCGGGCCATGTACTCCTTGAGTATGTCGTTCTGAATGGTGCCCTTCAGCTTCTCCGGGGCCACTCCCTGCTTCTCGGCCAGTGCGATGTACATGCCCAGCAGCACGGAGGCGGGGGCGTTGATGGTCATGGACGTGGAGACCCCGTCCAGGGGGATGCCGTCGAACAGCACCTCCATGTCCGCCAGGCTGTCTATCGCCACCCCCACCTTGCCTATCTCCCCTCCGCTCAGCTGGTGGTCGGAGTCGTAGCCTATCTGGGTGGGAAGGTCGAAGGCCACCGAGAGGCCGGTCTGTCCCTGGTCCAGCAGGTAGCGGTAGCGGCGGTTGGACTCCTCGGCGGTGCCGAAGCCCGCGTACTGCCGCATGGTCCACAGCCTGCCGCGGTACATGGTGGGCTGCACGCCGCGGGTGTAAGGCGGGCTGCCGGGGAAGCCCAGCCTCTCCAGGTACCCCTCGTCGGGGTCGCGGGGAAAGTACACCCGGTCCACCGGCTTGGAGGAACCGGTGACGAACTCATCCCTGCGCTCCGGGAACCTCTTGAGGACCGGGTCCAGGACCTTCTCCTCCCAGACCTTCTTCTTCTCGTCGAATTCCTTCGTCATTGGCTGTGCCTCCGCAATATCCGGTATCAGGTGTTCTCGGTGTCGGGTTGGTACTCCCGGGCCTTCTCGAGGCCCTGCAGGACCCTCAGGCCGCCCAGGGCCAGGGCCTCCATCTCCATCTCTCCGGGGTAGACCAGGACGTCGGCCAGGAAGCCCACCCGCTCCCTTATCCAGCCTACGAACCTCCTGTCGTAGGCGATGCCGCCGGTGAGGACGATGGCGTCCACCTCACCTGCGAGAACCGCCGCCAGGGCGCCGATCTCCTTGGATATCTGGTAGGCCATGGCCTGGTATACCTCCAGGGCCGTTTCGTCACCGTCGGCGGCCCTGTCCTCCACCTCGCGCATGTCGTTGGTCCCCAGGTAGGCCACTATGCCTCCGCGGCCCTTTATCATCTTCTTGACCTCGGCCTCGGTCTTCTCGCCGCTGAAGCAGATCTTCGCCAGGTCGCCCACCGGAAGCCCGCCGGACCTCTCCGGAGTGAACGGCCCCTCGCCGTTGAGGGCGTTGTTCACGTCGATCACCCTGCCCCGGCGGTGGCAGCCTACGGAGATGCCTCCGCCCAGGTGGACGACTATCAGGTTCATCTCGCCGTAGTCGCCCCCCAGCTCTCCGGCCGCCTTCCTGGCCACGGCCCGCTGGTTGAGGGCGTGGAAGATTGAGCGTCTGGCGATATCGGGATGGCCGCTGTAGCGGGCCAGGGGCTCCAGCTCGTCCACCACAACGGGGTCGACAATGAACGCCGGGCAGCCGGCCTCGGACGCCAGCTCGTCGGCTATGAGGGCACCCAGGTTGGAGACGTGCTCCCCCTGGACTCCCCTTCGCAGGTGCTCCTTCAACAGCTCGGTGACTCCGAATGTCCCGCCCTTCACCGGGTAGAGCAGGCCGCCCCTTCCCACCACGGCGTCCAGGCTGGAGATGGCGTAGCCCGATTGCTCCAGCCTGTCGCGTATGACGCCCTCCCGGAAGGCATACTGGTCGATGATCTTCTCGAAGGGCTCAAGCTCTTCCCTGGAATGTGAGAGCTTCTCGCTCCATACCTCGCTGCCGTCCTCGAACAGGGATATCTTGGTGGAGGTCGATCCGGGGTTGATCGCCAGTATCCTTTTCGTTTCGGTCATCTTGCCTCCGTTTCAGGCCCCTCGGCCGCCAGAAAAGTGTTGCTGCAGCTGCTGGGAAGCGGTAATAGTCTAAGGCATGACGGCTGATATGGCCAGCTTGCGGACGAGGGGGGTCCCGAACGGTGAGCGGAGACAACCTGGAGACCTCCAGGGAGATGGAGATTCTGGAGAGGTCGGTGCAGAGGCTGGAGGAGCGCTTCCGACTGGAGAGGGAGGGCGCACTGGAGGACGGAAGCCGTGACGCCCTGCTCCACCTGCGTGACCGCAGCAAGCTGTTCTTCTCCCCCGAGATCGAGAGGATGGCCAGGGAGCTGGCCCGTCTGTCCGCCGCCATCGACGGCGGCCAGGCCTATGCGGCGGAGGTCAGGAGCGCCGCGGGGAAGGTGGGGAGGCTGATCGTCAGGCTCCGGGCCCGGTTCGTGGGCACGCCGCACAGGCTGCTGCGAAACGCCGATCTGGTGCGGCGGGTGCACGACCGGGGCGGCTACTCCGGAGAACAGCGGCCCGAGGCCGCCGAAGACGAGGAGGAGGACGACCTCCAGCCCACCGATCCCCCGGTGGAGTGCCCCATCTGCGGCGAGATCCTCATGCGGAACGGGGATTTCACCCTCCTGTACTGCCCCGGATGCGGGGCCACCGAAAACCTCTAACGGTGCCTGACGTACGTCAGGCACCGATCTAACAGGGTCAGACGTCAACTAGTCAACTATTTTCGTGTGCGGCCGGCCGATTGTCGAAAATAGTTGACTAGTTGACGTCTGACCCTGATCGGGGGAACGCCCCGCCGGGGCATTGCCTATATTGCCCGCGCACATACGAGACTGGCTCGAGTCATAGAGAACCCCTTCGGGAGGAGCCCCGATGAAGCGAATAGATTCTTCCGCCCCCCGGGAGCCCGTATCCGCCGGCGACCTGTCGGCCATGACGGGTGAGACGGTGACCCTGCACGGCATGGTGCAGAGGATCCGCAGACTGGGATGGGGGGCGTTCATCGTCCTGCGCCGGCACGACGGAATGGTGCAGTGCGTAATGGGCAGTGAGGGAAACGAGGAGATACTGGACAGCCTCTCCGAGGAGCAGGCCGTGCGGGTGACGGGTACGGTGAAGGAGGCCCGTATCAAGGACACCTCCATCCATCCCCGAAACGCGGAGCTGGGGGTGGAGAGACTGGAGATAATCCACAGGCCGGCGGAGAGGGCGCCGGTGGACCTGACGAAGAAGCTCCTGGACCTGCACATCGACACCAACCTGGACCTGCGCCCCCTGTCCCTGCGACATCCGGTGGAGAGAGCGCGCCTGCGGGTGGCCTCCGTCCTGGGGGAGCTCTTCTCCGACTTCCTCCGCCGCTCGGGCTTCACGGAGATACACACACCGAAGATCTGCTCCGCCGGCGCCGAGGGAGGGGCCAACATCTTCTCGGTGGACTACTTCGGCGAGAGGGCCTTCCTGGCCCAGTCGCCGCAGTTCTACAAGCAGATGGGCGTGGCGGTCTGGGAGAGGGTGTTCGAGGTGGGCCCGGTCTTCCGGGCGGAGCCCCACCAGACCACGCGGCACATAAACGAGTACACCTCCCTGGACCTGGAGATGGGGTTCATAGAGGGACAGGAGGACGTGATGTCCCTGGAGGCCGCCTTCCTCCGCTGGGCCTTCCCCCGCCTCGAGGAAGTCTGCGCCTACGAGCTGGAGCTGCTGGCGGCGGACGTGCCGGAGATCCCGGATTCCATACCCTGCCTGACCCTGGCGGAGGCCCACGCGATGGCCGGAGAGGAGCTGGGAAGGGACTTCTCGGGCGAGCCGGACCTGGAGCCTGCCGAGGAGCGCGCCCTCTGCTCACGGCTGGAGGAGGAGACCGGAAGCGGCTTCGTCTTCGTCACCCACTTTCCCACCGAGAAGCGGCCCTTCTACGCCATGGACGACCCCGACGACCCCGGCCTGACGCTGAGCTTCGACCTGCTTTTCCGGGGCCTGGAGGTCACCACCGGGGGCCAGAGGATCCACGACTACGCCGCACAGGTGGCGAAGATGGAGCGGTTCGGGCTGGACCCCGCCGACTTCGCAGGCTACCTGCAGGCCCACAGGTTCGGCCTTCCCCCGCACGGGGGCCTGGCCATCGGGCTGGAGAGGCTTGCGGCCAGGCTGCTGCAGCTGGACAACATCCGCCTGACCTCCATGTTCCCCAGGGACGTGAAGCGGCTCACGCCCTAGCGGGACTCAAAGCCGGCCTCCATTCTCAGCCGGATTTCGGGCGCGGCTGCGGGGCCGACGACGCTCAGCTCGCTGCCGCCGGTATCCAGGAGGTCCCACAGAGGTATCAGGTCGGTGGGGCAGTGGCCTATGCCCCGCAGGGAGTCCTCCCCCAGAAGCAGGGGGTCCACGGGCATTCCCGAAAGCGGCCCCTCCTCCACCAGGTTCCAGGCGTGGAAGACCAGGCTGTCGCCCCTGCGCACCAGGCCCCCCACCACTCCCAGCTCCAGCCTGCCGGCCAGCCGGGACCGAAGCTCGCGGGCCATGGACAGGCAGGGGCCGAACCCGTCGCCTCCGTCGGTTCGGGAAGCCGCAATGGCCTCTTCCAGCAGCCGTTGGAGGGTTACGCCGCCCACGCTGTCGGGCAGGGGCCTGAAGGTTCCAGGGGCCTGCTCCAGGTGCATCAGCACCGTCAGCCTGCGGGACTCCCCGGCGGCCAGCGAGTCGATTTCGGCCCTCAGCACGTCTCCGCTGCGGACCATGGAGGCCTGCCCGATCACCAGGCTCTGGAACGGCCGATGGCTCCGGGGCAGAGGCATCGTCACCTCCAGGTCCCGCACCGGAAGCTCCCCCGCGTTCTCCACCGTGGCTTCCAGCACCAGCACGGTGTCCAGGGCGGCGGAGCCCCGGGAGCGGTCCCGCAGCCATCCCCGCAGGTCATCGCTGGGGCCGGAGGCCAGCAGCAGCCTGTACTGCCGGAGGGCGTCCTCGAACTCTCCCGCCAGCTCCAGTAGGCTTCCCAGGCGCACTCCGGCGTCGCCTCCCTCCATCCTGGCAGCGAGCTCGGCGAAGAGGAGGGCCCGCTCCGGGACCCGGGCCACCGAGACCAGGGAGCGCACTGAGTCCGAGGGAGAGATCACCGGGGCGGCCAGCAGCAGCGCCAGGAGCAGCGTCATCCCGAGAGGCCCCTCACGGGGTCCATCCCGGAGGCCCGCAGGGCCGGGAACGCCGCGGAGGCTGTGCTCAGGCCCACCGCCACAGCCGCCACAGCCGCCACGTTGATGGCGTCCACCTCCACCGGGATGTGCTGGTGGAACGAGTACACGTCGGGTAGCGTCACCAGCCCCGTGGAGCCCAGGACCCAGCATCCCGCCAGGCCCAGGGCCAGGCCGATGGCGGCGCCCGTTCCGCCCACCAGCATGCCCTCCCAGAGGAAGACCTTGGCCACCAGGCTCCTGGTGGCGCCCATGGCCTTGAGCATGGCTATGTCGGACCGCCTCTCGACTGCGGAGCGGGAGATGGTGCCCACGATGTTGAAGGTGGCCACCAGCGTTATCAGGGCTATGGCCAGGAAGGAGCCCAGCCTCTCCAGCTTCATGGAGGCCAGCAGGTCGGGGTTGCGCTCCCGCCAGCTGCTCAGGACGGCCCCGGGGGGAAGCAGATCCGATACCGCGGCGGCGGCCTGATCGGTGGTCACCCCCTCCGCCGGCCAGATGGATATGCCGCTGTAGCCCCCCTCGGGGGCCAGCATGCGGGAGGCCTCCTCCAGGGGCAGGTACGCGATCCTCTGGTCGTTCACCGGCAGCCCCGTCTCCACCGCTCCGGTGAGGACCGCCCGGCCCACAACCATGCCCCGGGGGGAGAAGAAGGCCTCGGGGGGGAAGAAAAGCAGCGTGTCTCCCGCGCAGTGCCGCAGCCGCTCGGCCAGATACAGCCCTGCTACGGTGCCGGGGAACCCGTCGGAGAGGCGGAGAGCGAGATCCCCGTAGACCAGCTTCCCGGCCATTCCGGAGGCCGGAAACTCCGCCCCGGGGTCCACTCCGCGCACCAGGCATCCGGCGTCCAGACCCATTCCCGGGTGCCGGACAATGGCCTCGCCCTCCAGGTAGGGAGATGCGGCGCCCACCTCATGCAGGGTTCGAATGCGCTCCACCGTCGGGGGGGGCACCAGGAACCGCGGGCCCTCGGCGGGGGTTGCGGTGAGAGGTGCATCGACTGTCTGGACGGACTGCCCTATGAAGCTCCCCAGGCCGGCGAGTACGCTGGTCACCACCAGAAGGGCGGCCACGCCCAGGGCTACGCCGGACACGCTGACCACCGTGGAGAAGGCCAGGCGCCGTCTCTCCGGATGGCGGCGGATGTAGCGCCAGGCCAGGTGCCAGGATAGAGCGCTCATGGTCTCCCTTCGTGGAGGTGGTCGGGCTTTGGCGCCGGCCCAGGTGACAAATATGTTCAAAGGAACCTTCTGGAAAGGGAGGCCTTCCGCCCCCGTATCCAGCCTGCACCGCTCGGAAAGGACCGGGATCAATGCTGCAAGCCATAGCGGTAGCGCTTCTGCTGGCATCGAATCCGGCGGAGCAGATGACCGGTCCATTCGAACGGGTGCGGACCCCGCGGGCCCCGGCGGTGGAATATACCCCATCGGGGGCCGGGATGTCCCTCAGCTTCCCGGCGCCCCGGGCCAGGGAGACGGCCCACGGTCACATCGTCGAGTTTCCCGGCCTCCCCCTGCGGTCGGCAACCGGAGAGCCTCTTCTCCCCTACAGGCGCGTTGTCTTTCCCCTGCCCCCGCACGGGGAGCCCGAGGTGAGGCTGGAGGGGGCGCGGACCGCTGCCATGGCGCCTCCGGGAAGGCTGGCCATCACTCCCGCCCTCAGGGGGACGGGACTGGAGACGGTGGAGGACTACTCCATCCCGCTGCGGGAGGGGCCGGACTCCCGCATGGAGTACCGCGTGATGCATCTGGCCGGCTCCAGGGTTGCTGTGGTTGACGTGTATCCCTACCTCCCCTCGTCTCCGGGCTCGTACCTGACCTCGGCCCGGCTGTCCGTCACCTGGCCGGAGACTCCGGGATGGCGCAGGCTGGAGGAAGGGCCGCTGGCCGCCGTCTGTCCCCCCGGAGCCCTGTGGTGGCCGGGCCGGGGAGCGAAGGCGGAGAGCCCCTTCTGGGGCAGGCCCTGGGCCAGGATGGAGATAGACCAGACCGGCGTCTACTGCCTGACAGGCGCGGAGCTGGAGGCAGCCGGCTGCCAGGTGACTGGGTCGCCGTCGTCCACCCTTCGCATGCTCACCGGGGCAGGAGTGGAGTTCGACATCTTCGACAGGACCGAGGAGCAGCCGCCCCAGGAGGTTGCCGTCCGCGTTCTCGACGGCGGCGACGGCACCTTCGACACCGCCGACTCGCTGCTGTTCTTCGCCAGGTCCCTGAACCGCTTCCTGCTCTCCGACGGCGGGACGCCCCAGGACGAGATCGCCCACGTGGGCCACGAGTACGATGACCGCAACGTCTACTGGCTGACCTGGGGAGGGCAGGAGGGCAGGACCATGGAGGAGGTGGGCGCCTCCCCCGACGGCTCCCCCGATTACGGCGACTCCTCGGTGCACCACCTCTGGATGGAGGAGGACTACGCCTTCAGCAACTACAACGGCTGGACCTGGTACCGCCTCTACCCCCGGCTGGCGCTCTACATCTACCTGCAGACACCGGATGCCTCCGGGCCGGGCACCATCGACCTGTCCTTCGCGGTGCCCAGGGGAAACGCGCCCGTGGACGTGATCCTGGACGGCGATACCCTGTTCAGCGGGACGATCCCGCCCTTCGGGAACCTCCAGCTGGACTCCGTCGACCTCGGGCCGGCACCCAGGCTGACGGTAAGGCCCGACACCGGCAGCTGGGAGGAGAACTACCTGGAGCACGTCTACGTACGCTATCCCAGGCAGCTCGCCTCCTGCGGAGGAAGACTGCTCTTCCCCCGGCTGGGCGACTCCGCCAGGAGGACGCTGGAGCTGGGGATGGCGGACCAGCCGCTACTGCCCCTGGACGTGAGCGACCCCCTCGACCCGCTGGTGCTCGACGGCGGCGCATGGTCCGACGGACGGCTGACCCTCTCGCACGACCTGGGGCCGGGCAGCGCCCTGTACCTGTGCAGGCCGGACGATCTGCTGAAGCCCGATTCGCTGTTTTCCGCGCAGCCGGGCCGGATAGTGGGGTCTCTGGAGCCCGTGGATGTGGTCCTCATAGCGGGCGGGGGCCTCCTACAGGCCTCCGAGCCGCTGCGGGCCCTCTACCAGCAGCGGGGCCGCAGCTGTCACCTGGTGAGCCTGCAGGAGGTTGCCGACGAGTTCGGCGCCGGAGTCATGCACCCGGGAGCCGTCAGGTCTTTCATCCGCCACATGCTGGACGTCTGGAGCGATCCGGTGGAGGAGGTGGTGTTCGTGGGGGACGGCCACTACGACGTGCTCAACCGAATCACCTCCAGCCCCTGTCCGTTCCCAGTCTGGTACTTCCACCAGTACTGGAACACGCTGGTCTGCAAGGACGACTTCTTCGCCCTCTGCCATGAGGGCCAGGAGGTCCCCGAGGTTCCGG
Organism: Candidatus Fermentibacteraceae bacterium; assembly: GCA_041686025.1. Classification (GTDB taxonomy): domain Bacteria; phylum Fermentibacterota; class Fermentibacteria; order Fermentibacterales; family JCC-6; genus JAWLEP01. The sequence continues at coordinate 26,358 of JAWLEP010000013.1, forward strand.
TATCCCGGATACCGGCGGACGACCCCGCGCAGCTGGCCGGCATCATCTCCAAGCTGGCCGCCCGGGAGGAGTCGCTGCAGCCGGGCGAGTGGGCCTGCAGGGACCTGTTGATTGCGGACGATGAATGGGGCCAGTTCGGGGCCAACGAGAGCACGCACACCGAGCAGTGCGACATCATGGCCGACAGCATGCCCCCCAGGTACCGCAGGGAGAAGTTCTACCTGATCGAGTACCCCTGGCCGCCGGGTACAGACCCCGACCAGGGGGCGCACCCGGACAAGCCCGAGGCAAGGGAGGACCTGGTGGCCGAGATGAGCCAGGGCTGGCGGACGGCCTGGTACTTCGGCCACGGCTCCTACGGCCAGCTGGCCCAGGAGAAGCTGCTGCTATCCGCGGACGGCGTCCGGGTGACGGCGGGTCCGGCCTCGCCCGTGCTGCTTACGTTCTGCTGCAACTCCGGCGACTACTTCCTCACCGCCGACGACTGTCTGGCGGAGTACTTCGTCCTGGCCCCCGAAGGGGGCTCCATCGCATCGGTGTCGCCCATAGGCGGGACGCTGGGTCCTCCGAACCTCTCGCTGGCCATGGCCATAGCCGAGAGCATAGAGGAGGGTGCACCGGCCGGTATCGGCTCCGCCCTCTGGGAGGCCAAGGTGGAGCTGTCCAACTCCGGCTCCGGAGGCAGGGCGTCCGACCCCACCGGCAACAGCGCCGCCAGCCAGTACCACTGCCTGGGCGACGGGGGCGTCGTGGTTCCCGCGGCCTCCCATATGCCCGGGGGCATGGCCCTGGAGGGGGATACCCTGTTCCGGGGGAGGACCGCCAGGCTGGATCTGGGAGGCGGGGGAGCGTCCTCGCTGTTCGCCAGGCTTACCGAGAGCGGCTCGTACACCCAGTACACGATGCTGGGCGGCACCACAATGACATACCTCCGCAACGGCGGCGCGTTCTACAACGGCAGCCTGGCCGGGGGCCAGGGCCCCATCTCCCTGGACGTGTTCGTGCCGGTCCAGGCGGACACCGGTCAGCTGGCCCGCTGCGGCGCCCTGGCGGTGGGTGGCCCCGAAGGGCTCTCTGCGGAGGCCCTGGAGTGGGTTTCTCTTCTGGATCGGGGCGGCTACGAGCCTGACTCCACTCCCCCGGAGGTCGATCTGTGGCTGGAGGGGGCCCGCGGCGAGGAAGAGCCGGCAGTGTGGGGCGGACAGGTGGTTCGCGCACACCTGGAGGACGAGAGCGGCATATGCGTTCTGGGAGGGGCCGCCGGCAGGTCCCTGCTGCTGAGCGTGGACGGTCAGGGCTTCGACGTGGGCGACCACTTCAGCTACCGGCAGGGAAGCTCCACCAGCGGCGACCTGGAGTACTCGCTTCCGGCCCTCTCGCTGGGCGAGCACAGGCTGATACTGGCCGCCTGGGACGGAATGGCAAACGGCGTCCAGGACACGCTGGACTTCCAGGTGGTGGAGCCCCCCGAGAGACTCATCAGCCAGGTGCTGGTCTATCCCAATCCCGGGGACGGGGTGCGGGTCTTCAGCTTCCAGGCCACCTCGCCCGGCAGTGTTGAGGCTACTGTCTACACCGCCTCCGGAAGAGCCGTCTGGCACGGAACCTCCGACTGCTCCATGGGCTACAACCAGCTGGTGTGGGACGGAAGGGACGATGACGGCGACCGTCTGGCGTGCGGGACCTACATCTACCGGCTTCGCATGGAGAGCGACCAGGGAGGAGCCGGCGAGAAGGTGGGCCGGCTGGTGGTGATCCGGTGACGGGGAGCTCCATGGAGAGGGCGGCCGGACTTCTGGCGGACAGCCGCCGCCCGGTGGCCTTCACCGGCGCGGGCATGTCGAAGGAGAGCGGCATCCGCACCTTCCGGGGAGAGGACGGCTACTGGAGGCGGTACCGGGCGGAGGACCTGGCCTCGCTGGCGGCTGTACGCAGCGACCCCGAGACGGTGTGGCAGTGGTACGCGGAGAGGCTCCTGCACAACGCCGGGGTGGAGCCCCACGCGGGCTACCATGCACTTGTGGAGGCCGAGCGGAGGATCGGATCGCTGCCGGTTGTCACCCAGAACGTGGACGGTCTGCACTCCCGTGCCGGCTCCTCGGAGGTCATCGAGCTGCACGGCAGCCTCCGGACCGCCTCCTGCCTCGATGAGCCCGGCAGGACCTTCGAGATTACGCCCCGGATGCTGGAGGACCTTCCGCCCCGGTGTCCCTGCGGCGCGGTGCTGCGGCCGGACGTGGTCCTCTTCGGCGAGGTCCTTCCGCAGGAGGAGATGAGCCGGGCGGCGGAGCTGGCCCGGAGCTGCGACCTGATGATGGTGGTGGGTACCTCCATGGTGGTCTACCCCGCCGCGGCGGTCCCCTATGCGGCCCTCCGCGCCGGGGCCGGGGTGATAGAGATAAACCCCGAGCCCACCGCACTCACCGGAGAGCCGGGGGTGGTCAGCCTGAGGGGCCGCGCCGGAGAGCTGCTGCCCGAGCTGATGGAAACCGCCTGGAGGGATTCATGAGAGCTATGCTTGCAGCGACGGTGCTGGCGATGGCCGCGGTCTCCGCCGGGGCCATGGATGTTACAGTAAGCGTCCCCCTGGGCGCTCCCTCCACTCTGGAGGGGGAGATGGGCGTCTCCCCCTGGGCCCCGGGCCTGACCCTGGCCGGGGAGCCCGGCGAGGTCCTGCTTCCCGTGCGCCGGGTCTTCGTGCCGGTGCCCCCCGGCAGCAGCCCCTCAGTCGAGGTCCGTCCCCTGGACGTGGTGCGTACGCGGGTACCGGATGGAGGCTGGGCCAGGGCCCCCATGCTGGTGGGAAGCGGGCTGGAGACCACCGCCGTTCCGGCGCCCCCCCGCACGTCCTCCAGGGGCCGGGCTGAGCTGGTGGGGGTCAGCCATCTGTTGGGCGTGCCGGTGGCCGTGGTGGACGTATGCCCGCTCTCTTCGGGGTCCATGGCCTCCTGGGCGAGCCGGGTGGAGCTTACCGTATCCGTGCATGACCGGTTCCCCGCGCCACGCCAGCTCCCTCCGGCGACCCTGGACGGGGTGCTGGCGGGTGACGGTCCGGTATGGGGCGGCGCCAGCCTGCAATGGCCCGAGAGCCCCTTCTGGGGCCGGCCGTGGGCCAGGCTGGCCGTGGGTTCCACCGGCGGCTACAGGGTCACCGTCTCCGACCTGGAGGACGCCGGCTGCTCCGTCTCCGGGGCCCCGGTGGAGACCCTGCGGATGCTCACCGGGCCTGCGGTGATGTTCGGCACGGACCCCTCGGTCCTGCACACCCCCCAGGAGGTGGCCATCGAGGTGGAGGACCTGGACGGAAACGGGCTGTTCGACGGCTCCGACAACGTGCGCTTCCTGGCGAGGGGGATAGAGCGCTGGATTCCGGAGGCCGACAGCCTGCGCTGGATGCAGCACCGCTACGCTACCCACAACGTCTACTGGCTGACGTGGGGGGGCGAGAGCGGGGAGAGGGTGTCCATCGAGGACGCCTCCCCGGACGGCTCGCCCGCCTACGGGCTCCCGGTTCCCTCCTGGAGCTTCCGGGAGGAGGAGCTGCAGTACCAGGCGGACTACGAGACCAGAACCGGCTGGGTGTGGGAGGTGCTGGAGGACGGGGAGACCTTCCAGGCCACCCTGGAGCTTCCCCGGGCGGGGAGCTGGGACCTGAAGGCGCGCGTCCTCTCGCTGGGCACCGGCACCAGCACCGTGCGGCTGTCGGTGAACGGCCAGCAGGTGGCCCAGGAGACCTGGACCAACAGGCAGGTCCGGTGGATAGTGGCCCCGGACCAGCCGCTGCAGCAGTCCAACCAGGTGGAGGTGACCTTCTCCATAGAGGGAGGGGTAGACCCCTACCTGGCGGTGGACCTGTTCAAGGTGCAGTCGGCGCTTCCGGGAGGGGCCACTGACAGGCCGCTCTTCCCGGGGCTGTCGGCCCAGGGCAGGTACACCTTCTCCATGGACCGGATTCCCCAGGGCGGCCGGGTCTACGACGTCACCGACTTCCTCGGCCCGGTGAGGCTGGACGGCGTCCAGCCGGCGGGGGAAGGTGTTTCCTTCTCCGCGACCGTGGGCGACAGCACCCGCCTGCTGGCCCTCGCGGAGGATGACTGGCGGCTTCCCGACTCCATTGGGCCGGCCTCTCCCGGGAGGATCCTGGGCACCCTGGAGGAGGGCGACCGTCTCTTCGTGGCTCCCCCCTCGCTCCTCGACGGCGTCTGGGGCCTTGCTCAGATCAGCGAGCAGGCCGGGCTCGTTCCGGCGGCTGTGACCACCAGGGAGGTCTACGACGAGTTCAACGCCGGGGTGGCCGACCCCGGGGCCATCCGCTCCGCCGTGCGCTGGGGCCAGGACGAGCTGTCTCCCGGCGTGGAGGGTCTGGTCCTGGTGGGCAACGGACACTGGGACGTGAGGATGAACACCGTCTCCACTCCCAGCCTGGTCCCGCCCTACACCCTTCTGGGCAATCCCTCCTCCGGGGAGGGGGTATGCTCCGACGACTTCTACGTCATGACCCATTCCGGGGACGTTCTGCCGGAGATGCCGGTGGGCAGGATACCGGCCGAGGACGCCACCGATCTGGCCTCCATCACCGCCAAGAGCCTGGCGTACGCGGAGGGGGCCTCCGCGGGGGACTGGGTCAACAGAATGATGTTCCTGGCCGACGACGAGTGGGGCAACGGCATGAACCAGAGCGAGACGGTCCACACCATCGACTGCGAGAAGCTGGCCGAGGACCACGCACCCCGCTACGTCGACCGGGAGAAGGTGTACCTGATCGAGTACCCGTGGCCCTCCGGGGGTGGTCACCCCGAGAAGGAGGAGGCCCGGGAGGACTTCATAATGGAGTACAGCCGGGGGAGCGCCTTCATGGCCTTCATCGGCCACGGCTCCCCCAACCAGATCACCAACGAGAAGGTCCTGCGGGGATCGGACGTACCCTCGCTTACCAACGGCGCCAGGCTGCCCCTCACCTACTGGGGCACCTGCAACGTGGGGCAGTTCGACATACCGGGGTCCACCTGCATAGGGGGCAGGCTGGTAGCCTCCCCGGAGGGCGGGGGCGTGGCATCGGTGGCCGCCACCAGGGGCACCTTCAGCGGCCCCAACTACTCCCTGGGGGCGGCCCTCATCGACTCCCTGTACGGCTCGGGCGCCGATTACTCCATGGGAACGGCCACCTGGCTGGCCAAGATAGGCAACGCCTCCTACACGGGATCGGTACGCTACTACGCCTACCTCGGGCACCCCGACCTGTGGCTGATGATGCCCGATACGGCTCCCCAGCTGTCCCTGGCGGCTCCCCAGCTGCTCAGCGGCCAGACCAACTCCCTCCAGGGCGACGGCTTCGCCGGGCAGGGGCTGGCGGCCATCGAGGTCCGCGAGTCCTCCGTGGACACCGTATACACCACACTCGGCGGCAACATCATAAACTGGCGCAAGCCGGGAGGCCCCGCCTACCGCGGCACCGTGGCCCTGGACGCCGGCGGCTTCGGCCTGGAGGCCTTCGTTCCCCTGCAGTCCAGGACCGGAGGCCTGGCCAGGGCCGCGGCCACCTATCTGGGCGCCCCCGTCACCTCCGCGGCGGCGCTGGACCCCCAGCCCCTGGCGGAGGGAGACCCGCCGGAGGACTACAGCGGGCCGGAGATACAGATGTGGGCCCGGGGATACCGGGGGGTGGAGGAACCCAGGGTCAGCGGCGAGGTCACCGTGGAGGCGGAGCTGTCCGACAGCAGCGGCATCTGCTTCCTGGGCGGTGACGGGCGGTCCATCACCCTGTTCCTGGACGGCCAGGGCATCGACGTCAGCCGGGAGTTCTCCTACCACCAGGGAAGCTCCACCTCGGGAAGCCTGGAGGCGGAGCTGGAGCAGCTCTCCGACGGATGGCACACCATCATCCTCCGCTGCTACGACGGCGTGGGAAACATGTCCATGGACACCCTGCGGCTGGAGTCCCTGCAGGGCGAGGACCTGGCCATACAGCAGGAGCTGGTCTATCCCAACCCGGGCAGCGGCAGGAGGTGCTTCAGCTTTCGGGTCACCGCAGACGCGTTCGTGCGCATATCCATCTATACGGTGGCCGGCAGGCGGATACGCACCCTTTCCTCCGACTGCTCTCAGGGTTACAATCAGATCGTATGGGACGGGCTGGACGCCGAGGGTGACAGGCCGGCCACCGGCAGCTACGTCTACCGCATCGAGGCGGTGGCCTCCGGGAGCAGCGTCTTCGACACGGAGGCCGAGGAGATGGGAGTTCTGGCCGTGGTGGAGGGTGGTTAGCTTGGATCGGGAAGCCGGAGGACCCGCAGCCGCTGACGGCAAGGTAGCCTGGCTCTGGAGCCAGGTGGAGGGGGCCCGGGAGAGCGGCGAGGTGGACGTGGCCCGGGAGAGCCTCTCCCGGCTGCTGTCCGACCCCAGGGTGAGGGGCACGGCCGACGAGGACCTGGCCATGCTGCACCTCTGCCAGCTGGAGCTGGAAGAGGGCCGGGTGGCCGAGGTAGCCAGGCGCATCACCGACTTCTCCTGGAACGTCCGTCCCGGTCCGGCGGCGCTCCTGCTGGCGGCGGACGTCTACATGAAGCTGGACTGGTTCGCCCAGTCGCTGGAGTCCCTGGACCGATACCTGCGGGAGATCCCCGACGACCTGGACGCCAGGCGCAAGAAGGGCCTGGTGCTGCTGATGCTGGACCGGGACGACGAGGCCGAGCGGGCCCTGCTCTCCGTGGCCCGCCGGGAGCGTTACCGGGTTCCGGCCACCCTGGCCTACCTGGCCATGCTGGAGGCCAAGAACGACCGGCTGGAGGAGAGCCTTCACCTGCTGATGCAGGCCAGGGACCTGGCCCCCTTCGACAGCCGCATAGAGCACACCCTTCTCCGGGTGGAGGCGCTGCGGGTGAGGCTTCGGCGCAAGGCCCTCTCCCACGACGGCCTTCCCCTGGAGGACGTGGTGGGGGGCATGGTCTCGGGGATGATGGAGCTGCACGGATACACCGAGAAGCAGGCCAGGTACGCCCGGGACGTATGGAACCACTTCTGCGCCCTGGAGACCCCCACCGGCCGCAAGCCCGCCATCTGGGCCGCCGCGCTGGAGTACGCCGTGACCCGCAGCGGCCCGCATCTCTCCCAGGAGGAGCTGGCCGAGGAGTACGGCGTATCCTCCTCCCAGCTGCGCGAGCACTACAAGACCCTCACCTCCAAGGTGGACCTCCAGGCCTCCGGCGACCTGCTGGCCGAGGCCGCCAGCCAGGGCTCGGCCCTGTCCAGCCTGGTGCACCGCGAGGAGCTGGCCGACGTCCTGGCCGGGGCCGTCCGCAGGCTGTCCGACTTCGAGACCGAGGCCGAAGCGGTGGCCTGGATCTTCGACAGGATGGACCCGGCCGGCGAGGAGGAGCGCCGGGAGGTGGAGGATTTCCTCCGCTTCATCTGGAACCGCCGCCGCTAACCAAGCGGGGACGGAGATTAAATCCACCAAAAGGAACCTGAAGGGACGGAGTTTAAGTTCATCAAGTACAGTGCGCCAAAAGCTTGGATTGTCGCAAGCCCTGAACTTGATGAACTTAATCTCCGTCCCCGGTTGACTTAATCTCCGTCCCCGGTTGACGTCCCCGGGGCGTTTGTTGGCCGCGGCGGGGCAGTTGCATATATTCAATGCTCCCGAGGAGCCTCAGCCGTCCCCGCGGCCGGGGATCAGTCAACAAATCATGCGGTGCCATGGGGCGCCGGCATCCGTGCGGAGAGTGGTGGTTGAAGAGATGAGCGAGAACAAGTACGTCTACTACTTCGGAGAGACCAGGACGGACGGCGGCAGGGAGCTCAAGGAGCTTCTGGGCGGCAAGGGCGCCAACCTGGCCGAGATGACCAGAATAGGCCTGCCGGTGCCTCCCGGCTTCACCATCACCACCGAGGCCTGCGACCTCTTCAACAAGGCCGACGGCGACTGGCCGGCGGGAATGGAGGAGCAGGTAAGGGAGAACCTCAGGACGCTGGAGGAGGAGAACGGCCGCAGGCTGGGCGATCCCTCCGACCCCCTCCTGGTGTCGGTCCGCAGCGGGGCCGCCATCTCCATGCCCGGGATGATGGACACCGTTCTCAACCTTGGACTGAACGCCGAGACGCTGAAGGGCCTGGCCGAGAAGACGGGCAACCCCCGCTTCGCCTGGGACTCCTTCCGCCGGTTCATCCAGATGTTCGGCGACGTGGTGATGGGTATCTCCCACGCCAAGTTCGAGGCCGAGCTGCAGGCGGTGAAGGACGAGAAGGGCGTGGAGCTGGACACCGAGCTGGACCTGGAGGACCTCAAGAAGGTGGCCGACCGCTACAAGGACCTCTACAGCCGCGAGCTGGGCGAGGAGTTCCCCAGCGACCCGTGGAAGCAGCTTCGGCTGGCCATAGACGCCGTCTTCGGCTCCTGGAGCAACCCCCGGGCCATCCGCTACCGGGAGATCAACGAGATAAGCGGCCTGCTGGGCACGGCGGTGAACGTCCAGACCATGGTCTTCGGGAACATGGGCGAGAGCTCGGGCACCGGAGTGGCCTTCACCCGCGACCCGGCAACCGGACGCAACGAGTTCTACGGCGAGTACCTGATGAACGCCCAGGGGGAGGACGTGGTGGCCGGCACAAGGACCCCCAAGCCCATCAAGACCATGTCCGAGACCAACAACGAAGCCTACGAGCAGCTCCTGAAGGTCCGCAAGAAGCTGGAGCAGCACTACAGGGACATGCAGGACCTGGAGTTCACCATCATGGAGGGCAAGCTCTACATCCTCCAGACCCGCACGGGCAAGCGCACCGTGTTCGCCGCGCTGAACATGGCGGTGGACATGGAGGAGGAGGGCCTCATCGACCGCAACACGGCGATACTGAGGGTTCCCCCCATGAGCTTCAACCAGCTCTTCGCCCCGGTGCTGGACCAGCAGGGCAAGAAGGAGGCCGACCTCCTCACCACCGGCCTCAACGCATCTCCCGGCGGAGCCTGCGGCAAGGTGGTCTTCACCGCAGATGAAGCCGAGGAATGGGCCGGGAGGGGCGAGAACGTGATCCTCTGCCGCCAGGAGACCAGTCCCGAGGACATCGGGGGAATGGCGGTGGCCAAGGGCATCCTCACCGCCCGCGGCGGGATGACGTCCCACGCCGCCGTGGTGGCCCGCGGCATGGGAACGCCGTGCGTGGCCGGGGCCGGCGAGCTCACCATCGACAGCTCTTCGAAGAAGATCACCGCAGGCGACGTCACCATATCCGAGGGCGACGTCATCGCCATAGACGGCTACACCGGTCAGGTCTACGCCGACGAGGTGGCGGTGGAGCCCTCCGAGATAGTGCAGGTCCTGAACGGCAACATGAGCAGGGAGGACTCCGACCTCTTCCGCAAGTACTCCATGCTGGTGGGATGGGCCGACGATGTCCGGCGCCTGGGAGTGCGCACCAACGCCGATACCCCCAAGGACACCGAGATGGCCGTGCTCTTCGGAGCGGAGGGAATCGGACTCTGCCGCACCGAGCACATGTTCTTCGAGGGCGAGAGGATTATCTCCTTCCGGAAGATGATCCTGGTGGCCGAGAAGGTTAAGAGGCTGCGGGAGAGGATAGAGGCCGGCAACGGCGACGTGGAGTCGCTGAAGGGGGAGCTGAAGGCTCCGCTGTCCACCTACAACCAGGCCCTGGAGGAGCTGCTGCCCCTTCAGCGGAAGGACTTCGAGGGGATCTTCCGGGCCCTCGACGGCAGGCCCTGCACCGTTCGTCTGCTGGACCCGCCGCTGCACGAGTTCCTCCCCAAGGAGGAGGATGGCCAGAGGGAGATGGCCGAGGTCATGGGTATATCTGCCGATGAGGTGCGGCAGACGGTGGAGTCCCTGGAGGAGTTCAACCCGATGATGGGCCATCGCGGCTGCAGGCTGGGCCTCATCTACCCCGAGGTCTCGGACATGCAGGTGCGGGCCATCATGGAGGCCGCAATAAGCGTCAGCGACGACGGTGTTGAGGTCCACCCCGAGATAATGATCCCCCTGGTGGGCCACTGGAAGGAGCTGGACATCGCCCGGAACAGGGCCCAGAAGGTGATCGACAGCGTCCTGGAGGAGCACGGGAAGTCCGACTCAGCCATAGACTACCGCATAGGCACCATGATCGAGGTGCCCCGGGCCTCCGTAACCGCCGACCAGGTGGCCGAGGTGGCCGACTTCTTCAGCTTCGGCACCAACGACCTCACCCAGATGGGGTGCGGCTTCTCCCGCGACGACTCGGGCGCCTTCCTGCAGGACTACGTCTCCATGGGCATCTACGACCGCGATCCCTTCGCCTCCATAGATGTCGACGGCGTCGGGGGGCTGGTGGAGATCGCCGTGCGCAAGGGCCGGTCCAGGAAGAAGGACCTGAAGCTGGGAGTCTGCGGCGAGCACGGCGGTGACCCCGCGTCCATCCGCTTCTTCAACCGGGTGGGACTGGACTACGTATCCTGCTCGCCTTACCGTGTTCCCGTAGCCAGGCTGGCGGCGGCCCAGGCGATCCTGGAGGACGAAGAGTAACGGGGAGACGCTTGAACGAGCAAGGGCGCACGGTAGTAGTAGCCGAGAGCGACCCCGATCTGCTGGGGATGATGGAGAAGGCCCTCTGCGAGGAGGGCCTTTCCGTCCACACCACCATGGACGGCTTCGGGGCGGCGCGAATGGTGTGCGAGAAGGCCCCCGCCCTGGCCATTCTCGGGTACTACCTTCCCAATCTCTCGGGCCTGCGGGTCTGCCGCTTCCTCAAGAACCGCGACGAGACCGCGGGCATTCCCCTGGTGCTGATCTGCCCCACCGGTGACACCAGAATACAGCGCAGGGCCCGATGGGCCGGCGTGGACCGGGTGCTGGCCCTGCCCTTTGGCGTAGACGATCTCACCGGCCTCTGCGGAGGGCTGCTGACGGAATCCGAGCCCGCCGCCGAGCCGGTTCCCTGCTCCGATCCCGAGTCCATCCGGGACACCCTGTGCGACATGCTCGAGCACAGGGTGGAGCACCTGGAATCAGTGCGGGAGCTGGCGGGGCGTCTGGACCTCTCCACCTCCGCCCGGGAGGTTTTCATGCGCATCGCCGAGGGCGTGCTCACCGGCCTGGGCATGGACCGGGCGTGGATAGCCCGATACCTGCCGGAGAGCGGCCAGCTGCTTACCGAGGCCACCGTGGGAAGGGGACTCTCGGACGAGGCCCGGCCGGTGAGCCTGGAGGAGAGGCCGGAGCTGCCGGAGGCCATAGCGGTGCGGGAGAAGAGGGTTGTCCGCTCCGCGGAGCTCCCCCTGCCGCCGCAGCGGCTGGCCTGGGGCGGCAGCACCGACTACATCGACGTGCCCCTGATCGCCCGGGGACGCGTTCTGGGGCTGCTGCGCTGCGACCACCTGGTGAGCGGAAGGGGATTCACCAGGGAGGAGATCCAGGCGCTGAAGCAGTACGCGGACCAGGCGGCGCCCACGCTCTTCAACTCCCTGGGCGTGGAGGAGATGAGCGAGGGCCAGGAGCAGATGTCCTCCATTCTGGGCAGCATGGACTCGGCGGTGGTGGTGGTGGACACCAACAAGACCATCCTGGAGGCCACCTCCCGGGTGAAGGACCTCTTCGGAAAGCAGCCGGCGGAGATCAGGGGCAGGCCCCTGGGGGAGGTTGTGCCGGTTCTGGGGGATCCCGAGAGGGTCCGGCTGCTGCAGGAGGTTCTCGCGAACGGCTACTCGCGGACGGAGGGCGGCGTGGAGCTCTCCCGGGCGGGGAAGGGCAGCCTGGTGCTTCAGATACGATACGTGCCTCACCGGCGGAGCGGCAGGATCACCGGGGCGGTCATTGTCGCCGCCGACGTTACCGAGGAGTACCACCTCAGGGAGAGCCTCAAGCGGCGCAACGAGGAGCTGGAGACCATCTCCAGGATCGGCAGCAAGCTCAACTCCACCCTGGACCTGGAGGAGATCTCCACCACCCTGGCCAGGACCATCAGGCAGTTCCACCCCGACGAGGCGGTTTCCATCCTCCTGCCGGCTCGGAGCGAGAAGGACTCGGAGGGCAGCTCCGAGTACTTCCGGGCTGCGGCCACCTCCGGCTTTCCCCGGGAGTACGACACCCTGGGCAGCAGGCTGCGGGTGTTCGGCTCGCCGTCGGACTCCGAGGAGGATGACGTATGGGAGCGTCAGAGCATAATCTCGGTGGCTGCCAGGACCGGCCAGCCGGTGAACGTGGACGACGTCACCCAGGACAGCAGGTACCTGGAGGTGCTACCGTCCACCCGAAGCGAGATGGTGGTGCCCATGGTGGTAAGGGAGAAGGTGGTGGGCATCATAGACGTGCAGTGCTCCAGGCCCGGGCACTTCTCGTCGGACAACGTCCGCCGGATCACCACCCTGGCCAACCATGCGGCCACTGCGGTGGAGAACGCCCATCTGCACGCCAAGGTCTGGGAGATGGCCCAGCGTGACAGGCTCACCGGCCTGCGCAACCTGCGGTTCTTCGAGGACAGGCTGAAGGAGGAGCTGGACAGGGCCGCCAGGTACGATTCGCCCTTCTCCCTGATCATGATGGACATAGACGACTTCAAGCACTACAACGACTCCTTCGGCCACCCCATGGGCAACGTGCTCCTCAGGACCGTCTCCCGGGCCATCGGCTCCGCCCTTCGCGAGGTGGACATACTGGTCCGGTACGGAGGCGAGGAGTTCGTCTGCATCCTTCCCATGACGGGTCAGAGGGAGGCGGCGGAGATAGCCGAGCGCATCCGCCGCAAGGTGCTGGAGGCCAACTCCGAGATACCCCACGCCTCCGAGCAGCCCCGCGGATGCGTGAGCATCAGCCTGGGCGTATCCAGCTTCCTCACCGACGTCAGGGACCGCGACAGGCTGCTGGAGGTGGCTGACGAGAGGATGTACGCCGCCAAGCGGGCGGGGAAGAACCGGGTGTGCTCCCCGACCCCGGGCAGCAGCCCTTCGGATTCCTGATCCCGTGAAGATCATGGACATCACCATGTTCTACAGCGCCACCGGGGGCGGTGTGCGCCGCTACCTGGAGACCAAGCGCCGCTGGCTGCGGCGGGAGCTCCCCTCGGTGGAGCACGTGCTGGTGATCCCCGGAGAGGAGCCGGGGATGACGGAGGACGGCCTGGGCCGGGTCTACTCCGTGGGGGGGATCCCGCTTCCCTTCTCCCCCGGCTACAGGCTTCCCGTGGGCGCGCGCAGAATCTCCAGGATACTGAGCGAGGAGTCGCCCGACCTGGTGGAGGCGGGCTCGCCCTTCACCATGCGCAGGGCCCTGTCCGGGGCCATCGGCTCCGGGGGACCGCCGGTGTTCGACTACTACCACGCCTACTTTCCACCCTCCTACGCCGCCGCCCTGGGGCGTCCCCTCACCTTTCTCAAGGCCCCCCTCCTCAGGTACGGATGGCACTGGCTCCGCCGCGCCTATGCCGACTCCGCGCGGGTGCTGGTGGCCTCCCCCGTGATCCGTGAGGTGCTCCGCTCCCGCGGCATCGAGAACACCGAGCTGGCTCCTCTGGGAGTGGACGTGGAGAGGTTCCGGCTGACCCCCGGACCAGCCGGGGACGTCCCCGTGCTGCTCTTCGTGGGCAGGCTCACCGAGGAGAAGGGGATCAGCGTCCTGCTGGAGACCTACCGGCTGCTGAGGCAGCGGGGCAGGGTGCGGCTGCTCATCGCCGGCGACGGCATAATGCGGGAGAAGGTCGGGTCGCTGGCCGGGGACGACCCGGACGTCACCTACCTGGGCTACGTGCCCAACCGCAGAATGCCGGAGGTGTACGCCGAAGCCGACCTGCTGGTCTCCGCGGCGCCGACGGAGACGCTGGGGCTCTACTTCCTGGAGGCCCTGGCCAGCGGGGTGCCGGTGGTGGGCCTCTCCGGAAGCGGGCTGATGGACGTGCTGCCGGACCGGGTGGCCCGGGCGGTACCCCGCCAGCTCCCCCGGGATCTGGCGGAGGCCTGCCGGGAGCTGCTGGCCCGGCCGCCCTCCAGAGAGCTGTGCCGGAGGGCCGCGCTGGACTACGCCTGGCCCCGGAGCCTGCGCAGGATAGTCGGCCTCGAGACCTCCATAGCCGGCCTGGAGCTGCCGGGGCTGTCGGCATGAGCGCCGTGCAGCGGGTGGCGATACGGGAGGGTCTTACCTACGACAGGCACAGCCTCTCCGACGCTCTGCGGGACATGGTGGAGGCGGTGGGGGGCTGGCCCGACTCCATGGGGGCCGGCTCCAGGGTGCTTCTGAAGGTGAACATGCTGGCGGCCAAGCGTCCGGAGAGGGCCATAACCACCCATCCGCAGGTGGTGGCCGCGCTGGCCAGGCTGCTTCTGGACCGCGGCTGCAGCGTAGCGGTGGGCGACAGCCCCGGAGGCGCGGTGAAGGGCGTGCAGCGGTACTGGGACAGGTGCGGCTTCGCAGCTGTCGCCGAGGAGATGGGCCTGGAGCTGGTGAACTTCGAGAGGTCCGGCTCCGAGGAGAGGCGCGTGGACGGTTTCACCTACCACATAGCCAGACCGGTGTTCGACTTCGATGCGGTTGTGAACATGTGCAAGCTGAAGACCCACATGTACTGCCGCATGACCTGCGCGGTGAAGAACGCCTTCGGCGTGGTGCCGGGGCTGGGAAAGGCCATGATGCACGCCCATGCGGTCAGGCCCAGGGACCTGGCCAGGAGGATCGTGGAGATATACACCCAGGTCCGCTTCGACCTGGTGGTGATGGACGCCGTGCTGGCAATGGACGGCAAGGGCCCCAGCACCGACGGCCATCCCCGCAGCGACGGGGTGATGGCGGTGGCCACAGACAGCGTGGCCATGGATATGATCGCCTCGGAGATGGTGGGGATGGAGACCGGCGAGTGGGGCACCACAAGGGCGGCCGTGGAAGCCGGAGTCGCCCCGGAACGGGCGGATATCGAGGTGGACGGCTGGCACGACTTCCAGGACTTCCAGGTTCCCTCCAACCGGCTTTACAACATGGTTCCGCCGTTTCTGGGCAGTCTGGTCCGGCCCCTGCTGCGACGGGCGCCCGGAAGCAACCAGCGGTGCACGGGCTGCGGCTTCTGCGCCCGGAGCTGCCCGGTGGGGGCCATCACCATCAGAGACGGCAGGGCCAGGATGAGCAGCAGGAAGTGCATCCTCTGCCTCTGCTGCCACGAGCTCTGCCCCGAGAACGCAGTGGAGGTAAAGACGCCGCTGGGCCGCTGAGGACGCGTCCGGGAACCTTTCGCGGCGGGGCGTTTCTTTTTAGAATCCACAGTCTGCCCCGGAAACGGAGGATCGATGGCCAGCAAGAGGTTCAGGCACCGCCTGGAGTACGCGCTGCTGCGGGCAACGGTGTGGTTTCTCGGCCTGCTCCCCCTCAGGGCGGCGCTCCGGGCGGGGGCCGTTCTGGGCTGGACCGCCTGGCGGGTCCTGGGGATTCGCCGCCGCATAAGCATGATCAACCTCCGCCAGGCCTTTCCGGACCGCGACGACGAGGAGCTGGAGCGCATAGGCCTGGGGTCCTACATGAACGCCGGCCGGTTCATGGTGGAGTTCGCTCGGCAGAACAGGCTGGACGATGATCACATAGCCCGGCACGTGAAGCTGGACGGGGGCAGCCGGGAGATACTGCAGGAAGCCCTCTCGCTGGAGACCGGCCTCATAGGCCTGAGCTTCCACTTCGGCAACTGGGAGCTGCTGGGAGTGGCCCAGAGCCGCCTGGGCTTCGACGTCTCCTTCCTGGTGGGACAGCAGCGGAACAGGCTGGTGGACGACTTCATAAACCGGCTGCGCTCCTCCCACGGCCTGGAGATAATCACCCGGGACGCGGCCATGCGCCGAATAGTCAGAATCGCCCGCAGCGGCGGCATAGTCTGCTGGCTCTCCGACCAGGATGCCGGCAGGGACGGCCTGGTGGTGGACTTCTTCGGCTACCCGGCCTCCACCCCCCGGGGCGCGGCGGCCTTCTCGGTGAAGCTGGGCATGCCCATTCTGGTGGGCTTCATGGTCCGCGAGGAGGGTCCGGACCACCGTCTGGTCTTTGGCGGACTGCTTCGCCCCAGGGAGGACCTGCCCCGGGAGGAGGCCGAGCTGGAGCTCACACAGCGTTACACGGAAGTGCTGGAGGAGATGGTCCGACGGCATCCGGAGCTCTACTGGTGGCCCCACCGGCGCTGGATGACAACCGGGCTTTACAGAGAGAAGAAGTCGGCGGATACTGAATAGATGCGCCGTCGATGAGATGCGGGAACGGGGTATTCCATGAATAGCAGGGTAGCGGTTCTGAAGACCGGGCCCGACACGGTCCTGGAGGACTACTCCAGGCTGCTGCGGAGCATCGGCTACACGGACTTTCTCGACGGGGGCGCCGACGTGCTCCTGAAGATCAACGTATCATGGCATCACTGGTATCCGGCCTGCTCCACCACACCCTGGCAGCTGGACGGCGTCATAAGAACCCTCCTGGCGGACGGGTTCCGGCGCGACCAGCTGGTCTCAACGCACAACAGGACGGTGGTGGTCAGCGACAAGAAGGGGGAGAGGGGCAACCACCTCAGGGGGGTGGACGAGGACCTGCACGGCATTCGCAAGGTGAGGCTGTACGAGCCCCCCGTGAAGTGGGAGGTCTACCGGCCGAAGAAGCCCTTCCGGGTCCTGGGGAAGATCTTCCCCGACGGGGTGAAGATCCCCGACTTCCTGGTGGGGAAGAACATAATCCACCTTCCCACCATGAAGACCCACGTCTTCACCACCATCACCGGGGCCATGAAGAACGCCTTCGGCGGGCTGCTCAGCGAGCGCCGGCACTGGACCCACGCCGTGATCCACGAGACGCTGGTGGACCTGCTGCGGATACAGAAGGACATCCATCCCGGCATACTGGCGGTGATGGACGGCACCTTCGCCGGGGAAGGCCCGGGCCCCCGGGCCATGATCCCCCATGTGAAGAACTACATACTGGCATCGGCCGACCAGGTGGCCATCGACGCCATCAGCGCCAGGATGCAGGGCTTCGATCCCATGAAGCTGGACTTCATCCGGCTGGCCCACGAGGAGGGCCTGGGAGTGGGCGACCCGCGGGACATAGAGGTGGTGGGGGAGGACATCTCGGACGTGGACTTCGGCTTCGTCCAGACCGACACCTTCGCCAGCCGCGGCCAGAAGCTTATCTACCACGGCTTCCTGAAGCCCCTGGAGGGGCTGCTCCTGCGCAGCCCGCTGGTGCCGTGGTCCTACCTGGCCAGCCGGGCCTACCACGACCTCTTCTGGATCAACGCCGTAGGCAGGAAGCGGATCAAGTGGGCCAGGTCCACGGAGTGGGGAAAGCTCTTCGAGCGGTACGGCTCCGTGGACACCATGCCCCCCCTGGAGGGGGAGAATGGCGGCTGAGCGGCTCTCGGTTCTGGGCTGCGGCCGCTGGGGCGGGTTCCACCTCTGGTACGGCAGCCGGGTGGGGCTGGCCACCACCGGCTGGGAGCCGGAGGAATCGGCTCCCCTGGAGGAGCTGGCCAGGAACCGGCGCAACGAGTACCTGGAGCTGCCGAAGGACGTCCGGCTCACCTCGGACCTGGCCCGGGCCCTGGAGGCCGACCAGATCATCGTCTCCGTTCCTGCCCAGCACTTTCGCACGCTGGCGGCACGGCTGGCGGAGCACGACCTGCGGCGGGCCGACCTGGTGCTGTGCATGAAGGGCATAGAGCGCCGCACCGGCAGGAGGCTCAGCCAGGTGGCCTCCGAGGAGGGGGTTGGGGCGCGCAGCCTGTCGGCATGGGTGGGCCCCGGCCATCCCCAGCAGCTGGTCCGCGGCGTTCCCAGCTGCATGATAGTCGCCTCGGAGCTGGCGGAGAGCGCCGAGAGGATCGCCCGCCGCATGGGGAGCCCGCTCATACGGTTCTACCGCTCCACCGACCTTTCCGGCGTGGAGGTGGGAGCGGCGGCCAAGAACGTGGTGGGCATCGCCGCCGGCATCCTGGACGGCATGGGGTACTCCGGCCTCAAGGGTTCGCTGATGGCCCGGGCGCCCCAGGAGGTGGCCCGGCTGGTGGCGGCGATGGGGGGCGACTGGCGGTCGGTCTACGGCCTCTCCCACCTGGGTGACTACGAGGCCACCCTGTTCTCCCCCTACAGCCGCAACCGGGCCTGCGGCGAGGCGCTGGCGAAGGGCAGGGAGGCGGCGGGCCTGGCCGAGGGCGTGGAGACCTCCGCCGCCATCTGCCGTCTCGCCGCCGAGTACGGCGTGGATATGCCCATAACCAGGACGGTCCGCAGCATACTGGATGGCACGCTCACCCCGGCGGAGGCCATCGAGGAGCTGTTCGGCCGTCCGGAGAAAGAGGAGTTCCCTGATTCTTTCCGCTAGCCGAAAAGGCGAGACCGAGATCCTGGCCGACCACCTGCACAGGGCCCCTCCCCTGCCGGGGGTGATGGAGGCCCGGGACAGGGCGGAGAGGACCCTGGGGGGGCATCCCCGCAGCTCCGCCTCGGACGGGATCGAGCTTCGCAGGCACCTGGACCGCTGCTCCGAAAAGGCGGCGGAGTTCTTCGGCGCCGCCTGCTGCGTCTTCTGCCCTCCCGGCACGGGAGCCGGCCTGGTAGTCGGGGAGCTGTGTCGCGGGCTCTCCGGGTCTTCCACCCGCCACGCAGTGCTGGCCGGGCTCTCCGACCTCACGCTTCTGGAGCCCATGCGCAGACTGCGCACGGCGGGAGGCGAGGTGGAGACCTGCCCGGTGGAGTCGGGGGGCAGGCTGGACCCGGAGCGCATGGCATCCATGCTGCGTCCCGGTGCTTCCCTGGCCTGCATGTCCTGGGCCTGCCGGACCACCGGCCTGCTCCAGCCGGCCGAAGAGCTGGCCGAGAGATGCGGGTCCATGGACGTCCCGCTGCTGGTGGAGGCCTCGGTGGTGGCGGGAAGGCTGCCGGTGGACATGGGGTCCATGGGCATTCCCGCGATGGTTGTGCGCAGCGACGCGCTGGGCGCTCCTCCCGGCCTGGACCTGGTGCTGCTGGACGAAGGGCTGGAGTCCCTCGACCCGGTGCCGGCGTTCTTCGAGCCGGGCCCGGGGGTTCCCGCCGGAGTGGAGGCCGCTGTGGAGGAGCTCTCCACCGGAGTGCAGCCCCGCGGCAGGATCGTCAGCGAGCTGAGGGATGCCCTGGTGGAATGGGTGACCACCAGAATCGATGGCTGCCGCTGTCCGGTGGACACGGCCCATCTCGTTCCGGGAGCCTTCATGATACTGGCCGGAGAGGGCGGGCCGGAGGGCCTGCACGCCAGGATGGAGGCCGCCGGACTGCGGGTGTCCGACCCTGACTCGGCGGAGCGTCTGGCCTTCATGCAGGACTCGGGGATGGACGACATCGAACCCGACAGGCTCGTATGCGGCTGCCTCTCCCCGGGAAGCAGCATGGTGGACGTGGAGCTCTTCTGCAGGGGCCTGCGCGAGATCATGGAAGGGGGATGATGCGCCGCTTTCTGCAGCTCGCCATGGCGCTTCTCATGGCCGCTCCCGCCCTGTCCGCCGGAAGGCGGTACCTTTGGGTGGTGAGAGACGGCCTCCGCAGCCCGGCGAGCATCGACTCCCTGCTGGAGAGGGCGTCCCTCTCCGGGGCCAACGGGCTGGTGGTGCAGGTGGTGGGAAGGGCCGAGGCCTACTACGACTCCGACGTCCTGCCCCCGGCTGACTTCCGCGGCACCGACGATCCCCTGCGCTACCTTATCTCCCGGGCCCGTCCCCTGGGCATGGAGGTGCACGCCTGGGTGAACGCCTTCCTCGTCTGGTCCGCGCCCTGGTCGCCCGGGGACTCCTCCCACGTGGTCCTGGCCCACCCGGAGTGGATGATGGCCGACCGCCACGGCCGCTCCACGATGGACTACGGCCCCGAGGAGGCCGAGGCCGCGGGACTGGTGGGAGCCACCCTCTCCCCCGCCGAGCCCCGGGTCAGGGAGATGCTGGGGGCGGTGGCCGGCGAGCTGGCCTCCGGGTACGCCATAGACGGCATCCACCTGGACTACATCAGATACCCGGGCAGCTCCTTCGGATTCGAGGACCGGGCCCGGGCCCTGTTCACCTTCGCCGCAGGCGAGGACCCGGTGGGGGGAGGCTATCCCCGGGGGCCGATGTCGGACGACGCCGCGGCGGAGTGGTCGCGGTGGCGGGGGGCGATGGTCACCGAGGCGGTGGAGACCGTATCCGCCGCCGTCGGGAGGGCCGACCCCTTCCTGGAGCTCTCCGCGGCAGTGATCGCCGACCCCTGGGCGGCCGAGGGCTCCTTCAGCTGTCCCTGGAGGGACTGGCTGGAGGACGGTCTGCTGGACCTGGCCTTTCCCATGGCCTACGCCACCGACCCGGAGGCGGCGGAGCGGCTGGCCCGGCTGGACACCGCCATGGATCCGGAGAGGGTGGTATACGGAATAGCGTGCTACAACCAGCCGCTGGAACGGGCCTGGAACGCGGCGGAGCTGGCTCTGGAGAGGGACGCCGCCGGGGTGTGCGTATTCAGCCTGGGAGCCATGGACGACCGCGACGCCGCCCTCCTGTCGCGGCTCTGGAACGGGGGAAGTCAGACAGAAGCGCTCCCCCCCGCGGCGTTCCACAGAACCTGGAAGGGAATGCCGAGGCCGTGAGGGTGGCGGTGCTGGCCAGCGGGAGCAGGGGCAACGCCGTGGTGGTGGAGCACGACGGGCTGGTGCTCTACTTCGACTCCGGACTGAGCGGGAAGGAGCATGCCAGAAGGCTCCGCCAGAGCGGCCTGGACTGTCCGCCTCCCAGCGCCGTGTTCCTCAGCCACGAGCACTCCGACCACCTCAAGGGGGTGGGAGTACTGGCCAGAAGGTACGGAGCCCCCGTCTACACCTCGCCGGGCACGGCCCGGGCGGCGGCTCCCAGGCTGGGGAAGCTGCCGGAGCTGGTGAGGATGCCCAACGGCGACACCGTTGACATGGGGCCCCTGCAGGTGTCCAGCTTCTCCGTTCCACATGACGCGGCCGATCCCAGTGGCTATGTAATCCAGTGGTGTGGAGGAAGGCTGGGCATCGCCACAGACCTGGGCATTGCCGGGCCCCTGGTGCGGGCACGGCTCTCGGACTGCACGGCACTCCTCCTGGAGTTCAACCACGACCTGGAGATGCTCTGGAACGGAAGCTACCCCTGGCCCCTGAAGCAGAGGATAGCCTCCTCCACGGGCCACCTCTCCAACGAGTCGGCGGCGGAGCTCCTGGGGTCCGTGGGCCATGGCGGCCTGGGGCTGGTGGTGCTGGCGCACCTCAGCGCGGAGAACAACAGGCCCGAGCTGGCGGTGTCGGCCGCCAGGGAGGTGCTGGAGGGGCCGGCGGTGTACGCGGGCCTGCAGGACAGAGCGCTTGTTGCTTTGGACATTGAATAGGGGGACAGCTTGAGAGCAGCCGCTGCAGCCATTCTCATCCTGACAGCCGTCTCCGCGCCCGCCGGAGGGCTGGACCTGGGCGCGTCCATGGGGCTTTCCTATCCGGTGGGCGCATGGGGCGACAACATCGGAAGCGGGATCAGCGCCGAAGCCGTCGGGCTATGGAAGGCCTACGACCGTCTGGGAGTGGGAGCCGGCATGGGGCTTTCGGTCTACGGGGACGACTGGGACGGAGATGCCTCGTTGGTCAGGCTGGCTCCGCAGCTGGTGGCCAGGGGCGTACTCAGGCCCGGAGCCGCCAGCTTCGAACCCGGACTGGAGGTGGGCCTGGGAATGGCCAGGAGCAGCCTGTCCTCCTCCGGCGGAAGCGATCCCGCCAGCTGGGACCCCTTCTGGAGGACCGGCCTCCGCTGGGGCTTCGGCCTGGGCGGCGGCCTGCGGGGGGGCGTGGGCTTCGACTTCTCGGGAGTCCTGGCGGACGTGGAGACCGCCGAGTCGTTCGAGATCCTCTTCACGGTGGGAAGGGAGGTGGGTTCGCCATGGTAAGGTACGCAGCGACCGCGGCCTGCCTGGCAGCGATCCTGCTGGCCGGCTGCAGCAGCAACCCCCTCTACTACAGGCTGGGGAGCGACTACTACCCCGTGTCTCCGGTGGGCACCATGTGGGTCTACTCCGTGGAGGGGGGAGGCAACGTGGTGGTGACCGTGGTAGACCAGGCGGAGGTGGCGCAGCGGTCGTGCTACCGCCTGCAGCGGGGGGCGGAGTACACCTACTTCATCAACGACAAGGGCCGGCTGGAGCACTACGAGGACCACCGCGTGCTCTACAACGGCTACGAGATCGAGCTGTACAGCGGGTGGGTCCCCTACCTGGACTGGCCCCTGGCCGAGGGCGCGTCATGGACCGACTCCGTATCGGTCTCCACCTCCGAGCAGGGGGTGACCATCAACCACCGCTGGACCAGAACCACCACGGTGGAGGGCCTGGAGACCGTCACCGTCCCCGCCGGGACCTGGAGCGACTGCTACCATCTCACCGAGACGGAGACGGAGATCAACTGGATTCAAACCGGCGGCTTCCAGCCCGAGACCACCACGGTGAGCCGTGAGATCTGGCTGGCCCCCGACGTAGGCATGGTGCGGAAGCAGACGGCCGACAGCACCGTGACCCTGAGCAGCTTCACTCCCGGGCAGTAGGCCGGGCGCCCGCATGGCCCTGTCCCAGGCGGTGCCGTACCTTCTCATGGCCGGGGGTTTCGTCCTCCTGGTAAAGGGCGCCGACTACCTGGTAAAGGGAGGAAGCCGGCTCTCCACCCTGGTGGGGGTTTCCCCGCTGTTCATCGGCCTGGCGGTGGCGGCCCTGGGCACCAGCGCCCCGGAGGCCGCGGTCTCCATCAAGGCCGCCCTGTCCGGCTACAGCGACATCTCCATCGGCAACATCCTGGGAAGCAACGTGGCCAACATCGGCCTGGCCCTGGGGCTGGCCGCCGCGGCGCACAGGCTGCCCTGCTCGCCCAGCACCCTGTGGAAGGAGATCCCCTACAGCCTGCTGGCCGCCCTGGTGCTGCTCCTGGCGGGGATGAACGCCTTTGCCGGCGGGTCCGACATATCCAGGCCCGAGGGCGCTCTGCTGCTGCTGATGTTCGGCCTCTACCTCTACTACCTGATGAACATGGCCAGCAGAGATCGGCGGAAGGCGTTCCTGAATGAGGACGTGATAGACCCCGGCGGCACCAGGGTGGAGGCGGCCAGGGCCTCCCTGATGACCTTGGGGGGGATAGCGGCGGTGATCTTCGGCGGCCACCTGGCTGTGGACAACGCCGTGGAGATAGCCACCAGATGGGGAGTGAGCCAGACACTGATCAGCGTCACCATAGTGGCCCTGGGCACCTCGCTTCCGGAGGTGGTCACCACACTCACCGCCGTCAGCAGGGGGGAGTACGACATCGCCCTGGGCAACGCCGTGGGCAGCAACATATTCAACATCCTCTTCGTTCTGGGGGCCACGGCCTTCATCCGGCCCATTGACTTCGCCCCCAGAATGACGGCCGACCTCCTCTTCATTATGGGTATAACTGTGCTGGTTTTCCTGTTCCTGCTGCGTCGGAGGAAGCTCCAGCGCTGGCAGGGCGCGGTCCTGGTGGGCTTCTACGCGGTCTACATCGCCTTCGTCATAGTCCGCAGATAGGCCGCTTCTCCGGGGGGTGTAAATCGTGAGGAGCCTCAGCTTCACATGGCGCACCGGCGGAATCGGCACCTCCGCCATCGTGGCCTCCCGGCCCGAGCTTACCCTGGAGATGGTGGCCGGCGACGAGGAGACCTGCTTCTGGGTGGTGGACTCCCGGGTGGCCGAGCTCTGGCCCGGTCCCCTGTCCGATGCTCCGCTCTCCGAGGACCGCAGCATGCTGCTGGAGGCCTCCGAGAAGGCCAAGGACCTCTCCGTCCTCACCGCCATCCTGCAGCGCCTGCACGACGCCGGCGCCCACCGGGGCTGGCGCATGGTGGCCGCCGGCGGCGGCGTCACCATGGACATCGCGGCCATGGCCGCCTCCCTGTACAACCGGGGCATGCACCTGACTCTGGTGCCCACCACCCTGCTGGGCATGGTGGACGCCTGCCTGGGCGGGAAGACCGGGGTAAACCTCCGGGGAGTGAAGAACCAGCTGGGAACCGTCTACCCCGCCGAGAGGGTGGCCGTCTTCACCGACTTCGTCTCCACTCTGCCGGACCGGGAGGTCCGCAACGGCCTGGCCGAGGCCCTGAAGACCTCCGTGATAGCCGACCGCAGGATCGCCGAGCAGCTCTCCGGCGACTTCCACGGCAAGCTCCCCGAGATAGTGGAGCGCTGTCTGCGGGCGAAGGCCTCCGTCATCGGCGAGGACCTGGCCGACCGGGGCAGGCGGCACCTGCTCAACCTGGGCCATACCCTGGGCCACGCTCTGGAGGCCCACAGCGGCTTCGGCCTCTCCCACGGCGAGGCCGTGGGCCTGGGGATGCTGGCCGCCGCCTGGATGGGGGCCCGCATGGAGCCCGAGTCGGGGATGCGGCCGCGGCTGGAGGGCCTGATGGAGCAGCTGGGGCTGCCCACCAGGCTGCCGGACAGGGTGGACGCCGAAGATGTCATGGGCTTCGTCCGCCGGGACAAGAAGACGGTGGCCGGCGGCCGCCGGTGGGTGATTCCCCTGGACTGGGAGCGCTGCCGCATCGAGAGGCTTGCCCCCGGCGTGGAGCTGGAGATGGTCGAGGGCGCGCTGGGGTCGGTCTCCCCGTGAAGGTGATCACCGAGGGCAGCTTCTGGGACCACCTGGAGGAGCTGCGCTGGCGGATACTGAAGTCGCTGGCGGCGCTGATCGCCGCAACCCTGGGCGCCTTCTTCTTCAGCCGCCGGCTGATGGCGCTTGTTCTGGCCACTGGCCCGGAGACGCTGCAGGCCCTGGCCCCCACCGAGGCCTTCGTGGTCCACCTGAAGGCGGCCCTGGTGGCAGGCGTGGTGATAGCTTCCCCGGTGGTGTACTACCAGTTCTGGCGTTTCGTGTCCCCCGGCCTCCATGGTCGGGAGAGGAGGCCGGTGATCGCCGCTACCGCCCTTTCGGTCCTGCTGTTCGTGGGGGGCGTGGCGTTCGCCTGGGCCCTGATGCTCAGACCCGCCATCGCCCTGTTCCGGAGCTTCGAGGGGGGAAGGGTAGTGGGAGCCTGGAGCCTGTCCAGCTACGTGGGATTTCTGGGGAGGTTCGTCCTGGCCTTCGGCCTGGCCTTCCAGCTGCCCATAGTGGTCCTTCTGCTGGCCAGCCTCGGCATCGTGAGCCCTCAGACCATGGGAAGGTACAGGCGCCATCTGATCGTGGGCCTTCTGGTGGCCGCCGCCCTTCTAACCCCCCCCGACCCCATGACGCAGCTGGCGCTGTCTGCCCCCCTCTACCTGCTCTTCGAGCTGAGCCTGCTCCTGGCCAGGGTCACCTGTCGCCGCCGGAGGGCCGCAGGCGCCTGAGCCACTCCCTGAGCACATCGCGCAGGGTGACCGACATGGGGGTGGAGGCCTTCCAGCCCAGGGTGCCGGCCGCCAGCGAGGCGTCCCCCCGCACCGTTCCGATTCCCCCGGATCCGGCCTTCTCCTCCAGCTCCGGGTCTATGGACAGGCTGTGGGTCATGGCCTCCAGTATCTGCCTTCCCGACCATGTCCGGCCGCTGGCGACGTTGATCTTCTCCGGCAGGCTTCCGCGGTGGCCCATGGCCAGGACGAAGGCCCGGGCGGCGTCCCGGACGTCCACGTAGTCCCGGCGGGTGTGCAGCGGGCCCGTCTCCAGCCTGGGGGGAGCCAGCTCCAGCTTGATCCGCGCCAGGTCCCTGGCCAGCCTGGGTATCAGCATCACCGGCCGCTGTCCGGGTCCGGCCAGATTGAAGAGCCGCAGAGTGCAGAGCTCGGTCCCGTAGAGGCCGGCCATCTCCCTGGCCAGCGCCTCCCTGGCCGCCATGCTCCTGCCGTACGGGCTGGGAGGGTCCACGTAGGAGAGCTCGTCCAGGGGCTCGTCATCCATGGCCTCTCCGTAGACCGCGCAGGAGCCTGCCACTATCACCCTGCCGACGCGATCCTCCAGCCCCATGAGCAGGTTCTTGGTTCCCAGGGCGTTAACCGCCTGGAGCCTGGCGTAGTCGCGGTCCCCCACCAGTCCGGCGAGATGGACCAGCACATCGTAGCTGCGGCCGCGCAGGACGGAGACCACGGTCTCCTGTTGGCAGAGATCGCAGCGCAGGCGGCGGAGGCCTCCGGGAAGCTCGGCGCCGGGAAGGTCCAGGAGCGTCAGGTGGATGTCATCGGGCCCGGAGAGCAGCTCCAGCACCCGGCGGCCCAGGAAACCGGCGGCTCCGGTGAGAAGCACCTTCATGCCAGCGGGGGCAGGTATCGGTCCGGAGCCTCTTCGAAGAGCCTCTGGGCCTGGGCGTAGTCGTCGGGGTTGCCTATGTCCAGCCACTGGCAGTCGGGCATGGCGCAGCGCACGCTGCGGCCGGCGGAGACCAGGGCCAGCACCAGATCGGGGAAGTCCATGCGGCTTCCCCGTTCGATCAGGTCCAGGGCGCTCCGGGAGTAGGCGTACATGCCCATGCTTACGTCGAAGCCGTAGGAGGGCTTCTCCACGTAGTCCACTACCTTCCCGTCATCATGGACCACGACTCCCAGCTGCAGCCGGACCTCCTTGCGGCGGGCGGCGATGGTCAGCTCCGACCCGGAGGCCGAGTGGCGGTCCAGCAGCCGGGCGAAGTCCGCCGTGGTGAACAGGTCGCCGTTGAGCACCAGGAAGCTGTCCGGCAGGTCGTCCATCATGCGCAGGGGGCCGGCGGTTCCCAGGGGCTCCTCCTCGCGGACCCAGGTTATGTCCACCCCCGTCCGCCTTACGCTGTGGTCGCGGAAGTAGGCCTCCAGCAGGCCGGCCAGATGCCCCACGGAGAAGACCAGCCTGTCGAACCCCTGCGATACAAGCTGCCTTACCAGTATCTCCACTATCGGGTAGTTCCCCAGGGGCACCAGGGGCTTGGGCAGGACGGCGGTGTAGGGCGCCAGCCGGGTCCCCCTGCCGCCGGCCAGAATCACGGCCGTCCTTCCGCTCACAGAACGTATCCCCGGTGGGTGAGCCGCTCCCCCAGGCTGCGGAACCACTGGGCAGTGGCTTCCAGGCCCTGGCGAAGAGTGGTCTCGGGCCTCCAGCCCAGAAGCTCCGCCGCCCTCTCGGGAGAGGCGATCAGGCGCATGACCTCGCTCTTAGGCGGCCGCTTGCGCTCACCGGTGCTGACCACGGGAAGGGAGGTCCCCAGGACCTCCTGCGCCATGGCGGCCAGCTCGCCTATGGAGACGTCCTCTCCGGTGCCCAGCTGTACCACCCTGCCCACTGCCGCCCGGGTGCGCATGGCGGCCAGGAAGCCGGCTACGGTGTCGTCCAGGTAGAGGAAGTCGCGCCTCGGCTCCAGAGAGCCGAGCTCGATGCTGTCCGACCGAAGCGCCTGGGCCATTATCGTGGGGATGACGGCCCTCTGTGACTGGCCGGGGCCGTAAGTGTTGAACGGCCGCAGGATGGTGACCGGTATTCCGTAGCTGCGGTGGAAGCTCAGGGCCAGCTGGTCGGCGGCGATCTTGGATGCGGCGTAGGGCGACTGCGCCCCCAGGGGATGGTCCTCGGTAATGGGCACGGTCCGGGCGGTGCCGTACACCTCGCTGGTGGAGGTCACCACCACGTGGGCGCCGGACTCCCGGGCGGCGTTGAGGACGTTCAGCGTCCCGCCGGCGTTGACCTCCAGCACCTCCCCGGGGCTCCTGTAGGAGTAGGGTATGCCGATCAGGGCTCCCAGGTGGAGTATGGTGCCGCACCCCTCGGCGGCCTCGGCAACGGCGGCAGGGTCCCGCAGGTCTCCCAGCACCGCCCGGTAGCCGCCCCGGAGGTCCTTCGGAAGGGTATCCAGCAGGCCGTGGCGGCCGGATGAGGTGTAGCGGAGCAGGCAGACGGTGTCCACGCCGTCGCTGAGCAGCCTGCGCACCAGCCGGTGGCCGATGAAGCCGCCGGCGCCGGTTACCAGAACCCTCTTCTCGAAGCCCACGCCCCCCCTCCTGCCGGAATGCGTGCCGTTTCCCCGACGGTACCCCCGGTGACGGGTCGCTGTCAACGCCGCAGCAGCCTTCTCCGCACGAAGTAGCCGGCCAGCTCCCGCAGTATGCCCAGAATCACGGGAAGGCCGTCCAGCGAGGAGTCGCCACTTGTCCGGGGCTCGTAGTGGAACCCCAGCTCCCGTATCTCCAGTCCGGCCCTGCGGGCCTCGGCGATCAGCTCTGCGTCGTAGAAGCAGCCGTCCGCGCGGAGCTCCAGCCGGTCCAGCAGCGTCCGCCTGATCATCTTCATGGAGAAGTTGACGTCCCGGACGTCAAGGCCGAGCAGCAGCTGGACCAGCCAGTTGTACACCCGGGAGTACACCTTCCGCCTCAGGCTCTCCCGGGGGCCGATCCGGTAGCCTATGACCATGTCGCACTCCCCCAGCAGGGGAGCGGCCCTGGATATCTCGGAGATGTCGAAGGGCTCGTCTCCGTCCACGTAGAGGACGTAGTCGCAGGAGGCGTTGGCGAAGCCCAGGCGGATGGCGCTTCCCAGCCCCTCCCGGTTCTTCTGGTGTATCACCCTCACCTGCGGGTGGCTGGCGGCCAGATGGTCGGCTATGGCTGCGGTTCCGTCGGTACTCCCGCTCTCCACTATCACGATCTCGAAGTCGGGAAACTGCGAGGAGAGGACGTCCATTAGGGACTCTATGGCCCTGGGGGCGTTCTCCTCCTCGTTGTACATGGGCACCACTACGGAGATGGATTCCTTGCTCATCAGCTCCCTGGATGACGCTTTGGGGTAGACGGATTACGCCAAAGACTAAGCCTGCGCGCCGGCTTTGGCAAGAGCGGAGGCCCTTTCGTTGACGAGCACCGGGCCCTCCGGCATAAACTGTGCTCCAGCGCCGGCGGCGGGCCGCGGCCGCCGGCAGCGGGGGAAAGGGGGACCGAATGGACTGCCTGCGGGCTCTGAGATGGCCTGCCGCTCTGCTGGCCCTGGCGGCGCTGGCCGCCCTGGCACAGCTGCCGGCCCTGGGGTCCTTCTTCGACCCCCAGGATTTCATCACCTTCCTCATCCCCCTGGAGGAGGGACACTCCTTCCACAGCTACATGGTAGAGGGCTGGTCCTGGGACGTTCAGGGGGAGAGGGTGGGCTTCCTCCGCCCGCTGACCAGCCTTACCTACATGCTGGAGTACCCCGTATGGGGGCCGCGGCCGGTGGCGTACAGGGCAGCGGGTCTGCTGCTGCACGCCGTCACCTGCCTGCTTCTGGGGCACCTGCTGGGCCGGGCCCGGGAAGACGGCCCGCGATGGCCGGCGGCGGTCCTCTTCGCCCTCCATCCCGGAGCGGTGGGTGCCGTCTGGATGGCCAACGCCAGGGGCGACCTCCTGGCGGCGCTGCTCACTCTGGCGGCGATGGCGGCTGTGGTGCGCCTGCTGAGGAGGGGATTCACCCCCGCCCGGGCCTTGCTGCCCGGGGCGCTGGCCCTCCTGGCCCTGGCGGCAAAGGAGAGCGGTCTGGCGGCGCTGCTGGTGCTGCCCGCAACCTGGCTCCTCTGGCCGGACGGGCGCAGGGACTGGCGGGGGGGTGCCGTGCTGGCCGCTTCCCTGGCGGCGGCTGCCGCCGTGTTCCTGGCGGCCCGGCTGATGGTATTCGATCGGGGAATAGGCGGCTACGGCGCCGTAAACCCGCCGGAGGTGATGCTGGCCCGCGTTCCGGTGCTGGCCTACCAGAGCCTGGGCGCCCTCTTCCCGGCGGGCTGGATGAGGGCCGCGGCCGTCGTCTCCGGCCTTGCCGCCGCCGTCTGGCTGTTCCTGCGGAATCGACGCACCGCCAGGATAGCCCTGCTGCTGATCCTGTGCTGGGGGGCCATGGGCTTTCAGACCCTGACCGCCTCCCCCGACATGCGCTACCTCTACGCACCCTCCGCCGCAGTGGCTCTGCTGGCGGCCATCTTCCTCTGCGAGGCGCTGCGCCGCCCGGGCGGCTGGGCCCTGACGGGGGCCACCCTGCTTCTGGGACTGGCCTGGATGGGGATGTCCCGCCAGGTGGCGCAGGAGCTGCAGCGCAGGAACGCTCCCATGCAGGCGGTGTATGCGGAGACCAGGGCGAACCTGGAGCTGCTGGAGGGCCGGCGCAAGGTGGCGGTGGTGGTCTCCCCGGATGAGGTTGACACTCCCGGGGCCTCCATGAAGGAGATCCGGCTCTACCTGGACTACCTCTCCCGCCAGCCGCTCCCGGAGATCGTTTATGTACCCTCTCCCCGGGCCGCCGGGACCGACTCCGCCGAGGTGGTGGTCCACTGGGCCGAGGGGGGACTGGTCACCGGCCCGCCGCTTGACAGGTAAACACCGGTTCACCATCATTTCTCCGGTGGTGATGAACATTGGTAAACGAGCTGGGAGAGCGGGTGGAGATGGTGGGCCACTTCCGCGGCGGCAGCGTGCGCCCCTGCCGCTTCCGCTGGGGGGGAAGGGTCTACAGGATCGTATCGGTCTCCTCCAGCTGGGAGAGCCGTCGGGGCGCCAGCAGGCTCTACCACTTCGTGGTCCGCACCCATACCGACGACGTCTTCGAGGTCCATCTCGACACCTCGGGGATGTGCTGGCAGCTGGACTACGAGTACGACGACGGCGCATGAGCTGCGCCGGGGAGGGTGTATGTCCGACAGGGTGATACTCCACGTGGACATGGACGCCTACTTCGCATCGGTGGAGACCCTGGGCCATCCGGAGTGGCGGGGCCGGCCGGTGATAGTGGGGGGGTCCACCCTCCGGTCGGTGGTGTCCGCCTGCAGCTACGAGGCCAAGGCCCTGGGAGTGCACTCCGCCATGCCCCTGGCCCGGGCCATGGCCCTGGCCCCCGACGCGGTGTTCGTGGAGGGCAACCACCGCTGCTACACCTCGTACACCAGAAGGATACTGGAGGTACTGGTGTCGCACACACCCATGGTGGAGCCGGTGAGCATCGACGAGGCCTTCATGGACGTCACCGGCGCCCCGGGCCGCAGGGGTGACGGCCGCCGGCTGGCCCATCGGATCCAGAGCGAGATACTGGAGGAGACGGGTCTCTGGGCCAGCGTGGGGGTCGGACCCTGCAAGCTGCTGGCCAAGATGGCGTCCAAGAGGGCCAAGCCCCGGGGGGTGGCCCGCCTGGACCCCGCCGGGATGCCCCCGCTGCCGGCCGACTCCATCTGGGGGGTGGGGGAGAGGACCTCCTCCATGCTGGCCCGCTACGGCATAACCACCATAGGCGATCTCCGAAGGCTCTCCCGGAGCCAGATGAGGTCGCTGATGGGAAGCTGCGGGGAGCTGCTCTACTACATGTGCCGGGGCATCGACCCCAGCCCGGTTGTCCCCGGCGACGAGATCCCCCGCCCCAAGTCCATAAGCAACGAGCACACCTTCCTCCGCGACGTTCTGCTGCCGGGGCAGTACCTGCCCGCCCTGGCCCTGATGGCTCAGAAGGTCTCCCGGCGGGCCCGGGACAAGGGGCTGGCCGGCTCCACGGTGGTCTTCAAGTACAGGCTCAGCAACCTCAGACTCCACAGCCGCCGGGTCCGCCTCGCAGCCCCCACCGACCGGCGCCGGCGGATATACGAGGCCGCCAGGGGCCTGGCCGAGGGTGCGGTGAGGTCCCCCATAAGGCTGGTGGGTGTGGGCCTGTCCTCCCTGGCCCCCGCCGGGCAGCGGCAGATGGGGCTCTTCGAAGGCGACCACCGGGACGTTGCCCCGGCGGTGGACAGGATCCGCCGCCGCTACGGCGAGCGGGCCATCACCAGCGCCCGCACCATGTGCGGGGGAAACGCCGTATAGAAAGGGGCGGGGGGCCGAAGCCCCCCGCCCATGCTACGCCCGAAGTGCTGCCGCTAGCTCCTGCCCGACATCACCTCGAACTCGATCCTGCGGTTCTTCGCCTTGTTGGCGGCGCTGGTGTTGGGAACCGCCGGCCTGCTCTCGCCGTAGCCCACCGTGGAGAGACGGCGTGCGCTTATGCCGTGCTCTATCAGGTAGGTCTGTACCGACTGGGCCCTCTGCTCGCTGAGGGTCTGGTTGTAGGAGGCGGAGCCGTCGGAGTCGGTGTGCCCGGCGATGCGCACGTTGACGTTCGGGTTGGCCTTCAGCGTCTCCACCACCTCATCGAGGACTGCGTGGCTCTCGCGCTTTATGCGGGCGCTGGCCACGTCGAAGTAGATGTTGTCGAAGCTGAGGACCTGGCCCTCCACCAGCTCGGGACGCAGCTCGATGTCCCTGATGGTGGTCTCGCCGGCCACAACCTCCACCGCCTCGCTGGCGGCGACGTAGCCCTCGGCCTCGGCGGTCAGCGTCCAGGTGCCCGCCGGAGCGCTCAGCCTGTAGACGCCGTCCTCGCCGGTGGTTACGCTGATCTCGTCGGAGACGTAGACGGTGGCCGCCAGCGGCTCATCGGTCTCGCCGTCGGTGACCGTGCCGCTGACAGTGCCCGTGGAGACGTTCATGGCGAAGTCGCGGGCCACGTCCTCGTCCTCCACCGACAGCGTCTGAACGATGGGTATGTAGCCCTCGTAGTCCACGTTCACCGAGACCGAGCCCACGGGGACCCGGGCCTTGTAGAAGCCGGTCTCGGCGTCGGCCGTAACCGCTTCCGCGGAGGTTCCCGGGAAGCTGACGGTGGCCGGGAGCGCCTCGCCGGTCTCCGCGTCGGAGACCGTGCCGGAAAGCCAGACGTGGGTGGGAGGGCCGGCCAGGTCGCTGGCGAAGATCAGGTCTATGCCGAAGCTGTAGTCGGGGTAGTAGCCTCCCGGGAACGGAGCCCTCGCCTCCCTGAAGCCGTCGCTCGGCGTGCCTCCGGCCTGGTAGGCCGCGTGGCCCAGGTCGGACCACATGGGATCGAAGCCGGTGATGGAATATGACCCGTGAAGGTTGACGGCGAAGCCCATGTCGGTCTTGAAGCGCAGGCCGGGGGCCACCATGGCCATGTCGTCGTAGTCCTCGCCGTTGCCGTACTCGTAGTCGCGCTTCATGAAGTGCCGCCATTCGGCCTCCACGAAGAGGTCCACCTTGTCCATGGGGTACTCGATGGCGCCGGCCAGGTGGAACACGGGATCCTCAACCTCCAGCGAAACCTCGGTACCCTCGGCCTCCTGGTGGCCGGCCGTGTAGCGGTAGTCGGTGTACTCGAACTCCTGCTTGAAGTAGTGGTACCCTCCGTTTACGTGCAGCTTCACGGGATTCAGGTCGAAGGTGGTGAGCAGGTCGATGCCGGCGCTGAAGGGCCCGGAGTCCATCATGGGCCTCCGCATCCGGAACATCGGGCGTCCGGTCTCCCAGACACCGTCCCACTCGTCCTCGGCCATCACGTAGCCGGGATCTCCCGCCATGCCGATGCTGACCCAGGGCATGAAGCCCATCCAGTGCTTCTCCTCGCCGGTGAGGTCGAAGGAGTACTTGGCCGACAGGCCGACCTCGCTGAGCCCGTTGTCGCCCTCCCAGTCACCGGTGTTGTCCAGCCGGATGCCCACGTCGTCCCTCTTCAGGCCGTTCCAGAGGTAGCCGGCTCTGACCCCCAGCTCCATGGCCTCGCTGACGCCATAGCCTATGGCCAGGTATCCGGTCAGGTCGTACTCCGTATCGGTGACTGTGGTGGCGCTTCCGCCTATCTGGGCGTTGCGCTCGTCGTTGGAAAGGCCCAGCTCGGAGAAAAGGCCCACTCCCCAGTGGCCCTGTCCCACCGGCTGGGCGCTCACGACTCTTCGCAGACCATTGAGGCCCCACTGGCCGGGCACCGCTTCGGCGGTTCCTGCGATCAGAAGAGCCAGTACAAGGGCGGCGGCAATAGATGCCCTCATGGTTCTCCTTTCACTACCCGGAGGCAGGTATTGTCATATGCCTCGCGGGATTTGCTGGTTTTTTGCCGGAATTCTCCGGCTTCGGCTTCATGATTCCACGTAGACTCAAAGAGGTCCGAATTGGGCGATTCCCCCCCCCTTCGTGCAGATGGCAAGCCAATCTGACACAGTTCACTATAGGCAATTCAGCGGATAAAGGCAAACATGTGCAACATGCGTCCCCGTGCCGCTTTGGATCAGCGCTACCGCCACGGTCCCCTACCGTCTATTCTTCTTCTATGGGCTCTATGGGCGCGGGAAGACAGGCATGGGCTGGAGGAGGGACATGAAGCTGCTGGACAGCGAGGTCAGGCTGGGCACGTCGGGCTACAGCTTCCGGGACTGGAAGGGGCCCTTCTACCCGCCGGGGATAGCCCAGCGGGACATGCTGCCCTGGTACGCCCGGCAGTTCGACACGGTGGAGCTGAACAGTCCCTACTACGGCATAATGCCGGCCTCCACCACCGAGGGCATGGTGGGCCGCACCCCGGAGGGCTTCCTGTTCTCGGTGAAGCTGCACTCCAGCATGACCCACGGCCGCGACGCCGGGGAGTCGGAGTGGTCGGCCTACCGCGACATGATAGGCCCCCTGGAGGAGTCGGGCAGGCTGGCCTGCTGCCTGGCGCAGTTCCCCTACTCCTTCAAGGCCTCCCCCGAAAGCGCGGGCTACGTGCTGGGCCTGCAGGAGAGGCTGGATCCGGTACCCCTGGCGGCCGAGTTCCGGCACGACGGCTGGTACCGGCCGGAGGTGCTGGAACGTCTGGCCGAGGGCGGGATAGCACTGGTGTCGGTGGACCTGCCGGCCCTGAGCCACCTTCCGCCCCGGGCGCCAGTGGGCGGCAGCCCCTTCGGCTACGTCAGGTTCCACGGAAGGAACGCGGGCAAGTGGTGGGACGGGGGTCCTCTTCGTTACGACTGGGCCTACGCCCGCCGGGAGCTGGCCGGATGGATGCCGGGGCTGCGCTGGCTGGCGAGGCAGTCGGACACCATTTACCTTTTCTTCAACAACTGCCACGCCGGCAAGGCCGTCGATTCGGCGGGCATAATGCGCGAGCTGCTGGAAGGGAAGTGAGGCGGAGATGCTGAGGAAGGCACTGGCTGCGGCTTTCGCAGTCATCGCAGCCGGCGGCTGCGGGAACGCCGCAGGACCGGGGCAGGGCGGGGCCTACCCGCTTACGCCTGTGGGCAATGTGGACCTGGGGGCCGCGGTCACCGACCTGGACTTCATCGGGGACGATGTGCTGGCGGCATCCGGGAGCCGCGTCTGCTTCGTAGACGGCGATCTGGCCTACCTGCTGGCGGAGGTGGAAACGGGCTCGAACGGGCTGGACGAGGTTGCTGCCACCCCCGATGGCGGATACGCGCTGGCCGCCGCCGACAGCTGCGTCTACAGGGTGAGCAACCAGACCTACCTGCTGCAGGACTCACTGGAGGTGGACGGGGAGGTCGCCGAGCTGGTAATGCACGACTACGCCGGCGAGGTCTGGGTGCTGCTGGAAGACGGAGACATCCTTACCGTCGACGTGGGCGAGATGACCGTATCATCCTCGGCCTCCCCCGGCGCCTTCGATACGGAGTGCGCCCTCTACGCCGCCGACCTGCGGTCGCTCTACCGCGGCGGCGACGACGGAGTGCAGCGCCTCTCGGTTCCGGGGCTGTCACCGGAGTACGAGGCTGACCTGCCCATGGAGGTCATCGATCTGTCGCTGGACCACGTCAACGGGTACCTGCTTGCGGCCATGGAAAACCGGCTGAGATCACTCAGCTCACTGGGGCTGGCAACGCAGATGGACTACACCCATGGAAACACGGTGGTAGACGTAATCCCCGGGATGGGAGTGATGCTGGCCGGCGCGTCGCAGGGCATCTGGGTCGTCGACGTGGCCACGGGCGAGGATCTGCAGTTTCTGCAGCAGTACAGCCGGCCCCGGCTGCTAAGAGTGAACGGAGACGGTTCCCGCTGTGCAGTTGTCTACGATTCGAGTCCCTCGGCTGTTGAGGTCTACGGAACGGACTAGGGCTCAGTTCACGTCACCCAGGTACACCGGACCGCCGTAGTCTCCGGAGGCCAGCAGGGGAAGAAGCCC
The DNA here is from genome assembly GCA_041686025.1 of Candidatus Fermentibacteraceae bacterium. Classification (GTDB taxonomy): domain Bacteria; phylum Fermentibacterota; class Fermentibacteria; order Fermentibacterales; family JCC-6; genus JAWLEP01. Next base: position 62,216 of record JAWLEP010000013.1, read on the forward strand.
GCACAGCACCGACGGATAGATCCTTACCTCCTCCAGCCGGGCCAGGGGAAGCCAGTCCACGCCCGTCTGCCAGGCGTCCCGCACCGGCATCCAGCCCTCCACCCGCTCCAGCAGTCCGGCTGCGAACATCAGCTCCACCTGGTGGACGTCTCCGTCCTCCCCGGCGAACTCGTGGTGAGCGCCTATGTAGTCGCGGACCAGCAGCAGCCTCCCCGGGTCCACCAGCCATCCGGTCTCCTCGGCGGTCTCCCGCCGCACGGCGGCGTGCAGCGTCTCGCCCATGCGCTGGCCGCCTCCCGGCAGCAGGTAGAAGTCGCCCCTGCGGTCGCTGTTTCGGGTAAGCAGAACGGTGTCCCGGTCGAAGACGACGGCCTTGCAGGAGTTCCGCTTGCGGGGCGGGTCGGGGGAGAAGGCCTCCTCCCTCATGCCAGCGACGCCCCCAGGGCCATGTAGGCGTCCCATATCTGTCGTCCCCAGAACAGGGCCACCGCGGCCCCCAGGGCCAGGAAGGGGCCGAAGGGCACGGGCACCCTCCTGTCGCGGCCCCGCAGCAGTATCAGCCCGCCTCCCACCAGGGCGCCGGAGAGGAACCCGATGAACAGGGCTACCAGCGTGGGCACGATACCCAGGAAGGCGCCTATCATACCCGCCAGCTTCAGGTCGCCCCAGCCCAGGCCCCCGCTCCAGCTCTCGTCGTCCTCCTCGCCCTCGGGGACCTTCACGTAGCCGGGCCGGCGGCGCAGCACCACCATGCTCACCGCCCGCACCCCCAGGAAGAGGAGGAAGGCTCCCGCCGCGGCTATGGCCGAGCCCGGCGGCGCCACCCCGCCGGGGAGGAAGGAGAGGCCGAAGCCTGCCACGGCTCCTCCTATGCTGACCTCGTCCAGGACGATCCAGTGCCGCAGGTCGGTATGAACAGTGAGCACCAGGCCCGACAGCAGCAGGAAGTCGGGTATCAGCTGCAGTGTGGGCCCGTGGACCAGAACCGCCAGGCCGAACAGCAGGCCCGTGGCCAGCTCGCCGGCGGGGTAGGCGGGGGATATGGCCGCCCCGCACTCGCGGCACCTTCCCTTCAGAAGGACGTAGCTGAGCAGGGGGACGTTGTCGTACCAGGCGATTCGGGCGCCGCAGCGGGGACAGGCGCTTCGGGGACGGACCACGGACCGGCCCTCCGGCAGCCGGAGGGCCACAACGTTCAGAAAGCTGCCCACCGCCAGGCCGAACAGGAAAGCGAACAACGCGAGAACCAGCTCTGGAACCATACCGGAATATACTCTTCCCCCCTGCCCGCCGGGTCAAGCGCACCGTCTTAACGGAGCCTTAACCCTCTTCTAACCCCAGATTCAACCCGGGGGCTTAGAAAATGCCCGTAGGTCAGCTGCCAGAGCCCCACGCCGCCCGCGGTGGGCGGGAAGGGGTACAGACCGCAAACGGAACGCAACGAAAAGACGGAGGGATAGCATGCGTTACGCTGTTGCTGCTCTGCTCGCAATGGTCTTCCTAGCCTTCGCCGGCGGCGAGTTCTCCACCGGTGGCGCGGAGCTGCTGAAGTTCAAGGGCTATGTGATATCCGACCTGTACATGTACGGCCAGGAGGACGCCGACCCCGACATGGCCTTCGACGTCATCGCCGCCCTGGACTGGCGCCCCACTCTCAACGAATGGCTGGACGCCAAGATCGCCTTCAAGGCCAAGCCCACCAAGTACAGCTCCGGAGGCGGAGACACCTTCGAGGACCTCAGCCTTACCACCGAGGACATAGTGGCCAACCTCCACTTCACCGAGAACCTCACCTTCACCATGGGCCAGTTCAAGAGGCCCTTCGGCTACAACTACACCCGCTCCGGCAGCAGCATGTACTTCCTGGACCGGGCGGTTCTCACCGGCGCCGGCGAGTTCAGCAACTTCGCCAAGCGCGACATCGGCGCCAACCTCAACGCCGACTTCGACGTGGTCGAGCTCGACCTCTCCTTCACCAACGGCTCAGGCGACAACGAGCCCGAGGACGACAGCAACAAGAGCTTCACCGCCCGGACCCTGATCAGCCCCGTAGACGGCATCACCATCGGCGCGGCCTTCGGCAGCAACGCGGAGGGTGCCGACACCGACACCACCGAGGTGATGAGCGCCACAGGCATGGACTTCTACGCCGTGGTGGACTACCCGCTGAGCGAGACCGCCACGCTGAACTTCGCAGGGGAGTACCTGATGCTGGGCGAGTATGCGGACGACGACGCGGACGACAACGATGCCAGCGCCTACGCAATCACGCTTGCTCCGGAGTTCGAGCTGGCCGGCCCGGCCATACAGGCCGTGCGTCCCGCCATCCGCTACGAGAGCTACAGCCCCAGCTACACGGGTGACGAGGATCCCGAGAACGACTTCGGCGCCATCGACTTCTGCCTCAACCTCGACCTCTACAGCGGCAAGAACACGCTCCAGATCGGCGGCCGCAACTGGACCTTCGAGGACGAGGATACCGACGGATACACCGACATGTACCTGGGCTGGAGGATGAAGTTCTAGCCGGCTGACGGAGTACGTTTTCGGCAGGATTGGGGGCCCGGTTCGGCCGGGCCCCTGCTTATCTTGCTGCGCTGCAGTGCAATAACTATATGACTTGATGCCCCCTGCCCGGGGGCCTATATTATTCGGCAATGCCGCGTCAGGGCTGGCGGCAATACAACCGTAAGGAGGAGAACGTATGAGACTTGCACTTGCAGCAGTCGCTGTAGTGGC
>JAWLEP010000014.1:0-11667 GCA_041686025.1 Candidatus Fermentibacteraceae bacterium
GGCCGCGGCGAGCTGGGCGTGACCTATCTCGGTGACGGTGGAATAAGCGGCAACGCCAAGTTCCTGGCGATGGGGGAGACCATCACCAGGCCGGGGATCGCCATCGGTGCCGAGAACCTGATAGGCGAGCCGGACTACGAGTTCTGGGCCGACGACTCCGGGGAGCTGTACCAGTACGGGGTGGACCAGAACTGGGCCGCCTACGTGGTGGTGACGAAGAACTTCGACTACTTCACCGGGGCGCCGTTCTGCATCAACCTGGGCTACGGCCTGGGGAGGTTCCAGCAGGACACGGACGGGTCGGGCGACGCCTTCACCTCTCCGGTGCCGGGGCTGTTCGCGGCGCTGGAGTTCCATACGGGCAGAAACGGCAGGATCGCCCTGGAGTGGGACGGCCGGGACGCCAACTTCGGGGGCAGCTACGCCGTGAACAAATGGCTCACGCTTCAGGGGGCGGTGGCGGAGTTCGAGCAGTTCATCCGCTCCGGCGACGACGTCAACCGCACCGACGTGATGCAGAACGCCAAGTTCACCGTGGGGGCGGAGCTCACCATCGGCCCGTTCATGAGCCGGACCCATCTCGAGCCCACTGAGCGGCTGCGGGCCCAGCGGGACGAGGACGCCTTCCAGACCCTTGAGGAGGCCCGGGCCCGGGCGCGGGAGAAGATCCGTGAGCTGCAGGAGTCCATGGAGTAGCCTTCCGGCCTACTCGGCGTAGGCCCGCTTGATCCATTCCAGCTCTTTGGTCAGACCCTCTTTCAGCGTGGTGGCGGGATTCCAGTCCAGGAAGCGGCGGGCGTCGTCTGTGGCGGCCCAGGTGTCGCGGACGTCTCCGCGCTGCACGTCCTCGTGGACCACCTCCAGTTCGGTGTCCATGACCTCCCTCAGGATGCCCAGGGTGTCGTTGAGGCTGACGCGGTTGCCGCCGCCGAGGTTGAACACCTCGCCCTTGGTGCGGGTCTCGGCCTTGCGGAGGCCGTCGACCAGGTCTCCCACGTAGGTGAAGTCCCGGGTCTGCTGGCCGTTGCCGAAGACGGTGATGGGCTCGCCCTTGAGGCCTGCCAGGATGAACTTGTGGAAGGCCATGTCCGGCCGCTGGCGGGGGCCGTAGACGGTGAAGAAACGCAGGGCGGTTGCCGGCAGGCGGTAGTTGCGGTGGTAGAGGCCCACCAGGTGCTCGGCCGCCAGCTTGGTCACGCCGTAGGGGGAGTAGGGCCTGGGTATGGTGGTGTCCTCCCGCATGGGCAGGCTCTCCACGTTGCCGTAGACGCTGGAGGAGGAGGCGTAGACGAAGCTCTTGAGGTTGGGGGCGGTCCTGGCCCACTCCAGCAGCCTCTGGGTGGCGGTGATGTTGTCGCGCGTGTACTGGGAGAACTCCCTGCCCCAGGACCTGCGCACCCCCGCCTGCGCGGCCAGGTGGTGGATGACGAAGGGCCGGCCGGAGGTGAGCTCCTCGGGGTCGGGGAGGGCGTTGCGGGAGAGGTCCAGCTCCAGCAGCCGGAAACTCCTGCTGTCCTCTGCGCGTTGTATGTTTGCCCGCTTGACGCGGGGGTCGTAGTAGTCGCGGAAGCAGTCTATGCCAGTTACCTCCTCGCCGCAGGCGAGCAGGGAGTCGGTGAGGGTGCTGCCTATGAAGCCGGCGCAGCCGGTGACGATGTAGAGCAAGCCGTTCCTCCCGGTTTGTGTGCTGTCTGGTGTTTGGGCAGGGTATATACTACATAATCTGACCTCCGCGTGCCAACGAGGGCCTCTACTTGCCAACGGGACATGGTTGTTCAATGTTTAGACTGGTTCGTACCGTGAGTGCGATTTTCCGGGAGGTGCGCTATGCACGCGCTGATGATGGCCCTGATGGTTATGATACAGCCCGCGCCAATGGACGTGGCGACAGACGCCGGGACCGGCGTGGTGCTGAACGAGTTCATGGCCCATCCCCTGGCCTCGGAGACCCAGGTCGAGGGTGAGTGGATAGAGCTGTACAACGTCACCGGGTGCTACATCAACCTGTCGGGATGGAGCATCTCCAACGACCACGGCGACCAGATCAACCTCAACACCCACCTGATAGCACCGGAGGGGTTCTTCGTGCTGGGCGCCAGCGGCAACAACAGCCGCAACGGCGGCTACGACCCGGACTACGTCTACTCCGGCTTCTCCATATACGACAACGACGTGCTCACGCTGCGCAACGGCCAGGGCAACGTGGTGGACAGGATCTCCTTCGACTCCTCCTGGCCCGTGGAGGCCGGCCGCTCCACCGAGCGGATCAATCCCGGCTGGGTGTCCAACTCTTCCTCCAGCTGGGAGTGCTCCCTCTCCACCTACGGGGACGGAGACTACGGGACCCCCGGACAGCAGAACAGCGTGTACGAGAACTCCTTCGCCCAGAACAGCTGGGCCTTCATAAAGGCGTTCACTCTGTAGCGACGCCGAGAAAGCGACACATTGCGCAACATCCTCGTCCTGGCAGCGCTCTGCGCACTGGCCACTGGCATGTCCGCCGATCCCCTGGTGGTGTTCTTCGTGGATCCCACCCACGATGACTTCTCCGGCGATGCCATGGTGATACGGACGCCCGCCGGGCGGACCTTCCTGATAGACGGCGGTTACCTCGAGGACTGGAGCGGCGGCTACTGGAGCTGCGGCGAGGAGCGGATACTGCCGCTGCTGGACAGCCTGGAGGTGGACTACCTGCACGGCGTGGTGGCCACCCATCCCGACGCCGACCACGTGGGCGGGCTCATCGCCGTCCTGGACGCCTACCAGGGAAACGTGGGGACGGTGTGGGACTCCGGCTACCCCTACAGCGCCTCCTGGATATACGAGGAGTTCCTGCAGGAGGTAGAGCAGAGCGGGGCCGCCTACGTGACCCCCTCCCGGGGCGACACGCTGAACTGGGGCGGCGAGCTGCTGGTGCAGGTGTACAACCCCGAGGGCTTCACCGCGGGGGACAAGAACAACGCCTCCATCGTGCTGCGGGTCGCCTACGGCGACGTGGCCTTTCTGTTCACCGGCGACCTGGAGACCGAGGGCGGCGAGGACGTGATACTGGACGAGATAGCCGCCGGCAGCCTGGACAGCGTAAGGGCCTCGGTGCTGAAGGTGGGCCACCACGGCTCCCGGTACTCCACCTCCATGGACTGGCTCTCGGCGGTGGACCCGGAGTGGGCGGCCATATGCGTGGGGGCGGGCAATGACTACGGCCATCCCCACGGGGAGCTTTTGAACAGGCTGTACGCCTTCGACCTGGACGTATACCGCACCGACATACACGGGACCTTCTACATGGCCACCGACGGTGAGGACCTCTACTACAACGACCTCCCCGAGACCGGCGGCGGCGGGGGCCCCGAGGAGGTGAGCGGCCTGCTGGTATACCCCAGCCCGGCCACCTCGCAGGTGAGCTTCCGCTGGGACAATGAGTCCCAGGGGGCGGCCACGGTGATGGTGTACAACCTCCTGGGCGAGAAGGTCTACGAGAGCACGGCGGGCTCGGGCGAGATTACATGGAACCTGGTGCTGGAGGGCGGGGGCGTGCTGTCCCCCGGCCTGTACATGGCCAGGATTGTCACGGAGAACGGCGGGACATGGAACGAGTACTTCGCTGTAGCGCGCTGATCTGCCTGCTGGCTCTGTCCGGCACTGCGGCGGCGGGGGAGCCGGGGACGGCCGACCTGCTGGTGCTGCAGTCGCCGGCGTTTCCCGGCAGGCTGGCCATGGGGGCGGCGGGCTTCGCCCTGGCCGGCGGGCCGGACGCGGTCTTCGGCAACCCGGCCATGCTGTCGTCGGGCTTCGCCGCAGGAGGCGGCCGCTGGAACCTGGGCACCACCTCCGCGGCTGCCGCCGGCGGGTTCGGCCTGGGCGGAGGGCTGCGCGGTGCTGCGGGGTTCCGCTACCTGGGCCGCGGGGACATGACCGGCCGCGACGAGTACGGGGCGCAGACGGGGGTGTACACCTACGGCACCGGCCTGGTGGCCGGGGGCTTCAGCGGCGACCTTGTGCCGGGGCTTTCCTGGGGGGCCTCCATGGCTGTGGCCTGGGAGAAGATCGACGCCGCGACCGGCACGGGATTCTCGGCAAACCTGGGGATGAGGGCCCGGACGGATGCCGGCCTGGGGGCCGGCCTGGCTCTGCGCGGCCTGGGACAGGCCCCCTCCTGGGACGGGATCCGCAAGGACATGCCCATCACTCTGGACGCCGGGACCATGATCCCGGTCTCGGGGGCGGTTTCGGCCTTCGCAGGCGGACAGCTGGGCTTCAGCACCTCTTCGGCGGCGTCCGCTGGGCTGCGGGGAGGCGTGTCCGGCCTGGGCCTCTCCTGCGGCTATACACTGGGCGAGGAGGAGGAAACCTCCGGCGTGTTCGGCGGTTTGTCCTACCGTTACCGGGCGGCGGAGACCTACACCGTGGAGATAGCCACCAGCCAGCGCGACGTGCTGGACTGGCCGGTGATGGCGGGCCTTACCGTTGCCTTCTGACTGTATTAACATTTGGGTTGAATGCTGAAGAGAGAATCTGCGGACTTAGGCGCCGCGGCAGGCCGCGGCGGGGAAGGATGACACCATGAGACGACTGTTTCTCACCGCTGTGGTACTGGCCGCGGGGGCGGCGCCGATGCTGGCCGGCTGCGGCGACGACGAGAGCCCCTCCGGGCCCGGCGGCAGCCCCACGGCGTCCACGCTGACCCTGGAGGCCGGCGGGATCGACGCTTCCGTAGCCGCCACCTGGACCGAGTGCCCCGACGGCGACTTCGCGGAGTACCGCCTCTACCGCAGCACGGTTGCGGGCATAGAGGACAACGTGGGGGACGCCACGCTGGTGGCCACCGTGGACACGGCCTCCGACACCACCTACAACGACGCGGGGCTGGACTGGTCCACCGTCTACTACTACGCCCTGCGGACGTCCGACACCGAGGGCCTGCACTCCTGGAGCAACGAGGCCAGCGCCACCACCCCCGACTCCGGCGGCTGCGGATACCTCACCTGCTACGAGATACAGGGACAGGCCTCCGGCTCCCCCTACGAGGGCCAGGAGGTCACCGTAATGGGCGTGGTGGTCGTGGGCGGCGAGGAGTACTACTCCAGCTCGGCCCCGGTTGCGGTGATCAGCGACCCCGAGGGCGGCCCCTGGCACGGACTCACGCTCTACGGGGACAGCGCGGCCAGCCTGCAGCGGGGCGACAGCATAATGGTGACCGGAGAGGTGCAGGAGTACTACGACTTCACCGAGCTGGGCTACATCACCGAAATCCAGAGACTTGGTACCGGCGCTTCACTGCCCGAACCCTACGACATCTCCACCGTCGACCTCTCTACGGCCGGAGACCCCGAGCAGTACGAGAGCGTGCTGCTGCGGATCACCGACGCCATCGTAACCACCGAGCCCGACGAGTGGGGGGTATTCGGCGTAGACGACGGCAGCGGCGAGTGCAACGTGGACGACAACGGAGATTACAGCTACACCCCCTCCCTGGGCGACACGCTCAATTACGCCATCGGCGTGGGTTGGTACGCTTTCAGCGAATGGACACTGCAGCCCCGCGACGACAGCGATATAGACGCATCCGGTGGCGGCGGTGGCGGCAGCGGCGACACCCTCACCTGCTACGAGGTGCAGGGCCAGGCAGACCAGTCGCCCTACGCGGGCGAAACCGTTTCCGTTACGGGTATAGTTACCGTCGACGGGGACTCCCTGTACTCCTCGGGACAGGCCTACTGCGTGATGCAGGACTACAGCGGCGGTCCCTGGAGCGGTCTGGTGCTGTACGACAACGACGCAGAGTCGCTGAACCGCGGGGACAGCGTCACCGTAACGGGCGAGGTAACCGAGTGGGAGAGCAGCGGCTCTTACCTCACCGAGCTTTCCTACATCACCGATGTGACGGTGCATGAGACCGGCCACGCGCTCCCTCCGGTGGAGCTTCTGACCACCGGTGAGCTTGCAAACTCCGCTTCCCCCGAGCAGTGGGAAGCCGTTCTGGTGGAGGTGCAGAACGTGGAGGTCACCGAGGCTCCCGGTCAGTACGGGGAGTGGAAGATCAACGACGGCACCGGCGAGTGCATTGTCGACGATCTGGGCACGTACGGCTTCGAGCCCTCCGTGGGAGATACCTTCAGCTCCATAGTGGGCATCTTCTGGGAGAGCTACGGCGACTACAAGATGGAGCCCAGGGACATGGGAGACATAACGGAATAGTCTTCCGCAATCGCACTCAGTGGGGGCGCTCCTTCGGGGGCGCCCCCTTTCGTGCGGGAGCCGGGTCCCGGCGCGGCTATCGGCTGCAGAGATGCTCGTTTACGGGCAGGCAATGTACAGTAGCGCTTCTGTCTCTCTCATTGTGTCTGGAGCTGTACAACCGTTGAATCCATGTTGGGCCGATCGCCCTTCTGCAGAGGGACGGCGCTGCGGGCAGTTGAGTTGAATGTGCTGCTCTGCATGGCGGCAGGGCCAAAAGGGGAATCCCCGCGCTTTCGTGGTGCGGACATGGCTTCTATATTCGAAGCGTCTGTGAATCCCATCATGGAGGTAGATGTGATCACTGCCCAACACATTGCCAGCAGGCCATGTACGATGAGCTGAACCCCCAAAAGGCTCTTATCTTCCGCATAGTGCACAGGGACAACGCGGGCTGGATCCTCAGCAACGGAATGCACTGCAGCACCTCGGAGCGTCTCGATCCTGACTACCGGCCGATAGGGAACCCCGAGGTCATCGTGAGACGCAGGATACGTGAGGTCCCCATTCCTCCAGGCGGAACCCTGAGTGACTACATCCCTTTCTACTTCACGCCGTTCAGCCCGATGTTCTACAACATATTCACGGGTCATGGAGGGGTGAGGAAGGTTCCCAACGAGGAAATTGTCATCTTCGTATCCAGTCTTCACAGGCTGGCAGAATGCGGCAGACGCTTCGTGTTCACCGACAGGCACGCCTGCCTTCGTACGGCCGGGTTCTACAACGACCTCGAGCATCTGTACAGGATTCCCTGGGACAGGCTCAGAAACCGTGACTTCTCCAGAGACCCCGAAGACCCCGAAGCCTTCGACCGCTACCAGGCGGAAGCCCTGGTCCACAGGTATGCCCCCGTGGAATCACTGCTGGGGATCGTGTGTTATGATAGGGCAACGGTTGAGCGTCTGCGCGGACTTGTTCCGAACCGTGGCCGGGACTTTGTGATCTGCGCAAGAAGAGGGTGGTACTTCCAATGAGATTCACCAGGGGCAACATTCTCCAGGCCGGGACGGAGGCCCTGGTCAACACCGTCAATACCGTGGGGGTGATGGGCAAGGGTATTGCCCTGATGTTCCGTGAGAAGTTCCCCGACAACTACAAGGCGTACAGATCGGCATGCCGGGCCGGGGAGGTACGGACAGGGAAGATGTTCCTGACCGAAAGACAGGCCCTGATCGGTCCGAAGTGGATAATCAACTTCCCCACCAAGAGACACTGGCGTCATCCATCCCGTCTCGAGTGGATAAGGGAGGGACTGGAGGACCTCAGGAGAATCCTCCGGGAGAAGGGGGTCCGCTCCGTTGCCATCCCCCCCCTCGGATGCGGAAACGGCGGGCTCGACTGGCCAAGCGTTAGAGCCATCATAGAGGAGGCTCTGGGAGATCTCGATTCCATCGATATTGTGGTCTACCAGCCCACGGAGCGGTACCAGAACATTCGGAAGGACTCCGGAGTATCCACGCTGACACCTGCCAGGGCCCTGATCACTGAGATGGTCCGGAAGTACTCGGTGCTGGGATTTCAATGTACGCTGCTCGAGATTCAGAAGCTGGCCTGGTTTCTGGAGTGGCATCTGGAACGACTGGGGCCCGACAATCCCCTGGACCTGCGCTTCACCGCCGGCCGATACGGTCCCTACGCCAACAGGCTTGATCATCTGCTGAACTCCCTGGACGGCAGCTTTCTCTGCAGCGAGAAGCGAATAGCAGACTCCGGCCCATCGGATACCGTATGGTTCAATGAGGATCGCGCCGAAGATCTGCGGTCGTACCTGCAAAGCCCCGAGGGGGCGAGATACGCCGGAGCCCTTCGGGCTTCCGTGGGCACAATAGAGGGTTTCGAGTCACCGTTCGGCCTCGAGCTGCTGGCTACTGTGCACTGGCTGCTGAATGAAGGGGCAACCCCTTCGGTATCCGGGATCAGAAACGCAATGGCGGGCTGGCCGGGGGGCACCGGCGCAGCGGAGCGCAAGCTCAGGCTGTTCGACAGCCGCATGATCGAGCTGGCTCTGGACCGGCTTGCCCCAAAGACACACGGGTAGCATCCAAGTCGCTCATCAGAATCCGTTTTGCTTGTGCGCAGGGGGAGGTCAAATCTACTTCCCGTATTGCTCGGAGTGCAGGCGTACCCCTTCCTCGGGCCTTCAGCTTCTTCTGGGGACGCTCCGTTCCCGCTGCCGGTAGAACCGCTTCAGCAGCGAGGTCATGTCATCGCGGTTGAGGAAGTCGGCCTCCGCCGGCCGCTGCAGGAAGGGAGCCACGTCGCGGCGGATGGCGGGCCAGTCGGCCTGTGCGAATCTCTCATCGAGGGCCCGCGGAAGATCGAGGTCTTCGATTCTCCGGGCCGGCCAGCCGCTCTGCTGAAGGGCGTTGCCCAGGAGGTCCATGTTGGGCTGCGGCCAGTCGGAGTCGCCCATGTACCACATGAGATCGTAGTAGTCCCTTCCCTTGGGATACTCCCTGGTCAGCACCGCGTGGACCTTGCCCGCCAGCAGGGAGGGCCTGTCGTGGTGCTGCAGGCGCAGGGGAACGTACCTGCGGACCAGGCTCACCTCCAGGCCGGCCCCGGGGGGCGGCGCGGAGTCCACCTCCACCCGGATGGACAGGACCTGCGTCTCGCGGGGCGACAGCCCCAGCTCGAAGGGAAGGCCCGGAAACCGCACCATGACGCTTTGTACTGTCCGGTCGAGCCGCTTGCGCAGCTGCGTGTCGTATCCCTCCCGGGCCAGGGCGGAACGGGTCTTCTCCAGGACGGCCCCGAGGTCGAAGTTACCGGCCCCTGCCTCCAGGGCGAAGTCCAGGTCCTCGGAGAATCTGGGCATGTCGTAGAGAAACCTCAGGGCGGTACCGCCCTGGAATGCCAGGGAGACCATGGCTCCCGCCTCGGCCATCAGGCCCAGTATGCGGGCCTGGAGGTACTCCCTTACCAGCATGCCGGCACGCTCCTTCGAGGGCGAGCCCGCTACGATCCGAAGCAGGCGCTGCTTCACGGTCTCTCTCCCAGGGCGACCTCTGCGGCGGCCCGGGCTGCCCGGACCACCTTGGGCTTGCCCCACCTGCGGGCCATGGCCATCAGTCTGGAGATGTCCAGCTGCTCTGTGCTCTGCAGCCGCAGCCCCTCCATGTAGGCTGTACTGTCGGCCCCCGGCGTCAGGTAGGCCAGGTCCAGCAGGGCCTTCTCGGGCTCGGCCACACTGGCCTCGCCCTGAGCGGGAAGGTCCTCGTCCCTCCATCCCCAGAGCAGCGAAGGCTTGACGTGCCTGTAGATGAAGCTGCCCAGGGGGGTATCAACCGTCTCCGTCCTGCCCCCCGCCACAGAGACCACAGATGGGGCGTGCTCGGGGATCAGGCCGTACCAGGAAAGTGCCGACTGGCAGCTAACGTAGGAATCCGGCCTGATGGCGTTGGCCAGGGTAAAGCCGTGGGGCTCGGGGCCCGACCGGGATGGCGCTACCACGTACTTTCCCCTTCTGAGCCGGATCAGCCTGCCCTCGGCCACCCACCGGGAGAGCTGGGCCTGCAGGACGGCGGGGTCGACGTCACCGGCCAGAAGCAGGCCGGTGGTGATCACGGGCTCCCTGTTGGCAATCTCCAGGACCTTTTCGAATTTCATAGCAATAACTTAACATATTCGTTAAGTTGACGCAATGGTTTATCGTATTGCCGTTCTTTTCTTTTCTCTGTTGGATGCTGGCCTCGGCGGTTGAGGAGGTCGGCCTCCGCCGGCCGCTCCAGGAAGGGCGCCACGTCGCGGCCAATGGTGCGGCGCCCCCGGGATTGGGAAATGAGCGATCAGCTAGATTTGATACAATTCTTGCTTAAATGAACAATATGGGTTATCTTTGAAGAGAAACGTAATGCATCAGCAAGACGATTCTCAGGATGCGTAAAGACAAGGATCATTTTTTGGAAGAATCGTAACGACATGAGGGCTATCGAGTACATCAGGGATCTGGCGGCCAGCGGGTCTTACTGCTTCACCACGGCTGACGCAGTCAAGGCGATCGGGAGCAGCATTCCCGCCGTACGCGCGCAGCTGCGCAGACTGAGACAACAGGAGCTGATAGCGGAGCCAGTGCGCAGCTTCCACGTCATCATTCCACCCGAGTACAGAAGCCTCGACTGCCTACCTGCGGAACACTTCATCAACCAGCTCATGCAGGTATGGGAGGAGCCCTACTACGTCTGTCTGCTGAGCGCGGCCGAGCGACATGGCGCGGCCCATCAGCGCCCCCAGGCGACCCAGGTCATGCTGCGCAAGAACCGCCGGCCCATCGAGTGCGGGAAGGTGTACGTCGAGTTCATCGCCCGCGGTGATTTGGACAGGATGCCGGTCACTGAGGTCAATACGCCACGCGGGGTGTTAAGGTACTCGACTTCGGAGGTCACCGCCCTTGAGCTGGTCGGATACCCGAGCCATGCCGGTGGTTTGAACAACGTCGCCACGGTCCTGTCCGAGCTCTCCGAGGAGATGTCTGCCGACAAGCTGGTCGAGGCCGGGCGGATCTGCCCGATGAGCTGGTCGCAACGCCTCGGCTATCTCCTGGAGCGGGTCGGACAGGAAGATCTCGCCCGGTCTCTCGGACCTTTCGTGTCGGATAACGCTCGGAGCTACACGCCGCTGAGGCGCGCGGCGGACATCGCGGGAGGGAAACGAAACCCGCGCTGGAAGCTCATCGTCAACATCGAGGTGGAGCAGGACGAATGATACCCAGGGACTACATCACGGCCTGAAGGGCCCAAGCGCCGGGGCGGCACCGGCCGGGAAACCGCACCATGACGCTCTGCACTGTACGGTCGAGCCGCTTGCGCAGGTTGGGGTCGCAGCCTGCCGGGTCAGTGCGGAACGGTCTATTTCCAGGGTCGCGCTGAGCTCGAGCATTCTGCCCTGGCTCACCCGGCGGAAGAGCTTGGCCTGCAGGACGACGGGGTCGACGTCACCGGCGGTTGAGGAGGCCGGGATGGACGTCCCTATACCAGGGAGGCGAGGAACCGGTCGGCGGAGATGGTCCTGATGGAGTTGCCGCGGTCGGAGGAATCGACTCCCCCGGTGCCGACGACCAGGTAGGCTCGATCAAGGTCGAGCTGCCTGCGGAAGTTGGACAGCGCCGCAGGTTCTGTCGCGGCTGAGCCCTTTACCTCGAGCAGGATCGCCGGCTTGCGCTCCACGGTCACCAGAAAGTCTACCTCTCGTGCCTCCGCGTCGCGGAGGTACCAGAGCCCCGCCCGATAGCCCAGCCTGTCCCGGAGGTAGTGCACGGCCTTCAGCAGGTGTGAGGCCACGAGGTTCTCCAGCCGGGCTCGCCGGCCACGTTCAGCAGGTAGCGCATGCCGTCAGAAGCCGGCCGGTGAATCCCGCTACGTCCGCCTGTATGTCCGGGTCGGCGCCGCCGGTCATAAATGACGCCGTCCGCATGGGACCGGGGCTGTCGAT
>JAWLEP010000014.1:11767-63727 GCA_041686025.1 Candidatus Fermentibacteraceae bacterium
TCTTTCGGGGAGGCGGGCTGGATCAGGAAATCGACAGTAACGGCTTCCCCCGTTTCGCTCCTCCAGCGCTGGCGGACGCGCCGTCCGCGCGCGTTGCGGTCGGGCTCAAAGCCCGACTGCCTGAGACGTTCGGTCAACCCCCTGTACCGGGCACCTTCGAAGAGGGCAACGGCGAGCCCCAGGTCGAGGTCCATAGTCCCGGCGTGCGCCGACGCTCCACGGGGCAGATCGTCCTGGTCTATCAGAAGAGATGGCACCATCCCCCCGACCACCACCAGATCATCTGTGAAATCGCCCAGACGGGTGGCCAGGTAGAGACAGGTCTGCCGCACCCGGGCGGCCTGACGGGTGGAGTATCCGGCTGCGGTTCCGGGCTTGTCAGTCATCTCCGCTCCAGTCCAGATGTCGCAGGCGGAGGTGCTCCGCCGCCTCCGGTCCCCTCTCGGGATGCTGTTTCAGATCGAGATAGGCCTGCAGCGGATGGACACACCGGATGCCATCCCTGTGCCCGGTTCCGAAGAAGACGCCCGAATCGTCTGGCAGGACCAGCCAGGTGTTCGCACCCCTCTGTCCGGGCCGGAATCCCATGTCCTCCTCAGTTCCCCTGTCCGGATGCTCTGAGACGAATATCGTAGCGGTCCTGAATCCGGCGAACCCGTCGATCAGCCAGGCGGCTGACAGCCCGGTGACTCCGTACTCGATACCCTGCCCTTCCAGGACACTGGAGACGATGGAAGTGACCTCCATGCCCGACCGGGCGGCCACGTGCCCCCGCGTGACCGAGTGATGCCCGAAATCGTAGGCCTCCTGCCAGGCGTCGAGAAGGAGGTCGGGATCGCCCGCAAAGACACGGCCCTCGCTGTCCCTCTCGATCAGTCGCCCGGCTTCCAGCCTTCCTACTATCCTGCTGGTGTACCCTTCATCCACACCCGTCCTCTCCGACAGCTCCCTCTGGCTCACGGCTCTGCCCGGATGCATAAGCAGCCATCTTGTGATTCTGGAGCTCTTGGGGGCGAAGAGGTTCGACGGCCGGCCCCTTCTCGGATACCGGTTGGGCTGGCCCAGGATCCTTAGGCGCAGCCCCTCGGCCGAGATGTCGGCATTTCCCGAGAGGTCCAGCCAGGAGATGCCCGCTTCCCTGCACCTCTCCCGTCCCGCATCCGCCATGTAGGGCACGGCCAGCAGCGGCACGGCGTGGTTCCATCGGCTGGATTCCTGGATGCATGACTGCAGCGTATCCGCGGCCCGTGCAATCGAGGCCACCTTCCCCGAGGAGCGCCACTCGATCAGGAACAGCAGTCCATCCGCGCCAACAGCCGCATCCGGGCGGTGTTTTCCGCCATCCGGCAAGGGCTCGCGAGTCAGGGCATCCCGGTCGGCTTCCAGCAATTCGGACAGCCTGGCCATTACCTCGCTCAGAGCCTGCTCTCTGGTATAGGCTTTCATACTTGACTAAATATACATACTTGTACGTTCGGTCAAGTCATAGAATTTATTCAAGTAATATGCATTACCGTTCCTGCCGCCAAACGCATGCGCAGCCTTGGCGGGGTGGATACTGGGGCTACTCGCCGCTGTCCTCGGTGATGCACCAGCCCGGCTCGCCGGAGACGTTCAGCAGGTGACGCATGCCGTCGATCTTCAGCGCCGGGGGCGGGAAGTCGGGGCCGAAGGGGGCCAGGCAGACGAACTCCGAGGGGTCGGGCTGGCTGGGCAGCTCCATGTCCACGTGGGGCCTGGGAACGGGGCTGGTGGGGTACTCGGGCATGTGGGAGATCAGCACGTCCCGCAGCTCCTCCCAGCTGGTGCCGGCGTAGGTGAAGCCCGCGGCCTTCACGTGGCCGCCGGCGGAGGTGAAGTGCTCCTTCAGCGACACCAGGAAGCCGGCCATGTTCCAGTCGCCGGGGGAGCGGGCCTCCCCCACCAGGGCGCCGTCCTCGCGGCGGCTCACCACTATGGCGCCGCGGCGGTAGATCTTGCTGAGCTTGCTGGCCAGGGTGCCGCCCATGCCGGAGGGTATCTCGGGCATCTTCACCAGTATCATGCCGTAGGCGTCGGCCTGGTCGTCCTTGCGCTTCATGGCGTCCTTCACCAGGCTGGAGAGGACGTGGGCCCGCTGGTCGGAGTGCTGGCGCATCTCGATCCAGGCCTTGCGGCAGCTGGGCTCGTCCTGGCTGAACATGAAGTCCAGCATCTGGTCGATCCCCGAGCCGTTGCCCTTGCCCACGGTGGAGGTGATGGCGTGGCGCACCATGCCCCCGCTCCACACGTAGCCGTCGCCGGGCCAGGCGTCCATCATCACCCGCAGGCCGGCGGTGAGGGCCTGCCGGCGGATCTGCCCCGCCATGTGCAGCAGGGCGCGGTTCCAGCCCAGCAGGGGCACCCGGTCGGAGACGGTGCCCAGGGCCACCGCCGCCAGCAGCTGGTCGTCGTCCTCCCACTTGGGCCAGATCGAGCACAGGGCGGCGTAGAGGACGCCGCAGCCGGCCAGGACCGTAGCCGTGGCGCTTGCGCCGTATACCTGGGGGTCCACCAGGCCGTGGGCGTCGGGGAGGGGCGGGTTCAGTGTGTGGTGGTCGGTGATCACCACCCGGGCGCCCGCGTCCCGCGCCCACCTCACCCCCTTCACGGCAGAGCAGCCGTAGTCCACGGTGAGAAGCAGGTCGCCGCGGCTGAGATGGGGGGCCATGCGCTCGGGGAGCAGTCCGTAGTCCTCGAACTCCCGTCGGGGGAGTATGGGAACCACGTGGAACCCCTCCCGGCGGAGGACCCGCAGCCCCACGAACAGCCCCGTTATCCCGTCCATGTCGTCGTGGCCGTAGAGGACTATCTTGCCGCGGCGTTCGCGGACCCTCTCCAGCTCCTCTTCGAGGACGTCCAGGTCCGGAAGACCCGTCTTCCAGTCGGGCTTGGGCGGAAGCCACTCCCTGCGGGGGTCGGGGGAGTCCGGAAAACGCTGCCTCAGCAGCTCCATTGCCAGGCCCCGGACGCGGTTGCGCCGGGGGACGGCGGCTATCTGGTAGTTGAGCATTGCCCCTTCTAAACAGCGGCAGGAGAATGTGTATCATTTCTTCATAACCATATATCGTCGCTCTCAGGTGGGTTTTTGTCAACTCCCGGGCTGTTCCGTGAGTGGGGGTTGAGGACCCGGGGCGTTCGGATTAAGATGGAAGAAATGGTAAAGCTAGCCCTGCCTGCCGCTCTGCTCGCCCTGGCGGCGCCGGCGACGGGGGCCTTCGAGCAGGCCTTCGGGTCCCCTTGGCTCGGCGGCGGCGCCGCGGCCTGCCTGTTCGCCCGCTCACCCCTTTTCGCCGCCGGCAACCCCGCGTCCACGGCCATGATGGAGTCCGCGGGGGTGGCCGCCTCGGCGGCCCGTCCCTTCGGCCTGGCCCCCCTGGACAGGATGGCGGTGGCCGGCTGCGGCCGGGTGGCTGGTGTGCCCCTGGCCGGCACCTTCGACCTCTCCGGAGACGGCGACTGCAGCGAGGCGGCCCTGGGAGTGGCGGGAGCGTTTGCCGCCGCCCCGGGGGTGTCGGCGGGAGTGGGCGCCCACCTCCGCCGGATGCAGATCACGGGATACGGCACCGGAACGGGGGCCAGCGCCGACCTGGGCGTGGTCTACTCCCCCCTGGCCGGGATCTACGGAGGGGCCTCCGTGCGGGGGCTGCTGCGCAGCGACCTGGGGGAGAGCACAGACCCGGCCTGCCCGCGGCGGCTGGACCTGGCCCTGGGCCTCTGCCCCGCCCCGGGGGTAACCGCGGCGGTGGGCTACCGCAGCGCCGAGCACCTCCCCGCCGAGCTCTCGGTCCATTCCGCCTACGCCCCGGCGGAGGCGCTGTCGCTGTTCGCCGGGCTGCAGACCGAGCCCACCCGGTTCACCGTGGGGCTGGCGGTGTCGCTGGGCCCCGGCGAGGTCTCCTACGCAGTCTCGCAGCACGCCGAGCTGCCGGCCACCCACTCCGCGGGTCTGTGCTGGGGCGGCTGCGCCTTCCGGCCGGAGGTGCTGGACCTGGGGGGCGAGGGCGGAGACGACGGGGACGGAGAGAGCGGAGAGTTCCCGATCAACGTCAACACGGCCACCTCCGCGCAGCTGCAGACGGTGCCCGGCATAGGCCCGGCCAAGGCCGCCTCCATACTGGCCTGGATACGCGACCACGGACCCTTCGAGTCCCTGGAGGACCTGCAGTACGTCCCCGGGATCGGCCCCGCCACCCTGGAGGGCTTCCGCGGCTACCTGGTGGCGGAGTGACCGGGCGGGGGGTTGGCGCGCTGCTGCCTGTGGCCGCCTTGGCGCTGGCCGCCGCGGCGGGGCGGGGGGACGACCTGCGGCTGAGGCTGTCGCGGCGCTGGCCCGCCTGCCGGGGGACGCTGGAGGGGGTGTACGCAGGGGACGAGTACTCCATGTTCCAGCGGCTGCGGGTGGAGAGGCCCGGGCTGCGGGCCACCCTGATCACCGAGAAGGACCGGGGGGAGGACTGGGGCGACCTGGTCTGCGGCGGGGTGGAGTACTCCGGCGGGCCCAAGGCCGTGGTGCGCAGCCTCTCTGCCGGATGGCTGCGGGTGCAGCTGGGGTCGGGGCTGGTGCTGGCCCATCCGGGGGGATGGGGCGGGGCCGGCTTCACCGGCTACGAGAAGCCGCCGGTGCTGCGGACCCGGCTGGAGCCCTCCACCGGAGCCTGGGGCTGCGAGGGGGAGCCCCTCACCGGGGTGGGGGGCCGCTTCAGCCTGGGGCGGGTGGAGCTGGCGGTGCTGCAGGCGCTGTCCTGGAAGGACCGTTCCGGCGAAGGCCTGCACCGCACCCCGGGGGAGATCGACGGCAGGGGCTGGGAGCGGGAGGTGCTGCCCGCGGTGCGGGCGGTGTGGGGCCCGCTGGGGGCCACCGCCGCCGCGGGGTGGTCGAAGACCGACAGCGGGAGTACCGACTGGCAGCGGGCGGGGCTGGACCTGGAGCTGCGCAAGGGCCCCTTCGGCCTCACCGGGGAGGTAGCGGCGGGCAGGGACAGCGGCGGCACCGGAGCGGCCTTCTGGGCGGGGCCCAGCCACCGGGGGGAGGGCTTCCGGCAGGCCTTCCTGGTGTTCCGGACCCCGGAGGGCTTCGGGGAGGAGAGGTCCTCCCCGGCTCTGGGGGAGTGCAGGGTGGGCTGCCGCTGGGGTCTTCGGTGGCGGCCGGCGGTGGCCACCTTCGTCTCCGCCGGGCTGGTCTGCCGGGTGCGGGAGGAGGAGGACGCCTGGAAGGCGGCGGCCGAGGTCCGGCGGAGGCTGGTCCGGGGCCTGAACTCCTCGGCGGGGCTGCGCTGGACGGCGGACGGGGACGGGGACAGCTGGCGCGGCGTGGGCTCGGGGAGCTGGGAGCCCTCGCAGCTGGTGCGGCTCTCGGTGAAGCTGCAGCTCACCGGGTGGTCCGACGCCGACTCCTCGGAGCGGGGAAGCTGCGCGGAGACCCGGCTGCGGCTGCGGCCGCGGAGGTGGCTGTCGCTGCGGCTGGGAGCGGCGGGGTTCGACACCGACGGCTGGAGGTCGCGGGCCTACGTGGCGGCCCTGGCCTTCCCCGGGCAGTTCGGCTCCACCCAGGTGCAGGGGGAGGGGATGGTGCTGCAGGGGGCGGTGTCCGTGGAGCCCCGGGAGGGGCTGTTCCTTCGCGGTGGAGTGGGAGTGCTGCGGCGGCAGGACGCCGAGGCCCTGGGCTCGGGCTACGAGGAGACCGAGGGAGGGTCCCGCACCGAGGCTTCGCTGCAGCTGGACTGGAGCTTCTAGGCCCGGCCCGGTATCTTTGCGGCTGCGGGCCGTGGGGCGGACAACCACCGTGGAGGTGTAGGGTGAGACCATCCTGGGACGAGTACTTCCTCAAGCTGGCCATGCTGGCGTCGGAGAGGGCCACCTGCCCCCGCATGCACTGCGGGTGCGTGCTGGTGAAGGACCGCTACGTCCTCTCCACCGGCTACAACGGCTCCCTGCCCGGGGCCGACCACTGCGAGGACGTGGGCTGCCTGGTGGTGGACGGCCACTGCGTCCGCACCAACCACGCCGAGATGAACGCCATCTGCCAGGCGGCCCGGCACGGGGTCTCGGTGGACGGGGCCACCGCCTACGTCACCAACATGCCCTGCACCACCTGCGCCAAGGCCCTGGCTGCGGCGGGGATCCGGAGGGTGGTGGTGTTCAGCGACTACCACTCCACGCTGGCGGAGCGGTTCTTCTCGGAGTCGGGGGTGGTGCTGGACCGGCTGGAGATGCCCTCCACGGACATAGACTACGACCTCGACGGCTACAGCTCGGCGCGGAAGTTCGAGGAGGCCGGCGGGGACTGACCCCTTCCGCCCTAGCCCCCCAGCCTCTTGCGGAGGACCTTCTTCACCAGCTCGGCCAGCTCGGGCTCCGCGGAGACGTCCACCTCCAGCTGCAGGACGATCTTCTCGGGGGCGGGCCTCGGCGTCTCCGGCGGCCTTTCCATCTCCCGGGGCTGCACCATGGGCCCGCCGTCCCCTTCGGGTTCGACGGCCTCTTCGGCCCCGCCCTCCTCTTCCGGTTCCGGCTCCGGCGTCGTCTCCGGCTCGGGGGCGGGCTGCCCGGCGGCCTCCTCCCTGCGGGGCAGGGACTCCTCGGCCTGGGCTGCCTGGAAGTCGGAGAGGTCGCAGAGCACCTTGAAGGTGAGGATCATGTAGGCCGCCGTGCGCTCGTCGGCGTCGGTCTGCTCGCGGAAGAAGGACATAAGGGTGGAGCCGTCGGTGGTCTCGGCGGCGTCGGGGTAGCGGTCGAACAGCTTCCAGTAGGCCGCATGCACGGCGTTCCCCAGCAGGGCCGGCGCCCGGGTCCCGTCCCGGCTCTGCCGCCAGAGGTTGGTGGGCCGGTGAGCCTCGTCCAGGTACCCCAGGAACTCCAGCAGCTGCATCAGCTGCTCGTCGGTCTCCCGGCGCAGGCCGGCTGAATCCAGAAAATCTATGTCCACCACGTTGGGCGGGTCACGGCTCTCGATTACGTCCAGCAGCTTCTCGATTATTCCCGGGTCATGTATCGCGGGAAAAGAGGCCACGGCGATCCTCCCTCCGGTATCGGTGTGGCGTTTCTGCCCTGCCCTGCTATTCTTGTACAAGAGAGGGGCGGCGCCAAGGACAGCACAGATTGTTGCGAGGCCTGTCGCCTTTGGCTGCAAGACACGGGCTGGGCGTGCTGGCGGCCTTCAACAAGGGACTCCCCGGCTTCCGCAGCCGCAGCTCGGTGGCCATAGCCTCCCTGGCGGAGAGCTTCACCTGCCTGGCCCTGGGGGGCGGGATCGACTGGAAGCCGGCCCCGGTGCTGGTGGTGGGGGCGGTGCTATCCGCGCCGGTGGCCGCGTGGACGGTGAAGAGGCTGCGGGTCGACAAGTTCACGACCGTGGTTGGAGCGGCCACGGCCGTGCTGGGCGCGTTGACCATTTACAAGGCTCTGATGTAGGGTTTTGGCGTCCGCTTTCGAGAGAACCGCCTCAAACCCCGTCTGGAAGGGGCCTGGAAAGCCCCCGGCCGGCGGCGGAGCGGGTCCCGCAGCAGCCCTTGGCAAGCCCTTCGGACCGCAGGGTACACACATTCACATTCGCCTCGGAAACCCCCACTGCAAGAGGCCCGCTGCGGGGAGCCGGAACACGGCCTTGATAATAGTGGTTCGAATTGTAACAGGTTGCCTGCGGGCTATAAATCCGGGGGCTGCGGGACCCCTTGACGCCTGCGGCCGGGAGTATAGACATCGGGCGCCTTCCGGCATAGGGTTTGAGAAATGCCTACGCTGAAGAGAATCAGTCTGCCCGGTCATGTGTACCACGTGTTCTCCCGCGCGGCGGAGGGGCGCCGCCTCTTCCGGGAGGAGAGGGAGCTGGTGGACCTGCTGGCCAGGATCGAGGCCGCCGCCACCGCCACCAGGGTAAACGTCTACGCTTGGGCGGTGACCCCCACGAGGCTCCACTTCCTGCTGCGCACCGGCCGCGAGCCGCTCACCCTCTTCGTCAGCCGGATCGTCTCCGGCTACGCCATCGCCACCAACCGCCGCCGGGGGGAGACGGGCTCGCTGTTCGCCGGCCGCTACCGCTCGGTGCTGGTGGAGGAGGAGCGCTACTTCATGGAGGTTCTGGGCTATGTACACACCCTGCCGCTGCAGGAGAGGCTGGTGCATACCCCCGAAGGCCTGGACGCCTACAGCTGGTCGGGCCACGCGGCGCTGCTGGGACGGAGGTCCTTCCCCTGGCAGGACACCGTCTACGTGCTGAACAAGTTCGCCGGCGACCTTCTGCAGGGAAGGAAGCTGTACGCCAAGTTCATCCGCGAAGCGGTGGGGCGGGGAGCGGTGCGCACCGACCTCAACGGCGGCGGCCTGCTGCGAAGCGCCAGCCTGGAGGGCCTGGGCATCTCTGCGGCCAATGTGAACGGCCACGACCCCCGCACGCTGGGCAGCGCCCGCTTCACCCGGTCCCGGCTGCAGCGGTTCGAGGAGATGGAGGACTGGCCAGAGGAGGTGCGGAGGGCCAAGGCGGAGGCCCTGCAGCAGGTGGTGCAGCACGCGCTGGAGGTCTACGACCTGGACATGGCCCGGCTGCTCTCCCGCAGCAAGCGCAACGCGGTCTCGGACGCCCGGGGGCTGATCTGCTACGTGGCCTGCTTCGTGATCGGCCTTCCCTACTCCGCGCCCGCGGAGGCTCTGGGGATCTCCGCCTCCGGGGCCTACATGGCCGCCCGCCGGGGCCGCAGGCTGGCCGAATCCGACCCCGGCCTGCTCTCGGGGCTGGAGCTTCCCATAGGCTGATACCCGCCGCCCTCCCCCCTTCACCGGCTTGGAGGGTGTTGACATCCCCGTATAATCAGGAATATTTCCTATCTGCTAACCATTCCTGACTGGGGAGGCGGTTTGGGCGAGCTCGAGAAGCTGCGGAGGGAGCTGCGGTCGGCCGGGCTGCGGATGACGCCCCAGCGGGTGGAGGTGTACCGGGAGATGATCCGCAGCGGCGGGCACCCCGGGGCGGCCGAGGTGCACGAGGGCGTCCGGAGGCGCCTTCCCTCCATTTCGCTGGACACCGTCTACAGGACGCTGTGGAAGCTTGTGGAGCTGGGGCTGCTGCGGCCCCTGGTGACCACCGGCGACCGCATCCGCTTCGATGCCGTCCTGGAGACCCATCACCACTTCGTCTGCACCAGGTGCGGGCGGACCATCGATTTCACCAGCAGCGAGCTGGACGGCCTGGATATTCCCGAGGCCGCACGCAGGCTGGGCTCCGTGCGGGACGCCCACGTGGAGGTCCGGGGGATATGCAACGGATGCGCCGGGGAGCGGAAAACAGAGAAGGGAGAACGGGATGAAGAAGGATGAGAACGAGAGGTTCACCACCAACCACGGAAACGTGGTGGAGGACGACCTGACCTCGCAGACCGCCGGGGAGCGGGGCCCGGTGCTGATGCAGGACGTGCACCTGACCGAGAAGCTGGCCCACTTCAGCCGGGAGCGGATACCCGAGCGGGTGGTGCACGCCAAGGGGGCCGGTGCCTTCGGCTACTTCGAGGTCACCAACGACCTCTCGGAGCACACCTGCGCGAAGTTCCTCTCGGAGGTGGGCAAGCGGACCGAGGTCATCGCCCGGTTCTCCACCGTGGGCGGGGAGAAGGGCTCGGCGGACACCGAGCGAGACCCCCGCGGATTCGCGGTGAAGTTCTACACCGAGGACGGCAACTTCGACATGGTGGGAAACAACACGCCCGTGTTCTTCATCCGCGACGCCATGAAGTTCCCCGACTTCATCCACACCCAGAAGCGCGACCCGGAGACCAACCTGAAGGACCCGGACATGTTCTGGGACTTCCTCTCCCTCACCCCGGAGTCCATCCACCAGGTGACCATCCTCTTCTCCGACCGGGGCACGCCCCGGGGCCACAGGCACATGAACGGCTACGGCGGGCACGCCTACATGTGGTACAACGAAAAGGGTGACTACGTCTGGGTGAAGCTGCACTTCAAGACCGAACAGGGTATAGAGAACTTCACCGGACAGAGGGCGGAGGAGATGCGGGGGATCGACCCCGACTTCTCCACCCGCGACCTCTTCGAGGCCATCGAGGCCGGCGACTTCCCCTCCTGGAGCGTGGAGGCGCAGATCATGACGCCGCAGCAGGCCCGGGAGCTCCGGTTCAACCCCTTCGACGTCACCAAGGTGTGGCCGCACGGGGATTTCCCCATGATCCCCCTGGGCAGGATGGTCCTGGACCGCAACCCCGAGAACTACTTCGCCGACGTGGAGCAGGCGGCCTTCTCCCCCGGCAACCTGCCGGCGGGCATGGGCCCCTCCTACGACAAGATGTTCCAGGCCCGGATCTTCGCCTACCCCGACACCCACCGCCACCGGCTGGGGCCCAACTACCACCTGATCCCGGTGAACCGGCCCCGGGGGATGAAGGGCGTGCAGAACTACCAGCGCGACGGCGCCATGCGCACCGACGACAACGGCGGGGCCGGGCCCAACTACTGGCCCAACTCCTTCGGGGCCCCCGACCCCGACGGGTCGCGGCCGGTGCCGCCGGTGGACGTCCGGGGCACCGCCTGGCGGCACACGGTGGAGCTCGAGGACGCCGACTTCGTCCAGGCCGGGGACCTCTACCGCAAGGTGATGGACGACACCGCGCGGGAGCACCTGGTAGCCAACATCGTGGGCCACCTGGGAGGCGCCGTGGAGCGGATACAGCTGCGGCAGGCGGCGCTGTTCTGGAAGGCGGACGAGGACTACGGCCGGCGGGTGGCCGAGGGACTGGGCCTGGACGTCGACCGGGTCGGGCAGCTGGCGGCCATGGGTCCCGGGGAGAGGGCGGAGGCCACCGCCGAGTAGACCCGGACCGGCAGACCTCGCCTCCCGGCCGGTGCATGTTCGGCGCATCCTGAGCCGAAGGACGTCTCCGGATCAGGGCACATGGCCCGTATCCGACTGCCGGGCAGGCCCATCCAGACAGATCCCCGTGCGTGCGGCGGGGGCGCGGGTTCTGTTGACCTCCCCGAGCCTCCTGCGTATTATGCGGTCCGGTCGCAGGTTATGCCTGCGCAGATGATGTCTGTGCAGGCTGTGCCTGCACAGATTGTGTCTGCACAGATAACGCCTGTGCCAGTGGTTCCTGCAGGGGGCTCAGCGGGAGCTTGAGGGCAGATCCGGAACTCGGAGTGTATGGGATGATGCGAAGAATCTCCGGAGCCATCATTGCGCTGTGGCTGCTGCTCCTGGCAGGATGCGGAGGGACGAATCCGCCCAACATCGTCCTCGTGATCATCGATACGCTCAGGGCCGATCACCTGGGGTGCTACGGGTACTCCCGGGACACCAGCCCCGCCATCGACAGCCTGGCCGCCACGGGCATCGTGTTCACGAACGTGCAGGGGCAGTCCCCCTGGACCCTCCCGGCAGTGACCAGCATCTTCACCGGCCTTAGCGTCAGGGAGCACGGCGCCGGGCGCAGGGGGAACAACGTCTACGCCATGAGCCGGGACCTCCAGACCCTTCCTCTTCTGCTGAAGAGACGGGATTACGGCACCGCCGGGATCTTCAACGTCTTCCTCCTCTCCGAGCAGTTCGGCTTCCACCTGGGATTCGACAGCTTCTCCTGCGAATGGCTCGGCGACGGCCGGGCGGGTCTGGCGGTGGACGAGGCTATCGAGTGGCTCTCCGGATACGAGGACTCGGATCCCTTCTTCCTCTGCCTGCACATCTTCGACCCCCACGATCCCTACGATCCACCCCCGCCCTACGATGAGTACTTCACTCCCTCCGGCAGCCGCGGGATCACCTGGTGGCCGGCGCTTCCGGATGGCGGGCTGGACGATTCCGAGGAGAACCTCGAACACCTGGTGGGCCTCTACGACGGGGAAATCGCCTGGACGGACGCTCAGCTGGCGCGGCTCTTCGGGCATCTGCGGTCGTCGGGCCTGGAGGAGAACACGGTGGTCATGATCGTCGCGGATCACGGGGAGGAGTTCCTGGAGCACGGGGGCGTGGGGCACGGGTACACCATGCACCGGGAGATCCTTCATGTCCCGCTGATCCTAGCCGGGCCGGGGATTCCGGCGGATTCGGCCGATGGCTCCCTCCGGAGTCAGATGGACATCGTTCCCACGCTGCTGCAGATCGCCGCAATCGAGGTGCCCGAACACGTCCGGGGACACTCCCTGCTCTCCGCCGACATCCCTCCCCGGGCGGTGCCGGCCAGCAACCTGAACAGCCTGATCCCGGACCTGACCGCCGCCGTCACCGTGCCGGACAGGAAGCTCATCTGGAACGTCGAGGACGACACGTCCTCCATGTACGACATCGCCTCGGATCCGTTCGAACAGGAGCCGCTCCCGCCGGACAGCGACCTCGTGGACTCGGTGCTCCATTACTGGAGCACTCCGGAGGTCCTGCCGGCGGAGCTGGCCGACCGGGAGGCCGTGGAGGCCGTCCTGCAGGATCTGGGGTACTTCTAGGGGGCTCGCCCCCGCCCGCCGGCGTATCCCCGCGGGCGGGCCGGGAGGTCAGCCCTCCGCCGGCCCCTCCACCTCCGTGGCCAGCTCGCCGCCCTCGGCCCAGGCGATGGACTCCGCGCGGGTTACTGCCAGCAGGTCCGGCTCGAACTCCCGCAGGGCCTCCAGGAGGTCGCTGGGGGCGGTGACCCTGAGGCCTGCGAGCGGCGTGCCCATGCCCAGCTTGTTCTCGGACTTGTAGCGGCGGGCCTCCTCTACTATCTCCAGGGCCCGCTGGCCGTGGTCCAGGGCCCACCCGTCGGCGTAGTCGTCGGCGGGCCAGGGGGCCAGGTGGACGCTTCTGTGGCCCTCGTAGTCGCGGAATATGGCCTGGTAGAGCTCCTCGGTAACGTGGACCAGCACCGGGGCGAACAGCCTCAGCGACCCGTACAGGGCCCGGTAGAGGGCGTGCTGCGCCGGCCGGCGGGCCTCCTCGTCGTCGCCGTAGAGGCGGCCCTTGGCGATCTCCAGGTAGTTGTCGCAGAGGTCGTGCCAGAAGAAGTCCTCGCACTCCCGGACGCAGGTGGAGTACTCGTAGTCTTCCATGCCCTCGGACGCCCTCTCTATCACCCGGGTCAGGCGGCTGAGTATCCAGCGGTCGAAGGGCCGCAGCTCCACCTCGGCGGCCGGGTCGTAGCCCTCCAGCCGGGAGGAGGCGAATCGGGTGGCGTTGAAGAGCTTGGTTACCAGCCTGCGGCCGTCCCCCAGCACCTCGGGGCTGAAGAGGACGTCGTTGCCCAGCCTGCTGCTGCAGGCCCAGTAGCGCAGCTCGTCGGCCGAGTACTGCTGTAGGGCCAGCAGCGGGTCTCCGGCCACGTTGCCCTTGCTCTTGGACATCTTCTCCCGGGAGGGGTTCAGGGCGTGGCCGCTCACCATCAGGTGCTCCCAGGGAACGCTGTCGGTGTGCAGGTGCGACTTCACCACGGTGTAGAAGGCCCACGTCCTGATGATGTCGTGGGCCTGGGGACGCATGGACATGGGGATCAGGCCCTCCCGCTGGTCCTCCTCCCCCCACTTGGCGTTTATCAGGGGGGTAAGCGAGCTGGTCATCCAGGTGTCCATCACGTCGGCCTCCGGGCGGAACTCCTCCCCGCCGCACTCCGGGCAGGGCCTTCCGGGGCCGGTCTCGGTGGGGTCCACCGGCAGGTCCTCCTCGGCCGCCGTCACCGGCTCCCCGCAGCCCTCGCAGAACCAGACCGGGAAGGGCACGCCGTAGAAGCGCTGCCGGCTGATGCACCAGTCCCACTTGAGGTTCTCCACCCAGTGGCGGAAGCGGACGGCGAAGTAGTCGGGGTGCCAGCTCACCTCGTCGCAGCGGGCCAGGAGCTGGTCGCGGATGTCCAGCACCCGGATGAACCACTGGCGGTTCACCAGGTACTCCAGGGGGGTGCCGCAGCGCTCGTGGGCGTTCACCGTGTGCTCTATGTCCTCGCTTCCCTGCAGGAAGCCCTTGTCCCGGAGGTCCTCCACCATCTCCCGGCGGGCCTTCTTCACGTACATCCCCTGGTAGGGCCCGGCCAGCTCGTTCATGTGGCCGCGGCGGTCGAGGGCTATGCGCAGGTCGAGGCCGTACTCGCGCCACCACTCTATGTCGGTGGTGTCTCCGAAGGTGCAGCACATGACTATGCCGCTGCCCTTGTCCATGGCCACCTTCCGGTCGGCCCGGATCTCCACCTGGTGGCCGAACAGGGGCACCACCGCCTTCCTGCCCACCAGGCTTGCGTGGCGGGGGTCGTCGGGATGGACGAAGATGGAGACGCAGGCCGGCAGCAGCTCCGGGCGGGTGGTGGCTATGGTCAGCGCGCCGTCGCCGTCGGCGAGGGGGAAGGAGAGGTCGTGGAAGCGGGAGGGCTTCTCGCTGTCCTCGGTCTCCGCCTGGGCCACCGCCGTCTGGCACTCGGGGCACCACAGCGTGGGCGCCTCCCGGTGGTAGATCCTGCCGTCCTCACGCAGCCGCAGGAACGACCGCTGGGCTATCCTCTGCACCCAGGGGTCGATGGTGGTGTAGAGCAGTGTCCAGTCGCAGGAGAAGCCGAAGCGGGTCCAGAGGTCGCGGAACTGCTCCTCCGCCCCCTTGGTCACCTCCAGGCAGAGCTTCACGAACTCGCTGCGGGGCATGTCCTGGGCCCTTACCTTCTTCTGCTTCTCGGTGAAGCGCTCGCTGGGCAGGCCGTTGTCGTCGAAGCAGAAGGGGTAGAAGACCTCCTGGCCCAGCATCCGGTGGTAGCGGGCCACCGCCTCGGCCTGTACGTAGCTGAACACGTGCCCCATGTGGATGGCGCCCGATACGGTGGGGGGCGGGGTGTCTATGGTGTAGAGGGGCTTGCCGGAGTCGGGGTCGAAGCGGTAGATGCCCTCCTCCTCCCAGTACCTCTGCCACCTGGGCTCGGAGTCTCTCGCCTTGTACCGCCTGGGTAGGGCCACTGGCTGTCCTTTCCTTCGGTCCCCCGGCCGCCGGCCGGCGGCGGCGCTGCTGCGTCTCTCCCGCCGCCGGGTCCGGCGCGGCGGCGGCCCCGAAGACCGCGGCCCCGGGGGACGGGCTGCGGCATCTTACGGGCATGTTGGCGGAATGGTTTTCGGGCGAGTAAGATAACCTCAGCGTACAGGCCGCACAAGTCTCACCGGGGCGTTGACCGGGGCAGTGTAGGGAGCGAATGTTGCAGCTACCATGAAGATCAATAGAATCAACGGCCGTTACACCGTTAAGTCCAGGCTCGCCAGGAGGAACAACCACCAGGAGCTGCTGGCGGCCGACTCCGCCAGCGCCTCCCGCCTCTGCGTCATCGCCCTCTACCTCGGCGAAGAGGAAGGGGCCGAGGACGCCTTCGAGAGATACAACCGACTGCGCAGCATAGTCTGTCCCGCGCTTATCCGGCCCCTGGAGCTGCACCGTGTGCTCTCCATCGACGGGCGGGCCTTGGAGGGCGGGGGCTGGCTCTACACGCGGCCATACGTTCCGGGAGGCACGCTGGAGCACGGTCTCAGCGACCTGACTCCCGACCTGCTGCTGCAGTACCTGGAGGCGGACCTGTACCTCTCGCGGGCCGGTTACGGGCTGGGAAGGGTGCCCCTGGACGCCCTCATAGCCGAGGAGGGCCGCCCGCGGCTGAGGGTCTGTGAGATCTCCGGGGAGGACCTCAGCGGCCTGATGGAGAGACTGGCGGAGATGGTGGCGGCCAACGCCGAGGCCGGAGGAAGCCTCAGTGAGCTGCAGGCCCTTGTCTCCAGCGGGCAGACCTCCCGGCGGGAGCACGTCATGAAGTACCTGACGGAGACCTTCAATGTGAGGCCGGCAGTCAGCTTCGCGGAGTACCTGCCGTCGCGTCTGCTGGGCTACCACCGACAGCTGATGCGGGCCTCCACGTGCTTCATGCGCACTTCTGACGATCCCCCCGTCGTGGTCCTCCGCGAGGGGCAGGGGCATCACGTGGCCGGGATGCTGTACGACCTGCTGGCCCGGGCAGAGGCTCGGGGGTGGCACTACCTGCTTCTGGGCAATGCCGGGGTGGAGGACCTGGGGGACTTCATCCGAAGAAGGCTCTCGGAGCTGCTGGGGAGCTGGGAGGTGTTCGCAGGGGCCATCTCGGAGACCAGGGGAGCTGCGCAGATGCTGGCCCGCTGCGGGGGGGTCCATCCAGTCTGCCTCTGCATGGCCCTGCATCCCCGCCAGCAGGAGCAGGTGCCCGAGCTGGTGCAGTCGCTCCGCAGAGAGGGCGCCGGGGACAGCGTTGCCCTCGTGATCCGCCTGACATCCGATGTGCTCCCGGGACGGGTCGATCTTCCGGGGACGACCATCAGACTCGACGGCCGCAGGTCTCCTGAGCCGGCCGAGCTGGCGGGCGACCTGCTGGGTACGGACGATGTTCCTCCGGGTCTGGCGGTGACGCTCCAGCGCTTCGGAGTCACCGAGCCCGAGAACCTGCTGTCGTCCATCAGGTCCCTGACCTACCGAAGGCTGCTCTGGCGGGACGGGGCGGAATGGCGGTTCGCCGTGAGCGCCGAGACGGCCGAAGCGATGCCGGTAGACTCCGGAATCAAGCTCTCCTCCATAATCCGCCTGGAGGGCCTGGGGAGAAGGGCGCTGGCCCTGCTGGTGCACGCCCGGGAGCCTCTGAGAACCAGGCTGATGGCCCACACCGTGGACGCGGACCCCTCCGAGACCGAGGAGGCTCTACAGAGAATGGAGAAGGAAGGGCTGGTCCGGCAGGCCGTCATGCGCCGCAAGAGGTTCTGGTGCGCGGTGGAGGGCATCCCCCTGGAGCTCTTGCTGCCCGATGGGGATCCGGACCGGATGTGGAACGACCGCCTGATCCGCTTCGTCCTGAGCCATCCCTCCCCCGGGCTCTCCGAGCTGCTGGCCGCAATCAGCCTCTGCGAAGACGATTCCGGAGCCCGGGCCAACCTCCTCTACGACACCTTCCTCATCGCCGGGGAGGCACGGGACAGCGAGCTGATCGGCAGGCTGCTCCCCCAGATCATGGAGCTGCCCACGGACAGCCTCTCGGCCAATCAGATCCGGAACGTCCTGGAGATGACTGAGCCCAGGAACCTGCCGGGGCTGGACGTGGGCCGAACCCGGGAGGTCCTCTCGGGCTGGAGGGAGATGCTCACCCAGGGCGAGGGTCGGATACTGGCCGACGTCAGACTCGCCGAGCTGGACATCATGGAGGGCGAAGAGACCGAGGCCATGCGCCGTATGGAGCATGCGGTGGAGGAGACCATCGGGTCCGGAGGCGACGCCGGCAGGCTGGGCCTCTGTCTCGGCGTGCTATCGGAGATGCAGCCCCGGGCCGGATCTATGGAGTCGGAGCTGGAGATCATAAGACGGGCCATGAAGGCCGTGCCCGGTGATGCCTCTCCGGCCGAGAAGACCGTAGCCCTGTCCCGGGGGGCGCTGGCATTGTCGGTGCGGGGCAGGTCGGATGACGCGGCCAAGCTGCTGGCGGGGGCGGAGTCCCTGACGGGTGCGGCCGGCCCCGACGCCAAGCAGGTGTGGGAGTGGTGCCGGGGCAGGGTTATGCTGGACCTGGGCCTCATCAAGTCCGCCGTGGAGGCTCTGGAGAAGGCCCTGCTGCTGGCCGAGAATCGGGGTGACCGCAGCTCCGTGGCCAAGATTCTCGACCTGACGGCCACCTGCCAGGAGCGGCTTCCGGGCTACACTCTCCGGGGCATTGTGGACAGGATCGAGGGGATAATCACCCCGGGGTACGGGGCCGACTCCGGCGTTTACCGTTTCCACAGCCTCTCCCGGCTGTATGCCCTCCACCTGCGCTTGCTGCGGCCGGACAGGGCGGAGGCAGTCCTGAGGGACCTGGAGAGCATGGACCGGCTACCCGAGGAGCCCCAGAGCCGGGGTCTGCTGGAGTGGTTCAGGGCCTTCTGGGCCTACCAGACCGGTGAAAGACCGGTGCCGGATGGCGGCGACCTGCTGCTGCCGGGGACCACCCGGCTGCTGCAGGCCCTGGCGGATGGAGCGGAGTCGGAGGCCGAGGCCCTGGCGGTAGCCGACGTGGTAAGGGACAGCTCCAACATGGATGTGATCGTTCTGGGGCTCTACCTGGCCCTGGAGACGGCGGCCCACGGCCGCCGGAACGCCGCGAAGCAGATAGCGATGGCCCTTACCGTGTCATACCGGCCCGGGATGGATGAGCTGATTCCCGCATGGAGGCTGTGCATCAACGGCCTTCTGGCCCCCAGGGAGACCGAGGCCGAGAAGGCTCTGGCCTCGGCGCAGACCATGGCCCGTCAACTGGACCGGCTCCTGCTGGTCTGGCTGGTGATGCAGGTGCGGCTGGAGCTGCGGGTGCGGGGAAGGAGACAGAGGCACGCCGACCTGCACCTGATGCTGGACGAGCTGGACAGGTTCATTGAGGCCCGGCTGTCACCGGAGGTTCAGGCACGCTTCAAGGGCCTGCCCCGGCTCGCCGCCCGGCGGGAGGAGCTGCTCAGGCTGGGGGGCTCATTCCCCGAGTCCCTGCCCCAGCTCCGCGACGAGGTGGCGGAATCCCTTCGCCTGGGCGAGAGGCTGGACCTGTCGGCCTTCTCGAGCCTGCCGGCGGAGACCTCCCGCACCTCCAGCGTGGGGTGGGGGCTGGAGGCCCTGCGGGCCTTCTCCCACGCCAGCAGGGTCATGGTGGTGAAAGTGACTCCGGACCACAACCGGGTGCTGGAGAGCAGGGGCTTCGGCACCGAGAGTCCGCCGTCGGAGGAGACCACCGAGGCGATCAGGGACGCCGGAGGAAAGCAGATTGTGCTGGACAACTTCGGCAAGACCCCCTTCGGGAGCCGCTTCACCCATATCATCCCCCTGGGCCACGCCCCCCATCCGGGGGTGCCCGAACGGCGCAGGAAGACGGACAAGACCCCCCGGGGGAGCTTCCTGGTAATCGAGATAGACTCCGCCTTCCATACCCTGAGTGGGCCCACCGGGAAAGTTCTCCGCTGTTTCTCCAAGCAGATCTCGGCCGCTTTCTCTCTTCGGGAGCTGGAGCGTCAGACGTATTTCGACAACATGACCGGCGCGGTCATCAGGCGAATGTGGATGGCCAGACTGAGGGAGCTCCTGGACACCTGGATGGGGCCCGGCCGAAGCCTGGCCCTGGTGATGATAGACCTCGACTACTTCAAGTCGGTGAACGACACCTTCGGCCACAGGGAGGGGGACAGGGTGCTGAAGTCGGTGGTCTCCGCCATGCGGACCGCGATCCGCCCCAATGACATAGTGGGACGTCTGGGGGGGGAGGAGTTCGGCATCCTGCTTCCCTCGGCCTCGGAGAACAACGCTGTGATGGTGGCGGAGAGGATTCGCAGACGGGTGGAGGCCAAGGTCCGCCGACCCGACCGGCGGCCGGTCACCATCAGCCTGGGGGTGTCGTGCGCTCCGGCCCATGGCGAGTCCGCAGAGCTGCTGGTCAGGAGGGCGGACGTGGCCCTCTACGAGAGCAAGAGATCGGGCCGCAACCGCACCACTCTCTGGAACGACTCCATGGCCAGCACCGTGCGGGCCAGGGACACCACCTCCCTGCTGGACACCGGGGACCCGGGGTGGGACGTCCTCCTGGCCGGGACCATCATAAAGATGCTGGCTGCCGAGAGGCTGACCGTATCCCGCGCATCGCAGTCCATCCGCGACGTGCTGAGGTGCGAGTTCCTCTCGCTGAAACTGCCGGATGTAGAAGAGCATCCTGTGGGCCCCAGGGAGATAGGCAGGGCCCTGCACCCGGTGGAGCTGGGCTCTCCCGGGCACCCCAGGGAAGGCATGGGCAGCAACTGGCAGTTCTATACGCTGGGAGTCGAGCTGTCTACGGGAGGTTCTCTGGTTGCGGCCTGGCCCGCCAGCGAGAGCAGGCCCAGGAACCTCTCCTCCCTCTTCGGCTTCCTGGCCGGACTGGTGGAGATGCTGGAGGTCTCGGACAGGCTGCAGAGAGAAAGCGTCAAGAAGGAGGAGAGTTGAAGGCACTGATGCTCGTCTTGGTCACGGCCCTGACCCTGGCGGCCGGATGCGGAGGCGACTCCATCGACGAGGCCGCCAGGACAATGGACAAGGCCGCGGACAACGTCCGCGACCGCGCCGGGGACGCCGCGGAGGCCGCCGAGCGGCACGCCGATGACCTACAGGAGCAGCTCGACGACATCCAGTGACCGTCAGTGCCGCGTAAGTGCCAGGCACTTGAATTGAACAGTAACCCGGTAGGGATATCGGGCGGGCGCAATCGCCCTTGCTTAGCTATTTCCTACTCATCAGGCGTTCAATTCAAGTGCCTGGCACTTACGTTGGCCAGCCCTCGCGGAGGATGCGGCAGAGGGTGTCGGTGAGCTCGGCGATGGGGACCCGGACCTGCTCCAGGGAGTCCCGCTCGCGGATGGTCACCGCGGCGTCGTCGAGGCTGTCGAAGTCGTAGGTGACGCAGTAGGGGGTGCCCACCTCGTCCATGCGGCGGTAGCGCTTGCCGATGGAGCCGGTGACATCGAAGAAGGTCTCCATGTGCGGCCGCAGCATCTGGGCCACCTCCTGGGCCCGGTCGGAGAGCTTCCTGGACAGCGGCAGCACAGCCACCTTTATGGGGGCAAGCTGCGGCGACAGCCGCAGAACCACCCTGGTGCGTCCGCTTACCTCCTCCTCGTCGTAGGCGTCCAGCAGCACCGCCAGCACCGCCCGGTCCACCCCGCCGCTGGTCTCCACCACGTGGGGCAGCGTGCGGGTGCCCGCCGGCTGGTCGAAGAAGCGCATGTCGGCGCCGCTGTGCTCCTGGTGGGCGCCCATGTCGTAGTCGCCGCGGTCGTGGATGCCCTCCATCTCGCCCCAGCCGCCCGGGGCGAAGGGGAACCGGTACTCGATGTCGGTGGCGGCCCGGGCGTAGTGGGCCAGCTCCCCGGGGGCGTGGTCGCGAAGCCGGAGGTTCTCCTCGGAGATGCCCAGGTCCAGGTACCACTGGTAGCGCTGCTGCTTCCAGTAGTCCAGCCAGTCCGCCGTCTCACCCGGTTCGCAGAAGTACTCCATCTCCATCTGCTCGAACTCCCGGGAGCGGAAGATGAAGTTGCGGGCGGTGATCTCGTTGCGGAAGGCCTTCCCTATCTGGGCTATGCCGAAGGGGAGCTTCTGGCGGGTGGCGGTGACCACGTTCTGGAAGTTGACGAAGATGGGCTGGCAGGTCTCCGGCCGCAGGTAGGCCACCGAGGACTCGTCCTCGACCGCGCCCAGGCGGGTCTTCAGCATCAGGCCGAACTCCCGGGGCTCGGTGAGCTCCCCGCCGCAGCCGGGGCAGACGTCGCC
Source organism: Candidatus Fermentibacteraceae bacterium (assembly GCA_041686025.1). GTDB lineage: Bacteria > Fermentibacterota > Fermentibacteria > Fermentibacterales > JCC-6 > JAWLEP01. The sequence continues at coordinate 33,033 of JAWLEP010000014.1, forward strand.
CTCCACGTCGTCGGCCTTGAACCGCGCCCTGCACTCCCTGCAGTCCACCATGGGGTCGTGGAAGTGGGTGACGTGGCCGGAGGCCACCCAGACCTCGGGGTGGGTGATGATGGCGGAGTCCATCCCCACCACGTCGCTGCGGCAGCTGACCATGTTCGACCACCAGCTGTCCTTGACGTTGCGCTTCAGCTCGGTGCCCAGGGGTCCGTAGTCCCAGGCCGCCGCCAGGCCTCCGTAGAGCTCGCCGGACTGGTAGACGAAGCCCAGCCTCTTGGCCAGGGACACGATCTTCTTCATCAGGTCGTCTCTGTTGTCGTCAGCCATTCTCCAGATCCTCCACTACTGCTAGAGACCTAAGCTTGAGCCCGGAGCCGAGCTGCGCCTCCGCAAAGCTCCTCATGATGTCGTGACACTGCCGGAAGCCCCCGGGCCACAGTCTGATCCGGGCCATCTCCGGCAGCCCGGACTCCCGGCTGCGGCGCACCCAGGAGAGGAACCCCGCAGGCACCTTCGCCCCGCCGCCGCAGGCCTCGCAGACCACGCCGCCGGACTCGGGGCGCCATCCCGCGCGCCTGCCGGCGGGCCGGCCGCAGCAGACGCAGACCTCGGTCTCCATGCCGAAGCCCGACAGTCGCAGCAGCCTCTCCACCGCGGCGCAGACCACGGGCCAGCCTTCCCCGCCGGCGGCCAGCATGGCCACCGAGCGGTCCAGCAGGTGGAAGACCGGCTGGCTGGGCTCGGTGCCCCAGACCAGGCCCAGGACCCACTCCGCCAGCAGGCAGGCGTGGGCGAAGGCCAGAGGCTCCGACCTCAGGCCGTCGTTGCCCCGGACCACCGAGGCCTCGGTGAGGGTGTCTATCTCCCGGCCCTCCCTGCGGGAGAGGGTCACCTCCGTCAGCGAGAGCGTCTCCAGCGCGCCGTAGAACGAACTCCGAGGCCGCAGGGCGCCCTTGGCCATGACGGATATCCTCCCCAGATCCAGGGAGTAGAGGGTAAGTATAAGGGATGATTCGCTCCAGCGGACCCGCCTGAGAACGTAGGCCTGGGTGGTTACCCTCAAGTGTCCCGCTCTTCCGGGGAGCGGGACAGCGGGGTGACCTTCAGCAGCAGGATCCGCTGTGCCCGGACCTTCTCCACGGAGAAGCGCCAGCCGCCCAGCTCCACCGACTCCCCGGCCCGGGGGATGTGCTCCAGGGTCCCGTAGACCATTCCCCCCAGGGTCTCGTAGTCATCATCCTCGAAGTCGGTGCCCAGCAGGTCGTTGAGGTCGTCCACCGGAAGCCTGGCGTCAACCCGGTAGCTGCCCCGGCCCATGGATCGGATCAGGGGCGCCTCGGAGTCGTACTCGTCCAGTATCTCCCCGAAGACCTCCTCGATGATGTCCTCGATGGTCACCAGCCCCGCGGTGCCCCCGTACTCGTCCACCACCACGGCCATGTGTATCCGATGGTACTGGAACTCCTTGAAGAGGTCGTCTATCCGCTTGTACTCCGGAACGAAGAAGGCCTCGCGCAGCAGCTCGCCTATGTAGAAGTCCTCCTCTCCGGCCAGGACCGGAAGCAGGTCCTTGACGTAGAGGACGCCCACCACGTTGTCCACCTTCTCGCGGTAGACGGGTATGCGGGAGTGGCCCGCCTCCTCCACCCGGGAGACTATGTCGGACAGCTCCTCGTTCTCCTCGATGGTGACCATGTCTATGCGGGGCACCATCACCTCCCGGACGATCTTGTCGGAGAAGTCCAGTATGGAGTCTATCAGCTCCTGCTCCTTGTCGTACTCCTCCCGGTCGCCCTTCTCCATGCGCTGCTCCAGCCACATCAGGGATGGCGGGGTCACCAGCCACTCCCCGGTGTGCTGTTCGTCGGCGCCGTCCACCAGCCTGAGGGGAAGGGCCGGCAGCCAGAAGAGCAGCCGCAGGGTCGCGTAGGCGGGCTCTATGAACCTGCCTATGCGGTCGGGGCTGCGGTGGCCCAGCCAGGCGGGGAGCAGGGCCCCCAGCAGGAGAACCAGCACCGAGACCGCGCCGCCGGCCAGCCAGGGGGAGAGCAGGCTCTGGTGCATGGATAAAAGGGCGGTTCCGGCGCCGGCGGCCAGGAGCGACGTGATCCTCATCACCCAGATGTAGCGCAGCCGCTCCGCCGCCGCCTCCCGTCTCTCGGAGGGGTCGCGCCCCTCGTCCAGTATCAGGGCGGGAAGGCAGGAGCGGGCGGCGCTGCCCACGAACAGGGAGATGAAGCCTCCCACCACCAGCGCGATTCCGGCGGTCAGCACTGCGACATCCTCTCCAGGGCCCGGCCCAGCAGCTCTCGAGTCCTCTCCTCCATGCGCTCCCGCTCCTTCGGCGTGTGGTGGCTGAGACCCTCCAGGTGGACCAGACCGTGGAAGACCCTCTCCAGGACCTCCCCCAGGGGAGGGGCCACCCGCCCGTTGACGTATATCAGGCCGGCGGGGCCGCCGGGACAGGGGTCGGCGGAGAGGTCGAAGGTGAGGACGTCGGTGACCCTGTCCTGGTGGCGCCAGCGGCGGTTGAGCGACCGCATCGCCCCGGGGTCGGTGACCACCAGCTCCACCCCCCTGGCAGACAGATCCTCCTCCACCGCCAGTCTCAGATCTTCGGGGTCGAAGGGCGGGGACTCCAGCTCGATGCGCACCACGGGCTCACTCGCCTCCATGCGGGAAGTCCTTCACCCGGGAATGGTACCTTCCGCGGAGAACCTGGGCGAAGGTCTCGGACACCTTCTTCAGATGGGCCTTGGTCAGGTGGCAGTGGTCCAGCTGGCCCTCGGCCTCCTTCTCGGCGATGAGCCGGTTGATCACCGCGCTCAGCGACTCGCCGTCGGTGTCCGCCAGGTTCTTGGTGGCCGACTCCACCACGTCCGCCAGCAGCACCAGCCCCGCCTCCCGGGTCAGGGGCCGGGGGCCGGGGTAGCGGAATTCTCCGCTGTCCAGGGCGTCCGGACTGGCCGAGGCCTTCCGGGCCTTCTCGTAGAAGTAGCGGGTGAGGCTGTCTCCGTGGCTCTGGCGGACAATGTCCACTATGGCCCCCGGGACCCGGTTCTTGCGGGCCAGCCTCACCCCCTCCTCCACGTGGCGGATGATGCTCCTGGCGCTTTCTTTGGGGTCCATTCCGTCGTGGGGGTTGGGCTGGTCGGGGTCCTGGTTCTCTATGAACATCCCCGGGTCGTAGAGCTTGCCCACGTCGTGGAAGAGCCCTCCCGCCTGGGCCAGGGCCGGGTCGGCGCCTATGGCCTCCGCGGCCTCGCTGGCCAGGTCGGCTACCGCCTGGGAGTGCTGCCAGCTGCCCATGGCCTCCCGGCTGAGCCTGTCCAGGAGGGGGTGGTTCCTGCTGGTGGCCTCGTCGATGGAGAGGGCGGTGTAGACGCCGAAGACCCGCTCGAAGGCGAAGAGCAGAACGGAGGCGGCGCCTATGCCCACCACCGGGGAGAGCACGATCTCCAGCTGGCTCACCCACCAGACCGCCGGGCTGAAACCCAGGCCGATCAGGGAGATGGCCCAGAAGGCGGCGGCCCCGGACAGGGCCGCCAGCAGCACCGCCCGGGGGAAGTTGCTGCGGCTGCGTATGTCCCAGGCGGCCCCCGCGGCCACGGAGCCGGAGACGAAGGTCACCATGCCCACCATGTAGGGATGGATCTGGGAGGCCGCCATCACCAGGGCGAACACCGCGGTTATGGCGTAGGCGTCCCTGCGGTGGAAGAAGATTGCGGTCAGAACGGCCCCGAAGCTGATCAGCGAGGCCATGGAGGCGTTGTAGAGGGTTCCCAGCAGACGCCACACGGCACCCGTCCCGGCCATGGTGAGCAGCCATATGGCGGCCAGGAGCAGGAACCGTCTGGGCCTGATCCAGGTGTCCGCCATCTGATCGCGGACGTAGGCCAGGGCCAGCCCCAGGGCTCCCAGTATCAGCAGCAGCCTGCCCGCCAGGTAGGCCAGCCTGCTGCGGGAGCGGACCGCCGCCTCGGAGGTCTGCATGGCCTGCACGTACTGCTTGGTGCGGCTGGTGACCACCCCTCCCGGGGGAACCAGGGTATCCCCGGCGGCGATCACCGTGTCCACCGGGCTGATGGAGGCGTTTATCAGCTCCACGGCGTCGTCCCGGGCGGCAGGGTCGGTCTCCAGGTTGGGGTCCAGTATGCCGGTTACGGTGGAGGAGAAGAGCTCCATCCCCACCCCCGCGGGGCCGGCCATGTCCCGCAGCCTGCGGGTGAGCCACCCCTGCACGCTCTGCAGGCTGTGCAGGCGGCTGAGGAAAGTCTCCTCCTGAGAGCCCTCCTCCAGCACCACCGCCTCGTCGCCCCGGTAGACCCGCCGGACGGCTGTGGAGTCGAACACGCCCTCCCGGTAGATGGCCTCCAGGTCGTCCAGCAGGCGGCTCACGCCGCTGCTGTCCAGATGCCGGGTAAGGCTGCTCTCCAGCTGCCGTCTCACCCGGGGCCAGACGTTGCCCCGGCGGCGGAGGTACACGGCCACCTCGTCCGCCCGGCTGCGGGCCAGCCGGGACATCTGGCTGTCGGGGAGCATCACCTCGAACCCCACCGGGGCGATCAGGCCGGAGCTGAGCACCTCTCCCACCTCCACGTCCAGATCCACGGGGGAGTAGTCGGGGGCGAAGAGCAGCAGGTAGAGCAGGGGAAACGCCAGCGCCGCCAGGAATCCGAATAGCAGCCTCGGTCTCAAGGTTCCTCCCCCTCCCTCTCGGAGGCCCGGTGAAAGGCCGATATGATCCTCTGCACCAGCGGGTGCCGGACAACGTCATTGCTGTCCAGGTATACGAACTCCACGCCGAAGACGCCACGCAGGACGTTCTGTATCCGGATCAGCCCGGAGCTGGCCGAGGGCCTGAGGTCCACCTGGGTGATGTCCCCCGTTATCACCGCCCGGGAACGGTAGCCCAGGCGGGTCAGGAACATCTTCAGCTGGGTGAGGGTGGTGTTCTGGGCCTCGTCCAGGACCACGAAGGCGTTGTTCAGCGTCCGGCCCCTCATGTAGGCCAGGGGGGCCACCTCTATGATCCCGTTCTCTATGGACCGCTTCACCCGCGCCGGGGACAGGGTGTCGTTCAGCGCGTCGTATATGGGCCGCAGGTAGGGGTCGATCTTCTGCCTGAGGTCCCCCGGCAGGAAGCCCAGGTTCTCGCCGGCCTCCACCGCCGGGCGGGTGATGACTATCCGCTCCACGGCACCCTCCCGGAGGTCGCTCACCGCCTTGCCCACCGCCAGATAGGTCTTTCCGGTGCCGGCGGGGCCTATGCTGAAGACGACATCGGTGTCGTCCATGGCCCGCAGGTAGCGCTCCTGCCCCGGGGTCTTGGGTATGATGCGGCCGGCCCTTCCGGGGACCTTAATCTCCAGCTCCGCGTCGTGCGGGGCGGGGAAGTCCAGGGCCTTTCTGATGCTGTGGTCGTTTATCTTCCCGGAGACCCGCAGCTCGTGGCGCAGCCGGTCCACCGTGGCCAGCGCCCGGTCCACGTCGGTCTTGCCGCCGGTGAAGACCAGGCGGCCGTCACGGTATACGGCGGCCACGTTCATGGCCCTGCATATCTCGCGCAGGTGGATGTCCCCCGGACCCAGGAGCTTCCTGGCCTCCTCCACCGGAAGGGGAAGCTTCCTGCTGATGGAGTCTTCCATTACTTCTGTCCTGCAAAGGGGAAAAAGGAGCCCCCGCCGGAAGACGGAGGCTCCTTGTCAGGTGAGCTCACCTAGTTGCGGCCCATCCTCGCGGAAGTGCGAGGCACGTCGAGTACCTGGCCGGGGTAGATGAGGTTGGGATCGCTGATCTTGTCGCGGTTGCCCTCGTAGAGCTGAGGCCACATGCCCCGGTCTCCGTAGACAACGCTGTATCCGGCGATCTTGCCGAGGAAGTCGCCCTCGACGACCGTGTAGGTGTTGACCATCGGCACGGGGATGGTGATGACGTCGCCGGCGTAGATCATGTCCGGATCGCTGATCTTGTCCTGGTTGCGATCGTAGATCTTGGGCCACTCGGTTCCGTCACCGTATACCCAGTGGTAGCTGGCGATGCCCCAGAGGGTCTCGCCCAGCTCGATGGTGTGGTCCACTCCCGCGTTGCGGAGACGGTTGATCTCCGCCCGCAGCTCGTCGATCTGCCTGTTGAGGTCCGCGATCTGAGCCTCCAGCTCGGCCTTCTGCGCCCTCAGGGGCTCTACCTGGGGCAGCCACTCGTCGTAGCGGGCGTCGGCCTCGGCCTTTACCCACTCCCAGTAGGCGATCTGGAGCTCGATGTTGTCGTTGCCCATGGCCTCGATCTCGTCGCGGCTGTACTGGCTCAGCTCGTCGGCCGTGTACTGTGCAGCGGCGCCGGAGGCGAGGGCAAGAACGATCACTGCAGCGAAAAGCATTACGCTACGCTTCATTTCTTTCCTCCCTTCCTATCGGCTACCGCCGCCAAGGGCCTCGTACTCGGCCTGGAGCTCTGCGAGCTCGGCCTGAAGCGCCTCGACCTCGGCTTCCATCTCGGGTATCTCCGTGGTCAGATCCTCGTACTCCTGCTCAAGGTTGTCCGCCCTCTCCTCCGCGGCCAGCGCGGCAGATCGGGCCTCGTCCCTGGCTCTGAGCTGCTCCTCGCTGGGTCCGCATGCGGTCAGCATAAGGGCCATGCTCAGGAGAACAAGGCAGAACAGGGCAGTTCTGGCCTTGACCATACCTGGAACCTCCTCTCGATTCCTGTTTCGACTGACGAATATGCCTTTCGTGTCCGACCCCTGCCTTCGAAGCCCTGCAGGTTATGAGCCTACTCCGCAGGGTCAAAACTGTCAAGATGGCCGGGCGCACCAAGGCTTGGGCAGGCATGATATAACATAATCCCCACCCGTCTAGCCAGGGGAGGGCCCTTTCCTTCCGAAGCGGCTCAGCACCAGCAGCGAGAAGAGACCCCCCGCCGCGTCCGCCGCCATGTCCGCCGCCGAGCAGTCCCGGCCCGGGACGAAGGACTGGTGGACCTCGTCGGTGAGGGCGTAGGCCAGTACCAGGAGGATCATCACCGGCAGGGGCCTGCTTCCCCAGCTGTCCCGGTTGAGGAAGACCATCAGCCCCAGCCCGGCGAACTCCAGGAAGTGGAACACCTTGTCCTGGTGGGGAAAGAGCGGGGGAGTGGGAAGCGCCGGCTGGCTGCTGAGGTAGAATATGATCCCCGCCACCGTCAGCAGGCCCGCCATCCGCACCGCCCGGGGAAGGGCCATCAGCCTACGCACCAAAGGGACGCAGCTCCTCCACGTGCACCCGGCCCGGGCCCTTGCCCGCCGCCGTCCTGGCCGCCTTCTCCGCCGCCGGCAGCAGCTCCCGGACCCGCCGGTCGGTGTGGGTCACCGCGGCGCCGACGCTGGCGGTGACCGGCTCCGGGCCCCCCTTCCACTGCGCAACCCTGGCGGCCATGGACTCCGCTATGGCCTCCGCCTCGGCGGGGTCGGGGCCCACCAGGAGGGCGGCGAAGCTGTCCGGGCCGGTGCGGGCCAGCAGGGTCTCGTCGCCCAGCAGCTCCTCCAGCAGGCCGGCCACCGTCCTGACCACCCCGTCCGCCTCCCCGGGACCCAGGCGGGCATTGAGGCGGGAGAAGCCGTCCAGGTCCAGCTGCAGCAGGGAGATGGACCTGCCGTAGCGGCGCACCTGGTCCACCGCCTCCTCCAGGCTCTCCGCCAGGGCGGCCATGGTGGGCAGGCCGGTGAGGCCGTCGCGGGTGCGGCTGGTCTTCTGCCGCTGCCGCAGGTAGACCTTCTCCACCGTCACCGACAGCAGCCCCGCCGCTCCCCGCAGCAGCTTCTCCTCCGCCACCCCGAACCCGTTGCTCTCCTCCCGCTCCAGCAGCAGGACGCCGGCCACCTGGCCGTTCATTATCAGGGGAGCGGCGGCGCAGCTGCCCACCCTGCGCTCCGGGTCGTCTTCGGTGGACAGCGACCGGATGGCCTTGTTGCCCCGGCGCATCCGGTTGCGGAACATGGGCCGGCCGTAGGCCAGGACCCATCCGGCCACGCTGGTCTCGCAGCCCATGGACTTCCCGCCGCGGCCGGCGGAGAAGGCCCCCATGGACTCGTAGATGTTGAGGACGCTGCCCTCCCCCTCCAGCAGGCCCACGGTCACCGTGGCCCCCTCCATCAGGCGGTGGAGGTTCAGAACCACCGAGTGTATGGCCCGGTCCACCGTGGAGGCGGAGGCGGCGGAGCCGGCCACGGCCTCGAACCACTCCACCTCGGGGGATACGCTCTCCCCGCCGCCGGGCAGCCATACCTCCTCCAAGACGGAGGCGGCCTCCGACAGGGTCTTCAGCGCCCCCTCCCCGGGGCCTGAGAGGACGAAGAAGGCCTCGGCCCCGTCCTCCCCGCTCACCGGCCGCACAGCGTAGCGGCCCCCCGCCGCCTCCTCGGGCAGCCAGGGGGGCGCCAGCCCCCCGTCCACGTCATCCATCTCCACCCCCTTGCCTGGGACCGACAGAAGCGGGTGGCTGCCCCGCACCAGCGACCGCTGGGCCTCCCGGGACAGACCCCCCAGGGCCTCCACCAGCCGGAAGAGCTTCTCGTCGTGCCGGACCAGCAGGTAGGCGCCCTCCGCGGAGGTGGCCCGCCTCACCACCGGCAGCAGCGCCCGGGCGGCGGCCACGGGAAAGGCCGGCCTCTGCCGCTTTCGGGGCTCCTCCGACATGGGGGGAATGGCAGTCGGGGGCGGGCGCCGGCCCTCCACCAGGGCGTCGGCGGCCAGGCCGAACAGGGCCGGTGGCAGCAGTCCGCCCAGGGCGGGGGGCAGGGAGGCCAGCACGTCCTGCAGGTGCGAAGGGCTGCCCCCGGCCACCAGGGACACCGCCTCGGCCAGCCCTATGGCCAGCCCCAGCTCCGCCGCCATTCCCCCCGCCGAGGGGAGGGCGGCCCAGAGCAGCAGCAGGAAGTAGGCGGGGAAGAGGAAGCCCCGGCAGCCTCCAGCCTGCTGGACGGCGGCGATGACGCCCAGGGAGATCCAGGCCAGGGCCAGCCTGCCCGGCCTCCACCCCCGGACCCTGGTGAGCACCACCACCGCGGCGCACAGAAGCAGCAGCGCCGAGGCCCGCAGGGCCTGCCCGGGCTCGGGGGGCACCTCCGCCAGCAGCCCGCCGGCGGCCAGCACCAGGTAGGCGGCGGCGGCGATCATCCACCCGGCGGTGTTCAGGGCCTGCAATGGTACTCCCTCCGGTGGGGCCGGCGTGTCATCATGATGACTATCATAACCATCTCGGGAACCGGTGAAGAGGCGCAGGCCCTTGACGCAGAGGCCCGAAGGCGGAATCTTTGCAGTGCTCACCGAGGGAAGCTCCCGGAAAACCAGTTGACCTAAGCAGCCCATAAGTTCAACGGTTACCATTAGTTGCAGGCAGATACACCAACTGGCGAGAGACGGCATTTTCGCGAACACTGAACTCCATTCATACCAAAACCCTAGCAAAAAGAGGTCTTATGGCAGCCAATCCATCGAATGAGGCGACGCTTGCGGAGCTGCAGGACAAGACGCTTGCCGAGCTCCAGTCGATCGCCAAGGAGACTGGGCTTAAGAAAGTCTCCGGCGTCCGGAAGAAGGAGCTGATCCGCATGCTCCTGGAGGAGAAGACCAGAAAGAACGGCCTGAAGTACGCCACGGGCGTCCTGGAGGTCCTTCCGGAGGGGTACGGCTTCCTGCGCTCGCCGGGCAGCAACTACCTTCCCGGCTCCGACGACATCTACGTCTCGCCCTCCCAGATCAAGAGGTTCGCCATGCAGACCGGCGACACCGTCTCCGGCCAGGTGCGCAAGCCAAAGGACAGCGAGAAGTACTACGCCCTGCTCCGGGTGGAGTCCATCAACGAGAAGGGTCCCGAGGAGGCCAGGAAGCGGACCGGTTTCGACGACCTGACCCCCTTCTACCCCAAGGAGCTGTTCCGGATGGAGACCGGCCCGGACAACATATCCGGCCGGGTGCTGGACCTGCTGACCCCCATGGGCAAGGGCCAGAGGGCCCTGATCGTCTCCCCGCCCCGGGCGGGAAAGACAATCCTCCTGCAGCACATCGCCAACAGCATCATAGCCAACAGCCCCGAGGCGAAGCTGCTGATACTCCTCATAGACGAGCGCCCCGAGGAGGTCACCGACATGAAGATGAACGTGGAGGCCGAGGTGATAAGCTCCACGTTCGACGAGGCACCGAAGCGCCACGTGCAGGTGGCCGACATAGTGCTGGAGAAGGCCAAGAGCATGGTGGAGAGCGGCTACGACGTGGTGATCCTGCTGGACTCCATCACCCGCCTGGCCCGCGCCAACAACCAGGTGGTGCCCCACTCCGGCAAGATCCTCTCCGGCGGCGTGGACTCCAACGCCCTGCAGCGGCCCAAGCGGTTCTTCGGGGCGGCGCGCAACATACTGGAGGGCGGCAGCCTCACCATCGTGGGCACCGCCCTGGTGGACACCGGAAGCCGCATGGACGAGGTGATCTTCGAGGAGTTCAAGGGAACCGGAAACTGCGAGATAGTGCTGGACCGCAGGCTGGCCGACCGCCGCGTCTACCCGGCCATAGACATCAACCGGTCCGGTACCCGCAAGGAGGACCTGCTGCTGGAGGAGGACGTGATCCAGCGGATATGGATCATGCGCAAGATACTGGCCGACCTGAACACCGTGGAGGCCATGGAGCTTCTGAAGAAGCAGCTCACCCAGCACAAGTCCAACAAGCGATTCCTTGACGCAATGGCCCACATGTCACAATGATACGCTGGTTTTCGCCGGCGAACGACACAGCCATGGAGGCACGGAAGTGAAGCCCGACATACATCCCGAGTACAAAGAGGTGACCTTCGCCTGCACCTGCGGGAACACCATAAAGACCCGGTCCACCGGCGGAGACAGGCGCTTCGACGTCTGCTCGGCCTGCCATCCCTTCTACACCGGGAAGCAGAAGCTGGTGGACTCCGCGGGCAGGGTGGACAAGTACCTGCGCAAGTACGGAAAGACCAAGAAGAAGGCGGAGTCCGAAGAGAACCGGGACTAGCCTCACGGGAATGCGACGAGGGGGGCCGAAGGGCCCCCCTTCTCTTTCCCCTCAGTGACGGGACACGCCCACCTTGAGCGAAAAAGACGGAGCCCGGGGAAGCAGCGTAGGCGGCCAGGCCGTTCTGGAGGGCGTAATGATGCGCTCTCCGCAGGGGGCGGCGGTGGCCGTGCGCGCGCCGGAGGGCGACATCGTGGCCCGCCGGCTGGAGACACCCCTCATAGGCGACCGGGGCGATATCTGGAAGAAGCCCGTCTTCCGGGGAGCCGCCACCCTGATAGACACCCTGCGGCTGGGGCTGGCGGGGCTGAACTGGTCGGCGGAGATAATCGAGGAGAGCCAGGGGAAGACCTCCTCCGGCTTCTCGGGCTTCCTCTCCACCGCCGCCGCCGTGGTTCTGGCGGTGGCGATCTTCGCATGGCTGCCGCTGCAGGCGTCCATGTGGACCGTGGGGGAGAGCTCGCAGATGGCCATCCACCTGCTGGCCGGCGTCTACCGGGTGGCGGCCTTCTTCCTCTACATCGCCGCCATCTCCCTGATGCCCGACGTCCGCAGGCTCTTCGCCTACCACGGCGCCGAGCACCAGACCATACACGCCTTCGAGAGGTCCCTGTCCGCCGGCGGGGAGGAGGACCCCCGGCGGCTGGCCGACGAGGCCGCCGCCCAGAGCCCTCTGCACCAGCGCTGCGGCACCAGCTTCCTTCTGCTGGTGATGCTGGCCACCATCGTATTCTACGCCGTGCTGGACACGGCGGTGGTGGTGGCCTTCGGCCACGCCCCCGGGGCGGCGCTGCGCATCCTCTACCATCTTCCGCTGATCCCCCTGGTGCTGGGGCTGAGCTACGAGGTGCTGAAGCTGGCCGACCGCCACCTGGAGACCTCCGCGGTGGCCCGGGCAGTGACGGCCCCCGGGCTGCTGCTGCAGAGGCTCACCACCAGGAAGGCGGACCGGGAGATGGTGGAGGTGGCCATAGCCTCCCTGCGGCTCTCCCTGGGCGAGGAGCCGCTTCCCGGGGTCCGGATAGCCGGCTCCGGGGGAAGCTCGAAGGAAGAAGAGGAAGATGAGGAGGGGAACCGAAGCGATGGCTGAGGGCGGAATCGGCCCGGCGGACATGGAGAGCGTCACCGCGCGGATGCGGGAGATAGACGAGGCCCTCTGCGACCCGGAGACGCTGCGGGACTCCCGGAGGATCCGCTCCCTCACCGAGGAACGGGCCCACCTCGACGAGCTGCGCCGGACCCTGGCGGAGATGGAGGAGGTGGCGGAGGGCATCGAGGAGGCCCGGGAGGTGCTGGACGAGGACGACCCGGACCTGGCCGAGCTCGCCCGGGAGGAGCTCCCCGGCCTGGAGAAGAGAATGGAGGAGCTGGAGCGGCGGCGCCGCAGGCTGCTTATCCCCCCAGACCCCAACGACCGCCGGGACGTGATCGTGGAGGTCCGGGCCGGCACCGGGGGCGAGGAGGCCGCGCTGTTCGCCGGCGACGTCTTCTCCATGTACTCCTCCTACGCCCAGTCCCGGGGCTGGAGCCTGGAGGTGATGGCCAGCCGGGAGTCGGAGCGGGGCGGGTTCAAGGAGATCGTCTTCGCCCTGCGGGGGAAGGGCGTCTACAGCCGCATGAAGTTCGAGGCCGGCGTCCACCGGGTGCAGCGGGTGCCCGAGACCGAGACCCAGGGCCGCATACACACCTCCGCCTGCACGGTGGCCGTCCTCCCCGAGGCCGAGGAGGTGGACGTGGACATCGACCCCGGCGACCTGCGCATAGACGTCTACCGCTCCTCCGGACCCGGGGGGCAGAGCGTGAACACCACCGACTCCGCGGTGCGCATCACCCACGAGCCCACCGGCATAGTGGTGGCCTGCCAGGACGAGAAGAGCCAGCACAAGAACCGGGCCAAGGCCATGAAGGTGCTTCGGTCGCGCCTGCTGGCGCACTTCCGCCAGAAGGAGGAGGCCAAGCGCGCCGACGCCCGCAAGAGCATGGTGGGGTCGGGGGACCGCAGCGCCAAGATCCGCACCTACAACTTCCCCCAGAACAGGATCACCGACCACCGCATAGGGCTGAGCATGCACAACCTCGATGCGGTGCTGGGCGGAGCCCTGGACCCGGTGATAGACGCCCTGGTGGAGGCCGAGGAGGAGAGGCTCCTGGCCGGCATCTCCTCCGAATAGCCATGCTGGTGGGGGAGGCCAGGAGGTGGGGGGCGGAGATGCTCTCCCCCCTGGAGAGCCCCCGCCTGGAGGCCGACCTCCTGCTGATGCACGTCCTGGGCTGGCAGCGCCACCGGCTTCTGGTGGAGGGCGATTCCCCCCTGTCCCGCGGGGAGCTGGAGGAGTACCGCCGTGCCCTGGCGGCCCGGCGCAGCCGCACCCCCCTGCAGCACATAACCGGCCGGGTGGAGTTCATGTCCGTCGAGCTGCTGGCCGGCCCGGAGGCCATGGTGCCCCGGCCGGAGACGGAGGTGATGGTGGAGGCGCTGCTGGAGCTGCTGCCCCCCGGCGCCCGGCGGCTGCTGGACGTGGGAACCGGCTCCGGGGCGGTGGCGGTGGCCCTGGCGGTCCGTCTTCCCCGCTGCCGGGTGTGGGCCACGGACATCCACCGACCGGCCCTGGGGCTGGCCCGGAGGAACCTGGTCCTGCATGATCTGCACAATGTGGATCTCGTTGCCTGCGACCTGGCCTCGGCCCTGGCCGGAGGCTTTCACGGCGTGGCCGCCAACCTTCCCTACGTGCCCACCGGTGAGATAGCCTCCCTGCAGCCGGAGGTGCGGTTCGGCGACCCCCGGGCGGCCCTGGACGGAGGTCCGGACGGCCTGGACCTGACGAGGCGCCTGGCCGGCGACCTCCCCAGGCTGCTGGCGGCCGGAGGCGCCGCCGTCCTGGAGGTGGCCGACGACCAGACGCCCGCCACGGCGCAGCTGCTGGAGGCGTCGGGACTGGCGGACGTGGAGGTGCGCAGGGACCTGGCCGGGAGGCGCCGGGTGGTCTGCGGCAGGAAGGGGGGCTGAATGTCCTCGAAGAGAAGCGTGGACGTGGGAGGGGTTGCCATGGGCGGAGGCGCCCCGGTGGTGGTCCAGTCCATGACCAACACCCCCACCACCGACGTGGACGCCACCCTGCGGCAGGTGAGAGAGCTGGCCCGGCTGGGGGCGGAGGTGGTCCGGGTGGCGGTCCCGGACATGGACTCCGCCCGGGCCCTGCCCCCCCTGCTGGAGGGCTCGCCGGTGCCCCTGGTGGCGGACGTGCACTTCGATGCCGGCCTGGCCATGGCGGCGCTGGATGCCGGAATACACAAGCTCCGGCTCAACCCCGGCAACATCCGCCGGGCGGCGGACGTGGAGCGGATAGCCCGCCGGGCGGCGGAGCTGGCCGTTCCCATACGGGTGGGGGTCAACTCCGGAAGCGTCCCCGGCGACATCAGGGAGCGCTATGGGGGCGTGAGCGCCGACTCCATGTGGGCGGCGGCGGAGCGGCACGTGGCCATGCTTGAGAAGACGGGTTTCCGTGATATAGTACTCTCTCTGAAGGCCAGCGACCCCGGGCTCACCGTGGAGGCCAACGTGAGGGCCTCCCGGGAGCGGGAGTACCCCATTCACCTGGGGGTCACCGAGGCGGGCACCCCCCTCTCCGGCAGCGTCCGGACGGCGGTTGCCTTCACCCGGCTGCTGGACCGGGGAATCGGCGACACCGTCCGGGTGTCCCTGGCGGGCTCCCCGGAGCCGGAGCCGGTGGTGGCCTGGGAGGTTCTGTCGGCGCTGGGCCTGCGGAGGGGATTCGTGCGGGTGGTGGGCTGCCCCACCTGCGCCCGGGCCCGACTGGACGTAGGCCGGCTGGCCGGTCGGGTGGAGCAGGCGCTTCGCGGCCGCAGGGGCCGGCTGACGGTGGCGGTGATGGGATGCGAGGTAAACGGCCCGGGAGAGGCCAGGGAGTCCGACGTGGCGGTTATAGCCACTCCCGCGGGCTACCTGCTGTTCTCGGAGGGCAGGATGATTCGAACGATCTGCGAAGACGAGCTTCTGCCGGCGGTGCGTGACGAGGTGGACAGGCTTCTCGCCGCCGGCCGCTACAACCAGGGAGGTACATCTTGACCTCGGCGAAGACGGTTCAGTCGCTGCTGAAGAGGCTATCCTCGACGGACATCGAGGAGGTCGACATACGGTTCACCGACGTTCTGGGATACTGGAGACACGTGACCATTCCCACCCGCAGCGTGGGAAGGAAGCTCTTCTCGCAGGGAATCGGCTTCGATGGCTCCACCCTGGCGGCAATGACCCCCACCGAGGCCGGCGACCTCTCCGTGGTCCCCGACCCCAGGCGCGTCTACCGTGATCCCTTCACCCGGCGGCCCACCCTGGTGATGCTGGCCGACATAGTCTACCCCGAGACCGGCAGGCCCTTCTCCCGGGACCCCCGGGGCGTGGCCCGGAAGGCCGAGGAGCTCCTGAAGAGCCGCGGCGTGGCCACCGAGAGCCTGTGGGCGCCGGAGTTCGAGTTCTACCTCCTGGACAGGGCCTCGTTCTGGCAGGAGAAGGGGAGCAGCGGCTACCGGCTTTCTAGCATGGAGGACCCCGCCGGCGCAGCCGACCCCGACCGCATGGGCCTGGTGCACCCCACCGAAAGCGGCTACCACGCCGCCACCCCGGTGGACAGCCTGCACGACGTCCGGGCGGAGATAGCGGGCCTGATGAACGAGGCAGGCATCCGGCTGAAGTACCACCATCACGAGGTGGGGCAGATGGGTCAGTCGGAGGTGGAGGTGAAGTTCGCCCCCTTCCTCAGCGCCGCCGACAACGTGATGATCGCCAAGCACCTTATCCGCGGGGTGGCCCTCCGCTACGGCCTGGCCTCCACCTTCATGCCCAAGCCCATGGCCGGGGAGCCGGGCAATGGGATGCACTACCACCTGTTCTTCCAGAAGGGGGACGAGCACGTCTTCTACGACGGGGACGGCTACTGCTGCCTCAGCCCGGTTGCCAGAAGCGCCATAGCCGGAATGCTGCACCACGCCCCGGCCCTGTGCGCCTTCACCAACGCCAGCACCAACAGCTACCGCCGGCTGCAGCCCAACCAGGAGGCGCCGGTCTACCGGTTCTTCTCCGGCGCCAACCGCAGCGCGGCGGTGAGGGTGCCGGCCTACGCCCGCTCCCCGGAGTCCATGCGGTTCGAGTACCGGGTGCCGGACGCCACCGGCAACCCCTACCTGTCCATGGCCGCCATGCTCATGGCCGCCATCGACGGGGTGAAGCGGAAGATGGTCCCCGAGGAGATGGGCTTCGGGCCCATAGACGAGAACGTCTTCGCGCCGGAGTACGACAGCTCGGGGCTGCCCATGCTGCCCCGGACGCTGGACGAGGCGCTGGACGCCCTGGAGAGGGACAGGGACTTCCTGCAGAAGGGCGACGTGTTCGCCCCGGACCTGGTGGACGCATACCTGGAGGCCAAGCGGGAGGAGACCCGGCGGTTCAGGGGCGCGCCCCATCCGCTGGAGCACGTCCTCTACTTCGGCCTGTAGAGAGGAAGGCAAGATGAGAGAGTACATGGCCGCCCTGGCAGGGGCAGCGCTCCTGGCGCTGGCCTGCGGAGGCGGAGACGAGGGCCCCCGGCCCGCCGAGGGCGGGGGAGACGGCCAGCGGGTGTATCCCGATCTGGACGCGCTGGAGTACGACGTCACCCTGGCGGTGGTGGACAGCATAGGCGTGGAGCTGGGGGACAGCAACTACGTCTTCGGCCAGCCCGCTACCGCGGACTTCACCCCGGCAGGCGACATCGCCGTGCTGGACATGCAGCTCTTCGAGGTACGCATCTACGACGGCGAGGGGGAGTTCCTCCGCAGCTTCGGCCGTCAGGGCAGCGGCCCCGGCGAGTTCCAGATGGCGTCCATGCTGGACGTGGCTCCGGACGGGCGGATCGTGGTCTGCGACGCCATGGGGCAGAAGCTGGTCTACTTCGGCCCCGACGGCGAGTACCGGGACGCCCTGGAGGGGTTCTTCCCGGCCCCCCCGGTTATGATCGACGCCCTGGACAGCGCCGTGGTGGGCATCCAGCCGGCATTCGAGCAGACCGAGGACGGGGTCTTCAGCGGAATGGCCCTCCGCCGCTGGGAGGAAGGGGTCACCCCGGTGGTTACCTACCACCAGGACCTCAAGGCCTTCGACCCCGAGAACATGATGACCGACATGATGGAGGACATGATGGTCTTCGAGGCCGCTCCCGACGGGCGGGTCTTCCGGTCCTCCATAGGCTCTGCGAGGTTCGTGCTGGTGGGCTACGAGCCCGACGGCACCGAGTTCCTCCGAATCGAGGAAGGGATCGAGCCGGTAGCAAAGACCGAGGAGGAGCTGGCCGAGGAGATTGAGCTGATGCGCAGCCGCTTCGCCCAGGGCGGCGCCCCTCCGGAGATGATCGAAGGCTACCAGCCGCAGCCCGACAGGCCCTCGGTGGCCGGCCTGCTACTCGACGACCAAGGCCTGCTGTGGGTGCAGCTGGGCACCACCGAGACGCCCACCTTCTTCGTCCTCGACCAGTCCGGGCAGCGACGGCTCATCGCCGGCCTGGACTACCCCGGCGACGCCAGCAACTGGAGCTTCAGCGCCATGCAGGGCGGGCGGATGCTGGCCGTTGACGTCAACGCTGCGGTCTACCCCAAGGTCTACATACTGGAGGTGCAGGAGTAGGCCCGAAGGCGCACGACAAAGCAGAGGGGCCCTTCGGGGCCCCTTTCCCTACGCCGGGGGGAAGAGCAGGGCCCTGACCGGCGCCCCGTCGCCGCGCTCCAGCCGCAGCGGCAGGCAGACCAGGACGTAGCCGCCGGGCTCGACTCCGCCCAGCATCAGGTCCTCCACTATCGGTATCCCGGCCCCCAGTAGGGTCCGGTGCGCCGCCTCCCCCGACGGGGGGTCCACCGACAGGCAGTCGGTTCCCACCAGGGCCGCCCCTCCGTCCCGCAGCAGCTCCGCCGCCTCCGGCTGCAGATGGGGATAGCCGGGCCTGAACCGGTCCCGGGGAAGCGCCGAGCCCCGCGTCCGCAGCAGCACGGCCCGTCCGGACAGCTCCGCCTCCGCCAGGTCCTCCGGCCCCACCGTCTGTCCGGGGCAGAGGACTACGGTGGCGGGGAGCACCAGCCGCCGCAGGGGGATCCGGTCCACGGTGGCCCCGTCCTCCATCAGGTGCGCCGGGGCGTCCATGTGGGTGCCGGTATGGCTGGTCATCCGCACCGTGGTGACCCGCCAGCCTTCGCTGCGACGGCGGTCCAGCGACAGGGGAGGGGCTCCCGGCCAGGCCAGCGTCTCCCGGCCCAGGGGCCGGGTTACGTCGATGGCGCCGGCGGGGTCGAGCAGCAGGGGCCCGGACGCTTCCGCGCCCGGGCCCTCTTTTGCAGCGGTCAAATCGCCTATATGCGCGCGGAGCCGGGTGTGGGGGCTGCCGGCGGCTCGTCCGCCGGAGGCTCCTCCGGCTCGGGCATCTCGCCGGTCTCCGCCCGGCTGGCTCCGGGCGTGTGCTCCGCCCGGACCCTGATCCTGCCCTCGCCCCCACCGTAGGTGGTGACGTGCAGGGTCCACTCGCCGGTGTCCTCGGGGCCCACCTGCACCTCCAGGCGGGAGTTGAAGTCCTCGCCGCCGTCGTCGTTGCTGTACCCGGCCCCTTCCGGGCTCCAGAGGTCGATGTAGGGGTCTATGTCGGCGGTGACCGCGTCGGCGGTGACCACCAGCTCCCCGGGCCCGTCCACCTCGAAGGTGTAGTAGACGTCGGTGGTCTCGTAGGTGAACGCGGCCTCCACCGCCCTGCCCGGCCGCAGACTGCGCATCTCCTCCTGGGCCGGCTGCCAGCTGAAGCCCAGCTCGCCATCGGGGAGGCCTCCGGAGTAGGAGCTCACCAGGGCCACGTACTCGCCGGCGGGCAGCATGACCACCATCCTGGAGTCTGTCCCTGTCCCCGAGCCGTCGTCGTCGTACTCCATCAAAACCGGGGCCTCGGTGCCAGCGTCCCAGAGGGAGAGGACCACGTCATCCATCTCGGAGAAGCCGTCCAGCTGGTAGATGCCGGTCTCCTCCACGGTGAACTCGAAGGCGGCCACGGGGCTGAACGGGTTGAGGCCGGGGACGTAGAATTCCCCGCCGCCGGTGTAGGCGTAGGCGATGGGGGTCTGCCCCGTAACCTCCACGCTGTAGCTGACTCCCGGCTCTTCCGCCGGCACGGGATCCGGCTCCAGCAGCTCCTCTTCCAGTGTCTCCACCTCAAGCAGGTAGTCGCCGCTCTCGGCGTCTGTGTAGCTGAGGACCACCGCCAGGTAGTCGCCGGCCTCCAGCTCGCTCATCAGGGCGGAGTTCGTGTTGTTCCCGCCATCGTCGTCGTAATCGATGAACCGCAGGTCGTCTCCGTCCACCCCCAGCAGCACCAGGTAGGTGTCGAAGTCGTCCGACTCCACCGTAACCTTCACCGGGCCGTCGGCATCCAGGCCGAAGCCGTGCACGGAGGCGTTGGCGAAGTCCTTGTCGTAGACGTGGTCCTCCAGAACGTCCTCCAGCACCTCCTCCAGCAGGTCGTCGTCCTTTTCGTCGGACTTGTAGCCCTCCAGGACGCCGTCTGCGAGGTCGCAGGCCAGGGCGAACTCCTCCAGGTCCTCATCGGAGGCCACGGTGCATTCCAGCTCGAACTCCCCGTCGTCGCCGTCTGCGGCGAACAGCATCAGCGTAGCGCCCCCGGGCACGCTCGCCAGGGCGACCAACGATTCCTCCAGGTCTCCGTCCCAGTCGTCGCAGAGGGCCAGGACCTCCCCGTCCTCTCCGTAGACGGCCAGCACCGGGTCGAAGTCGTCGCTCTCCACCTCCACCAGCACCGCTCCGTCGCCGGAGAGCTTCCAGGTCATGCAGGGCCAGTCGTCCTCCACGGGACGTCCCGCCGCCAGCAGCTCCTCCTCGGCGTCGTCCCACTCGTCACCGATCTCTGCGGCGTCGGACCCTATCTCCCCCTCCACCTCGGAGTCGGGGGAGAGGCCTCCTCCGCAGCCGGCCGCCAGCAGCGCGGCGGCCATCAGCAGTATCAGCTTCCGTATCATGCCGTCACCTTTCTCTCTTGCGTCACCATCACTCACTCGCTTTCGAAGAAGGGCACCAGCCCGCAAAGGGGCAGGTGCCGCAGTCGGGCATCCTGGGCCGGCACACGTTCTGTCCGTACCTGACGAAGACATGGTTTATTCCGATCCACAGCCCCCGGGGGAAGATCCGCTCCAGCTCCCTCTCGGTCTCCTCCGGGGTGGCGGTGCTCACCAGCCCCATCCTGTTGGATATGCGATGCACGTGCACGTCGACGCACACCGCCGGCTCCCCGAAGGCCATCCCCAGGACGTACCCGGCGGTCTTGGGGCCCACCCCGGGCAGGGACAGCAGGCCCTCGCGGGTGGAGGGGACCCTGCCGTCGTGGCGGGAGAGCAGGATGCGGGCGGTGCGCCGGAGCTGGGCCGCCTTCTGCCGGAAGAAGCCCGCGGGACGCAGCACCTCCTCCAGGCCGGCTTCGTCCATGGCGGCCAGGGCCTGCGGGTCGGGCGCCCTCTCCAGGAGCCTGCGGGAGACCTTCCGGGTGACCGCGTCCCGGGTCCTGAGGCTCACCACCGTGGACACCAGGACGGCGTAGGGGTCCCGGCGGCCGGTGCTAACCGGGGCGGGGACGCCCAGCTCGCCCAGCCTCTCCCGCATGGCGCCCAGAAGCTCCGCAGGCGCCGGCGGGGCGGCGGTGCTCATTCGTCCCCCCCTCGCTCCACGAAGTCCATGCCGCCCTTTGCCGAAGGGTCCAGGACCAGGGCCAGCCTGCCCTGAAACATCCGCAGGATGCTCTCCCCCAGCAGGTCGGCGCGCCAGCCCGTCATTCCCTCCACCCGGCGCAGCTCCTCCATGCTCTGCGGCGGGTCGGCGGCCAGCTCCCTCTGGGCCGCCTTGGGCAGCAGGAGGGGCCTGGCGATGCCCAGCCGCTCCGCCTCCCGGCTCAGAAAGATCCGCAGCATGTCCCTGCGGGCCGGGCTGCCCCGGCGGCTGCGGGAGTGGCTGGGAGGGGGAGGGACGTCCTCCGGCGGGTCCTCCAGGGCCCCGGCCACCACCTGCAGGACCTCTTCCCCGTACTTCTGCAGGAACCCCGAGGGAATGCCGCGAAGGGTGCTCATGCTCTCCCGGTCCCGGGGGGCCATTCCCGCGATGCGGGCCAGCTGGAAGTCCCGCAGTATCCGCTTGCGGGGCCGGTCGGACTCCATGGCCCTCTCCTCCCGCCACTTCACCAGGGCCCACAGTACCGGCAGGGAATGCTTCTTCAGCTTTCCCGAGGACCTGGCCCTCCGGAAGACCTTCTCCAGGTCTACGCCGTACCTGTCCGGGTCGCAGAGGTCCCGGGCCTCGCTCTGGAACCAGGCCAGGCGTCCGCTCTGCTCCAGCCTGTCCCGCAGCTTGCCGTAGAGCTCCAGCAGCCAGCGCACGTCGTCCAGGGCGTACTCCACCTGCTTGCGGGCCAGGGGGCGGGCCGACCAGTCGCTGAGGCTGAACCGCTTCTTCGGCGAGATGCCGCACACCTCGCGCAGCAGCTTGCCCAGGCTGCACTGCTGGCCGTAGCCCAGGAAGGCGGCGGCCAGCTGGGTGTCGAAGACGTTGGTCAGGCACCCGCCCACCTCCCGGTTGATTATTCCGATGTCGTTGGCGGCGGAGTGGATCACCTTCACCGTTCGCGGGTCGGCCATCACCGCCGCCAGCGGGGAGAGGTCCTCCAGGGCCAGGGGGTCCAGCACCGCCGGGCCTTCACTGTCGGCCACCTGCACCAGGAAGAGCTCGGGCCAGTAGCGCTTCTCGCCGTGGAACTCGGTGTCCACGGCGATGGCGGGCTGGCCGGAGAGCCTGTCCACCAGGACCTGCAGCTTCCCGGCGTCGTCTATCATCGCCAGCTCGGTGTCGGCCCCCCGGGGCCTCTCCCTCTTCATGGCGCCGCCGGTATCGGGGTGGTCTGGTCATGGAAGGGGCAGTAGACGGTGGAGTCGGGGAGCAGCCGGTAGTGGACCGTGGCGTCCGCCGGGCAGGTGTAGCCCACCCTCTCCCGGGGGGACAGGTCCAGGCCCTGGTACATGGCCCCGAACCCCGCTGGCAGGCTGTCGTGGGCGGCCAGGTAGGAGCCGGCCAGAACCGCGAGGCTGTCCCTGCGGGCCGAGCAGGCGTCGGTGCTGAGCACCACCCCGCCGCCCAGGTGGCCGGCGGGACAGACCAGGCGGCCGCCGTCGGGAGAGATCCCGTAGGGGGCGCCGGTCACCGGACAGCTGAAGTCCTCCGGCGAAGCCCCCTGCAGCACCGCCGGGGCCACCGTGCCCCTGGCGTAGCCCACGCACATGTCCCCCGCCCTGCCCAGCAGCCCCTCCAGGCGGGAATCGCCGTGGATGGCGGGCCCTTCTCCGTCCACCGAGACCCGCAGCATACGGCTGGTGCCCCCGGCGGTTCGGAACCCCACCAGGTAGAGGCCGGCTTCCCGGCCGGAGAGCCGGGCGGCGGGAAGGGGCGTCTCCGGGGCGATCTCCCCCAGGAGCCGCGGCGATATGGAGCTTCGCAGGCTCGGGGAGAGCATGGCGTGCGCCCGCTGCAGGCTGTCGTCCGCCAGGGCCTGCAGGTAGGAGCTGCCGGCCTGCCGGACCTGGAGGCCCCTGCTGTGGGGGCGGGCCAGCAGCGCCAGCACCACCGAGGCCGCCAGGAGGGCGGAGGCCGGCAGCAGCCTGCGGATCAAGACCGCCCGCCGGAGGAGATTCCCCCGAAGAGGTCTCCCAGGCCCAGACCGATGCCGGACACCATCAGACCCCATTCCTTGCCCACGTTCTCCCCGTCGAGCCTGTAGTAGAGGTCGAATCTGAGGGGCATGTCCGAGCGGCTGAGGGAGAAGCCGGCCCGAAGGTCCAGGCTGCTGCGGCCGGTGTTCTCCAGCCCCGTGGTGCCCTCATTGGTCCGTACGTCGGAGTCCCCTCTGGTTGCGAACTCCAGGCCGCCCCGGAGCTCCAGCTCGGGGTTGGCCTGAATGGCCAGCAGGCCCTGCAGCCGGACCTCGGTGGCCGGTCTGACGTCGGCGGAGTCCGGAAGGTCCAGCGAGTTGGAGGGGACGGCGCCCCAGCTCCAGAAGCTGTATCGGATCCCGCCGGTGCCCCGGATGCTGGCGCCTCCGTAGGCCCGGGAGATGGGGGTCTCCACAGTGACGGAGCCGTCCAGGGCCAGGTTCTGCTCCCCCTCCCGGTAGGAGCCGGACTCCAGGGCACCCTTGAACGGTATCCTGATGGCTCCGCGCAGAAGCACCTGGGGGTCGCGCTCCATCCATCCGTCGAGACTTACCCAGGCGTTGGGGATTCCTCCCCCTGTGCTGTCGCCGGGTGAGGACAGCAGGAAGTAGGCGGGGAGCAGCGCGCTCACGGTATGGCTGCTGGTGAGGCCGTAGCGGCCGGTGGCCAGCAGGCGCAGCGAGCTGAAGGCGGAATCCAGCTCGTAGTAGGTGCTCTCACCGGTGGAGTCGGTTCTCCATACGCCGCCGGTGGAGAAGTATCCGATGGCCACGTCTCCGTCGGTTCCGGTGGAGGGCAGAACCTCGGTGAGGTTCTCGTGGAAGAGGGGGTCGTAGCAGAGCGCCGCGGGGACCGCGACGGCCAGAAGCAGCAGAAGCGTCTTTCTCATTTGGCAGCCTTCCGTAGCAGTATCAGGGCACGGTCAATGGCGTATCTGGAACTCCCCCGCCGGGAACCCGCTGTCCCGGCACGGCTGGCGGCTGACCTCGTCGACCCTGGCGCTCCAGGGCCCCTGGTGGCACAGCCCGGCCAGCCGGTCGACATCATCGGCCTCCCCGGCGGCCACTATCTCCACCCTGCCGTCGGGCAGGTTCCGGACGTAGCCTCCCAGGCCCAGCTCATCCGCCTGGCGGACGGTCCAGTAGCGGAAACCGACGCCCTGGACCCTGCCGCTTACTAGGAATCGCTCACACTTCATCCGCATCACCTCTAGGATAGCAATAGGCTAAGCTGGGGGGAAGACGTCAACTTCGCCGCACAGGCCCTGCAGTGGCGGATGTTGACATGGTTGACGCTCTGGTTTCTAGTTGGAGCAAGTACTGTACAATCACCATAAAGGAGGGGTTCATGAGAAAAACCACACTATTCGCCGTAGTGGCCGTGCTGGCCGTTACCTCATTGTCCTTTGCCATGCCCTCGATGTACGGCTTTCGGGGCGTGCACAGGGTAATCAGCGGCAAGCCGCTGGGTGGCAATGAGATCTCCTTCGGCCTGATGTCGAAGTACTGGGCCAGCACAGTCGAGGTCGACGACATGCGCTTCTTCACCACCACAGGGCATACCGGCTTCGTCGACACCCTGCTGGATGTGAACGACAAGGAGCACTACGCCCTGGGCAGCTTCGTGCTGTCCTACGGGGTCACCGAGTGGCTGGAGCTGGCCACCACCCTCAACTACAGGGCCTCCTACTACGAGAGGGACCTGGTTCAGCCCAGGGGCTTCTCCGCAGGCAGGTGGGACGGCATAGACGGCCTGGCCGACACGCACCTGGGATGGAAGGTGGGATTCAGCCCTACCCCGGAGAACCACCTCATCTGGCTGGGACTCGACCAGTGGTTCGCCTTCGCTCCTCGCTCCAACGACCTGGTGTCTGCCGAGGACGACTGCGGGCGATGGTTCGACAACGAGCCGATGTACCAGATGCGCAACCCCACGCTTTCCACGGGCCACACCTCCTACGGCGTGGACGGTCTGATCACCTTCGACATGGGCGGCATCTGGCCCGGGACGCCCCTGAAGTTCCATTCCAACGTGGGATACGCGTACTACAAGCAGACGTTCGGGATGACCGACTTCACCTACGAGTACGACGACTCCGCCCAGACGGTGAACTTCGCCGACAGCACCGGGGTCAGCCTGCTGGTGAAGGACAACGTCCTCAACCTGGGCTTCGCCCTGGAGTTTCCCACCCCCTACGCCACGGTCTTCACCGAGTACACTGTGAACCACTACCTGGACCGCGAGGGCGGGAACGACGTGGCCTACTTCTCCCCGGGAATCCGCTTCCATACCAGGAGCGGCTTCATGATGGACGTGGTGTTCGACCTGGGCCTCACCGACTTCGACCAGGACTACTACGACCTGGGCCATGCCCTCTACCAGAACAACCAGAACCTCTCCGACGAGGAGAGGGCCAAGCACGCACCGCTGCCCACAGGAGGGACCAACGACTGGGGCATCGGCTTCAACCTGGCCTTCTCCAGCGACCTGATCGTCGAGGAGGTGGGCCCCACCACCGGGACCATCTCCGGCATGGTCAGCGACATCAACACCGGCGAGAACCTGGAGGCCGTGCTCACCTTCCCCGGCATTGCGGTGGACAGCGTGGTCTCCGATCCGGCAACCGGATTCTACGAGGTCGAAGTTCCCCCCGGCAGCGTACCCATCAACGTGGCGGCCGAGGGCTACCAGTCCGCTTCCGCTACCGTGGTGCTGGACGCCGGGCAGAACGTGGTCAAGGACTTCGAGATGCGTCCTGAGGCCGGCATGGGCAGGATCACCGGAACCGTCATCGACTCCGAGAGCGGCGAGGCGGTAGTGGCCAACATCTCCATCGACGACATGGAGGAGCCCATAGCCGTCGAGACCGACGAGGATGGCGTCTTCCGGCTCGAGGTCCCCGAGGGCACCTGGACCATCAAGTGCGAGGCGGAGGACTACATCACCCGCTCCAAGCCCATCGTGGTGGAGGCCGACGGCTCCACGGTGGTGGACTTCGAGCTCAGGCCCGCCCTCCGCGAGGGCCAGGTCCTCAGCTTCAGCAACATCTACTTCGAGGTGGGCAGCTCCACCATCCAGTCGCAGTCCTACGACGTGCTGGACCAGATCGTGGAGATGCTGAAGGAGAACGAGGACGCCAGAGTTCAGATCGCCGGACACACCGACTCCGACGGCAGCGCCTCCTACAACCAGCAGCTCAGCGAGCAGCGCGCGGCCTCGGTGTTCCAGTACCTGGTCAACCACGGAATCTCCGCCTCCAGGCTGGAGACCATCGGCTTCGGCGAGAGCCAGCCGGCGGTTCCCAACACCAGCGCCGCCAACAAGGCGCAGAACCGGCGGATCGAGTTCACCGTCCTGGAGGTGCGCAGATAGGCTAGAGCTTCCAAGGCGGACGCAGCAGGGAAAGGGGGCGGCTTCGGTCGCCCCCTTCCAGTTTCACGGGGACGTTCCGGTCTTACCCGGGGCCCCGTCGGAACTCAGCAGCGCCCGTGAGGGTTAAGAGGCAGGCACAGGCAGGGGTCTGGAAAGGTACTGCGATCGATGCTGCAAGGACATAGATCTGCGCTCTGGGCATCAGCGGCGCTGCTGCTTCTTCCGGCGGGAACATCGGCCCTTCCGGGCCGGCTGGGCCTTTCGGGCCTCGACCGGGTCCTCAGCGCCGGGATCCCCGAGCGGAACACCTACCGCACCACTGTATCCTCCACGTACGAGTTCGCCGAGGTCAGCGACTCCGTGCATCTGGTCAAGGAGGACTACGGAGTCGATACCGTTCTGGCGGTTGAGGACTCCGAGCACTACCTGGACGCCCGATTCCTGTTCGGTCTGGGGATTGCAGAGAATGTCGAGGCCGCTGCCGTCGTAAGGGCCTCGGCCCTGGGCTTCCGCTACGACCAGGTCCCTCCCAGGGACCAGTTCGTGGGCTACCTGGACGCCTCCTGGGCCATGGCCGACGTCTCCGTCGCGGCGAAGTACTCCCGTCCGGTGCTCCCCTGGCTGCAGGCGGGCGGGGTCCTGTGGTTGAGCATACCCCTTTCGGACGCGGAACCGGATACGGCAACCGACCACGACGGCTACTGGGACGCAGGCGAGGTAAGGCTGGGGGTCAGGCGCCCCTTCGTATCCGGGGGAAAGACGGGCTACGGGCTCACCGCCCTGGCTACGGCGTCCTGGAGGATGCTGAAGGGCCACCTCAACCTGGGATACGCCTCCCTGGGGCAGACCTGGGAGGACTCCCTGCTGGGCAGGATCGACGAGCGTGCCGGCGCCCTGGACTTCGGTCTGGGGGTGGAGGCCTCTACACAGATGGTAACCGGGTACCTGGAGCTGTGGACCCGCTCCTTCGGCTCCCGGTCGGGCCCCGGCTACGGCTCCCCTGCTGTTTTCACCGGCGGCATGCGCCTGTACGAGGGCACCGGAGCCTACATGGACCTGGCCGGCCATCTGGGGCTCTCCTCCTTCGACAGGCGGGAGGCGGACCCGAGAGTCACGGGGGAGCTGCCCGTCCCCGGGGGCATTCCGGGAGACCTGGGCATAACCGTGGCCCTGGGCTACGACATGGCCATGGCCGGGCAGACGGGGCCCGACTCGTTGGGAACGCTGTCCGGAACCGTAACCGACGGCGAGACCGGCCAGCCCCTGGAGGCGACGGTGAGCTTCCCCGGCACCCCGGTAACGTCCGCGGTGACCGACTCTTCCAGCGGTTTCTTTACTACACGAATGTTCGCCGGCACAGTGGTGGCCCGGGCCGAGGCCGAGGGCTACCGTCCCCTCTCCAGGACGGTGGTGGTTCCCGCCGGCGCCCAGGCCGCGCAGGACTTCGTCCTTTCCCCGGAGGGCCCGGAGTCCGGCACCGTGGCGGGAACCATCTCCGACCGCGGCACCGGTGAGCCGGTGGCGGCGTCCATCACCGCAGCCGGGGTGGACTTCTCCGCTGCGGCCTCCGCGTCCGGAGCCTTCACGCTGGACCTGCCCGCCGGCACCCACACCATCGAGGCCTCGGCCGAGGGCTATCTGGACGCCACCAAGGTAGTCAGCGTTCCGGCGGGGGGAACGGTCACGGTGGAGCTGCAGATGCGGCCGGCCCTGCAGCAGGGCCAGGTGATGAGCTTCGACGAGATATACTTCGACTCCGGCAGTGCCACCCTCCAGCCCCAGTCCCACGGGGTGCTGGACGGCGTGGTGGAGCTGCTGCGGGACAATCCCGACGTGTTGGTGGAGATAGCGGGGCATACCGACTCCGACGGCTCGGCATCCTACAACCAGGGTCTGAGCCAGCGAAGGGCCGAGAGCGTCCGCAGCTACCTGGTCGGAAAGGGGATCTCCGCCTCCAGGCTCACCACGGTGGGCTACGGCGAGTCCCGGCCGGTGGCCTCCAACGCCACCGCCGACGGCAAGGCCCGCAACAGGCGGATTGAGTTCCGGGTGCTCTAGCGGCTACTCCTCCACCGAGGGGCGGCGACCGGTCTCCTTCCACCGCAGGAACTGCCTCAGTACCTTGCGGTGGTCGAAGGCTATCCTCTCCGGAAGGGCGTCGGGCGGGAAGGCCCTGGCTGTGCGGGCGTCGCTGCCCCCGGAGGGCGTGCCGGAGGCGGTGCAGTGGTAGACGGCGCTCACCGTGTCTCCCCGGGGGTCGCGCCAGGGCCGGGAGTATACGTGGAACAGCTCCCGGACTTGCACCTGCAGGCCGGTCTCCTCCGCCGCCTCCCTTCGGACGGCCTCGGCCAGGCTCTCGCCGGGGTCCACGAAGCCTCCGGGAATGGCCCAGCCGGCGGGGAAGTTCTTCCTCTCGATCAGGACTATGCCGCCGTCGTCCAGCTCTATGATGGCGTCAACGGTGAGCTCCGGGGTCTTCGGTCTCATGGGTTCCTTTCCCCGTCGGGAACAAAAGTCACTAGATTAGTATACTATGGTAACGAGCCGTTAGGTCAGCCTAATCATAAGAGGTCACGGAAAGGACAGTCCATGAGAACCATACTCATGCTCCTGCTGGTCGCCGGAGCCACACTGGCCGCATGCGGCGGCCAGTCGGAGCACGCCGACGCCGAGCCCGCCACCACCTCCGAGGCGGAGTACAGCGACGGCCAGTGGATCGCCGACGACTTCGAGACCGCCAGCTCCATCGCGGAGGAGACCGGCCGCCCCCTCCTGATCGACCTGTACGCCGACTGGTGCGGCCCCTGCCATACTCTGGAGGAGGAGTACTTCCCCCACGAGGCGGTGCAGCCGGTGCTGTCCAGCTTCGTCCTGCTGCGGGTGAACGTGGACGTGGAGCCGGGACAGTCCATGGCCCGCGACTACGGCGCCAACGCCATTCCCACCGTGGTTATCGCCGAGGCCGACGGAACCGAGATAGACCGGATCGTGGGCATAACCCCCTCCCCCGAGGCCTACGCCCGGCAGCTGCAGGACATCCTCTCCGCCATGTAGCGCGGGGACGGAGGCATTTTAACTCAAATCCGCGACTAATCTACAAAGGGCCGGGGCAGATGCCCCGGCCCTTTTTCTGTACCGTCTGCGCCAGGTCTAGAGGGAAGCCCTCACAACCTTGGCGGTGGCCACGCTGTCACCGGCCCGCAACACCATCAGGTACACGCCGCTGGGCTCGGAGGCGGCGTCCCACAGGAAGCTGTGGCTGCCCTGCTCCAGGTCGCCCTCCGCCATGCCGGCCACCCTGCGGCCGCTGACGTCGTAGACCGCCAGGCTCACCGCGGCGCCTGCGTTGAGGCGGAAGGAGGCGCTGGCGGTGGTCACCACCGGATTGGGGGTTACCGAGAGGCCGGCTGCCGGGATCACGGGAAGGGAGAACTCCCCGGCAATGCCCTCGGTGATCTCGCCGCCCAGCCAGTAGTCGTCTCCGCAGGAGTCGGGGTCGTCGTCGTACTGCGGATGCTCCTGGCCGCTCTGGGCGTAGGAGTCCCATTCCTCGGCCCAGTGCTGGGCCTCTCCGTAGCTTACGTAGCCATCGGAGTTGGTGTCCGGATCCTCTGGGACGTCTCCGCCGGGATAGCTTCCGCCAGGCGGCACCGAACCGTGCATGGCGCCGGTCCACCAGTAGATCCACTCGTCGTACTCGGGGTAGGTGGCTCCCGCCCATGAGGACTCGTAACCGTTGGCCGCGGAGGCGAAGGTCCTGGGCTGGCCGCCGGTGGTGGGAATGACCTCCTCCAGGAAGCCGCCGGAGTAGCACTGCTCCATGATCACGTTCAGGTTGGCGGCGTCTATGTCGTCGATCCAGCCGTCGAAGGTGTCGTCATCCAGAGTCTCGGAGTTCCAGAGGTTCAGGTACACCTCGGGCGGCACCAGCGGGTCGTCGTGGTTCTTACCGCTTCCGCCGTGGTCGGTGGTCATGATAAGCAGGTAGTCGTCCGGCCCCACCATGGCCTTGATGTCGTTGTACCCGTTCTCTACGCCGGAGTAGGTGGCGTCGTAGTTGAAGTCGGTGTCGCCGTCGTCATCCAAATCCGGGTTGGAGTTCTCGCCGTCGGAGTTGTCAGGGGCGGGGTCGGTGCCGTCGGCGAAGCAGACGACGATGTTCTCGTCCAGGTAGCCGTAATCGTAGACCAGCACGTTGTAGAGGAACTGGGTGTCGCCGTAGTAGCGGATGTGGTTGTTGCCGCTGTTGGCGCCGCCGGAGATCAGCCATGCGTAGCAGTTCTCCGGGTTTGCCACCGGCTGGGGGTTGGGCTCGAACCACTCCAGGAACTCGTTCCGGGCGTTCTCGCCCTGACCCGGCTCGGTAAGCTCGACGTCGGAGAACTCCACGTTCATGCGGTCCAGGGCCAGGGGAGGCGTGAACATGCGCACCACCTCGGTGCTGCCGTCCAGCGAGACGAATACCCACCGGCACGGGTGCTCCCAGTTGGCCCGGGCCATGTCGTCGATGAGCACCAGGTAGCCGTCGAA
>JAWLEP010000015.1:0-38619 GCA_041686025.1 Candidatus Fermentibacteraceae bacterium
TTTGAGCCGTGGTACCGGAGGAGGGATTCGAACCCTCACGCCCCTGGGGGCAGCGGATTTTGAGTCCACCGCGTCTGCCGTTCCGCCACTCCGGCACCCGATGGGAAGGAATACGGCGAAAAGGGAAGAGGGGCAAGCCCTCCTAGAGGCTGGAGAGGGCCATGGCCAGGTCGTTGATTCCGCAGGGCCTGCTCACCCTGCCGCCGGGCGAGAGCCCCCGGCCCTTCAGCTCGAAGAGAACCTTCTCCTCGGCTACTATGAGGCAGGGGACCGACTGCTCCTCAAGCACCGAAAGCAGCTCGAAGGCCCGCTCGGAGTCCCGGGGGCCGAGGTCGGCCACCACGAACTTGATGCTGCCGGCCAGTGAGCGGACCTGGTCCTCGTCCGCCTCCCCGCCGTGCACCGGGATCGGGGCGAAGCCCAGCAGGGTCAGCATCTTCTCGCCGCTCTCCAGGGTCTCCTCGTCGAAGGCCAGGTACATCACCGCCGGCCGCGTGCTGCTCTGGTGGAGGCGGGAGCTCACCTCCTCGGACTCCTCCTCCACGGGGGTCTGGGGTTCCGCGGCGGCCCCCTCTTCCTCCGGCGCTTCCGGCCCGACCATAGCCCCGGTGCCCGCCACGATGATGTTGTCTCCCGCGTCGCCTCGCTCCCCGCCGCGGAGGAAGATCACGGCGGTTGCGGGAGGGTCCAGGCTCACCTCGGCCCGGCCGGCGTCGGGGATGTCCACCACCTGCGGCTCCCGCTGGCTCTCCGCCCGGGAGGCGGCCTGCACCAGCCCGGCATCGCTGAGGGCCGGCACGCTGGAGGCTATGGATACGCCCTTTGCCAGGTCCTCCTCCAGCGTATCCGGGATTCTCCCGCCCCAGTCCATCACCAGGAGGTCCTCCGAGAGGCCGGGCTCCTCCCCCTCGGACGGGGGCAGCTGCAGCAGCTCGGCGATGATGTAGCCTGAGCCGGAAGCGGCCATTGCCTTGTCCAGCAGTCTCTTCCGAGTATCGATCTCCGACTCCTCGCCCCCCAGCTTCTGGGACTCGATGATCAGGTCCAGCTCCACCTTGCGGTATCCCAGCTCCATGCGGCGGCGAAAGACCATGCAGTCTATCTTGGCCCCGGCCACGTCGATGACGGTGGCCCGGCGGGGATCGCCCGGGATCATGAGATGGGGGTCGCCGCGGTTCAGTATCAGGTCGATGCCCATGCCTCCGGCGGTCTTGCCCAGGGACGCTTCGGCGTCCACTCCCAGCAGGTCGGAGCAGGCCCGGTTCATCCAGATGATCCTGCCGTCCTCCATGTCACGGGCCAGAAGGGCTGCCGGCATGCCTTCGAGGAGGGCGTTTCCGCCGGACCTGTCCGGCATGAACGGAAGGGCCTGCCAGTCCTCGAGGTCGGATATCTGACTAATCAGCCTGTTGAGCTCTTCCTCAGCCGGCATGATCCCTCCGAAACTGTTTACTGAGATGCGGGGCGAAGCCTACTATAAATAAAACCACGGGAGAAAGCCAGTCCGCCTCCGGGGCTACTCCTCCCGCCGGCGCAGCATGCCCAGCACGGCCCGCGAGGCGGCCACCCTGATCTCCCTGGACGGGCTTCTGAGGAAGTCCTCCAGCAGTATCCCCGGGTTCACCCGGCGGGACACCTCCACCCAGCGCAGGAAGGCAATGGTGGCCCCTCTGGTCATACCGATACCGCCGCTGCGGAGCCTTCCCACCAGAGCCAGTGCCCGGTCCGGCTCCGGCGGGACCCCGCAGCTGTGAAGCACC
The DNA here is from genome assembly GCA_041686025.1 of Candidatus Fermentibacteraceae bacterium. Taxonomy (GTDB): domain Bacteria; phylum Fermentibacterota; class Fermentibacteria; order Fermentibacterales; family JCC-6; genus JAWLEP01. Next base: position 1,761 of record JAWLEP010000015.1, read on the forward strand.
CGCAGCAGCAGCTCCAGGTCCGCCCCGTCCATGTAGGCCAGGGCCCCCAGGAGCCGCTTTCCGGTCTGGGCGTCGGGAAGGTGCCCCAGGCTCTCCAGGGCCCGCATCCGCTCCCCGTTCCAACGGGCACCTTTGTGTATGCCGCTGGCCAGAGCCGAAGCGAGCTTCTCGAGGGTAGCCTCGGAGATGCCCTGGGGACGGAGCAGCTTGAGCCAGCGAAGCGGGAGGCCGCTGGCCGGCCCATCCGGCCCGTGCGCGTCGAGGGCCTGCAGCACGGCCTCCGCCGCCGGCTGGCCGCCGCAGGCCAGCAGGGCCTGCCAGGCCCTGGAGCGGGGGCGGTAGTCGGGGTGGCCCGCCAGCCGGGCCAGGGCGGGGGCCGCCTCCCCCGGTGCCAGCATGGCCAGCGCCTCCAGCGCCGCCCCCCGCTCCTCCACCAGGTCCCGTCCCCGGCCGCCGGGATGGTCCCGCAGGGCCGTCCGCAGCAGCAGGCCGCGGCAGTCGGTGCAGCCGGCGGTCCCCATCCCCCTCAGGGCCTGCCGCCGGACCCAGGTGCTGGGATCTTCCCGGGCCAGGGATTCCAGCCTCGGCCCCAGATCCGACCCGCCCAGGCGGGCCGCCGCCTCCACCGCTCTGCTGCGGACGTGGGGACTGGGGTCCTCCATGGCGCGGGCCAGGGCCGGAAGGGCCTCCTCGGCTCCGCAGGCTCCCAGGGCGTAGGCCGCGCTCTTGCGCAGGTCGGCGCAGGCCTTCCCCTCCAGCACCCGAACCAGACCGGCAGCCACCTCCCTGTCTCCGGAGAAGCCGCAGGCCTCCACCAGGGCCTTCGCCCCCCGGGTCCCTCCCTCCGCTTCCTCTCCCGCCGCCAGGGCGGACAGCATCCGGTTGAGCCGGGGAAGCTCGCGGCTCACCCTCAGCGCTCCCCTGGCCTCCCCCCGAAGCTCCTTCTTGGCCCGTCCCGCAGTCTCCGCCAGCTCCTCCGGCGACGACCCGTCCCCGGGCCCCACGAATACGCTGCTGACGTCCAGGTAATCGAAGAATCGGAAGGAACCGCTCCTGTCCAGGGTCTCTATTCCCCCCGCCGCCCGGTCGGCCTCGTCGTAGAAGCCGGGGCTGCGGCTGCGGAACTCCTCCAGGGCGGCGGCAACCGCCTCCCGCAGCTGCGGCGCGGGGCCCACGCAGACGAAGTCGTCTCCGCCCACGTGGGCCGCCAGACATCCGGGGGGCATGTGCCGGGAGAGTACGTCGGCCAGGAGCCTGATGACCGCATCTCCGCGGGAGAAGCCGTAGTAGTCGTTGAAGGGCTTGAAGCTGCGTATGTCGATGTAGGCGGCGGACTCGCCGCTGCCCAGCACCCTTCGCCGCAGGGCGGCCCGGACCGCGCTGTTGCCCGGCAGGCCGGTGAGGGGGCTGGTCTCCCGCATCAGGTCCAGACCGCCGCGGACCGACCGGCAGACGCTTTTCAGGCCCTCCAGGCCCACCTCCGGGGGCAGAAAGCCCCAGCATCCGGCCTCCACCCACTCCCGGCCGCCTTCGGCGGAGAGGACCAGCCAGGGCAGGGCGCCGGAGGGAGACGCGCTCTCCAGCGCCTCCAGAGCGGCTTCGGGGGGCAGCCGGCCGTCCACCAGGACCATGCGGGGATTCAGTCCGTCCGCCGGGTCCAGCCGGGGAAGGCTCTTCCATGGGGGACGGAAGGCCCCCAGCCGGCAGACGCCCTCCAGGGGGGCGGAGCTACCCATCGAACAGCCTCACCTCCGATCCGTCCTCGTCCAGCACCAGCTCTCCCACCGGCTCGGAGGCCGAGGGACCCTCGCCCCCCAGCACGGCGTCCACCATGGAGTCCACAGTCAGAAGCCCCACGGGCTGGCCCGTCTTGCCCATCACCACCCCCGCAGGTGCGCTCACCCGCTCCATCTCGAAGATGGCCCTGGCGGCTCCGGTGCGGCGCTGGAAGTAGGGCAGAGGATCGGTTACGGCCAGCGGGTCCTGGCGCCCCCCCAGGCGGAGCAGCTCGTGGGTGCGGACGTATCCCAGGAGGGTACTGCCGTCGGCCTCGTACACCAGAAGGAAGGAGCTGGAGGACTCCCGGGCGCTGCGGTGAAGGGAGGCCCTGCTCTGGTCGGTGCGGATGGAGGGGGCGGAGTCCAGGGGCATCATGTGCTCGTAGACCGTGTCGGTTGCCATCTCCAGCATACGGCTGGCCTCCTCGCCCCGGACGCCTCCCGAGGCCGCCAGCATGCCCCTCACCTCCTCGCGGCTCTCGAAGAAGCGCGAAGGCCCGCCCCCCCCGGTTATCAGCCTGGAGAGGCCCTCGGCGGCTATGATCACCGGGTACAGCAGGTACCGCAGGACGGTGAGCACCGGAGACAGCGAGTCGACTATCCTGTTGCGGATGGCGAAGAAAAGCCTCTTGGGCATCACCTCCCCCGCCACCAGTATGACCACCGTGGTCAGTACCACCGAGGCAGTCTCCGCCAGCTGCCCCCCCATCCTCTGTCCGATTCCGGCTCCCACGGTGGATGCCAGCACGTTGCCCACGTTGGTGGCCACCAGGGTGGTGGAGAGGAAGTACCTGGGGCGCGACATGATGCGGACCGCCATTCCCGCCAGGGAGCTGCCCCTCCTCATCCTGGCGTAGGCCGCTATGCGGCTGGCGCCGGAGAAAGCGATCTCGCTGCCGCTGCCCAGGACGGACAGGGCCAGTCCCAGCAGGAAGAGGGCGGCAAGCACCACGCTAGTCCTCCCCCCTGGTCACCCGCACCCGCAGGACGCGCCTTCCGTCCGCCTCCCGCACGGAGAAGACCAGTCCCCGGGCCGCTATCCGCTCTCCCACAGCGGGTATGCGTCCGCTGACCTCCTCCAGGAAGCCGGCGCAGGTGGTGGCGTACTGGGCCCTCAGGTCCACCCCCGTCAGCCGGGACAGGGCCTCCAGGCCCAGGGAGCCGGGAACGTCCAGGCGTCCGGCCCTCCTCACCACCCCCGGGGGCAGCTCCCCCTCCTCGGCCACTCCCTGGAACAGGGCGATCTCCAGAACGTCGTCCACGGTGACGATGCCGCTCCAGTCCCCGTACTCGTCGAACACGGCCCCGATCTCGGCCCCGGTCCGCCGCAGCCCCTTCAGCACACTTCTGGCCGAGACGGTCTCGGGGAAGCCGGGGATGGCGTGCACCGCAACCGTGTCCCTGCCGGGGGTGAGGACGTCCCGGGCCATCACGTAGCCGATCATCTTCTCCTCCGGGCCGTCCACCACCGGGTAGCGGGTGTGGCTGGTCTCCCGCACTGCGGCCACCACCCGGGATGCCGGCCACTCGGTGCGCACTATCACCGCGTCGTTGCGGGGAATCATGGCGCTCCTGCAGCTGATGTGGTCCAGGTTCATCAGGGCCAGAGTGGGCCTGGCCTCCTCCCCCAGGACGCCCTCGATCCGGCCCAGCTCCACCAGGGACACCACCTCGGAGCGGTTCAGGCTGTCGTCGGATGCGGGCTGGTGGCTGAGGTGCCTCAGGGGCAGCGATCCCAGCCTGCTGAGGGCGCGCGTCAGGGGGCGGGAGACGGCTATGAGGCGGGACATGGGAGCCGAGGCCCGGCGGGTCCATGTCTCGGCGTGATGGACGGCCAGCGTCTTGGGCGAGATCTCACCGGCCACCAGCAGGACGAAGGTCATGCCCAGCACGGAGACCCCCATGCCCAGCGACCCGCCCAGGTGCTCGGCCACCAGCATGGCGGCCAGGGCCGAGGCCACCACGTTCACCACGGTGTTGCCCAGAAGTATGGTGGCGAGCAGCAGGTCGGGGTGCTCCAGCATCCCCAGCACCCGCCGGCCCCGGCGGTCGGACTCCAGTCTGCGGCGCTGTATCCGGTTGAGGCTGAAGAAGGCGGTCTCGGTACCGCTGAAGAAGGCCGACAGCAACAGCAGGAGGGGAAGGGCTACCAGCTTCAGCGTCTTCCCCGCCTTCTCCCCCCGTCGGTGGAATCCGGCTCCGGGGCCGGGCCCAGCGTGAACCGTCGGGTCCATGTCTTGTCGAAGTACTGCCGGCTGGAGTAGGTGGGCTTGATGGACAGCCGCATGGTGTACTCGCCGGCGGGCAGCGGACGTCCGGACCGGTCGGACCCGTCCCATTCCACGGAGAGGTCGGGGGACCAGACCCGCCTGTCCACCACCATGGAGGCCAGCTCCCCGTCGGGGCCCAGAACCTCCAGGTCCACCGAGGAGGTCTCCGTGATCACGGCGTCGAGGGTGAAGCCGCGGGGACCCAGGTCCAGCTGCAGGTCCCGGAGGTCGCTGCCCACCCAGTAGTACCTGGCCCCGGCCCGCTCGGAGACGAAGATCTGCCCGAAGCGGCGCCAGATGGCCAGTCCCCTGGGATGGTCCAGCTCCCGGTCCCCGGTGCCGGGGCTGCCCCAGCTGTCCAGGTAGAGCAGGTCGGGGTCCAGCTTGTGAACCTGGCAGGTCACGCTGTCGGGGACCCAGACGTTGCCCATGTAGTCCACCTCCGGGTAGCAGAGGACCTCGCCCCCGAACTCCGATGCCTCCACGGAGGCCGCCACACCGCCGTCGATGAGCTTCACCAGCCGCCTGCCCTCCTCCACCACCACGTACTGCACCGGGTCTTCCACCGAGCTGTGCAACCAGCGGTCGCCGGAGACGGAGGCCACCCCGGTGGGCATGGCCAGGCCGATGGTGTCGGGGGAGGCGTCATCCACGGACTCGAAGACGTACAGGGCCCCGCCGGCCCTGTCGGTGACGCACAGGGAGCCGTCGCCGTTCACAGACACCCCCCAGGGCTCTTCGAACTCGAAGGGCAGCCGCCCGGCCGGGCGCATCCTCGACCCTCGCCTCTGCAGGATCATCACCCGGCGGTTGCCGGTGTCGGCCACGTACACCGAGCCGTCGGGCTCGGCGTCAATTCCGTGGGGGCTGCTGAGCTGGTCCTCCGCCGCCCCCTCGCCGCCGTAGAGGCCCAGCGTGTACATGCTGGCGTTGTATATGATGTGGCCGCTGCCGCAGTTGACACCGTAGACGGCCAGCTCGTCGTCGTCGGACCGGCCGGGGTCGTCCCAGGCCTCCAGCTTGACGCAGGCCAGGTCCTGGGGATTGTCGAAGCGGACCAGCCCTCCCAGCAGCATGGCCAGCTGCTCGGTGCCCGCCCTGTAGATGCCCATGCAGTGCCCGTAGGGCGGGAACACCATGGTGGTGGCGTGGTCGGGCTCCACGATAAAGCTGGCGCAGAGGGCCAGCAGCAGCGCCGTCATGGCCGTCTCCCTTCGTATATCCAGGCCGACCGCAGGACCTTCTTCACGTACATCCTGGTCTCCCGGTAGGTAATCTGCTCGATGTACAGCTCCGGGTCACCCGGGTCCCATCCGTGCATGTCCATCCACCTCCGGGCGTTGCCCGGCCCGGCGTTGTAGGCGGCCAGGCAAAGGGGCTCCACCCCGTCGAAGCTCTCGTACTGGCGGTTTATGTACAGCGCGCCGTAGCGGATGGAGTTCTCGGGTACGTAGAACTCCTCCTCGGAGAGCCTGGGCAGGCCGTACCAGCGGGCCACGTCCCCGGCGGTACCCGGCATGAGCTGTATAAGCCCCCGGGCTCCGGCCCAGGAGACCACCCAGCGGTCGAAGTAGCTCTCCTCCCGCATGATCCCCTGGAGTATGGAGGGCTGCAGGGAGAGGCCGGCGGCCACCTCCCGGGCCAGGCGGCCGTAGGGGTCGGGGAAGTAGAAGGGCAGCATGCCGTCGGGGAGCATTCCCTCGCCCTCCTCGCGCAGCCGGGTATCGATCCTCCGCATCAGGGTCATGGCCGCCCGGGTCTCCCCCAGCAGCGACAGCAGCCGCGCCCGCACCATCGGGTCCCCGCTGCTTCCGTCCCGGAGCATGGAGGGAAGCGCGGCCCCGTATCCGCTCTCCATCATCTCCACCACCAGCGCACCCTCCGGGGTCCCGGCCACGGACGTCTCCAGCGGCGAGGACGGCGCAGGCCCGGCGAGGTCCAGCCGGCGCGCGGCCAGCATGCCGTAGAACTCCCAGGGATGCTCGGCAGATACCTGCGAGAGCAGGCTGCGGGCCTGGGAGTGCCGACCCTTGCGGGCGGCGTAGCGGGCCCTCCAGAACAGCATCTCGTCCCGCCAGTAGCTCCTGGGGTAGCGCTGGATGCCCAGCCTCCACACCGAGTCCCCTTCGGCGCCCCTGCCGCACATGTACAGGCAGAAGCCGCCCCTCCAGTGAGCCCTGGAGTCGCCCTCCCAGACCCCGTCGGACCGAAGCGATGCCACGTAGGCGTCCGCCGCCTGCGGCCAGTCCTGCTCGCTGTCGAAGTACTTCCCGGCCAGGTAGGCGGCCTCACGGGAGGCGGGATGCCAGGGGAAGGCCTCCGCCAGAGCGGTGTAGGCGGAATAGGCGGCTTCCCTCCGGCCCAGGGCCCGAAGCGCCCGGGCCCGGTAGAGCATGGCCCGGGCCTGCAGCTCGTCGGAGGCTTCGGAGGACAGCACCGAGTCGCACATGGCCAGCAGACGGGAGTGCTCATCGGCGCCGCGCAGGAGGGCCATGCGAATGCCGGCGGCCTGCTCCGGGGAAGACCCCGGTCCGGTCATGCCCTCCGCCAGCCCGCACCTGTCGTTGCTGCAGAGTATGTCCGCCAGGCTCCAGGATTCACCGTAGATGGCGGGCCACCGGAGCAGCAGCTCCTCCGCCGCCACCGCCGCGGCCTCGCCCCCCGCCTCCAGGACCTCCTCCAGACGCTGGCGGCCGGCGTCCATGGCCGCCAGCCTCCGGGCCAGCAGCAGCTGCGCGCCGTCGCCGCCCATGGAGGCGTAGGCCCTCTCCCAGAGGTCGCCGGGGCTGTACAGGAGCTTCTCCAGCTCCAGCAGGACCCTCTCCCGCAGCAGCGGCATCACCGCCGCGTCGGCGGCCGCCACCTCCAGCTGCCTTCGGGTGAGGCCGCCGGGAGGAGTGGCCTCGGCGCGCACCATCCGCTCCACCGCTCCCTTGGGCGGAGGAAGGACCATGACCCCCTCCATCCGCAGCGAGTCCGGAAGGTCCCTCATCAGCCACAGGCGAAGCAGGGGCCGGTCGGCTCCCGCCAGCTCCAGGGCCTCCTCCGGCCTGCGGGCCATGTCCAGCAGGGAGACCTTCCAGCCGGTGAGGGGGCCCCAGCCGGCGGACTCCAGGCTGTCCAGCAGCCGCAGGGCCAGGTCCTCCCGCCCCCGGCAGTGGTAGCTTCCCAGCAGGCGGACCAGCGCGTCGGCGGAACCGATCTCCCCCCGGTCCAGTCCCTCCAGCAGAAGCCTCCGGGCCGCATCGGGCCGGCCGTACATCAGCAGGGAGTCTATGCCCGTCAGGGACGGGGAGTCGGGAAGGGGAGGCCGGGGCGGGGGCGCGGAGGTCTCCTCCGGAAACAGGCTGCAGGAGGCGAGGAAGAGCAGCAACAGCAGCGGTACCGCGGCAGGGACTGGGCGCAAGACCGACCTCCTAGTGTCTGAAGTGGCGCCGGCCGGTGAGGAGCATGGCCATGCCGTGCTCGTCGGCCGCCTCTATTACGTCTTCGTCGCGGATGGACCCTCCCGGCTGCACTATGCTGGAGATCCCCGCCTCGGCAGCCCTGTCGGGGCCGTCGCGGAAGGGGAAGAAGCCGTCGCTGGCCAGGGCCGCCCCGTTCAGATCCAGGCCCTCCCGCAGGGCCCGGCGGATGGCCAGGTCCAGGCTCTCTATGCGGCTCATCTGCCCCGCACCCACCCCCAGGACGCGGTCGGCGGCGGCGATGACTATGGCGTTGCTCCTGGTGGGACGGCACACGCGCCAGGCCAGGTCCAGCGCCCGCATCTCCGCCGGGTCCGGCCCCCTGCGGGTGGCCACCCTGGCCCCCTCCAGGTCGCGGGCGGAGGTGTCGGGCTCCTGCAGCAGGGTCCCGCCCCACACCGACCTGCAGGCGGTTCCGGGCTCCCGGGGGTCGTCCGGCATCCTGATTATCCGCAGCTTCTTCCTGCGGGACAGCCTCTGCAGGGCATCATCGTCGTACCCGGTGGCCATGACGATCTCCAGAAAGATACCCTTGAGCCGGGCCACCAGTTCCATGTCCACCCGCCCGCGCACCGCCAGTATGCCTCCGTAGGGGGACACCGTATCGGCGGCGAAGGCGTTCTCGAAGGCCATTCGCGGGGTCTCCGCGATTGCGGCGCCGCAGGGGTTGCCGTGCTTCAGCAGCACCGCCGCCGGCGCTTCCCGGGGCATGTCGGCCAGCAGGTCCCAGGCGGCGTCTGCGTCCATGTAGTTGTTGTAGCTGAGGGTTTTGCCCCCCATGACCTCCGCCGCGCCCAGGCCGCGTCGGGGCCAGTGGAGATGGACCCGTGCGGACTGGTGGGGGTTCTCCCCGTAGCGCAGCTCGGGGACGCTTCCCTCCTCCAGGCGCAGGGCCACCTCCCGGTCGTAGAGGGAGGTGGCGTCGAAGACCCGGGAGGCCAGCCGGCGGCGCATGCCGTCGCCGACGCCCCCCGACCGAAGCGCCTCCAGCACCGGCCCGTAGTCGTCCTTCGCCACCAGGGGGATCACGTGCCGCCAGTTCTTGGCCGCCGCCCTGGCCATGGCCGGGCCACCTATGTCCACCAGCTCCACCAGCTCGCGGCTGTCGGCCTCCATCCCCGAGGTTCTGGAGAAGTCGTAGAAGTCCACGGCCACCAGGTCGAAGACCGCCCGGCCCTCCTCCCTTCTCTTCCTGCGGTCATCTCCGGCGGCCAGTATGGCGGCGTGCAGCTCGGGATGCAGCGTCTTCACCCTGCCGCCCAGCATGCTCACCATCCCGGTGATGTCCGAGGTGGGGACCACCTCCACGCCGGCCTCCGTCAGGTGCCTGCCCGTTCCCCCGGAGGCGTAGACGGTCCAGCCCATGTCCGCCAGGCCCCCAGCCAGCTCATCTGTGCCCTGCTTGTCAAACGCGCTTATCAGTGCGGTTCCAGCCATGCTCCCCTATCCATCCCCTGGCGTCGAAGGCCGGCGCCGGCCTCCTCTTGTGCTCGCTTTCGGCTATCATCTGCTCTATCCGGCGGGCCGCCTCCGGGTCCACGCTCTCTCCGGGACGCCATTCCGGGTCCAGGTACATGCGTATCTGGTCGTAGCTGACGCCCATCTCCCCCTGGTCGGTCTGTCCCGGCCACAGTCCCGCGCTGGGGGGCTTCTCCAGCAGCCAGTCCGGCAGGCCCACGGCCTCCGCCACCTTTCTCACCTCGTCCTTGTACAGGCCGGCCTGGGGCTGGAAGTCCGCGGCCCCGTCACCCCATTTCGTCCAGTAGCCCACGGAGATCTCCGAGAGGTTGCTGGTGCCCTGGACCAGCCTGCCGGGGGAGTGGGCGTAGAGCATGACCATGCGCAGCCGGGCCTTGATGTTGGCCACGTTCAGGCGGCTCCTGTCGCCGGGGTCGCCCGCCCGCAGGAAGGTGTCCAGGACACGGTCCAGGGGGACCACCTTCAGCTCCAGGCCCAGGTGCTCGGCCAGCCTCTCGGCGTCCCGGGAGTCGGCGGACTCGCTTCCGCAGGGCATGGAGATGGCCAGAACCCGGTGCGGCCCCAGGGCCCTCGCCGACAGCGCCGCCCCCAGGCCCGAGTCCACACCGCCGCTGAGTCCCAGCACCACCCCGTCGGCCCCGGCGTCCTCCACGGTAGCGGCAATCCAGTCGGACATGGCATCCGCCAGCCTGAGATACAGTCCCTCATCCATGGTCAGAAGCTCCTTCCATCGCAGACCTCATCCTACTCGGGCAGAAGCGTCAGGCGGCGCTGCACCGGGTCGGCGGACTCCACCACCACGTTCACCGGGCTCCCCTCGTGCCGGAAGGCGGCCGGGGCCCGCTCCAGGAACCTCCCCGGGACCAGCCCCTCCGCCGGCAGGCCGGACAGGCGGACGAAGCAGCCGAAGTCGGCCACCCCGGTGACCACGCCCTCGGCCGCCATGCCGCTCCTGCGGGAGAGGAAGTCCAGGGCCACCAGCTCCATGCTGTCCCGCTCGGCCAGCTCCGCCCGGCGCTCGGCGTAGCTGCAGTCCGCCGCCAGCTGCCCGGGGGAGTCCACGTCGGGCAGCTGCCCGGCGTCCAGGGCCGAGAGGACCTGGTGAACCAGGAGGTCGGGATACCGCCTGATGGGGCTGGTGAAGTGCATGTAGCTGTGGAGGGCCAGCCCGAAGTGCCCGTCGTTGGCGGGGGAGTACTCGGCCTTGCGCAGGGAGCGCAGCACCGCCTCGGACACCAGGTCCTCCAGGGGGCCTCCCCGGTAGTCGTCCATCAGCCGGCTGAGCTGGGCGGGGTGGAGGTCCATGGATTCGGGGGGCCTGACCCCCAGCTCCCGCAGCCTGCCCTCCAGCTTCTCCCTGGCGTCCTCGTCGGGGTCGGGGTGCACCCTGTAGAGGACGGGCAGAGAGGACCAGCCGCAGAAGTCGGCCACCGCCCGGTTGGCCTCCACCATGAACACCTCGATCAGGCGGTGGGACTCGGTCTGGACCTGCCTTTGGAAACCCGCCGGCCTCCCGTCCGGACCCCAGGCCACCCGGAACTCCCTCCCCGCAATGTCCAGGGCCCCCCGCTGATCCATCCTTCTGCGCAGCACCCGGGACAGCTCCAGGGCCGGGGCGAAATGGCGGGCCAGGTCTCCGTCGTCCCCCTCCCCCCGTATCAGGCCGTCGGCCTCCTCGTAGGTGAGGCGGCGGGAGGAGCGTATCACCGTGGGCTCCACCTCCAGCCCCTTCCTTTCGCCGTCGGGGCCGAAGCGCATGGTAACGGTCCTGGCCAGCCGGTCCTCTCCGGGCCTGAGGCTGCAGGCGCCGTTGGAGAGGGCCTCGGGCAGCATGGGCAGCACCCGGTCGGGCAGGTAGACGCTGGTTCCCCTGGCCCTGGCCTCCAGGTCCAGGGCTCCTCCGGCGGGGACGTAGGCGGCCACGTCCGCGATGTGCACCCGCAGCACCCAGCCCCCCTCGCCGTCGGGCTCGGCGTCTATGGCGTCGTCGAAGTCCCGGGCGTCGGCGGGGTCTATGGTGATCACGAAGCGGTCGGTGAGATCGGTGCGCCCGCGGCTGGAGACCGCAGCCGATGCCGAGTCCTCCGCCTCCTCCATCACACGCGGAGGGAACTCCGTCCGCAGCTGGCCCTCCGCCACCACCGCGTCCACCAGCACGCTGGGGCGGGAGGGATCGCCAAGGACCCTGGTGACGGTGGCGGTATGGCCCCGTTCGTTATGGACCAGGTCGGCATAGACGGCCTGGCCCGGTCTGGCGGAGAGCCCTTCCTGCAGAGATGCCCTCAGGGGGCCGGGAACGGTGGGGTCCAGGGGACGGACCCTCCAGCCCCTCCCCCGTTTCTCCAGTATGCCGCTGATCCCGGACCTGACCCTCTCCAGCACCTCCGTGATGACGCCGCGGCCGTCGCCGCCGGGACGGCCGGTGAGCCTGCGTGCCCGCACCCGGTCGCCGTTGAGGGCTCCCGCGGTGTCGTGCCCCCGTACCTCCAGGCGGCCGGAGTCGGTGTACACCACGCCGCCGCCGCTGGTACGGGCCCGGAAGCGACCGTCGTGAACCCCCGCCGTGGAGGGCAGGGCGTAGCGTCCTCCCCCCATCTCCACCAGCTCGCCGTCCTCCACCAGCTGCTCCACAGCGCCGGCGGGGTCGGGATGGTCACCCTCCAGCGCCGCGGAGATCTCCGCGAAGGACATGCGCCGGTCCGGCCTCTCCTCGAAGAGGCGGAGCACCGCCTGGCGGGTTCGGAAGCGGCGGCTCAACTTGCGCCCAGACGGGGAAGGAGAAGGGCCTCGCCCTCCCCCGGGCTGCAGGTCGGTATCCTCAGTGCCGCGTCCTGGGGAGGCAGCGAGACCATGGCAGCGGCCAGCGTTGCTCCGATGGCGGCGCTGTCCGCGGCGGGAGTGGCGTCCCCCGTGCCCCGCTTCCAGGCGAGATGGATGGAGGGCAGGTCGGCGTCCACCGTCAGGCGGATGCTGCCGCAGCCCCCCAGGGAGAGAAGCGCCGCGGTCATCAGGGAGGAGCAGACCAGCCGCAGCGTCCTGGTGTCCAGGCAGTCTCCCTCGCACATGGGCCCGGCCGCCGGAAGGGTGGAGGGGGTTACCTCCAGGCTCACCGACCTTCCGCAGGCCAGCCTTCCCATGGTGCATACGGCCTGCAGGGCGTCCCAGCCGGCGGGGACGCCGGCGTCGGGCAGCGTCCGGGACAGGCCGCCCAGGTCGGACATGAAGTCACTGAGTGCGTGCATGGCCCGGGAGGCCTCCTCCAGCTTCTCGCTGCATCTCTGCCCCTGGCCGCTGAACAGCGTGGCCAGGTCCAGGTTGCCCATGGCCCCCACCATCAGGTTGTTGACGTTGTGCACGAGAAGCGGAAGCAGCTGTCCCTCCATGGCCCGGGTCAGAAGCCCCGACCATCCCCGGCAGGGGGCCCGAAGGGGCGCCTCGCCCTCCGCCAGGTCCAGAAGCTTCGAAAGCAGCCACTCCGATCCGATGGTGACTCCGGGAAGGTCCATGCCCCCGGGGGCGAAGGTGACGCGCAGAACGGCCGATCTGCGGGGATCGTCCGCCAGCTGCCGAAGCAGCTTCCGGCCCTCCTCCCCGCGGGAGGGCAAGCAGACGAAGAGGCCGTATCCCCTCTCCGGCGAGGGCAGCTCCCCGGGGGAGGATGCCCTGACCATGGCCTCGGGCACGGTGGCCGTACCGGTACCCAGCGCCGCCGCCCGCAATCTGGCCGTCTCCATTCAGTCCCTCCTCACCAGGGGAACGAAGCGCACCGGCTCCACCGGCGTGCGCACGAAGCCCGTATCGGTGCGCCTGATCACCACCAGCTCCTGAAAGACCCTGCCCACCGGCAGGACCAGCCTGCCGCCTTCGGCCAGCTGCCGGGGAAGCCCCCGGGGCACCTCCGCCGGGGCGGCGGCCACCACGATGCCCTGGTAGGGGGCCCCCGGGCTCCAGCCGCTGTAGCCGTCCGCCACCACCAGGTGGACGTTGCCGCGCAGGCCCAGCTTCTCCAGGGCGCGTCCGGCCCGCAGGGCCAGGCCCTCCAGGACCTCCACCGCCACCACCCTTGCGCCCATGGCGGACAGCAGTGCCGCCTGGTATCCCGACCCGGCCCCTATCTCCAGTACCCTGTCTCCCGCCGAAACATGAAGCAGATCGATCATCAGGGCAACGATGAAGGGCTGGGATATGGTCTGTCCCCCGCCGATGGGCAGGGGGTGGTCGCCGTAGGCTGAGGACAGGCTGGTTCCGGGGGGGACGAACTCCTCCCGCGGCACCTTCATGAAGGCGTCCAGAACAGCCTCGTCGGTTATGCCCCTGGCCCTGATCTGGCGGTCCACCATGGCCCTTCTCGCCGCCAGCGAACGTTCGCTCAAGACCGATCACCCCCCGGCAGGAAGCTGGCCCGGACAGTGCGCTCCCGGGGGCCGTCCAGCTCCACCAGGAACACCCTCTGCCACCTGCCCAGACGGAGGCCGTCCCGGCAGGGGATCAGCAGGTCCGGGCCGATCACAGTGGCCAGCACGTGAGCGTCGGAGTTCCCCTCGGCGTGGCGATGGGAAGCCTCCCGGGGCGATATCCGCTCCAGGGCGTCGGCGATGTCCAGGGCCACGTCCGGGTCGAAGCCCTCGTTCACGGTGAGGGCGGCGGTGGTGTGGGGGACCCAGAGCAGAACCGCCCCCTCCCCGGATGGGATGTGGGCCGAAACCTGCCGCGTTATGTCCACCAGCTCTCTGCGGGAGCCGCTGCGGACCCTGAAGCTAGCCATCGCTCTCCTCTCCCTGTCGCTTCTCGCTCCGCCTGCGCCGCCACCGGCCCAGGGCATCGGCGATCCGCTTCTCCCTGCCCCTGCCGGTTGGCCGGTAGTACTCCCGCTCCTCCATGCCGTCGGGGAAGTTGCCGTGGGTCACCGTTCCGTCCTCTACGTCGTGGGCGTACTGGTAGCCGTCGCCGTAGCCCAGGTCCTTCATCAGGCCCGTGGGGGCGTTCCGCAGGTGAAGGGGCACCGGCCGGCTCCCGCCCTTTCCGGCGTCCGACACGGCCTGGTTCCACGCCCGGTAGACGGCGTTGGAGCGCGGGGCCGTGGCCAGGTACACCGCGGCCTCCGCCAGGGCCAGATCACCCTCCGGCGATCCCATGAACCTGTAGGCGTCTGCGGCCCTCATGGCCACCGTCAGCGCCGAGGGATCGGCCAGGCCCACGTCCTCGGAGGCGAAGCGGATCATTCGGCGGGCGATGTAGAGCGGGTCCTCCCCCGAACGGATCATCCTGGCCAGCCAGTACAGGGCGGCGTCCGGGTCGGACGACCGCAGCGACTTGTGCAGGGCGCTTATCAGGTTGTAGTGCTCCTCGCCTGCGCTGTCGTAGGAGAGGGGCTGGGATTCCACGGCCTCGTGCACCAGGTCCGGGCCGATCTCCCCTCCTTCCGCCATGCCCGCCAGCAGCTCCAGGAGGTTCAGGGCCCGCCGGGCGTCGCCGTCGGCGATGGCGGCCATGGTCTTCAGCGCCTCCGGCGCGGCGCTGCAGTCGAACCTCTTCCCGAAGGTCTGCGACCGCATTGCGCTCTCCAGCAGCCCCTCGAGGTCGTCCTCCCCTATCCTCCTCAGGACGTATACGCTGCAGCGGCTGAGAAGGGGAGCGTTTATCTCGAAGGAGGGGTTCTCTGTGGTGGCGCCGGCCAGCCTGATGGTTCCGTCCTCCACGTGGGGAAGGAAGGCGTCCTGCTGGGCGCGGTTGAAGCGGTGTATCTCGTCCACGAAGAGCATGGTGCGTACGCCCATTCGCCGGCGCTCCGCCGCGGCTGCCACTATCTTGCGCACCTGGGCGACGCCGCCGGTGACCGCGCTGAAGCGGACGAAGTGCTCGCCGCTGTGGCCCGCCACTATCAGGGCCAGGGTGGTCTTCCCGCTGCCCGGGGGGCCCCAGAGGATGAAGGAGCCCAGGTTGCCGGAGAGGACGGCCCTGCGGAAGGGAGCGCCCTCCGCCAGGAGATGCGGCTGGCCCACCATGGAGTCCAGCGAGTCCGGACGGAGGGCGTCCGCCAGGGGCGGCCTCACGTCCTCGCTCTCCAGCAGGCTCCTCTGTTCGGTCATACCACCATTATAGGAATGTGGCCGGAAATGAGAAGAGCCCGGCCTGCCGGCCGGGCTCCTCTTCGGTACGAGAAGGTGCTACATCCCGCCGCCGATGGGGGCGCTGGAACCGCCGGCGCCGCCCTGCTGCTGCATCTGGCCGCCCTGGGAGGCGGCCATCTGGATGAACATCGCCGCGTCCATGGTCTGGACCGGCTCGCCGGGGAGCATGTCCTCGACTCCGTCGGTGCCGAAGCCCCGGACCTCGATGTGGTGCTCCTCGCCGTCCTCG
The DNA here is from genome assembly GCA_041686025.1 of Candidatus Fermentibacteraceae bacterium. Classification (GTDB taxonomy): domain Bacteria; phylum Fermentibacterota; class Fermentibacteria; order Fermentibacterales; family JCC-6; genus JAWLEP01. The sequence goes on from JAWLEP010000015.1 coordinate 17,112, forward strand.
ACGCTCATCATCCTGGCGTAGGCCAGGGGAAGTATGGGAAGCTCTGCGGAGAAGACGATCTCGGCCTCGCCGTCGGGGTGGCTGATGAAGAACCGGTTGCCCGGAAGCATCTCGCCGGCTATCTCGACCTCGGTCTCGCCGGCCTCGAAGCTCATCTCCTCCAGCTTGGCCATGACCTCTTCCATGTCCTCCGCCTGCTCCGGGCCCATCCCGGCCTGGAGCTGCTCCTGCATGGCGCTGTCCTCCATGAAGGGAGCCAGCGCCTCGGGGACGCCGCTGAGGTCCAGGGCCAGTATGTTGCCCCCGCCCTGGTCGATGCGGAGCATCTTCAGCGCGCCTACGAAGTCCAGCATCTTCTGCTGGTTCTCGGCGTCGGTGAACATGGCGGACATGTCGCCCCCGGGCATGTTCTCGGTGATGTAGGCGGCCGGGTCATCGAAGAAGACGGCCGCCTCTCCGGTGTAGGAGCCCATGGCTTCGCTGAGGGCCACGGGGTCCACCAGCAGCTGCGCCGCCCCCTCGGGGGTGGCGAACTGGATCCACAGACAGCGGGTGCCTTGGAAGTCCTCCTCGGAGAGGACCCCGATGGTGAGCTCTTCGGTCTCCTGGTCGACGCCGTAGGTGATCCACTGTCCCACCTCGAGCTCGGGGGAGGCGAAGATCTCGCCTGCGACATCCTCCATCTCGCCGCCTGCGGTCTCGCCGGTCTCTTCGCCCTCCTGGGCCTCGCCCTCCACGGCCTCTCCGGCCTCGCCGGGCTCTCCCTCGCCGCCCTGCTCCTGGCCGCAGCCGAACAGGACGATGGCAAGGGCCATCAGAAGTATAAGCGCTATTCTTCTCATCTTCCTACCTTTCTCTGTGTTTCTGCCCCTCCTGTGGCGGCAGTAATCCTTCCCGCCTACAATATCCAAGGCATGTGCCCCGGTCAAATATAGCTGTATTATATCTATTCAACGTTTATAAGATATCGGTATTCCACTCCCGAATCGGTTATCCTGTCGCCCCCGCCCAGGAACTGCAGGTTGATTACGGCGGCGGCACCCGCCACCCGGCATCCGTCGCGCTCCACCAGACGCGAGGCCGCCAGCATCGACCCGCCGGTGGCCACCAGGTCGTCCACCAGCAGCACCCGGCTGCCGGAGGGAAGCGATCCCCGATGGATCTCCACGGTGTTGCTGCCGTACTCCAGCTGGTAGTCCTCGGCTATGGTCTCCGCCGGCAGCTTGCCCGGCTTGCGGACCAGGACCAGGGGCAGGCCCTCGCGGGCGGCCAGCACGGCTCCGAAGATGAAGCCGCGGGACTCGATTGCGGCCACCGCGTCGTAGTCCAGGTGGTCCACAGACTCCTGCATGTGGGTAACCGTGTCCCCCAGGGCCCCCGGAGAGGTCATCACCGTGGTTATGTCCTTGAAGATCACGCCCTTCTGGGGAAAATCGGGCACGTCCCTGATCAGCCGCTCTATCTCCTCGATCGTAAGCATACTCACCCCTCGAAGCTCTTGCTGATGAATTCCACAGCCTCCTCCGGCCCCCCCACGGCCACCACTCCCGGAATGCCGTCCCAGCCGCCCAGGGAGCAGACGGGCCTGCCGGCGTCCAGGGCGAAGGCGATCTCGGAGAGGGTGCCGTACCTGCCGCCCACCGCCACCACGGCCCCGCCGGCCAGGGCCACCAGACGGTTCCTGGCCGAGCCCATTCCGGTGGGAATGCGGACCTTCACCCAGGGGTTGGCCAGAGAGGGGTCTTCCACCGGCAGTATGCCCACCGTGAGTCCGCCGCCCTCCACGGCGCCCCGGCAGACTGCGGCCATGATGCCCCCCATGCCGCCGCAGGCCACCACGAAGCCCCGGGAGGCCAGCAGACGGCCCAGCTTCCGGGCAGCCGCCGCCTCCTCCGGCTCCGCGCTGTGGCCGCCGATCACCGAAACCAGCCTGGCGGGGTCCAAGGGCACCTCCATTGCGGACGGCCGCCCCCGGGATGGGCGATCCCGGGGGCTGGCCGAGAATGCATGGTCGGGGCGAGAGGATTTGAACCTCCGACCTCCTAGTCCCGAACCAGGCGCGCTAACCGGACTGCGCTACGCCCCGACAGAGGGCAAATGTACGAAAATTCCCCGCCCCGTGCAATGCTAGCCGGCGTGGGCCCCCAGCACGAAATCAATGCCCGCCAGCGTACCGGTCATGATCAGCGTGACCAGCCCTCCGGCGATGGCCACCCCCAGGGCGATGGCGGGGATGGCCAGCCTCCTGGGTATGCCGAAGAGGAAGGCGGCCAGGCTGCCGGTCCAGGCCCCCGTAACCGGCAGGGGAATGGCCACGAAAAGGGTCAGGCCCATGGCCTCGTAGCGCTTGACCTTGGGCCCCGCCCTCCTGCGGGTGCGGTCGAAGAGCCAGTCGAAGAAGCGGTCGAAGACCCGCCAGCGCCGAAGGAACTCGCTCACCGGCTCCAGCAGCCACAGGATGAAGGGGACGGGGATCAGGTTTCCCACCACGGCAAGGAGGTAGATCTTCCACCACGGCCATGCGGAGGCGGACTCCATCACCGTGAAGGCCAGGGGAATGCTTCCCCGGAGCTCCGTCAGCGGAATGGCGGAGAGAAGCAGCATCTTCACCTCCCCGGGAATGCCGGCCAGGGCGCTGAGGATGGTCTCACCCATTCCAGCCCTGCCTTCCCACCAGGGGCACGAAGCTGCAGTCGAAGGGCTCTCCCGTCTCCTGGAGGCCGGAGGCCCTCTTCCTGAGCACCCGCAGCCTCTGACGCTCCCTGTCCCCCACCGGCACCGCCATGAGCCCGCCCTCCGAGAGGTGCGCGGCCAGCCCGGAGGGAACCTCCGGAGCCCCGGCGCTGACCAGGACCGCGTCGAAGGGGGCTCCCCGGGGGCTGGAATCCGTGCCGTCGCCGTAGAGTATGGTGACGTTGTGGTAGCCCAGGCCGTCCAGCACCCGGCGGGAGGCGGCCACCAGGGAGAGCTGTCGCTCGATTCCGGTGACCCGTGAGCAGACCCTGGAGGCCACCGCCGCCAGGTATCCGCTGCCGGAGCCGATCTCCAGAAACGAGAAGCCCGGCCGCAGCTCCAGTGCCGACAGGCACCGCAGCACGGTCATGGGCTGGCTCAGGGTCTGGCCGCAGCCGATGGGGAGGCTGTGGGCTGTGTAGGCCCTGTGCCACAGGCCCCGCTCCACGAAAAGGTGCCTGGGCACCTCCTCCATGGCGGCCAGGACGGAAGGTCCCGCCCCGGGAAAGGACTCCCGCAGCCCGCGCACCATGCTGGCTCTGGATCTTTCGAAACCCGGCATCAGACTCCGTCGGTCAATGGGGCGCCGAGGCGGGGAAAAGGCCTGCCGATGCCCCTTCGCGATATGGAGATGGTCGGGGCGACTGGATTCGAACCAGCGACCACTTGAACCCCATTCAAGTGCGCTACCGGACTGCGCCACGCCCCGACCAGAGCCGTATAACTATGCCCTCTGCCCGTCTTCGTCAAGCTCCCGGAGGGGCCGCTGCCGGAAGGGCCTCAGCCCTCGCCGCCCCTGCCCGATGAGTCGGAGCGGCCGTCCATGGGGTCCCGCTCCAGCATGGATATCAGCTCCCTGAGCTCCTCCACGATCCCGTCCAGCTCGCCGGGGGCCACCGAGGCCCCGCCGTCGAGGTCCAGGTCCATCTGGCCCTCCCCCTCCAGCATGTCCCGCAGCTTGGCCCTGGCCCCCTCCACGGTGAAGCGCTCCTCGTACAGGAGCCTCTTGATGGCCCGCACCACCTCCAGGTCGTCGGCGTCGTAGACCCGGTTGCCGGCCTTGTTCTTGGAGGGGGTCAGCATGGGGAAGGCCGTCTCCCAGTAGCGGAGGACGTGGGGCTTCAGCCCCGTCAGGTCGCAAACCTCGCTTATCGAGTAATAGAGCTTCTCGGAGGACCCCATCGGCCTCCCTTCTACTCCATGCCCAGCATCTTCTTCAGCTTCAGCATGAAGCCGCCGGTCTCGCCCAGGGCCCGCTTGGCCTCTTCCAGGCCCTCCCGGGCCTCGGCGCTCTCATCGTCCCAGGACAGGGCGTCTATGAAGGCCTGCTTGGCCCTGGTGTACTGGTTGCCCTGCATGTACATCCTGCCCAGGAGCATGTGGTTCTCGCTGTTGAAGTACTCCACCTCGCATGCCACCTTCAGGTGGTTGGCCGCCTCGTGGTATCGCCGCTTGCCGGCCGCCGCCTCGGCCAGCGCCCGCCGCAGGGCGGGCTGCCGCGGGTAGTCGGCCAGGAGCCTCTGCAGTATGTCCGAGGCCTGCCAGAAGTCGCCCTCCTCGCAGAGCCTGCGGGACTTCCTTATGGCCCGCTTGAGGGTGGTGTCCATCCTCTGGGCCATCCCCGCCTTGGGCTCGGCCTTCGCAGTGGTGGCAGCGGCCGAGGATGCGGCGGCGGCACCGCCGCCGCCGTCGTCGGTGCGGGAAACGCCTATGGACCTGTCGTACTCCGCCCTGTCCGGGGGAGAGATGAGGGTCTGGTAGGCCTCGTTGATGAGCATGAAGCGGGTCTGGGCCTCGTGGCCCCCGCCGGCCACGTCCGGGTGCAGCTTCCGGGCCAGGTCGAAGTAGGCCCGCTCGATCTCCTCGGAGGAGGCGCCGGTGCTCACCCCCAGCACCTTGTAGTAGCTCTGCTCCCTTTCGACCCTCTCTTCGCTCAGCTCGGCGTGCTTGGCCACCGCTTCACCTACCGCAGCAGGGTGACCCTCTGCTGCCGTACCTGTCCGTCACCTTCGGCAACCAGCATGTACACGCCGCTGGGCAGGCCGTCGGGTACGGCCCGGTATACGCTAGTCGGGTTTCCGCTGCCCTCCACAGAGCCCAGGTCGGCCGCCCTGCGGCCGGCCATGTCATAAAGCTCCAGGCTCACCGGCTGGCCCGCAGGTGCGGTGACGCCGAACTGCAGCGCGCCCGCGGGAACGGGATTGGGATGAACGCTGCCCAGGAAGAGCGAGGGCTCTATGGTGTAGCTCTCGGCGCCCTCGATGCCCACCATGTCCAGGGCGTTCATGCAGATCATGATGTTCATGTAGCGGCACTCCTCGCAGAACTCCTCGATGGCCGTGGTGTCGCTCTGGCCTCCCCAGAAGCCGCCGTTGTTGATCTCGGGGGTCATGGCTATCACGCTGGGGCTGCCGGCGGAGTCGGAGTAGCAGTAGTCGTTCTGCTCGCCGTTGACCACGTAGAGGATCTGGCCGGCGCGGCCGTAGTCGTATTCGTTGTACTGGGTCATCTGGGCCGCCCAGCCCTCGAAGGTGGTCTGGTCGGGGGTGGGTGTGTTGTTGTAGCCCCAGGGGTAAAGAAGATACCCGCCGTAGGAGTGGTAGTTCATGGCCGCCAGGGGGGCGATGTCGTCGATGTAGTCCATCTGGACCTGGGTCTCCGGCTCGGATGCGGGTGACTCGCCCCGGTAGGTCTCGTCGTAGGGGTCTCCGCTGGAGCCCACGTCGTCGTAGGCCCACTTGTAGGGCCAGTTGCGGTTGAGGTCGATGCCGCTGGACGGCACCGGATCGGAGAAGTTCATGTTCTTCCGGTGCATTCCGCCGCCGGGCATGTTCTCCTGGTAGCCGTCGGGGTTGGAGATGGGCAGGAAGTGCACCTCGGCGTTGTCCAGTATGAAGGTGGCCATGGTGTCGCTTCCGTACTCGTCGGCCAGCCACTGGGCGTAGTCGATCAGAACCGAGTTGCCGCTGGGCTCCCGGGCGTGTATCAGGGCGCTGAAGTAGAGGGTGGGCTTGTCGGCGGGCCCCGAGGAGCTGGTCATGGTTATGGTGTAGATGTCGCGGTTCTCGTAGGACTGACCGATAACCACCGGAGTGTCGGCCAGGTCGGGATGGCTGACGGCCAGGTCGCACCAGAAGCTCCAGTTCTCCTCCAGGTCGTAGAAGTAGCCGGCGTCGCGGCTGTTCTCCGGAAGCAGCTCGCCCCACTCCCGGGGAAGCACGCGGACGTCGGAGCCGTAGCGGGTGAGGATGCTGGCGGCGCTCTCGTCTTCCACATAGACGTCTACCCAGCCCTGGCGGATGTTGCCGGCGGTGACGTCGTATCCGTCGGCAAGCAGCCGCAGCGGAGTCTCGGAGTCTATGCCCGCGATCCGTACCAGCCTGTCGGCGGATGCGGAGACTGCCATGATCAGAAGAAGTGCGATACAGAGGTACTTCGTCATCGGGTCCTCCCCTTGCTGCAAGATTGACTTGCGGGTCCTTTGGGTATAGTATTGCCTCTCAATTCGTGAAGCACGGCGGGGGCGCAATAGTTCCCCACCACTAACGTGTGAATCTATACTGTGAAGGGAGCGGTTGCTTGGCAAGGAGCAGACAGTCGCGCAAGAGGCTGAGGACCGACCGCGAGAGGCACCTGCGCAACAAGAGCAGGCTCAGCCGCATGCGCAGCGCCATCAGAAAGGTCAAGGAGGCCGAGGGCGAGGAGGAGAGGCAGGAGGCCTTCCGCACCGCCCAGGCCCTCATCGACAGTGCCGGCAGGGATCACCTGATCCATCCCAACAAGGCCCGCAGGCTCAAGAGCAGGCTCAGCCGGTCGCTGTAGACCCGGGCCCCGGATTCCCCCGGGGCCGGGTCACGGCCTCTACTCCGCCGGGTCCACCCGGCTTTCGCCCCCCGGAAGGTCGCGGACGCTGAATCCGCCCCCCTCCAGACGCTGTCTCATGCTGTCGGCGGCCCCGAACATCCGGTTCTTCCGGAGCTCTGCGCGGGCCTCACCCAGCACTTCCAGAAGCAGCTCCATTCCCTCGCCGCCGGCGTCCGCGCCCTCCATCCGCAGGCCCAGGACGCCTCCGCCCATCCCGTCCAGCGTCCGGGCCAGAAGCGCCCTGTCGCCCTGGGAGGCGCCCTGGTCCAGGGCGGTGTTGGCGTCGCGCACCAGGTCGAAGAGGGCCGCCAGCGCCCCGGCGGTGTTCAGATCGTCGTCCATGGACTCCGCGAAGTCCCTCTCGAACTCCTCCACCCGCTGACGGAGGTTGTCCGAGGCAGGCCCGGCTTCTTCCCCGGCCGACCCCAGCCGCCGCCGCAGCGACACCAGCCGCTCGTGGGCGCTGCGGGCAGACTCCAGGGCCTGGTCGGAGAAGTCCAGGGGGCTGCGGTAGTGGCTGCGCAGTATGTAGAGCCGGACCACGGCCGGCGGAAACCTCTCGAACAGCTCCTTGAGGGTTACGAAGTTGCCCAGGCTCTTGCCCATCTTGCGGCCGTCCACCGTGACCATGTTGTTGTGAAGCCAGTAGCGGACGAAGGTCTCACCGTTGGCCCCCTCGCTCTGGGCTATCTCGGACTCGTGGTGGGGGAAGACGTTCTCCAGTCCGCCGCCGTGGATGTCCACCGTGTTTCCCAGGTAGCGCATGGACATGGCCGAGCACTCCAGGTGCCAGCCGGGGTAGCCCCATCCCCAGGGCGACTTCCAGCGGAGTATGTGGCCCTCCTCGGCACGCTTCCAGAGGGCGAAGTCCCGGGGGTCTCGCTTGTCGGCCGCGCAGCTTATCCTGGTGCCCGCCTGCATCTGGTCGGGGTCGCGGCCCGACAGCCTGCCGTACTCGGGGAAGCTCTCCACCGAGAAGTAGACGTTGCCGTCGGCGGCGTAGGCGTGTCCCTTCTCCAGCAGCTTCTCCACCAGCATTATCTGCTCGGGGATGTGGCCCGAGGCCCGGGGCGAGATGTCGGGTCGCAACACGTTCAGGGCGTCCATGTCCTGGAAGTAGGACCGGGTGTAGCGCTCGGCCAGCTCCATGGGCTCGACCTTCTCCAGCCGGGCCTGGCGCTCGATCTTGTCCTCTCCGGAGTCGGCGTTGTCGGTGAGGTGGCCCACGTCTGTGATGTTCTGCACGTAGCGGACCCGGTAGCCCCGGTGGCGGAGCCACCGCAGCAGCACGTCGAAGCTGACGTAGCTCTTGGCGTGCCCCAGGTGGCTGTCGCCGTACACGGTGGGTCCGCAGACGTAGAGGCCCACCGAAGGCGGCGACAGCGGCTCGAACTCCTGCTTCTCCCGGCCCAGGGTGTTGTAGAGCTTCAGCATGTCAGCCGCCTCCCCCGAAGTAGTCGATGCCCATGGCCTCCCGAACCATGTCCATGGTCTCCGCCCCCGCCTCCCGGGCCTGGCGGGTGCCGTCGGCCAGCACGTCGTCCACCTCGCCGGAGGCCTCCAGCTCGGCGCGGCGCTGGCGGATGGGCTCCAGTATGCCGTTGAGGACCGCCGCCAGGCGCTTCTTGCACGCCACGCAGCCGATGGTCCCGGCGCGGCAGCGCTCGGCTATGTCCTCCACCTCGTCCTCGTTGAAGGCCCGGTGGTAGGAGAAGACGGTGCAGACCTCGGGATGGCCGGGGTCGTCGCGGTGTATCCGGGCGGTGTCCGTCACCGCCGTGTTTACCTTCCTGCGAACCGTCTCGGCGTCATCGCGGAGGTAGATGCAGTTGTTCAGGGACTTGGACATCTTGGCGTTGCCGTCCAGGCCCACCAGGCGGGACACCCGGCTCACCATGGGGTCGGGCTCGCAGAAGACCGGGCCGTACAGCTCGGTGAAGCGCCTGGCCACGAAGCGCGTCATCTCCACGTGGGGAAGCTGGTCCTCCCCCACCGGCACCAGGTCGGCGCGGCAGAAGAGGATGTCCGCCGCCTGGCTCACCGGATACCCCAGGAAACCGTAGGTCATGTTCTCGCCGAAGCCGTACTGGCGGGCCTCGGTCTTGATGGTGGGATTGTGCCGCAGGCGGCTTACCGTGGTGAACATGGAGAACAGCACCGTGAGCTCGGCGATCTGGGGGACCATGCTCTGGACGAACAGCTTCGCCTTCGAGGGGTCGAGGCCGGCGGCCAGGTTGTCCAGCGCCACGTGGCGGACGTTCTCCGCCAGCTCCTGGGGGCTCTCGAAGTGCGTGCTGAGGGCCTGGATGTCGGCTATGATGATGAATGTGTCGTACCGGTCCTGCAGCCTGACCCGGTTCTGCAGCGAGCCCACGAAGTGGCCAAGATGAAGCGGTCCCGTGGGTCTGTCTCCGGTGAGTATCCTCTTCCTGGTGGCGTCCATTCGCCGCTCCCTGCTCAATTTATGGGTTCGCCGTCGGTCATTCGCTCAGCACCGGCTCGTCGCTGTCCCGGAAGCTCCGGAGGTCGATCTCGCCGGTGCAGTTGTCCGCAATCCGGTATACGTTATCCACCAGCTTCGCCAGCCGGGGGCAGATCTCCGCGTACTCCTCCAGGTAGCGCAGCGTCCTGGGCAGGTTCTCCAGGTACTTCTTCCTCCCCCGGGCCCTGTACTGGTAGGCGAAGGTCCCGGCGGCCTTCAGGCTGCGCTGGCAGGCCGCCGCAGCCACCCGGAACATGTTGGAGTCCCCCCGGGCCTGTACGAAGCGGACGGCCCGGTCCCGCCAGGAGGGACCTATATCCACGTAGCTGTCGCGGAGGAGGCTCACCAGGTCGTACTCCGGAGGCCCGAACCTGGCGTCCTGCCAGTCCACCATCACCAGCCCCTCCAGCGTCACCATCAGGTTGGCGCTGTGGTAGTCGCGGTGGCTGAAGGCCCGGGGGCCGCCCTCCAGCATTCCGCACAGTCCCCTCATCTGCAGCTGCAGGGTCTCCAGCTCCTCCATGGGCACCCGCAGGAGCCTGAAGAAGAGGTGCTCGAGGGTGTGCTCCAGCTCCGCCATGAAGAAGGTGGGCGTGAAGTAGCGTCTGCCCGCCACCGAGGCCGAGCAGTCACCGTGGGGAAGGGCCGCCTGCATGCGCTCCAGCAGCTCCATGGCCATGTCCATGTGCCTGTTCAGCGCGTCGGGGTCCAGGTCCAGCATCCTGGTGTCTCCCAGGTCCTCCTGGATGACCCAGCCCCGCTGGGGAAGGCTCTCCACCACCTCGGGGACCGGAAGGCCGGCCCGTTTCAGCAGGGAGTGTATGTCCAGCCACGGCCACAGGGGCTCCTTGCCGCTGTCCATGGCCACGTAGCTCCGCGCGCCCGCGCGCACGCGATAGAAGCGCCGCCCGGAGGCGTCGCCGAAGAGCTGCTCGGGGTCCGCCGCTCCCACCGTATCCTCGACCCAGCGCTGCATCTCAGGCCTCATGGATGGCTCCTCCGGATTCAAAAGTGGTGTTCCAGGGCAGCATGCCCTCCGCCAGCCCGCCGCTCCGTATGGAGGAACCCGCCAGCATCACCGAGTCCCGGACCGCGGCACCGGCCCCCACCCGGCAGCCGTCACCGATGCTCACCGTGCCCGTGATCCGGGCGTCGGAGGCCACGTCCGCCCCCGGCGACACCCAGGTCCCACCGGCAAGTATGTTCTTCCGGAGCAGCTTCAGGGAGCCCATGTCCATCCAGACCGCCGGAGTCAAGTGCGCGCACACCGTCAGACCCGCCTCCAGGCAGGCCGCCAGCAGGGGGCCGAACATCCCTCCTCCTCCCACACCGGCCGCCACCTCCAGCACCGGGGGCTCCAGCAGCGAGATCCCGTAGTAGTGCGCCTCCGAGGCGGCTGGAGAGCCGATCCCGCCATCGCCGCGCACCGGCAGGCCTCCGTAGCTCCCCCGGTCCGGAAACCGCCCGCACAGCACGGTCCAGTCAGCATCCCTCTTCCGATGACTCCGCAGCATGGCGGCCATGTCCGGCCGGGTGACCATGTCGGTGTTGCTCAGCAGCAGCGTCCCCCCGGAAAGCCTTTCCCGCACACCGGCCAGCGTCCCCACCGCCCCCAGGGGCTCCGGCTCCTCCAGCACCGTCCACTCCCCCAGCGGGTCGAGCTCGGCGGCCACCAGGTCCGGCCGCCGGGTGGCGTTGGCCAGGCGGACGGCCGGCCCCAGCTCCAGGGCCCTGCGGGCCGCCAGGGAGAGGACCGTGTCCGGCCCGAAGGGGAGCAGGCACTTGGGTCTGACAAGCGAAAGGGGCTCCGCCCTGGTGCCGTATCCGGCAGTCAGGAGCAGAGCCCCCCGAACTCCTAGGCCGGCAGTGTCAGCCGTAGATCTCTTTTCGGTTGCAGTCGCAGATCTTCACCCGGCGGCGCTGCGGGCGCCAGTCGCCGCTGTCGTTGTAGACGGAGGCGATGTGGATGACTGAGTCGCGCTCCCTGCCGCAGACCGGGCACTCCTCCTTGTGGACCGTCCTCGCCTCGTGGGCGAGCTTGGCCGCGAATGTCTTCGCCTTCTTCTTGGGCATCTCTATTCCTCTCCCGTCATGGCGGGTACTGCGCAGGCCATCGCCATGACGCGATCCATGCGCTGCACATCCTGTGTCTCATCGAGGGCCGCCAGGGCTGTCCGAAGGATGGCCAGCACCCCCCGGCGCACCTGGGTCGGGCTCCTGCGTCCCGTGCTGGCCCACCAGAACGGGCATGAGTATAACATCCGGTCGGCGAGGCTCGCAACCCTCTGGCCGCCACAAGCCCGCGCCCACTGCAGCACCTCCTCCAGAAGCTTCCACAGGGCCACGTGGTCGGGGTTGGCGGGATCCTTCCACAGGGGAAAGGGCACGCCTCTGGTCACGTCGCCTGCGGTGGTGGACCAGCTTCCGGCGACAGCGTGGCCCCGCCGGAAGGGGAAACGGTCCACGATCTCCGATACCGTGGAGAGGCGCCCGTCCTCCGCCGCGTCCATGGCCTCCACAAAGGGCTCCAGGAAGGTCTGCAGCGCCCTGGGATGGTGGTGGCCGAAGGTCTCGCCGTCCATGGCCAGCAGCAGGTAGGAGTCCGACCCGCCGTTCCAGCGGTCCATGCCGGCCAGTACGTCCCGGGCGGTGGCAGCCCCGTCGTCGGGATGGAACGACACCCTGTTGCTCCAGAGGTTGCTGCGCATGATCACGGCCATTCCGTGGGCCGAGGGGATCCACCTTCCGGGAACGTCCCTGCCGGAGGCGTGCCAGGGCAGGTCGTCGGTGACTGCCCAGGCGCAGCCCAGGCCGGCCAGGAGCCTGGCGGTGGGGTCGTCCAGGGCCATCTCCGGCGGGAATACCCCCCGGGGGCGGGCGAAGGCCTCGCCAAGTACGCTTCCGTTGCCGCTGGCGTTCAGCTCCAGCTGCCGCTGCACCTCGCCGGGGGGGATCAGCGGCAGTATGGGGTGGTAGGCGCCGGAGCCCGTGGGCTCGATACCCCCGGCCCGCCGCAGGCTGTCCAGCGAGGGGCTGTCCAGCCCCTGCAGCTGCTCGGTGAGCGACCAGTTGATGTTAACCGTCACCCGCGCGCCGGTCCGGGCCAGCAGCTCGAAGGAGGGTGCGTAGCACTCGCCGTCGATCCTGCGGACCATGTCCGGGTCCTGGGTGGGGGGCTGGTAGTAGTGCAGAAGCAGCGCCACGTGCTTCACTCCGGCTCCCTTCGGATCTCCACCCGGTCCCCGGGGGCCAGGCCCGTCTCCCCTGCGGCGCTGCCCCCGTCCAGAGCCAGCTCCATCAGGCCCTGGCTCCCCTCCAGGATCAGAAGGCCCCGGCCGCCGCTGTAGTGGTCGGTTCGGACCAGCTCCCTCTTCGACCCGTCGGGGAGGCAGGCAAGCAGGCGCTCCCCCGCAGGCACGTCTTCTCTGCCCAGCCACAGCAGCACGTTTCCGAAGCGGTCCACGTGGGCCACCGCCGCGCTGACGCCCCGCCCGGTCTTCCGGGACCCGCAGGGCGCGGTGCGGACCAGGCTTGCCGTGCCCAGCTCGGGAAGACCGCCGGCCCAGGAGGGGTCGACGGCTATGGAGGCCGCCGCCGGCGCGAACACGTCCCGGCCGTGGAAGGTGGCCGAGGAGCCATCGGGCACCGGAAGCAGCCGTGCCTCCTCTGCCCTCTCCGGCACCAGCAGGCCGTTGTCGGGCCCCACCAGCCATACCCGTCCTGCGCGGACGGCCACCGGCCGGCGGGGTCCGCCCACACCCGGATCCACCACTGCCAGCACAACCGAGGGCCGGGGAAGCCAGGGAAGCGCGCTGCCGATGTGAAAGAGCCCCTGTTCGATGTCCCCCCTGGGCACCGCATGGGTCAGGTCCGCCATGGGGATGCCGGGGCCGGCCACCCTCATCATGGCCGCCCTCATCTGGCCCACGTAGGTGTCGGACTCTCCGAAGTCGGTTATCAGGAAGACCGGCAGCGGGAGGTTCCGTCTCATCGGTGCCTCACCACCACCAGTGTCTGGTCGTCGCGCCTGGCCGCCCCTTCTGCGTGCTTTCCCACGGCCTTCATCACCGCCGACACGATCTGGGCCGCGGACAGGTCGCGGCTCTCCCGCACCGTCCGGCTGAGCCCGTCGAGGGAGAACTCCCGGTCCCGGGGGTCCATGGTCTCGGTAATCCCGTCTGTGTAAAGCACCAGGACGTCGCCGGAGGTCATGGTCTCCACCCCGTGCTCGTACTCCGCCTCCGGGTCGAAGCCCAGAAGCAGGCCGCCGGTGGACAGCTCGGACACCGAGTCGTCGTGCCTGACCAGCAGGGGGGGATTGTGCCCGGCGTTCACGTAGGACAGCCTTCCGGTCTCCAGGTCGAGGACGCTGTAGAACAGCCCCATGAGGCTCGCCCCCTCGGTGCCGGCGCAGATCCGCTGGTTCACCAGGCGCATTATGTCGCTTATGGAGTACACCTGGGTTACGTATGCCCCCAGGTTGCCCTTCAGCGAGGCCATGGTGAGGGCCGCCGGTATGCCCTTGCCGGTGACGTCGCCGATGGCCAGCCCCAGGTTGCCGGCGGGGAGGTCGAAGAAGTCGTAGTAATCGCCCCCCACCTCCTTTGCGGGCCGGTAGAAGACCTCCAGCTGGTAGGGCTCGGGGGAGGGCGGCCTCTCCGGAAGCAGCTCCATCTGGATGTCCCGGGCCGTGCTCAGCTCATCGGCCAGGGTCTCCCCGGTGACCAGGCGGTCCAGAAAGAGGTCGGGCAGCCTGCGCCTTATGGACTCGCTGGCCAGCAGGTCCGGCCTGTCGGTGACCATCTTAACCGCCGCCAGACGGACCTTCTCGTCGGGGTCTCCCAGCAGGTCGGCCAGCCTCTCCGCCGTCTCCCCCCCGGTGCACAGGCCCGGGTGGTCGTCCAGGGCCTCCACCACCTCCAGGCGGACCGAGGGGTCGGGGTCGGAGATGGCCGAGGAGATCATGCCCGCCCGGACCGAAGGCGGTATCAGCGCCGACCGGGCCACTCCCCTCACCGTCCTGGCCCGGACGAAGGGAGCGGGATCGCCAAGCAGGCCGCTGCGTATGGCCGCGGCCCTCTCCCGTCCCGGCCCGAAGTTCTCCGAAACGGCCTCCCCCACCGCGGCCCTGGTGGACCTCTCGGGGTCGCCGTGCAGCACGTCCAGCAGCTCCAGGGCCAGCTCGTGGGAGCATCCCAGCCTTCGGACGGCCCTGGGGATGGACTTTCTCACCATGGCGGAGCCGTCTCCGCAGAGGTTTCTCAGGAGCCCGTCGGCGTTCTCGCCCAGGTCGGTCCTGTTCCACAGGAGGAACCAGGGCAGCTTCGCCCTCTCCTCCTCCGTGCCCGACCCGGCGGTCTCCCTGCAGACCCGCAGGGTCTCCCCGGCCAGCTCCCGGTTGCCCCTGGCCAGTATCTGGCTCAGGGCCTCCCTGCCGCCGTAGGACTCGGCGGTGAGGACGTTGCGGAGAAGCTCCCGGGCCCTGTCCCTCTCGAAGGCGCTGAAGTAGCGGAGGACGAGGCTGGCGTACTCGACGCTCAGGGAGATGCGCTGCCGGGTGAGCTCCCAGAGCTTCTCCCTCTCCCCGTCCGTAAGCCAGCTGTAGTTCATCAGCAGGCACATGGTCACTGCGGTGCTGTCCTCGGACTCCAGGTTCTCCAGCAGCGCCTCCCTGAGGTGGGAGTCGAAGTACCTGAGCCTGCCTCCGATGTTCTTGGTGAATCGGCTCTTCCAGCCCGGCTCCAGCCTCTCCAGGATCACCCACAGAAGATCGGTGAACTCCTCGCTGAACCGCTCCGGCACCCGGACCAGCAGCCCCGAGGCCAGAGCCATGAGCAGGTAGCTGTCCCCCTCCATCAGGGTGGAGTTCACCAGCTGGGTCTCGTCGGAGGTGACGTCGGGGAACCTGCTGCCGATGAACTGGAGCACCCGGGCCCTGACCTGCCGGTCCGAATCCTCCATGAGCCGCCGGTAGACGCCGACCTGAATGCCGTCGTCGCCCCAGTGGCCGATTCCCGACATCAGCGCCGCCCGCACCTCCGGCCGGGAGGCCATGAGCCCGTTGACCACGTCGGCGTACTCGGGGCTGCCCACCACCCAGGGGCTGCCCATGCCGGAGGCCAGGGCCCGCCTGACCTCCGGCCTGTCGGAAGCGCTGAGCCTTCGGCAGAGCCCTATCACCGCCGGGTCGAATGCGGTCTCCCGGCGGAGGAGCATGGGCATCAGCTCCATCACGTTGGGCCAGCTCGGCTCCCGGGCCGCCAGGTATATGAGGTTGGCCCTGTTCTCCTCGGAGAGGTCGTCGAAGAAGTGGGACAGGGAGAAGCCCGCCCTGCGGACCCGGGGCCGGGAGCTGGTGAGAAGGATGTCGGCCAGGGCGTGCACCGCCGGGCTCCTCTCCTCCAGCAGCCGCCTGATGCCCCTCTCCACCGCCTGCAGGGTCATGGTGTCGCCTGCGGCCAGGTGGCTCTCGTCGCGAAGGGTGAACCTGCGGAAGGGCCGGTGGCCCTTGCTCGCCCTGCCCGCCCTGTAGAGCCGCTCCTTCTCCTCGGCGGCCAGGAAGCGGTTCTCCTGCAGCAGCTGCAGCCGGTCCCAGTAGTCGAAGAGCACCGAGCGGAAGAGCGCCTCCGGCACCACGGGCTGGAACACCCAGATCAGCATCAGCTCGGCCCGGCGCATGTTGTCCAGGGCCAGGAAGCGCGACAGCGCCTGACGCCCCTCCTCCAGCCTCCACATCCTGTTCTCCGTGGGCTCGGGAAGGTGGACGTGGGCATCGCCGTAGTCGGCGAAGATCTCCTCCAGTCGGGGTGATGAGGATGCCAGTATGCAGCGCCTCCGCACCTCGGTGGTCCTTACCACCCGGGAGACGAAGAGCTCCCAGAAGTGCGACGAGTGCAGGTCGATCTCGCGTCTGAAGATGTCCAGGTCGAACAGGACCGCGCAGTCCGCCGGCCCGGTGAGGATCCCCTCCACGTCGTCCATGCTGACGTCGGCGGAGATGATCTCCACCGGCTCGAGGCCCTCGGCTGCAGCCTCCTGCAGCAGCTGCCGCGCCAGCGTGGTCTTTCCCGCTCCCAGCTGGCCGCTGAGGCAGGTGAATCCCCGTCTGGCCAGCACCGCCCGGGCCCGCTGCAGCGACTCCTCGGTGAGCCTGTCCGGCTGGACGCTTCCGTAGCTGGCCAGAAGCTCCCCGCCGGAGGGGAAGGGGAAGCTCTCCCTGCGTATCCCCGAGATCCACTCCTGCACCCGGGAGTGTATCAGCCTGCTGGCCTCCGCCAGGGTATCGTACGACCAGCACCTGCCCCAGGACCTCAGCTTGGACTGCACCGGATCGCCGTCCCCGCAGGGACCCAGGCTGAGCGCGGCTATGGGGATGTCTCTGCGGAAGGCCTCGAAAAAGCTGCTTCGAAGTCCTGCGGAGGGCTCCCCCCGCAGGAACAGCAGCAGGGCGTCCGGAGCCTCCTCCATCCCCCCCACCAGCTCCAGGCTCTCGGCCCAGAGCTCGGGGGGACGGAGCTCGGCCAGGTCGGCGGTCAGAACAGACTCGGAACCCTCTATGAGACTCTGAGGCTCGAAGTCCGCCAGCAGCCTGAAGTGTATCAAGGTGCGGCCGGGGTCAGACCAGGGGCCAGATCAGGGTGGCCCTGGTTCTGCCCTCCTCGGTGAGGTCGTACTGCACCCACCGGGCCAGGTTCCGGGCGATGAGCACGCCGCGTCCCCGGCTGGAGAAGAGCTCCTCGCCCTCCCCGGGTTCGTAGCCCGGCTCGTCCTCGGGCTTCCAGGTGCCCGTGTCCTCTATCTCGAACTTCAGTCTCCCCGGCACGCGTTCGGTCCTGATGAGCACGTGCTTCTCGGGGTCCATGGAGTTTCCGTGCTCCATGCCGTTCTTCACCAGCTCCATGACCGCGATGGACAGCGAGGTCTGCTCCCCCTCGCCCACGCCGAAGATCTCCCCCAGCTTCTCCAGGTAGACCTGCACCGGCTCCAGGAAGGTCTCCGAGCTGGGGACCTTCAGCTCTGAGAATGCCATCGCAGCTGCCTAATCCTCGAAGCTCTGCAGGGCTTCTTCCTCGTCTCGGAACGTCTCGAAAACCGTGATGAGCTTCGTGATGATGAACAGCTCGTGGATCTTCTTGGTGGCGTTGAGGATCTTCATCTCCCCGCCGGCCTTCTTCACCGTGGTGTGGCCGGATACGATAACGCCCAGCCCGGAGCTGTCCATCCAGGAGACGTGCCCCAGGTCCAGCAGGATCTTCAGCCTGTCGTGGTTCACGGCGTTCTGAAACGCGGTCTTCAGCTCCACCAGATCGGGTCCGCCTATTACCTTGCCCGAGAGCTTGATGACCAGGACGTCGCCCTTCTTCTCCTCATGGATCTTCAAGTCTATCCTCCCTTTCTTCGAGTACAGAGCAAGGATACCTCACACCCGGCACATCTGTAAAGACGCGCCGCCGGGGCCGTCATCCGCAGAGCAGGAAGTCCTCCCACCCCCTTCTTCCGCTGGCTCGCAGCCAGCTCTCTATCTCCTTCATCGCCTGCGGGCTGCGGGTGCACACCAGCACGGGCAGGCCCTCCATGGACTCCAGCCGCTCGGGAGGCACTATGGGCCTTCCCCGCATCCGGTGACCTATCCGGGAGGGCGCAACGTCCACGAAGGCCTCGATGTCCAGGCCCTCCCGCAGCAGCCACCGCGACAGCCTCCTTCCCGACTGGCCGCTGCCCCAGAGGACGGCCCTGCCGCAGGCCAGGGCCGGCGCCAGGCCCAGGTACATGGCCTTCAGACGGTAGAAACGCTGCCGGGCGTAGGTGGGACTGGATCGGGACAGCCTGTCGGGCCTCTCCCGCCAGCGGAGGAGGACCCGCTCCACCTTCCGGAAGCTCAGGCCGAGCTTCCACAGCCGCAGCCACAGCTCGTAGTCCTCGGGCACTCCCAGGTCGCGGTACCCGCCGGCGGCCAGCACGGTAGCGCGGTGGTAGAAGGCCGAGGGATGGGCCAGGGGGCTCTCCACGAACAGAGACCGCTCTATCTCGCCGGGGCCGGTGAGGCCGTTGAGCCACTGCATGTACAGGCCCATGCCCTTCGAGACCAGCTCCTGCGGAAACAGCTCCACCAGGCAGGAGACCACCGTCCCGGGGCCACACTCCTCCGCCGCCCGCAGCTGAAGGCCCAGCCTCTGAGGAAGGCTCTCGTCGTCGGCGTCCATCCTGGCCACCCACTCCCCGCGGCACTCGCCGAGGCCGGCATTCAGAGCCTCCACCAGGCCGGTTCCGCCGGACTGCACCAGGCGGAAGCGCAGGTCCCTTTCCGCCCACCTTCGAGCTATCTCGGAGGAACCGTCGGTTGATCCGTCGTCCACCATCACCGCCTCGAAATCGGGCATATCCTGCCCCGCCAGGGAGGCCAGGGCGCCCTCCAGGTAAGCCTCCTCGTCCCGGAAGGGCAGCAGCACCGAGACCCGGGGAGGGCTCAACTGCCCGCCAGGAGGCCGGCGGCGGTCTCCGCCAGCATCGAGGGGGTGGTGGAGGGGCGCCCGCAGGCGGCCCCCACGCAGGGCTGCGCGTAGGGAACATCCATCCGGGGAAGCATCAGGGAGTCCATGGCGGCGCTGTCGGCGGGGTCGCGGGGGTCGTAGAGGTCCACTCCCTCATCCCCCGCCAGCCTCATCGCCTCCTCCAGCAGCGCGGTCGTCTCCGGGGAGTCGGGGGGGCCCACCACGTTGACGTGGAGGACGCCGTGGTCCCCACCGTCTCCGTCCTCACCGGCGGGAAGGGAGTCCGCGTCGCCGCCTGCGGCCATGGCCATGAAGAACTCGAGGCTCCGGGCGCCGGCCACCCGGGACTCCTCCCGCCCGCCGGGGCCGAAGGCTATGGTCACGGGGAGAACGTCGGCAACCTCCCACTCGTCGGTGAGCCGGCGGGCGGCCGCCGCGTCCAGCCAGACCATGGGGAGCGACAGCCCGGCCTCATCGTGAAAGCGCCGTACGGCCTCCACGTCCGGGTCCCCCACGCTCACCGCCACCACCTCCACGGAGGGGTAGAGGCTGTCTCTCACCTGAGAGAGATGCGGCAGCTCGCCTATGCAGGGCGTGCACCATGTGGCCCAGAGGTTCACCAGCAACCTCCGCCCGGAGGAAGCCTGCAGCAGGCTGTCCAGCGCCCCCCTTCCCTCCAGAAGTGGGCCGGCCTCGCCGGAGGAGGAGGCCGTCTCCCGATGTCCGGGGGCCACCACCAGGACCACCGGCACCAGGAATGCCAGCACGATGGGGATCCAGAACCAGTCCCGCAACCTCCGCCCGCTACCCTTCTTCATGGTCTTTCCTCCAGGCAGGCCGGTGCGAGATGGCGTCCACGGGACAGGCCCTGATGCACTCCCCGCAGCGGATGCACTCGGCGCTGGCGGGCTCCAGGTTGATCTGTATGTCCACCGGGCAGACGTCCCGGCAGAGGCCGCAGTCGATGCAGTCCTCGCTGACCCTCATCCGGACCAGGGAGGCCTTTCCCGCCGCCCCCCAGAGAGCGCCCAGGGGGCAGAGCACCCGGCAGAAGGGGCGCTTGGAGAAGACGAACCAGGCCAGGACCAGGGCCGCCACCGCCGACTTCCAGCCGAACAGCCAGCCCAGCTGCAGCGTCTCCCCTCCGTCGTGCAGGGCCAGGGGCCAGCCCGCCAGGGAGGTCCCCGCCGGGCAGACCACCTTGCAGAACCAGGGATCCCCTCCGGCCAGGGGCACCGGCCGCAGCACCATGGGAAGGAGCAGGACGAACAGAACCAGCATCACGTACTTGCCCGCCCTCCAGGACGCCGGCACCCGCAGACGGGGGGCCGGTATGCGGTACATCAGGTCCTGTATGAGCCCGAAGGGGCACACGTAGGCGCAGGCGATCCTCCCTGCCACGAAGGCGGGAAGCAGCACCAGCCCGAGAAGGCCGATCAGGGCCAGGGCGTCGGCCCTTCCCGAGCTCAGCCCCCCCAGGAAGCCGGGGGAGGATACAATGCTCTGGATCGACCCCACCGGGCAGGACAGCACGCTGGAGGGACAGCTGTAGCAGTGCAGCCCGGGTATGGGGAACATCTTGGAGGAGCCGGTGTAGATGGCGCCCCGGACCCATCCGGCCAGGTAGAGGTTGGTGGCGCCCAGGAAGCCCAGCTGGATGATCCTGCGGGCAATGCGCCAGCGCTGCAGACGGGCCAACTCAGCCCACCCCTATGCACTCCAGGCAGACGCTGGCGGCCTTTCTCCATATCACCCACGGATCTCCCAGAAGGTAGCCGGCAAGGGCGGCCGCGGCCGCGGCCGCTATCAGGACCATGGGCAGGAGGGCTCGCTTGGTCATCCTGGAGTCCTTGATTGACGGGTTTGGTGGAGGCGGCGATCGGAATCGAACCGATGGATGACGGATTTGCAATCCGTTGCCTTACCACTTGGCTACGCCGCCTCTATTCGGCAAGGCAGAACAATACTCCAGAGCCGGAGGATCATCAACCTCGAAGGGCCCGGAAGCCGCGCCCTCCGGTCCTCCAGTCAGTCCGAGCCGTCGGTCCAGTCGAGGTTGATGGTAACGCCGCCGGGATAGGTGATGGGCCCCAGGGGCGTATCGAACTCCGGGTCGGCCTGGATGTAGATCCTGCCCAGGTGCTCGGGGTCGCGTATGCCGCTGTCTATGCCGCCTATGGCCAGCGCCAGGTCTATCACCGCCTCCGGACCCAGCTCCTCCAGAAGGGCGAACGCGTCCAGGGAAATGTCCAGCGGGAGGATCTCCGTCTCCCCGCCTTCGGGGACCACCAGCGGCGCTCCCAGACCGCCGGAGAAGACCCAGCTGGTGTCTCCGCTGCCGCCTTCGGAGCCGTCCAGGTAGAGGTCGAAGTCGAAGCTGGTGAGCTCGGCGGGAATGGAGGGGCCGGAGGAGGAGCCCTCGTTGGGGTTCCGGATGCCCACGTTCAGGGTGAAGTCCATGGGGAAGCTCCCCGACCCCCAGGCCGCCAGGGCCTCCGCCAGCTGCTGCGGGGTCAGCGAGTCCAGACTGTCCAGCGGTATCCCGGCCATGACGAAGTCCTGGGTGCCCTCGGTCCTGAACCGGCAGCGCAGGAGGTTGTAGGCGTCGGAGAGCCCGCACGAGCAGGCCAGAGCCAGGACCAGTGCCGCTGCGACGACGAATACGGTTCTCATGGGCATTCCCTTCCCGATGGGCATTCCCTTCCAGATGGACATTCCCTTCCCGATGGACATTCCCTTCCCGAGTTTTCCATCGACCCGTTCATTCAATAAGCAATACCCCCCGCGGGCGCCATGGTTCGAAGCGAAAGGAAGGAAAGGGGTGAGAGGCGGGGGATAGAGACGGCTGCGCGGGAAGCCGGAGGATTGCCCGCAATGGCCGGAAGGGAGGCGGGCAACCGGAGGATCCCCGCTCCATTTCTCTATTCAGTTGCCAAGG
>JAWLEP010000015.1:38719-62201 GCA_041686025.1 Candidatus Fermentibacteraceae bacterium
AGACGGCTGCGCGGGAAGCCGGAGGATTGCCCGCAATGGCCGGAAGGGAGGCGGGCAACCGGAGGATCCCCGCTCCATTTCTCTATTCAGTTGCCAAGGATGGTGATATAGACGGCTGCGCGGGAAGCCGGAGGATTGCCCGCAATGGCCGGAAGGGAGGCGGGCAACCGGAGGATCCCCGCTCCATTTCTCTATTCAGTTGCCAAGGCGGGGGATAGAGAAATGGAGCGGGAAACGGGACTCGAACCCGCGACTTCTACCTTGGCAAGGTAGAGCTCTACCAACTGAGCTATTCCCGCTCCTCTTCTCTTGCGGCCGGTATTATTCGGGTGGACGGCTTACTTGTCAACCTTCTGCGGCGTCCCCGGACGTCAACCTTCCCCCCGCCTGACCACCCAGGCGTCGGAGAAACCCAGGTCCACCAGCTCGGGCAGCCGGGAGGCGGCCGAAGCCCGGTCGGGGAAGCTTCCCAGGCGCACCTTCCAGTACGCACCCTCCCTGTCCACGTAGGAGGGCATGCCGGACTCCGCCGCCGCCGATTCCGCCACTCCCCTGGCGGTGGCCTCGTCATCCAGGGCCATTATCTGTATCGAGAAGGGCCCGGAAGCGGCGGGGGCCTCCTCCTCGGGGGGTGGAGCGGCGGTATCGGAAGGGGCCGGGAGGTCGATGCTCACCACGCCGGCGAATCCCGCGAAGGGGTCTCCCTCGTAGCCCGGCAGGTCGGTGTAGGCCTCCGGCCTCCCGGTCTCCCCGCCGGTGGTCTCGGGTCTGGTGGTCCCGGGACCGCAGCCGGCGGTAAGCATGACCGTTACCAGAATCGCGCAGAGCAGTCTCATCTGTCCTCCTCCGCCGCTACGAAGGCGTCCAGCAGCGGCAGCATTATCTCGTGGTGGCCGGTAAGACTGACAGTCTCTCCCCCCAGGGCTGCTACGGGCCTTTCCATAACATTCCGGCTGGGGCGGTAGTGCTGTATCATGTCCATGTTGGCCGCGGTCAGACCGGTGACGCCGGCGCCCAGGTTCTGCGCCGAGGTCAGGGCCTTGAGGAACGCCTCCGGCATCACCACCGCCGACCCGGCGTTGATCACCACCCCGCCGGAGAGCTTCGAGCACCTCTCGATCAGTGTGTCGAAGTCCCTCTCCGCAGCACTGCCCAGGTCGCCCCAGTCCAGTCGGGGATGGGGGTGGACGATGTCGCCCCCCAGAGCCGGGTGCACCGTCACCGGCGAGCCCATCTCCTCGGAGGCTGCCAGGGGGCTGGTGTCGGGGCTGCCGCCCTCCTCCAGGACCAGCATGCCCAGGGAGCGGCCCAGGCCGGCCTCCCTCTCCCGGGCCAGGCTCACGGCCCTGGCGTAGGCCTCTCCCGTCTCGGACCACATGCCGAAGCTGCCGTCTGCGATCCCCGCCTGCACGTCCTCGGACGTGGCCCCGTAGAGGGCCAGCTCCAGGTCGTGGATGGTCCCGGCGCCGTTGGTGGCCAGGCAGTCTACGATTCCCCGGCGCAGCCAGCGCACCAGCAGCGGGCCCAGGCCGCACTTGATCACGTGCCCACCGTACATCAGGAGCCTGGCCGCTCCCCCTTCCCGGGCCTGCAGCAGCCTGCGGGCCAGCAGGCGCATGCGCCTCACCGCCAGCACGTCCGGGAGGCCGTCCACGAACTCCCGCACCGGAGCGGAGGCGCTCCACTGGCCCGCCAGCTTCTCCGGTCCCACCCTGCTGAGGCGGTTGCTGAGGCTCTTCATTCTGAGGCCTTCCCTCTTGCTTCTCAAGTCGATGCACCTCCCCTGCGGCCATCATAGTACCTGACCTCCACCAGGGTCAGTCCCCCGGCGGGAAGCGAGGGCCCGGCCAGGCTCCTGTCGCCCGTCTGCAGTATCCGGCCCACGTCCCGGGGGTCGAGCCGGCCGCCTCCCACCCGCAGGAGGGTGCCTGCCCACAGGCGGACCATGCCCCGGAGAAACCGGTTCGCCGATATCAGAAAGGTCCATCCCAGGGCGTCCTCCACCACGGAAGCGGTGCGGACCACGGCCTCCCAGTCCCTGTTGCCGCTGCCCTCCTTGGCCATGCCCCGCCAGCCGTGCCGGCCCGTGCACAGGCCGGCGGCCCCGGCCATGGCCCGCGTGCTCAGCGGACCCGGGTGCACGTGGGCGTACCTGTCCAGAAGCGGATGCCTCTCCCGAAGCACCCGGTAGCGGTAGAGCCGCTCCACCGCGTCCCTGCGGGCGTCGAAGCCGGGATCCGCCTCCTCGGCGGAGACCACCGAAACGTCCCCGGGCAGCAGCCGGTCCAGCGATGACAGCACCCTCTCCACCTCTTGCTCCGCCACGTCCAGGTGGGCCACCTGGCCCAGGGCGTGGACCCCGGCGTCGGTGCGGCCGGAGCCGTTTACCCGGATGGGGCGGCCGGTGAGCGTCTCCAGGGCCTTCTCCACAGTCCCCTGTACCGTGCGCCCCTCTGACTGAACCTGCCAGCCCAGGAAGTCGGTGCCGTCGTACTCCAGCGTCAGCCTCAGCCTGGGCATCACAGTCCCGCCAGGCCGGACAGGAAGAGCACCCAGCCCGCAGTTGCCGCCGCCGGGGCCCATCCGTCCGGACTGGATGGCTCCCCCCCGCCGGGCCTGGCCAGCACCAGCTCGCACAGGGCGGACTCTGCGGACTCGGCCACTCCACCGCCCTCCCTCCTCGACCGTCGGTACGCGCTGCGGACGGAGTCGGCGCTGGGACCCGCGGAGGCCAGCAGCAGGGCCAGCACCTCCAGGGGCTCTCCGACCCGGCCCAGCCTCCGGGAGAGGCTGGTGAGCACACGTTCCATCCGGCAGGTGCCCAGCCAGCCGGCCATGGCCAGGCCGCAGGGCACCGCAGCCGCCCAGCGCAGGGAGCGCAGGACCAGAGCCGAATCTCCCGAGAGGAGCCCCAGGGCCAGGGAGGCCGCCGCCGGGGTCTCCAGGGCGGCCGCCCGCAGAAGCCAGCGGCGGCCCATGGAGGCCGATGCGGCCACCGGAAACAGAAGGTAGGCGGCCAGGAGGGGGGGGCTTACCAGGAAGGCCCCGACGGGTCCGGCCACCATGGCCGCCAGCAGCAGCAGGGTGAGGGCGCCGTCACTCATCCGTGTCGGCCCTCAGCCGCTTCTGGACCAGCCGGAACTCCAGGGGCGGAGCCGCCTGGAACTCCATCTCCTCGCCGGTGACCGGATGCTCGAAGCCCAGCGTCTCGGCGTGCAGCATCTGGTGCCGCGACAACCGCAGCAGGTCGGATACCAGCTCCCGGTTGCGGCGGGTGGACTCTATGCCCTTCGGATGGCAGCCGCCGTAGCGCCAGTCGTGGATTATGGGGCAGTCCTTGCACCTGGACATGTGCACGCGGATCTGGTGGGTGCGGCCGGTCTCCAGCCGGCATGCGATCAGCGCCCCCATGCGGTAGGCCTCAAGCGTCCGGTAGTTGGTTACCGCCCTCTTGCCGCCGTCCACCACGGCCATCCGCTTGCGGTGGACGGGGTCCCGGCCGATGGGAGCGTCTACGCGGTCCGATGGCGGGCGGGGGTTGTGCCACACCAGCGCCAGGTAGCGGCGCTTCACCGTTCTGCGGGCCAGCTGGAAGGACAAGCCCCGGTGGGTCTCGTCGTCCTTGGCCGCCATCATCAGGCCGGTGGTGTCCTTGTCCAGCCTGTGCACGATGCCCGGACGCATCTCCCCCCCGATGCCCGAGAGGTTGTCGCAGTGGGCCAGCAGGGCGTTCACCAGGGTGCCGCTGCGCCAGGTCCCCGAGGGGTGCACCACCAGCCCGGAGGGCTTGTCTATCACTATCAGGTGACGGTCCTCGTAGGCCACGTCCAGGTCCATCTCCTGGGGGGCCAGGTCCACCGGCTGAGGGTCGGGGACGTCCAGGGTCACAACCTGGCCCTCCCTTACCCTGTGGGCCGGCTTCTCCACCACGATGTCGTCAACGGCGGCGTGGCCGTTGTTGATCAGGGTGCTGACGTAGCTCCTGCTCTCGGTGACCTCTCCGTGGGAGACTAGGAAGCTGTCCAGCCTGGCCCCGTCCTCCTCCTCGCTGACCGGGAAGCGGTATCGCTCCAAGCTACTCCGTGCGTTTGATCAGATGGTATCCGAAATCCGTCTCCACGATGCCCGAGACCTCGCCGGGCTCCAGGGAGAAGGCAGCCTCCTCGAAGGCGGGCACCATGCTGCCCCGGCCGAAGCTGCCCAGGTCGCCGCCCTGGGCGCCGGAGGGGCAGTCGGAGTACTCGATGGCCGCGTCCTCGAAGGTGAGGCTGTCGCCCTCTATCAGGCCGGAGAGCTCTTCGGCCAGCTGACGGGCCTCACCCTGCGACCTGGTGGCGGCGGCCCTGGCTGCGCCCTGGTAGGCGATGAGTATGTGGCTGGCCTTTATCATCTCCGGCTCCTGTTCCGGCTGCTGTGTGGTCACCGTCTGCTCCTGCTCCGCCGTCTCGGCTTCGGTCCGCTCCGCCTCTCCGCCGGCTTCGGGCTCCTCGCCGCCTCCGCATCCGGCCGCGGCCAGCAGCAGAGCCATGCTCACAGCAGTCGCGCAAAGCACCAGTCTCCTTTTCATCAGCGTTGTCTCCTTCCCCGTGGGATGTGGTGCGGCACTGTTTCCGCCGCACCTTCTTCCTCTCTCTCTCCCGGAGGTGCGTTCTTGACATGAACCCCGGGAATCCTATGGATAACGAGGAGTATAATAACTGTGCGAAAGCCCCATGCACATGACGAGCAACTGCTGAGAGGAGGCCCTTTGGTGGAAAGGGAAGAGGTATTTTCCTCCAGAGCCAGGGGAATGAAGAGGTCCGTCATCCGTGAGCTGCTCAAGCTCACCGCCAACCCGGAGGTGATCTCCTTCGCCGGAGGGCTTCCCGCCCCCGAGACATTCCCGGTGGACGAGGTCCGCGAGGCGGTCAACCAGGTGCTGGACGAGGAGCCCCATACGGCCCTCCAGTACGGCCCCACGGAGGGTGACGGCAGGCTGCGCAAGGACCTGGCCGAGGTGATGGAGCGGGACGGAACCCCGGCCGACCCCGAGCGGATCCTGGTGACCACGGCCTCCCAGCAGGGCCTTGATCTGGTGGGCAAGATCTTCTTCGACCCCGGCGACACCTGCATAGTGGGCCTGCCCTCCTACCTGGGCGCCCTGCAGGCGTTCAAGAACTACGAGGGCGTTCCGGTGGGGGTGCCCCTGGACGACCACGGAATGATCCCCGAGGAGCTTGTGAAGACGCTGGACCGCCTGGAGGGCGAGGGAAGAAGGCCCAAGTTCATCTACCTGGTCCCCGACTTCCAGAACCCCGCCGGGGTGACCATCCCCCTGGAGCGCCGCCGGAAGATCATCTCCATCGCCGAGGAGCGCGACTACCTGCTGATAGAGGACACGCCCTACAGGCAGCTCCGCTACACCGGCGAGCACGAGCCCACCTTCCAGAGCCTGGCTCCGGACAGGGTGCTGTCGCTGTACACCTTCTCCAAGATCCTCCTGCCCGGCTTCCGGCTGGGCTGGGCCTACGGCCCCGACTGGGTGATCAACAAGATGGTGATGTCCAAGCAGGCCGTGGACCTCTGCACGCCCCCCTTCACCCAGGCCATCACCCACCGGGTGCTGGCCACCGGGGCCCTGTACAAGGGGATCGAGAACAACATCAAGCTCTACGGCAGGCGCCGGAAGCTGATGCTCGACCTCCTGGACAGGCACCTCTCGGACGTGGACGGCGTGAAGTGGACCAGGCCGGAGGGCGGACTGTTCCTGTGGCTGACCCTTCCTGCGGGGATGAACTCCGACGACATCTTCAAGGACGCCATCGACCACAACGTGGCCTACGTCCCGGGCAGCGCCTTCTACCCCAACGCGGAGGACCACCAGGGCATGCGCCTGAACTTCTCCTACGCCTCCGAGGAGCAGATAGAGGAGGGCGTGAAGCGTCTCAGCGACCTCATCCACGAGCTGGTCTGACAGGCGGCAATGCCGTGAGTACGGGAGGGGCGGCGGAACTTCCCGCCGCCCCTCTCTCCATGCGAACGGAGGCTATATCTCGGCGCCGTCGGGGATGACGGCGTTCTTGTGGATCACCACGATGCCGTCGCGGATGTGGTAGCCCTCCCCTTCGCCCTCCGTCTTTCCCTGGCTGTTGCGAATCCTCACTCCGTCGCCGATGCGGGCGTTCTTGTCTATTATGGCCCCCTCTATGACGCAGTCACGGCCGATCCCCAGCCTGGGGAGGTTGGGCTCCTGCAGTCCCGGGTCGCTGTAATGCCCCTCCCAGTAGTCGGCTCCCATGTAAACGCAGTTGCGCAGCTGGCTGCCGGCGCGTATGCGGCCGCGCAGCCCCACTATGCAGCAATCTATCTCTGCACCCTGAAGGTCTGAGGCGTCGCAGATCACCGAGCTCCTGATGCTGCAGCTGTCGATCCTGGCGCCCGGCAGCGCCCTTGCCCTGGTGTACAGGGGCGAGAAGTTGCGGTACATGTCGAAGCTGGGATTCTCGCTGGCCATGTCCAGGTTGGCGTCGAAGAAGCTGGCGATGGTCCCGATGTCGGACCAGTAGCCGTCGAAGGGGTAGCTGAAGACCCTGTGGTTCCCTATGGCGTAGGGTATGATCTCGTGGCCGAAGTCGGTGTGGGTGGGGTTGGCGTCCAGCACCCCCCGCAGGACGTCCGGGCTGAACAGGTAGATGCCCATGCTGCCCAGGTAGGGCTTCTCTTCGGTCAGCCCCTCCTGGCTGCTCTTCAAGGGCTCCAGCTCGTGGGCATCGGGCTTCTCGTGGAAGTGCCCGATCCTCCCCTCCTCCGAGACCTTCATTATGCCCATGGAGGTGGCCTCTGACGCGTCCACCGGCTTGGTGGCTATGGTGATCTCCGCCCCCGTCTCCCGGTGGTGCTCGATGAAGCGGTTGAAGTCCATCCTGTAGAGCTGGTCGCCGGAGAGTATCAGCACCAGTCCGGGATTCAGCCCCATTATGTGGCGAAGGCTCTTCCTCACAGCGTCGGCGGTGCCCTGGAACCAGTCGCGGTTGTCGAAGGTCTGCTCGGCGGCCAGGATGGACACGAAGCCGTTGTTGAAGCGGTCGAACCGGTAGGTCTGCGCCACGTGCCTGTTCAGGCTCTCGCTGTTGTACTGGGTGAGGACGAAGATGTGGCGGAGATGGTCGTTGACGCAGTTGGACACCGGAATGTCTATCAGCCGGTACTTGCCCCCTATGGGAACGGCGGGCTTGCTCCTGTGCATGGTCAGGGGAAACAGCCTGGTTCCCTTGCCGCCGCCGAGGATTACCGAGACCACCCTTTTCATAGCTGGACCCACTCCTTCCGGAAGGTGATGACGCTGTATCTGCTCGGGCGCAAAGCATGGATATTATGGATCTCATATTTGACGTTTCTTAAGATGGCGTTATATTCTACTTGAAGAAACTGGAGGTAGTGCTTATGGATTATGGAAAACTCAGGTGTCCGGACTGCGGCAGGGCCATGGTCCCTACGTCCTGCAGCTGCTCGCACTGCGGCATCACCGTGCAGGGCCGCTTCAGCCTCTCGCCGCTGGCCTTCCTCTCCCCCGAGGAGCAGGCCCTGGTGATAGCCTTCATCCGCAGCTACGGGTCCATCAAGAGGATCGGCGAAATACTCGGGGTCAGCCATCCCACGGCCCGCGGACGGATAGAGCGGCTGGTGGAGAGCATCAACCTGCTTATGGAGGCCCCTCCGGAGGCCTCCGCCGTCCTGGAGCTCCTGGAGCGGGGCGAGATCAGCTTCGACGAAGCCATGGAGAGGCTGTAGGCGATGAGGCCGGCATTTCTGCTCCTGGCGAGGTTCGGGAAGGTCACGCTGCCGCTGCCCTGGTTCGCGGTCTGGCTGGCCCTGCTTCCCCTGGCAGTCGCGGCCTGGCCTGTGGGGGCCCTGGGCAGCGCACTGGGATGGGGCCGGCCGTTCCGGCTTATGGCCCAGGCGCCCAGGCTGTGGCTGATCAGCTGTTGCCTCGGCGGGCTGAGCGTGCGGGTGAGAAGCGATGACCGGCGGATCTGCTTCAGCTTTGTCTAGCGTCCCTGCTTCGTGCGGCATACGAACCCCAGACATGGAAAGGTAGGATCATGGAAGAGTCCAGAAGGAAGATACTGGAGATGCTCTCGACGGGCAAGATCACGGTAGACGAGGCAACCGCCCTGCTGGAGCGGCTCGGCGAGGAGGGCGAGACCCCCGAGCCGGCCTCCGGCGGAGAGAAGAGAGAGGGCGGGATGCCCCGCTATCTCCGGGTGGTGGTGGACTCCAACGACGGCGACAAGGTCAACGTCCGGGTGCCCCTCAGCCTTATCAGGACCGGGATCAAGCTCAAGGCCCTGATACCCCAGAACGCCGCCGACGCCATCAGCGAGAAGGGTTTCGACTTCTCCAACCTGTCCAAGCTTGATCTTGACGAGCTGGTGAACGCCCTGAAGGAGCTCAAGGTCGACGTGGACAGCGCCGACGGCGAGAAGGTGCGGGTGTTCACCGAGTAGCGACGGCGGGCGGGGTTTGCGGTTCCCGCCGTGCAGGCTATGCTAGATTGCTCTGACCGCTGCCCCAAGAGACACCCCGGAGGTGACCCTACTGTGAAGCTGGCCATGCTGGGACAGCCCGGCTGCGGCAGGACCACCCTGTTCAGGGCCCTGGCGGGAGACTCGGAGGCCGACCCGTCACGGCCGCTCACCGTCAAGGTTCCCGACCGGAGGCTGGAGTTCCTCGCCTCGGTGACCGACGCCCGAAAGACGGTCCACGCCACGGTGGTCTTCGTGGACGTGCAGTCCCCCGCCTTCTCCCCCCGCAACCTCTCGGCGGTGCAGGACGCCGCCGCATTTGTGGCGGTTGTGGACAACTTCGCCCTGGGCCATCCCGCCCGCGATCTGATGGAGGCGGAGGCTGAGCTCCTGTTGGCCGACCTGGCCCTGGTGGAGAAGAGGATGGAGAGGCTGCGCAAGGAGTCCCGCCGGGACAGCCCCGAGCATGCGGCCCTGGAGCGGGCCCGCGCCGCGCTGGAGGACGACCGCCCCCTTCGGACCGCGGAGGTCCCGGAATCGGACAGGCGGCTGCTCTGCGCCTACTCCCTGCATACCCTCAGGCCCCTCATGGTGGTCTCCAACCGTGGCGACGAGCCGGTCGCCGACGAGACGGAGCTCCGGGAGATGTGCGCGGACCGGGGCGCGGCCCTGCTGCCCATAGACGCCGCCTTCGAGCTGGAGCTCTCCTACCTCCCCGAGGAGGAGCACGGGGATTTCCTGGAGTCCATGGGCTACCGGGCCAGCGGCCTGGACAGGCTCATCTCCGCAGCCTACGGAACCCTGGACCTGGTGACCTTCTTTACAATTGGCGAGGACGAGGTAAGGGCCTGGCCCATCCGGCGGGGGAGCACCGCCCCCCAGGCCGCCGGCGCGGTGCACACCGACATGCAGAGGGGCTTCATCCGGGCGAAGGTCATACCGTTCGAGACCTACAGGGAGTGCCCCGACGAAGCGGAGCTGCGGAGCCGCGGAGAGGTCCGGCTGGAGGGCAAGGACTACGTGGTCCGGGAGGGCGATATCCTGGAGATACGCTTCAGTGTGTGACCAGGCCGCCATCGCAGTCCTGGCCATTTGCGCCTGCGGCTTGACCCCTGGGCAGTCCCCCGGATAGGGTCTGGGTATGAGGCCGAACGGAGGAAGCCAGCAAACCCCCGAGCGAAAAGGTCCGCCCCCGGACCGGGGCGACGGGCGCTCGCCGGACATACGCCGTGAGCTGGAGCGCCACATTCGCCTGGAGCGCACGGTAGCCGAGATCTCGGCCGGCTTCATCGGCCTGGACCCCGACGATGTGGACGGCGCCATAGACTCCGCCCTGGAGAGGATAGGCTCCTTCACCGGATCCGACAGAGCTTACGTCTTCCAGTTCGGCCCCGACGGCCGCCATATGACCAACACCCACGAGTGGTGCGCCGAGGGCATCGAGCCCCAGATGGAGAACCTGCAGGGCGTACCGACAGAGGATATACCGTGGTGGACGGGGGAGGTGCGGAAGCTCCACGAGATCGACATCCCAGACGTCTCCGATCTTCCGGAAGAGCGGGCGCGCCTCAGGGAGATCCTCCTGGCTTAGAAGATTAGGTCTCTGCTGGTGTTCCCACTGGCCATCGGTGGGAAGGCAATAGGATTCCTGGGCTTCGACTCGGTCGGCTCCACCCGCACCTGGAGCGAGGACGCCAGGATGGTCCTCCGGCTGGTGGGGCAGACGATCTCAGCGGCCCTGGAGAACCGCCACATCCGAATGGAGCTGCGGAAGCAGCGGATCTTCCTGAAGAGCGTACTCGACGCCATTCAGGACGGCATCAGCGTCAGGGACACCGATTTTGTGGTGACCCACGTGAACGCCTGGATGGAGCGCAAGTACGCTGATCGGGGGCCTCTGACAGGCAGGAAATGCTACCGGGTCTTCCAGCAGCGGGACTCGGTATGCCCCTGGTGCCCGGCCGTGAAGGTCCTGGAGACCGGCCGGCCACAGAGGGGGGTCGAGGTCCCCTATCCCAGCGCGGACTCACCGCAGGGATGTCTGGAGCTGTCGGCCTTCCCCATGCGCGACTCCCGGGGCGATGTGATCGGCATCATAGAGCACGTGAAGGAGATATCCGCCCGCAGGAAGGCGCAGCGGGAGCTGGAGCGCAGGCGCAAGTTCCTGGAAGGGGTGCTGGAGTCTGCCCCGGACGCCATCGTCACCCTGGACGACAAGCACCGGATCATCAACTGGAACCGTGGGGCCGAGGAGCTCTTCGGCTACACGGCATCAGAGGTCAGGGGCCGAAACATCGACGACATCATCACCTCCCCCGAGGTGGTGGAAGAGGCCAGGGAGATTACGGGCCGGGTTCTTTCGGGGGACAGGATCGGACCTCTGGAGACCGTCCGCTACCGCAGGGACGGACAGCCGGTTCCGGTGCTTCTGGCGGGGTCTTCCATAACCGTAGACGACGAGGTGATCGGCGTGGTGGGCGTCTACACCGACCTCACCGAGCGCAAGAGGATAGAGGCCAGGCTGGCCCGGCAGAGAAGGCTGGAGTCGCTGGGGACCCTGGCGGGTGGTATCGCCCACGACTTCAACAACCTGCTGAGCGGCATCTTCGGCAACATCTCCCTGGCGCGGTCGAAGCTGCCCGAAGACAGCCCGGCGGGCGATTACCTGGAGTCGGTGGAGAGGTCGATGGGCAGGGCGATCGGCCTTACGCACCAGCTGCTGACCTTTGCCAAGGGCAGCGACCCGGTGGTCGAACCCCTGGACACGGCCTCCGTGATCCGGGAATCCGTCGAGTTCCATCTGGCCGGAAGCTCGGTGAAGGCCGAGTACGACATCCCCGGCGACCTGCCACAGGTTATGGCCGATGGTCGGCAGATCGGAGAGGTGATATCCAACCTGGTGATCAACGCGAAGCACGCCATGCCCGAAGGCGGAAGGCTGCTGGTCACCGCCAGGTGGCGGGAGGATTCGAATAGGGCCGAAGACCGGGGCTCCGGCTTGGTGGAGCTTTCGTTCAAAGACGATGGAGTCGGCATCCCGGAGCGGCTGCTCAACAGGGTGTTCGAGCCCTACTTCAGCACCAAGCAGGACGGCAGCGGACTGGGCCTGGCAGTAGTCTACTCCATCGTCTCCAAGCATGGGGGGTCTGTGGACATCGACTCCTCCCACGGCTCGGGAACGACGGTCACCATTCGGCTGCCGGCCGATGAAGGTGCGGCCATGCCGGGCAGGGCGAAGGATGGCGCAGACCGGGAGGAATCAGCGGCGAAGAGCGCCACGATACTGGTCATGGACGACGATGAGGACGTACGGGACGTGGCCGAGGGGATGCTGAAAGCGATGGGGCACTCCGTAGACCTGGCGAAGAACGGCAGCGAGGCGGTAGAGATGTACGGCCGCAGGCTGGATGAGGCAAGACCCTACGACCTGGTGATACTCGACCTGACCGTCCCCGGCGGGATGGGCGGCAGGGAGGCCGCCTCCAGCATTCTCGAGATGGACCCGAACGCGCTTCTTATAGTCTCCAGCGGCTACTCCGCAGACCCCGTATTGGCTCAATACCGGGACTACGGCTTCAGCGGCGTTCTCTCCAAGCCCTATGCCCTGGCGAACATGAGGAAGTCGGTGGCAGAGCTTCTGGGCTGAGGGGGGACGTGACGGCGAGAGCGTGACAGATCTACTCCCCGGACACCTCAACACTCTGCAGGCTGCGGCGGTAGCGGCGCCACTCGTGGGTGATCTGGCTCACCTCGGCGGCCCCCAGGAAGATCACGCACAGCCAGTACAGCCAGAACAGGGTGGCCATGATGGCGGCCAGGGAGCCGTAGACCACGCCCCAGTCCGGCCTGGATATCGTCCAGGCGTAGAGCTCGGTGCCCAGCCATATGAAGGCCATGGAGAGAACCGAGGCCATCAGGGCCTGCCCCCGGGATATCTTCCGGTTGGGGGCGGCCCAGTACAGGACCATGAGCAGCAGCAGGGAGAACGACGGGCCCAGCAGCCTGGCGGTTAGCCCGGTCATCAGCGGCCCGATCAGGGGCCACTGGGCCACGAACCTCCCCACCGGGGAATCCACAACGAACTGTGCCGCGGTGGTGAAAACGAAGGCGGCCACGAAGCAGAGGGCTATCAGTATGGCCAGAAGGAAGTCGTAGAGCTTGCCGAACACCACGTGCCTGCCCTCCGGTACGTCGAATATGGTGTCCAGCGCCGTCCGTATGGTGCCGAACAGCCGGCTCACCAGCCACAGCAGGAACACCAGGCCCACGATTCCCGTGATCCCCGATATGCCGGACTGATGCAGGAAGACCCGCTCCAGGTCCGTACCCACCCCCTCGGGCAGGAAGGGATTGGCATCGTCTATCCACTCCTGCAGCCCCTGCTGCAGCTCGGTGTTCTGCTGCAGAGCGATCCCGGACAGGGATATTATCAGAAGGCCGAGCGGCAGGACCGTCACCAGGATGTTGTAGGCTATGGCGGCGGCGGAGAAGAAGACGTGATCGTTGTTCCAGCGGTTGTACAGGCGCTTCCACAGGTAGGCTGTGAATACCCGGAAGCCGCGGGGGAAGAGCCGGGAGAATGCCTCCAGGATTCTGCCCGGCAGCGTACGGCGGCCTCCGGCAGCCAGCCTACTCCACCGTAACGCTCTTGGCCAGGTTCCTGGGCTTGTCCACGTCGCATCCCCGGGAAACGGCCACGTAGTAGCTCAGAAGCTGCAGCGGGACCACCGAGAGCAGCGGCACCAGCGCGTCGGGCGCCTCGGGGATGTGGATGACCCAGTCGGAGACGCTGGCGATCTCGGTGTCGCCCTCGGTGGCTATGGAGAGCACCCTTCCCTGCCTGGCCCTCACCTCGGCTATGTTGGAGAGGATCTTCTCGTAGGCGGCGTCGCGGACGGCGATGGCGCAGACGGGCATCATCTCGTCGATCAGGGCGATGGGGCCGTGCTTCATCTCCGCCGCCGGGTAGCCCTCGGCATGGATGTAGGATATCTCCTTGAGCTTCAGCGCCCCCTCCAGGGCCACCGGGTAGTTGTAGCCGCGGCCCAGGTAGAGGAAGTTTCTGGCGTATGTGAACTCCCTGGCGATCTCTTCGATCTTGGGGGAGTCCCCGAGTATCTGCTCCACCTTCTCCGGAATGGACATGAGCTCGCGGGTGAGCTCCAGGCCGCTGGCCCTGTCCAGCTCGCCCCTGGCCCTTCCGAAGGCCAGGGCTATCAGGGCCTGCACCATTACCTGGGAGGTGAAGGCCTTCGTCGACGCCACCCCTATCTCCGGCCCGGCGTGTATGTAGACTCCCGCGTCGGTCTCGCGGGCGATGGTGGAGCCCACCACGTTCACAACGCCGTATGCCCTGCATCCCTTGGACTTGGCAAGACGAAGGGCGGCCAGCGTATCGGCGGTCTCCCCGCTCTGGCTGATCACGAAGACCAGTGTGCCGGGGTCCATCACCGGGTCCCGGTAGCGGAACTCGGACGCGTACTCCACCGAGACCGGTATCCGGGCCAGGCCCTCCATGAGGTACTTGCCTATCAGGGCCGCGTGCCAGGAGGTCCCGCAGGCGGTGATGATGATCCTGCTGACGGCGCGCATGTCGCTGTCGGTCATGTTCAACCCGCCCAGGTGGGCGGTGCCGCCGTCCAGGTCCAGCCTGCCCCGGAAGGCGTTCCGGAGCGACTCGGGCTGGCTGTTGATCTCCTTGAGCATGAAGTGGGTGTAGCCGTCCTTCTCGATGGTGGAGAGGTCCCAGTCCACGGTCTCGATGCGCTCCCGGAGCACGCCGGTGCGGCCGTTGTTGCTGGAGATCCCCCTGAGGCTCACCTCCAGCACCTCGCCCTCGTCCATGTAGATCACGTCCCGGGTGTGCGATACTATGGCGGCCACGTCGCTGGCCACGAGGTACTCCTTCTCCCCCACCCCCACCACCAGGGGGCTTCCGTAGCGGGCGGCCACCAGGGTGTCGGGCTCGTCGGCGGAGACCACGGCTATGCCGTAGGCCCCCCGGACCCTCCCCAGGGCGTCGCGTACCGCGGCGAACAGCTTCTTGCCCTTCGCCGCCTCCGAGCCCACCAGCTTGGCGATCACCTCGGAGTCCGTTTCGGAGTAGAACTCTATCCCCCCGGACTCCAGCTCCCTCCGGAGCTGGGTGTAGTTCTCGATTATCCCGTTGTGGACCAGGGCGATCCTGCCGCTGGCGTCCGTATGGGGATGGGCGTTCCTCTGGGAGGGCTCGCCGTGGGTGGCCCAGCGGGTGTGGGCGATGCCGCAGGTGGCGGCGTCCACCCCCTCGGGCCGCTGGCTGTCCAGCTCGTCCACCCGGCCCTTCTGCCGGCGCAGTATGAGGCCGCCGGTGCCCTGGAGGGCGTATCCCGCGGAGTCGTATCCCCTGTACTCAAGCCTCTTCAGGCCCGATATGAGCACGTCGAGCACGGGCCTCTCGCCTACGTAGCCAACAATTCCACACATCAGCCGCTCACTACCTTTCGGAACCTCTGAAGCTCGGCGCGGACCGCGTCCGCGCTCGCATCCTCGCAGATCACCCTGATGACGGGCTCCGTCCCGGAGGGCCTCACGTGGGTCCAGCCGCTTTCGCGGCGGTACCAGAGGCCGTCCCTCGCGTCGTCCGGTTCTCCCAGAGCCTCTATCAGGTCAGGTCGAATATCCGAAAAATCCCCGTCGAAGGGTACCTTGTCCTTTACCATGCTGTACCCGGGGAAGGACCCCGCCCAATCCGAGAGGGAGGTCCCGCGGGCATCCATCAGTGACAGCGTGTAGGCCATGGCCACTCCGCTGTCGCGCCCCAGGTGGAAGGAGGGGTCTATCACGCCGCCGTTGCCCTCGCCGCCGATGACGGCGCCGCGGCGCTCCATCTCCTCCACCACGTTGACCTCGCCCACCGGGCTTCGAAAGACCTCCGCCCCGTGCCTGGCCGCGGCGTCTTCGGCCAGCCGCGACGTGGAGAGGTTCACGACAGCGCATCCGGGCCTCTCGCCCAGCACGTAGTCGATGGCCAGGGCCACCGTGAGATCCTCGCCCATGACCCGGCCTTCGCCGTCCACCAGGGCCAGCCTGTCGCCGTCGGGGTCGAAGCCGAATCCCACGTCGGCGCCGGTCCGGCCCACCTCGGCCGCCAGCTCGTCCAGGCTTTCGGCGGTGGGCTCGGCGACCCTGGGAAAGCTGCCGTCCTCGCCGATGCGGGGGTTGATCACCCTGTGCTCCACCCCCAGCGCGTCCATCAGGGCCGGGGCGAACTCCGCCGCCGCTCCGCCGGTGACGTCCAGCACGGCCTTCAGCCGCCTCTCCGGCCTGCGCACCAGGGGCAGGTCCAGCACCCTGCGCACATGTCGCCCCACCGCTCCCGGAAGACCCTCGGGGGAGCAGGCCTCCGCGGCGCCCAGCCAGGACGGCCCGGCCTTCAGCAGCTCCATCAGCCTACTCCGGAGGTCGGCCCGGAGGAAAACCCCGTCGGGCCCCACCAGCTTCAGAGCGTTCCACTCCCCGGGATTGTGGCTGGAGGTTACTGCCACCCCTCCGGCAACGCCCTCCGCCATGGCCTCCAGCTGCACGGTGGGCGTGGGGACCACCCCCAGCATCACCGGCGTGCAGCCCACCGACATCAGCCCTGCGGCCACCGCGGACTCCATGGCCGGCCCGCTCTTGCGGGTGTCCCTACCCAGGACGATCCTGCCCGGGCCCATCAGCCGGCCGAAGGCCGCCGCGTACTCCACTGCGTCGGTGACGGTGAGGGATCGGCCGAAGATGCCCCTGATTCCGGAGCCGCTTACTATCGGGCCGTGCATCGGATGCTCCATGTCGGGTAAGTGGAGCCGGCGATCGGACTCGAACCGATGACCTGCGCATTACGAATGCGCTGCTCTGCCAGCTGAGCTACGCCGGCTCCGGATTGACGTGCAATTCTATGCCCCGCCGCCGGGCAAGTCAACTTTTCGGGGAGTCGGCGCCGGGTCAGTTCAGAAGCGATCTCTCGGCCCCGTGAATCGAGACGGAGAACCCCATGCTCAACGAGTAGTAGCTCAGGTCGAACTCCTCGGGAGGGTAGATTATCGTATCCGATCCGTCGTAGGTTGCCTCGTCGGTCTTCATGTCCATGAAGGACCTGGTGAAGCCCAGGGTTCCGGAGACCGGCCCCCAGAGGTCCACGGAAGCGCCGGCGGTGAGACCTATGCCCACGCTTCCCCCGTCCCCCTCCACAAAGCGTCCGAAGTCGTCGGTGCCCTGGTACTCTCCGCTGGCGTAGATGGCGCCGGGGCCGCCGTGGACCGACAGACCCGGCCGGGCCTCCCAGGAGACCACGGGCCATACCGAGAGGGCCCAGGCGCTGATCCTGCCGTCCCAGTCCTCCGGGCTGTCCTTTGCGAACCTCTCCGCCCGCAGGCGGAAGCCCAGAAGGCCGGGGGAGTCCAGGGCCAGCTCCCCTCCCCACGCGATGCCGGGGGTGAGGAAGCGGCTCTCGTACTGCTCCTCGTAGGGCGAGAGACTGGCCGCGGTGGGACCCGCCGAGACCTCCAGGCCGGCAATGGCCAGGGCGGCGGCCGGGACCAGCGGCACCAGAGCAAAGGCCGCCAGCCGCACTACTCGCCGCCCTTCACGGTCTTCCGAATGTGAGCCAGCAGGCCGCCGTCCTCCAGTATCTCCAGCATCTCGTCGGGAAGTGCGGGGAAGTCGAAATCCTCTCCGCCCACGGTGACCACGCCCCGCCCGGGGTCCACCTCCACCTCGTCACCGGGGCTGTAGGCTTCCACGGCCTCGGGGCTCTCCACCAGGAGCAGGCCCTGGTTTATGGCGCTGCGGTAGAATATCCTGGCGAAGGACCGGGCTATCACGGCCTCCACACCCACGTAGCGCAGCCCCACCGAGGGCTGCTCGCGGCTGGAGCCGCAGCCGAAGTTCCTTCCGGCCATCAGCACGTCCCCCGGCTGCACCTTCCCGGCGAACTCCGGGTCCAGGTCCTCCAGCAGGTGCTCCCTTATCTCGGGGCCGGTGGAGCACTTGTACGTGTACTTGCCCGGAAAGAGCAGATCGGTGTTGATGTCGTCGCGGTCGTAGTAGTGAACGGCCATTCTAACGCACCTCCCTGGGGTCGGCTATGTAA
Organism: Candidatus Fermentibacteraceae bacterium; assembly: GCA_041686025.1. Taxonomy (GTDB): domain Bacteria; phylum Fermentibacterota; class Fermentibacteria; order Fermentibacterales; family JCC-6; genus JAWLEP01. The sequence continues at coordinate 56,336 of JAWLEP010000015.1, forward strand.
CCGGCGATGGCGGTGGCGGCCGCTGTCTCGGCGCTGCCCAGCCAGATCTCGGCCTCCTTCTCGCCCATCCTCCCCTGGAAGTTCCGGTTGGCGGTGGAGAGGCACCTCTCCCCCGGGGCCAGGGCCCCCATGTGGGCCCCCAGGCAGGGGCCGCATCCGGGCGGGATCACCATGGCCCCGGCCTCCACGAACCTGGCCAGGAGACCGGCCCGGTCGGCCTTGAGGTAGACCTCCCTGGAGGCGGGGCCCACTATCATCCTGACGTTCCCGTGCACCGGGGCCTCCCCCATTACGTCCAGGGCGGCCTCCAGGTCATCCAGCCTGCCGTTGGTGCAGGTGCCCAGGAAGACCTGGTCCACCTCTACCTTACCCAACTCGGAGATGGGTGCCACGTTGTCCACGTTGTGCGGCATGGCCACCACAGGCTCCAGCTCCTCCAGGTCGTACTCACGGACCTGGCAGAACTCCGCGTCCACGTCGCTCCACATGGTCTGCGTGGCGTCCGGACCCCTGTTGCGCAGGTACTCCTGCGTGACCCGGTCCACGGGGAAAACCGCCAGCTTCGCCCCCATCTCTATGCCCATGTTGGCCATGGTCATCCGGTCCGACATCCGCAGGCTGCCGATGGCGGGGCCGTGGAACTCCACCGCCATGTAGTTGGCGCCGTCGGCGCCCATGTCGCCGATTATCCTCAGGATCAGGTCCTTGGCGGAGACCCTGCCCACCAGGTGCCCCGTCATCTCGATGGACACGGTGGGCGGCACCTTGAACCAGGTCTTGCCCGTGATCCACAGTCCCGCCGCCTCTGTCCGGTCGATGCCGGCGGCGAAGGCGTTGAAGGCGCCGTAGGTGCAGGTGTGGCTGTCGCTGCCCACGATAACGGCCCCGGGGGACACCAGCCCCATCTCGGGAAGGACCTGATGGCAGATCCCGGTCCCCGCGTCGTAGAAGTGCTCTATTCCCTGCTCCCTCACGAACCGCCGTATCTTGGCGTGCCCGGCGGCGTTCTTGCTTGAGGCCGCCGGAACCACGTGGTCCAGCACGATGGCCAGCCTGTCGGGGTAGCGCACCCTCCCCCCCGGTACGGTTGACTCGAACTTGTCTATGATGGCGGCGGTGTTGTCGTGGGTCAGGACGTAGTCGGGCTCCACGAATACTATGTCCCCGACCTCGAGGTCCCTCCCAGACTCACGGCCCAGTATCTTCTGGGCAAAGGTCTTACCCATGCCTTGGCTCCCTCCGAACGGTTCGCGGCTGCAGACCCGGCATACTGTAGACCGAATTATACATCCGGTTCCCCCGACAGTGAAGTAGGGTCCCGCCGGCCGGGTTCCGGAACCCGGGGTTGAGACCGGGCGTTCCCCGCCGTAGTATCGTCAGACACCGCGAGAGCAACGGAGGACCCGCGCCAGAGGGGGCAGATGCGACTTCTGAGGGGCCGCGAAGAGGTGGCCGAGCAGGCGGCCGACCTCCTGGCCGACGAGAGCAGCCTCTCGGGAGGCTGGGCGGTGGAGGCGGCCTGGCCGGCGAACCCGGAGGAGGCCTCCGGCTACCTGCGCGACCTTGCCCGTCGGGGGATCCCCGCCACACCTTCCGGTGCCCTCACCGGAATTGCCGCCGGGGCGGTCCCGGAGGGGGGAGCCGTGTTATCGACCTCCCAGATGAAGAACATCGAGTACCTGGGGGACCGGCTGCTGCGGGTGGGAGCCGGGGTAACCCTCGACGAGATAGACCGGTACCTGGCCCGGCAGTCGCTCCCCCTCTTCTACCCCCCGGACCCCACGGAGACCACCGCCAGCATAGGCGGCACGCTGGCCACCGACGCCTCCGGGTCGGACAGCTACCTCTACGGCTCCACCAGGCACTGGGTGGAGGCGGCGGAGATGGTCCTCCCCGACGGGGAGCGGCTGAGCCTCTCCCGGGGCGACCGCACGTTCCGTGAGGGCTCCTGTGACGTTCCCGGAGCGGGCCCGGTGCGGCTGCCCGAAACCGTCCGGCCGCCGCTGCCCAAGAACGCCGCCGGCTACTGGATCAGGCCCGGGATGGACCTGGTGGACCTGCTCATAGGCTCGGAGGGAACCCTGGGCGTGTTCACAGGAGCCACGCTGGTCCTGCGGCCGAAGCCCCATTCCCTGGTGGACCTGGCCGTCTTCCCCCAATCGATGGATGCTTTCTGGGACCTCTTCGATTCGCTGCTGGCCGTGGAGTCCCGGGTCAGGGCGGTGGAGATGATGGACGGCCCCTGCATCGACCTCCTGCGGCGGCATCCCCCCGAGGGTCTGCCGGAGCTCCCGGAGGCCGCCGCCGTGCTGCTGCTGCGGGCGGAGGCGGAGGACGAGGCCGGCCTGGACGCCCTTCTGGAAGAGCTGGACGGGGTCCTCTCCGCCGCCGGCATCCCCCTGGACGAGACCTGGGGCGGTTTCGAGGAGACCGAGCACCGCCGCATGGTGGAGCTTCGGCACAGCCTGCCGGAGACGGTGAACGAGCTGGTCTCCCGGGCCAGGCGGGACGATCCTGCGGTCCACAAGCTGGGCTCCGACGCCGCGGTGGACGCCGCCGCCGCGCGGCAGCTCTACCAGGGAACCCGCGACATCCTGGAGGACATGGAGCTCCCCCACCTGGTCTTCGGCCACGTGGGCCAGGGCCACCTGCACGCAAACGTAATCCCCCGGAGCCGCCGGCAGCTGGAGGCCGGAGAGGCCGCCATGCGACGCATAGCGGCCCTGGCGGCCGGTATGGGGGGCACCGTCTCCGCCGAGCACGGGCTGGGCCGGCTCAAGGCCTCCTTCCTTGAGCTCATGCTGTCTCCCGAGGAGCTGGCGGGCATGCGCGATATCCGCCGAGCCTTCGACCCCCACGGCCTCCTCTGCCCCGCGGTGACGTGGGCCTAGGCCGGCCGGTCCGCGGACCCCGCGCCCGGGAGGGGGCCTGCCGCTTCGCCTCCGGCGGGATAAGGCTGGAGCCGGGCTCGGATCCGGCGGAGGCGGCGGAGCTGCTGGTTCGCCGGCTGAAGATGCGAAAGGCCAGCCACGTCAGCTGGGCCTGCCGCACCCGCTCGGACGGCCGCACCGACGAGGCCAAGAGCGACGGCGGCGAGAGCGGCGCCGGAAACGTCATACTGGAGGTGCTCCGGAAGGCGGCCGCGGAGAACGTCCTGGTGGCGGTGGCCCGCTGGTACGGCGGCAAGCACCTGGGCGGCCTGCGCTTCCGCGTCTACAGCAGGCTCACCTCGGGAACGCTCCGGAGGCTCCGCAGACCTTCCTCCTAGCTTGCGTCACCTCCCCCCCTCCCCCTATCTTCGCTCCGTCGGCAGCGTCAGGGAAGCCGGTGAGAGTCCGGCGCGGCCCCGCCGCTGTAACCGGGAGCGAAACCGCTGGTTCAAGCGCGCCGAAGGCGCGGTTGATACGCCATTCTCGGACCCGTCCGGGGAGAAGGCGCGGTAGTAGTCGGCCCGGAAGCCAGAAGACCTTCTGCCGACTCCTTGACGTCACCTTCGCGGGGGGGTGCGGAAGACGGGGTGTCTACTGCATTCAATCGCGGCAGAGCAGGGAGGACGCATGGGCGCACTTCTACTGCTGCCGCTGTCACTGATCTCGGCCGGCCGGGCCTGGGTAATAAACGGTGACAGCCTGGGCTACGCCGACCTCTCCACCGGCTACGTGGAGCAGGGGGCGCTGGAGCTGGCCACCTATCCCAACGATCTGACCCTTCACGGCGACTACCTCTACGCGGTGTGCTCCGGCTCGGACGGGCAGGCGCTGCAGCGCATCGATCCGGGCACCATGGAGGTGGAGGACCTGGCCATAGGCACCGGATACAACTGCTGGTCGTCGCTTCCCCTGGACGACGGGCATCTGGCGGTATCCGCCGCCCTGGCGGACAGGGTGGTTATCGTCAACACCGCGAGTTTCACCGTGGAGAGCGAGATCGAAGGCGTGGGGCCCAACCCGGAGGGGATGTGCCTCCGCGGCGACAGCCTCTGGGTGGCCTGCGGCGGCTGGGGCGCAGACGACAACCTGGTGGTGGTGGACCTGGCAGCGGGGGAGCCGGTGGACACCGTCGCGGTGGGCGTCAACTGCCAGTCGGTGGCCTGGGACGGAGCAGACGAGCTGGTGGTGGTCTGCAGCGGCGCCTACGGCTCCGGAGAGGGGTCGGTGTCCTTCGTGGACCCCCAGACCATGCAGGAGACCGAGTCCGTTGCGGTGGGGGGCTTTCCATCCACGCTGCAGATCCGCGGAGGCCGCGCATACGCAGGCGACGGCTGGGGACCGGGGGTCTACGAGGTGGACGTGGAAACCCACGAGGTACTGCACGACTCCTCCGACCCGCTCTGCCCCGGAGGGACGGGCTTCGGCCTCGACGGCGGCGGCGCCCTCTACGTCTCAGATGCCGCGGGGGGTGCGGTGACGGTCTACGACGGGGATATGGAGCAGCTGGAGGCGTACCTCTTCTCCAGCCCGACCGCCGTCGCCGTATCCGGCACCCTGACCGGGGTGGGCGGACCCGGGCCGCAGACGCCCTCCCGGCTGTCCGCAACGCCCTGTCCCGCAGTGAGCACGGTGCGGATAACGGGGGCGGACCCCGACGAGCCGGTCATGGTGACCGACCTCGCGGGCCGGGTGGTCGCCCGGGAGCCCTCCGGCCCCGAAGGAACGGCCATCCTGACCGTCTCGGGCCTGGGCAGCGGGGTCTACCTGGTCCGCAGCGGCCGGGCCTCCACCCGTCTGGTTGTGCTGGGGGGGCGGTAGCATGACCCCGGGGATTCTGGTCCTGCTGGCGGTCCTGGCCCAGGGGGGCGACCCCTGGGCCGACTGGTCGGAGCTGGTGGAGTACGGGGAGGGCGCCGGCTTCGGCCAGGAGTATTACCCCGGCAACATCCTGGGTCCCCCCGATCCCGGGGCCACGCCGGAGGTCCCCTCCAGCAGCCCCGAGGAGCTGCTCACCCTGGGAGAGGACGGCTGGGTGGTGCTGGAGTTCACGGACAACGTGGTGACCGACGGCCCCGGGCCCGACCTCACCGTCTTCGAGAACGTCATGGAGCTGGGGGGCGGCGACTACTTCCGGGAGTGCGCCTTCGTGGAGGTGAGCCAGGACGGCCAAACCTGGACCCGCTTCCCCTGGGACCCCCAGACACTGGAGGGCCTGGCGGGGGTGTGGCCCACCACGGGAGAGGACCCCACCGACCCGGAGGTCTCCGGCGGCGACCAGTTCGACCTGGCCGACCTGGGCCTTCCCTGGATCACCCACGTCCGGCTGGTGGACTGCGGGGCGGAGGTGGAGGACGACGGCCTCTTCGACCTCGACGCCGTGGTGGCCGTCCACTGGGAGACGGCCGTGGAGACTCCGTCAACGGCCGGCCCCGTACTGCGGGCAGGCTCGCCCTTCCGCTCCAGCCTGACGGTGGAGGTCTCATCCCCCGGTCTGCTGCGGATCTTCTCCGCTGACGGCAGGCTCCTTCAGAGCATGCGTCTGCCTTCCGGGGCCTCCAGCCTGGATGCCTCTTGCCTTTCCGCCGGATGCTGCCTGCTGCAGTTCGTTCCCGAGGGTTCGGCGGCAGCGGATTGCTGCAGAGCGGTGAAGCTCTAGACCGCCCGGGCCGACCCCGTGGGCCGCAGATTGACCCGACCATCGTCTCGGCAGTATTCTCACCTTGTCTTGAGCAGCAGCTGATCCGGCCCCTGGGGGCCGGTAGGCTATCAGGGGCTTCCGCAGCGAAGCCCGTAAGGAAAGAGGAGGGTTCCCCGCATGTACACACCGTACACTTTCTTCTACGGCATTTGGCTCTTCGTCATAGGCGTTCTCGCAGCGCCCAACATCATCATTTCCCGCAAGCCCGAAGCCAAGGAGTGGATCGACAAGCTGGTTC
>JAWLEP010000016.1:0-24700 GCA_041686025.1 Candidatus Fermentibacteraceae bacterium
AGGTCAACCACCTCCCCGGTCAGCGTGAAGATGATCCGCTCGCAGATGTTCACCACCCGGTCGCCCACCCGCTCGAGGTTGTGGGCCACCCAGATGAGCATCATGGCCTGCTCCAGGCGGTTGGGATCGGACATCACGTAGGTGAGGAGCTCACGGTGGATCTGGTCGTACAGCATGTCCACCTCTACGTCGCGGCCGGGAATCTCGCGGGCGGTCCTCTCGTCCTTCTCCAGGAAGGACCGTATCGCTCCCTCCAGCATGGAGGTGGTTATCTCGCACATGCGGGGGACGTCCACCAGGGGCTTTATCAGGGGCTGGCCGCCTATCCTCTCGCTTATCCTGGCGATGCCCTTGGCGTAGTCGGCTATGCGCTCCAGCTCGTTGGAGATCTGCAGCACGCTGAACAGGAGCCTGAGGTCGCCGGCCACCGGCTGCTGGGTGGCGATGATGTTCAGGCAGGCCTCCTCCACCTCGTAGCAGTGGTAGTTGATCCGCTCGTCGTTATCGATGAGCCCCCTGCCGCGCCGCATGTCCCTGGCCTTCAGCACCTCGACGGACTCCCGGACGGCCTCCACCGCCTCCCGGGACAGGGACAGCAGCCGCTGCCTGACCTCGTTGAGCTCGCTTTCGAAAAGTTCCCGTCCCATGGGCTCCTCCGATTTCAGTTTTTCCTGGCGGTCCGCTGCCGTAGGCCCTGCCGAATACTAACCGAAGCGGCCGGAGATGTAATCCTCGGTCCTCTTGTCCCGGGGCGTGGTGAATATCGCCTTCGTGGGCCCGAACTCTATCAGGTTCCCCGCCCGCTGCTCGTCGGTGAGGAGGAACGCGGTGAAGTCGGAGACCCGGGCCGCCTGCTGCATGTTGTGGGTGACTATCACGATGGTGTAGTCCTTCTTCAGCGCGGTTATCAGCTCCTCGATCTTCAGGGTGGCCACCGGATCCAGGGCGGAGGCGGGCTCGTCCATCAGGATGACCTCCGGCTTCACCGCCAGGGCGCGGGCGATGCACAGCCTCTGCTGCTGGCCGCCGGAGAGGGAGAGGCCCGACTTGCCCAGGTCGTCCTTGACCTCGTCCCAGAGGGCGGCGCTCCTGATGCTGGACTCCACTATCTCCGCCAGCCTGTCCCTGTCCCGGGTGCCGTGTATGCGGGGGCCGTAGGCCACGTTGTCGAAGATGGACTTGGGGAAGGGGTTGGGCCGCTGGAAGACCATGCCGATGTTCTTGCGCAGCTCCACCACGTCCAGGTCGAAGATGTTCCTGCCGTCCAGGAGCACCCGGCCGGTGGTCCGGACCGAGGGAATCAGCTCGTTCATCCGGTTGAAGCTCCGCAGGAAGGTGCTCTTCCCGCAGCCGGAGGGCCCGATGATGGCCGTAACCTGGTTCTCGGGGATGTCCACCGAGATGTCCTTAAGGGCCTGGAAGTCCCCGTAGTACAGGTTGTAGCTCTCTGTCCTCATCCTTGGTTCTGACATGCTATCCTCTTCACTCGGCCGAGAGCTTCTTGGACACGGAGTTGATTATCAGGTTCAGCAACACGATCAGCGCCACCAGTACCGCGCCGGTGGCCATGGCCTTGTCGAACGCCCTGGTCTCCATGGCCAGGTAGTAGACGTGCAGGGCCATGGTTCGGCCGCTGGACATCAGTGACGTGGGAGTGCGGTAGCTGCCGCCCAGGGTCACGTAGAATATGGCTGTCTCGCTGACGATCCGGCCCACGCTGAGGATGACGCCGGTGGTGATGCCCGGAAGCGCGCTGGGCAGGATGACCTTCCGGATGGTCTCCCACCGGGAGGCACCCAGAGAGAGCGAGCCCTCGCGGTAGGAGTCCGGCACCGACTTCAGGGCCTCCTCGGTGGTCCGGATCACCACCGGGATCACCAGGCACACCCCCGCCAGGGCGGCGGCGATGATGGAGAAGCCCAGGTTCAGGGCGGTGACGAAGAGGGCGTACCCGAACAGCCCGAATATGATGGAGGGTACCCCGGCCAGGGTCTCCACTCCGAACCTGGCCACGGAGACCAGCTTCTGTATGGCCCCGCTCTTGATGTGCTGGGCGTACTCCACCAGGAACACCGCCGCCCCCACTCCCAGCGGGGTGGCAATGACGATGGTCACCAGGACCAGGTACAGTGTGGTCACTATGGTGGAGTAGATACCACCCTCTCCGGAGAGGCCGCCTCTGGGGGAGGTGGTGAAGAAATCAAGGGTGATGTCCGAGAACCCCCGCACTATCACGTAACCCACCACGAACAGCATTATGGCCACGCTCACGGTGGCGGCCGTCCACAGCACGCCGTAGGCGAAGCTCTGCCTGAAGCGTCTGAAGCCCAGCGAGCAGAGGAAGGCCGTCACTTGTAGCTCCTGTTGCTGATGAGGAACCTCGCCGAGCTGTTCACCAGCATTATCAGCACGAAGAGGACCACGCCGGTGGCGAACAGGGCGTTGGCGTGGATGCCCGTGGCATAGGCGATCTCCACGGCGATGTTCCCGGTGAGGGTGCGGGCCCGGCTGAGGAATATGGTCAGCGGGTTGCCGCCGGTGGCCGCCGGCATCACCACCGAGTTTCCTATCACCATTATCATGGCGATGGTCTCGCCCAGGGCCCTGCCCAGGCCCAGGACCACGGCGGAGAGTATCCCCGACCGCGCCGAGGGGAGAACGACCTTTCGAATGGTCTCCCATCTGGTGGCTCCCATGGCCAGCGATCCCTCCCGGAAGGACCTGGGGACGTTCCGTATGGCGTTCTCGGAGACGCTGGCGATGGTGGGGAGGATCATGATGGCCAGGACGACCGACGCCGCCAGCAGGCCGTAGCCGCTGTTGCCCGGGGCCGGGATCTTCCGCACCAGCGGAACCAGCACCACCATGCCGAACAGCCCGTAGACCACCGAGGGTATTCCCGCCAGCAGCTCGATGGAGGGCTTCACGAATGCCTTTACCTTCTGCGGCGCTATCTCGGCCAGGAAGATGGCCGACCCCAGGGCCAGGGGAACGCCCAGGACCACGGCCCCCACGGTAACCAGGCCCGAGCCCACTATCATGGCCAGTATGCCGTACTGCTCCTGGCCGGGACGCCAGGTGGTTCTGGTGAGAAGGTCGCCGAGGCCGATCTCACGGAAGGCCGGCATGCCCTCCTTGAGCGTGAAGATTCCAATCATGAGGACGATCGTGATCGATGTCAGGGCTGATACGAGCAGAACGTACTTCATGACGGTCTCAACCGTGTTCTTTCGGGTCATTGCCGGCCTTCCGCCGACCCCGCGCAGCGGGGCCAGTCCGTTACTGTGTGTCCTACCTGACGGCTATGTAGCCCTCGTCTTCGACGATGGCCTGGCCGTCGGCGCTCAGGGCGAACTCGAGAAACTCCGCCACCATCCCGGCGGGCTCTCCGTCGGTGATCATGTTCAGGGGCCTGACCACGGGATAGGTGCCGTTGGATGCGTTATCCACCGTGGCCTCCACGCCGTCGATGGCGATGGCCTTCACCTGGTCGTCCAGGTAGCCGAAGGAGAGGAAGCCGATGCAGTCGGGGGTGGTGCTCACCGCGGTGCGGACGGCGCCGTTGGAGGGAAGGAGCATGGCGCCGGCGCAGATCAGATCCTCGTCCATAACCATGTCCTCGAAGGCGGCGCGGGTGCCGGAGCCCTCCTCACGGGCGATGACGGTGATCATCCGGTCGGGGCCGCCCAGCTCGCTCCAGCTGGTGATCCGGCCGGCGAAGATGGCGCGGGCCTCCTCGAGGGTGAGGCCGTCGACGGGAACGTCCGGGTGGGTGACTATGGCTATGCCGTCCCGGGCCACTGTATGGACCACTATGCCCGGGTACGCCTCGAACTCGGAGTCCTTCACCTCGCGGGAGGCGTTTCCGATGTCGGCGGTGCCGTTTACGGCGGAGCGGACGCCCACGCTGCTGCCTCCGCCCTGGACGATTATGCGCACGCCGTCATGGTTGGCCTCGAAGGCCTCGCCGAAGAGCTCGGCCAGGGGCTGCACCGTGGTGGAGCCGGCGATGTTGATGTCCTCGGCCGACACGGCCTGCAGGCCGCCTGCGGCCAGTACGATCAGAGCTGTCAGAGCCAGCCTGTAAACCATCTGGTCCTTCCTTTCGGTGGGGATTGTCCGGCGACCTGCGGGTCACCGGAAGATCTGTGTGGCCACTACCCTCTGTGAGTCCTCGGGGCGGCTGCGGGGAGGGGGTCCGCAGCCGCCCTTTGCCGCCCTTGCGTGGTGTCAGTCGACGGGCAGGTATCCTTCCTCGGCCACTATGGCCTGTCCCTCCTCACCCATGATGAACTCCAGCCACTCGGCGGCCACACCGGCCGGCTCGCCGTCGGTTATCATGTTGAGGGGACGGACGATGGAGTAATCGCCGGAGGCGGCGTTCTCCTCCGTGGGGGGTACGCCGTCTACCTTGATCGGCTGGACTGAATCGTCGAGGTAGCCGAAGCTCAGGTAGGCGATGGCGCTGGGGGTGGTGCTGACGGTGGTCCTCACCGCGCCGTTGCTGGGCTGCAGTATGGCCTGGCCGTGGATGAGGGCATCGCCCATGACCATGTCCTCGAAGGCGGCGCGGGTGCCGGAGCCCTCCTCGCGGGAGACGACCACGATCTCTCCATCCTGTCCTCCGACCTCGCTCCAGCTGGTGATCTCACCGGAGAAGATGCCGCGGATCTGCTCGGCGCTCATGTCGTCCACGGTTACGTCGGGGTGGGCCACCACGGCGATGCCGTCGCGGGCGATGACGTGGACTGAGATGTTCGGGTACTCCTCGAACTCCGATTCCTTGACCACCCTGGAGGCCATGCCGATGTCGGCCGAGCCTTCACCGGCGGACTTCACGCCCACGCTGCTTCCGCCGCCGCCCACGTTGATGCGGACCTCCCCGTGCAGGGCCTCGAAGCCCTCCGCCAGTCTCTCGGCCAGCGGCTGGACGGTGGTGGATCCCTGGACGTTGAGCTCTCCGCTCAGGACCTCTTCCTGCGTCTCCCGGCCTCCCTCGGCGGTCTCGCCGCCTTCTTCAGCGGGCTCCCCGGACTCGCCGCATCCGGCGGCGAAGACCAGGCCCGCCGCCATGGCGATGCCCAGCATTCTCATGGTCAGGCTGTTCCTCATCTTTCCTCCTCTGGAATCTGCCAGCCGCCGCGTCGCAGTGTTCCCTCCGCCTGTCGACGGGCGCCTGTCACGGAAATCTCTTCAGTCGGCGCGGGACCGTCTCCTGCCCGGCCCGCTTCGGCCTCCGCGGCAAGCGGCCGCGGCGGGACCTGGATCGACGGTAGTATCCCGGAGGGTGATTAAGCCGCTATTGGAGATCTGTTAAGGGGGTGTTAACTACTCTTTCCAGACGGGGACGGCGAAGCTGAAGATCGAGCCTGCGCCGGGGGAGCTTCCCACCTTTACCCAGCCACCGTGGAGAGTGACTATGTGCTTGACGATGGCCAGCCCGAGTCCGGTGCCCCCGGTCCTTCGCGAACGGGCCCTGTCCACCACGTAGAACCGCTCGAAGAGGCGGGACTGGTGCTCCGGCGCTATCCCCGGGCCGGTATCGGCCACGGCGGAGACCAGGAAGTCCCCCCGCCGCTGGCAACGGACGGTTACGCTGCCGCTCTCGGTGTACTTGATGGCGTTGTCGATCAGGTTGATGTAAACCTGCTCCAGCCTGAAGGCGTCGGCCTTTGCCGGGGGAAGGGGCCTGCGGAGCTCCATCCGGAGGGCGAGGCCCTTCTCCCGTGCACGCTCGGTGAAGATGGGCACCAGCGACTCCAGCAGTTTCGGCACGCTCACCGGGCCCACCTCCAGGCGGGCGGCGGTATCCTCCATCTCCGAGAGGGTCTGCACGTCCTTCACCAGGTTGATGAGCCGGTCCGTGTTGCGGAGGATGGTGGAGAGGTAGCGCCTGTCATCCCCCTTGGCGTGCTCCAGTAGGGTCTCCGCAAAACCCTTGATGGCGGTCAGCGGCGTTCGCAGCTCGTGGGAGACGTTTACGGCGAAGTCCCTCTTGATGCGGGCCAGGTTGGCCATCTCGGTGACGTCGCGGAAGGTGAAGACCAGCTGGTCGGTATCCCCCACCGGAGCGCAGGAGGCGGCCCAGCACCGGGGGCCCACCTCCATCCTTCCCGACTCCCTCCTCCCCTCCAGCGCCGCCCCCATGAAGTCCTGGACCTCCGCCTCGCTTACGGCCTGGCGATAGTCCCTTCCCACCGGGTCCCCGGCGCAGGCCAGCTCGGTGAAGGCCTCGTTGGCCTCCATGACCAGGCCGCTGCGGCGCACCACCACCAGACCCTCGGCGATGGAGGAGAGGACGGCCCGGCTGCGGTCCTTCTCGGCGGTGAGGTCGCCGATGAGCTCGTGGGTGCGGGCTATCATGTCGTTGAGGGACGTGGAGAGGCCGTCCAGCTCCCGAATCCCCGAGGGTGCGGCCCGGGCGCCGAAGTCGCCCTCCCGCACCCTGCGGGCCACCTCCGCCATGCGCCGTATGGGCCTGGTGATGTTGCCCGAGAGCACCCAGGCCACCAGCAGGCCGGCCACCAGGACGGACCCGGCTATGGCCAGGATGTTCAGACCCACGTCCTGCATGGTCTCCCGAAGGTCGGCGAAGAACAGGCTGGTGCGCACCACGGCCGGTATGGAGTCCCCCACCCTGATGGGAACGGCGGCGTACAGCATGTCCCGCCCCAGGGTGGCGCTGCGGCGGAAGTCGATGCCGGGCTCGCCCCGAAAGGCCCGGATCACCTCCACCCGGGTCCGGTGGTTCTCCATGGTGTCCGGCTCGGCCCGGGAGTCCGCCAGCACCAGGCCCTCGCGGTCGATGACGGTTATGCGCATGTCCATGAGCCCGCCCAGGCGGGAGGCCATCTCCGCCATCCGCCCGAAGGCGGAGTCCACCAGCAGGGGCTGGAACGCAGCCTCCAGGGCGTAGGCGGTTCTGGAGAGCTGGCTGTAGGCGGAGCCGGTGAAGCGGCTGCGGACGGTCCTGAACAGCAGCAGGGGGGTGAGGGCCGACAGCAGGAGGACCACTATCGCGTAGCCCCTGAAGGTGCGGAAGAATATTCCCCTCCTCACCGGGGCTTCCTACTCCCTGGGGTCCAGCTTGTAGCCCACCCCGCGGACGTTCTGGATCATCCCGGCGGCGTCGCCCAGCTTCTCGCGTATGTGGCGGATGTGTACGTCGATGGTGCGCTCGAAGACGAACTTCTCACCCTCCCACAGGATCTCCAGCAGCCTGGACCGGGAGTAGACGCGGCCCCGCCCCTCAGCCAGCACCTTCAGTATCCGGAACTCCGTGGGGGTGAGGCTGACCTCCCGGCCGTCCACGGTGGTGGTGTAGCGCTCCACGTCCAGCCGTATCCTGCCGGCGACGCTGATGACGCTTTCCTCCCGGCCGGCGGCCTCGCTTCTGCGCAGAACGGCCCTCACCCTGGCCACCAGCTCCCGGGGCGAGAAGGGCTTGGTGAGGTAGTCGTCGGCCCCCAGCTCCAGGCCCAGGACCCGGTCGGTCTCCTCGCCCAGGGCGGTGAGCATGATCACCGGCAGGCGGGCCAGGCCGTCGTCCTCGCGTATGCGGCGGCAGACGTCGGTGCCGTGGTGGTCGGGCAGCATGAGGTCCAGGACCACCAGGTCGGGGACGGAGGCCCTCAGCGAATCCAGGAAGCTTCCGGCGTCGGGGAACCCGTCCACCGCGAATCCGGCCCGGCTGAGGTGCAGCTCCACCAGGTCCAGTATGTCCGGCTCGTCGTCCACGACGGCTATCCTTCGCCGCTCCCTGCCCGCCTCTGAGCTCATCCGGCCAGGCCTCCGTTCGGGGGGTGGGTTCTCCCGATGATCCCATCGCGTCCATAGATGTATACGTAGAGAAGCCGCGGCCATCCAGACGGTGCCCGGAAGCGCGCTAGCCGTCGCCCCTGTGCCTGCGGATCAGGTACAGCTGCCGGCCGGCCTGCCGCAGGACCCCGCGCCAGTAGCCGCCCAGCTCCCGGTCGCGGTCTATCCGGCGAAGGTAGGTGAGCACCAGAATCCACAGAAGCGACAGCAGGAAAGCGGCCAGGACGTGGGTGATCACGATCCTCGACCGGTAGGGCTCGCTGCGCTCGAAGCGGGGGGTGGGAGGCACCACCACCTCCAGGGTGGGGCTCTCCTTGAGCTCCTGGACCTTCAGCTGCTCCAGCTGCTGACGCAGCAGGGTGACGGTAACCGTCCTGGTCTCCATCTCCAGGAACAGCTCCTCGTAGCGCCGGATCATCTGCGGCATCCCCTCCATGCCGGGGAACACGCTGAGGGAATCGCCCTCGGTAAGGCGCCGCTCCAGGTAGTCCCGCAGGAAGTTGACCCTCCTCTGGGCCTCCCTGTACAGGGGGTTCTGGGGGGACACCGAGCCCCGCAGGGCCGCCAGCTCGGTCTCGGCGCTTATCAGGTCCAGCTCCGCTCCGGCCAGCAGCTCCACCGCCTGCTCGGCCTGGGTCTCGGGGTAGTAGACGCCGGTCTCCGCCCGGAACTCCTCCATCCGCCGCTGCACCGCCGCCAGGGAGTCCGTCTGCAGGCGCAGGGCCTTCTGGGTCTCTATCCGGGCCCTGCGGGCCCGGCTGGTGATCATCTGCGAGAGCTCCTCGTTGGCGATACTGATCCACCTGCTCACCAGCAGGGCCGCGTCCTCCCGGCTGCTGGCCATGCCCGACAGCTCTACGAAGCCCTGGTCGGTCATGGTGGCCGACACCACGGTGCCGAACTCCTCCAGGGCCATGTCGGTGCTGTAATCCGAGTCGTGCTCCTCCATGTAGCCGGTCTCCAGCATCAGCCTCTCCAGCACGGGCCTGGAGCTGAGCACCGTCATGGCCACCGTGATGTCCGGCCCGCTGGGCACCCCCATGGCCGACATGCCCACCTCCGCCAGGCCGGAGGCGCTCTGGGGAAGGAGCTCTCCCGCCATCTCCTCCAGCCCCATGGAGGAGGAGGCGGCTCCCGGCACCATCAGGAGCGCCGAGGAGGAGAACCAGATGTCCCGGGTGAGGGCGTAGATGGAGCTGGCCACCAGCACCAGCAGGCAGAGGACGGCGATCCTGCGCAGGTTGGCGGCCACGGTGGCTATGGTCTCGCCCAGCAGGCTGTCCGGCAGGGACTTCCCGCCGCCGCGCTCCGTTCGCTCGCTTTCCACTTCGTTCCCGTCCATCAGTCGTCCAGCAGGTTGTACACGATGCTGATTATGCCCACGGTGGTGCTGAGCACGGCCACCGTGCTGCCGTTGCGGGCGATCCAGTTGTAGGGGACCTCGATGACGTCCCCGGGCAGGGGGACGTACTCCTGGGCCCGGGGGCCGCTGGCCACCACGCGGCCCTCCCGGACCACCTCCAGGTCGCTCTCCTTGGCGTTCGCGTTGAAGCCCCCCTTGCGGGCCACGTACTCCCGGACGGTCCATCCGGGCACGTAGGGCAGCTCCCCCGTACTCCTCACCGCGCCGCTTACAACCACCGAGTCGGAGATCATCACCAGGTCCAGCGTGTCGCCGGGGAACAGAGGGCGGTCATGTATCCCGGTCCGGGGGCTCCAGATGGCCAGCAGGCTGTCTCCCCGGACCAGCGCGCTGCGGGAGAGGTCCACGTTCCCCGGAAGGCCGCCGGTGTAGTCCAGGAAGCCCGACAGGTCCGTGGAGTCCGGCAGCTCCCAGGTCTCCACCGGCGGTACCGGCATGCCCCTGGCGTCGCTGGTCCTCCCCCGCCTCACAACGTACACGGGGTCCTCGGCCAGGGGGAAGCTCACCACCGCGTTGTTGGTGAGGTAGGGGTCACTGATCCGCCGATCGCTGGCGGGGTCGAACATCAGGTTCACCTCCAGCGTGTCGTCGTCGGTGCGCATGGTGCCCATGCGGGACCCGTACACCGAGAATCCGCCGGCGGTCTCCACCAGGTCGGAGACCCGGTAGACGGAGCTCATGACGTAGGTGCCCGGGGTGTCCACCATTCCCCGGACTGTGACCCGGAGTGATCGGGGCTGGGCCAGGGCCACCCGCAGGTCGGCCCCCGGGTACTGCCGGGCCGCCATCTCGGCCAGGGCCTCCGCGGCGGCGGCTATGGTCAGCCCTCCCACCTCCAGCTGGCCCACGCCGGGCACTGTTACCATCCCGTCGCTGGTGACGGTTATCATGCTCACCGGGGTGGCGCCGGAGGCCAGCATGTAGCTGGTGCACCCCCCCTGGAAGGTGAGGGTGAGGACGTCCCCCGGACCCAGGCGGTAGCTTTCCCGCTCCACCTGCTCGGTGATCCCCTCGATTACCAGCTGGGTGGTTCCGGTGGCCCCCCCCTGGGTCTGGTCGTCGCTCACCAGGCTGGGCTGGGCCAGCTGCGCCTGGGTCAGCAGAAGGATCAGAAAGAGCATCGGATCCCGCTCAGTGAGAGCATTCTGTCTTCCGGAAGTATTCCACCGTACGGCCTATCCCGTCCTCCAGCGACACCCGGGGCTCCCACCCCAGCCGGCTGCGGGCCAGGGCGATGTCGGGCCTCCGCACCTGGGGGTCGTCCACCGGGAGCTTGCGGTGGCAGATGCCGCTTGCGCCACCCGTGGCCTTCCGGACGAAATCCGCGAACTGGCGGATGGTCATCTCCTCGGGGTTGCCGACGTTCACCGGACCCGCGAGGTCGCTTTCCATCAGCCTCACCAGTCCGTCCACTGTGTCGGAGACGTAGCAGAAGCTGCGGGTCTGGCTTCCGTCCCCGAACACGGTGAGGTCCCGGCCCATCAGGGCCTGGCAGATGAAGGAGGGTACCACGCGGCCGTCGTCGGCCCGCATTCGGGGGCCGTAGGTGTTGAATATCCGGGCCACCTTGGCGTCCACCCCGTGGTAGCGGCGGTAGGCGAAGGCCAGGGCCTCGGCGAACCTCTTGGCCTCGTCGTAGACTCCCCGGGGACCAACCGGGTTCACGTTTCCCCAGTAGTCCTCCGGCTGGGGGTGCACCTGGGGGTCGCCGTAGACCTCGCTGGTGGAGGCCAGCAGGAGGCCGGCCTTCTTCTCCACCGCCAGCCCCAGGGCCTTGTGGGTGCCCAGGGCCCCCACCTTCAGGGTCTGGATGGGGTACTTCAGGTAGTCCTCGGGGCTGGCCGGGGAGGCCAGGTGGAAGATGAGGTCCACCTGCCCCTGCACGAAGATGAACTCGGTGACGTCGTGCCGGATGAAGGTGAAGTCGTCCCGGCCGGCCAGGTGGGCGATGTTGTCCACGCTGCCGGTTATCAGGTTGTCCAGGGCGATGACCTCGTGGCCGTCCTCCAGCAGCCTGTCGCAGAGATGGCTGCCGATGAAGCCGGCGCCTCCGGTGACCAGTACTCTCATCCAGCCTCCATCTGCCTCATCGCGGACCGCCCTCCGACTCCTCCAGCCGGCGGCTGTACTGCCGCTTGTAGTATTCCCTGAATCTGCCGGATTTTATGGCCTTCCACCAGTCCTCGTTGTCCCTGTACCAGCGGACGGTCCTTCTCAGTCCCTCCTCGAAATCCACAGAGGGAGCCCATCCCAGCTCCGACTCGATCCTGGACACGTCCAGGGCGTAGCGGCGGTCGTGACCCGGGCGGTCCTCCACGAACCGGATCAGCTCCTCGCCGGCGCCCACCGCGTCCAGTATGGCCCTGGTCACCTCCAGGTTGGAGTGCTCCTCGCCGGCGCCGATGTTGTACACGCTTCCCGGTCCGGCCTTCTCCAGCACCCGCAGCAGGGCGGCGCAGTGGTCCTCCACGTATATCCAGTCCCGGCGGTTGGCGCCGTCGCCGTACAGGGGCAGGCTGTCGCCCTCCATGGCGTTGGTGAGGAACAGGGGTATCAGCTTCTCGGGGTACTGGCGGGGGCCGTAGTTGTTGGACGCCCTGGTAACCACCACCGGGGTGCGGTGGGTGTGCCAGTAGCCCATGGCCAGCAGCTCGCCGCCGGCCTTGGATGCGGAGTAGGGGCTGCGCGGCCTAAGGGGGTCGGCCTCGGAGGAGCGGCCGGTCTCCACGCTCCCGTAGACCTCGTCGGTGGATATCTGCAGGAAGAGCCGGCCCTCGCGGCGCCGGAACTCCTCCAGCAGGACCCGTACGCCCTCCACGTCGGTGCGGACGAACCCGGCGGAGTCCTCTATGGACCTGTCCACGTGGGTCTCGGCGGCGAAGTTCACCACCCGCGAGCAGCCCTCCATGGCCTCGGCCACGTCCCCGGGGACGCAGATGTCGCCGTGGATGAAGCGCAGCCGGCCCGACTCCTCCAGGCCGGCCAGGTTCTCCCGGCGGCCGGCGTAGGTGAGCTTGTCCAGGACGGTTATGCTCCAGTCCGGCCTGCGCCGGTAGACGTAGTGGCAGAAGTTGCTTCCGATGAAGCCGGCCCCGCCGGTGACCAGGATCCTCACGGCCCTAATCCCCGCCGCCCCGCAGCCTGGAGGCCATGCTGTTGGCCTCCAGGAGGCCGTCGATGCTGGCCCCGCAGTCGGCCCACCAGCCCTCCAGGACGTCGGCCCGCAGCAGGCCCCGCTCCAGGTAGGCCCTGTTCACGTCGGTGACCTCCAGCTCCCCCCGGTCGGAGGGCTCGAGGCCGTCTATTATGCCGTAGGCCAGGCTGTCGTACATGTACACGCCGATCACCGCGTAGCTGCTGCGGGGATGCTCCGGCTTCTCCTCTATGGATACCACCCGGCTGCCCTCCAGCTCGGCGACGCCGTAGTCGCTGGGGTTGTCCACCTCCGTCAGCAGTATGCGGGCGCCCTTGCGCTGTTTCCTGAAGGCCTCCACGTAGGGCGCAAGCGACGCCTCCATCAGGTTGTCGCCCAGGACCACCACGAAGTGGTCATCCCCCACGAAGGTGCGGGTGAGGCCTATGGCCTCGGCTATGCCTCCCTCCCGCTCCTGGTAGGCGTAGTTCAGCGTCCGCAGGCCGAACCGGGAGCCGTCGCCCAGCAGCCGCAGAAAGTCTCCGGCGCTGTCGCCGCCGGTTACCAGCATCACGTCCAGGACCCCCGCCTCAGCCAGCTTCTGCAGCGGGTAGAAGATCATGGGCTGGTCGTAGACCGGCAGGAGGTGCTTGTTGGTTATCCTGGTAAGCGGTCGCAGCCGGGTGCCCAGGCCCCCGGCCAGCACTACACCCTTCATGCGCTTCCCTTCAGCATGGTGTCCAACTACCTCACCAGCGCCAGCTTCAGCAGCCAGCTGCTTCCGCCCTGTCTCACGATTACGATGTAGGTGCCGCTGGCGGCGCTTCCCGCCCCGGCGGAGCCGTCCCATCCCAGCAGGGACCGCCTGACGGGCTCTGACTCATATACCAGCGAGCCGGACAGGTCAAACACCCTCATCTCCGCCGTCTCGTCGGGGATGCCGGACACCCGCACGGTCCCGTGGTCGGCGGGAAGGAAGGGGTTGGGGTAGAGGACGGGGGCGGAGCCGTCGCCCTGCAGGCCGGAGGGGAGCTCTATCTGCCAGAGGCCGTGGTCGGTGGTGGCCACGTACACCAGTCCCTGCTCGGTGTCGCAGTCCAGGGCGCTGATGTTCAGAGAGAGCAGGGGGCTGTTGAAGGTGCTTATCTCCTCCACGGAGCCGCCGGCGTCCACCAGGTAGAGTTTCTGGGAGGTGGCGACCCAGGCTCTCCCCAGGTTGTCCAGGCACAGCGCCTCCACCGAGCCTCCCACCTCCTCCACCTGCTCCACCGTTCCCTGCGGGCCCCGCACCGCCAGTCCCGCCGTGGTCCCCAGCCAGACGCTTCCGTCGGTGGAGCATGCCACCCGCTGGACGTTGGCCGAGGGCAGCCCCTGGCCCACTCCCAGCACGTCCTCCACCTCGCCGCTTTCCAGGTCCAGCAGGGCGGCCCCGCCGCCGGTTCCCGCCCATGCCAGCCCCTCCGCGCCGGGGAGGACGTCTATGGAGGCAACGGTGCTGGAGGGAAGCCCCTGCACCTGCGTGAACCGCGTCCAGGTCTCGCTTCCCTCCACGCCTGGGGACCAGTCGAGGTGTACGGCCCCCGACTCCTCTCCCTCGAAGTAGGGCACCTGGGCCAGCCAGACATCCCCCTCCCCGGCCCGGGCCATGTCCACCACCTGGTCGTTTATCAGGCCGTCGTCCCCGGTCCAGCACACCACGTCAGACGCGCCGCCGCTGCCGGCCTCCACCCAGCAGAGGCCGTGATGGTAGGGGGCGGCGTAGCCTGCACCGGGCGCTGCCTCCACCGCGAAGAGCTGCGACCCGCTGGAGAGCTCCGACCTGACCCTCGTCCACTCCCCCGAGGCCTGGTAGCCGGCGCCGTTGTCGTCGGTGCCCGTCCATACGATTCCGGGCAGGGCGGAGACGCTCTCCAGGTCGTTGGCCGGCAGGCCGGGGGGCCGGTACCTGCTCCAGCCCTCGCCGGGCCATCCCAGGGCCAGACCCTCGCCCCAGGCGCGGTCATCGCTGAAAACCGCGTACTGGCCCGCCAGCACGGCCCCGTCCACCAGCTCCACGGCTGCGACCACCTCGCCGGGGAAGGAGGAGTCGCTGCTCCAGCCCTCCGCGGTGCGGCAGTGGACGGCCCATCCGCCTCCCACCGCCAGGGTATCCCCCGCCGCGTCGACGCTGTAGGCGGAACCCACTGCGAACCCCGGAGCCTGCTGCCACTCTCCCCCCGAGAGGGGAAGGGCCAGCAGACCGGTGGAGGTGGCGGCCCACAGGGTGTCCGCACCCAGAACCATGTCCCGTACCTCTACGTCCTCCGCCTCCGGGTAGGAGGTCCAGGAGGACGCGGACCCGGGGAACTCCCCGGCTGCCAGCAGGGCCGGACCCTCGTCGGTGCCCACCATCATCCCCTCGGGCGTGGGCTGCAGCGACAGCACCACGTTGGAGGGGAGGCCGCCGCCGGTGGAGGTGGTGGTGTAGTTCTGGAAGAAGCCGGTCTCCCGGATGGACAGCCCCTCGGTGGTGGCGGCGTACACCGAGGTGTCCGGCACCACGGCGTTCACCTCCAGCTTGGTCGGCAGCCCCTCCAGCAGTCCGAAGCTCTCGCTGGTCCCGTCGGGGTGGAAGAGGTCTATTCCTCCGCCGTAGAGGCAGACCCAGAGGTTTCCGCCGTCGTCCTCCGCCAGGCCGCTGACCCGGCTGTGCGACAGCTTCCCCGGATAGGAGTAGGAGGAGTCCAGGGCCATGCCGTCGGCATCCAGGGAGACGAAGACCAGGCCGCCGCTGGTGGCGCACACCGCCCGCCCGTCTCCCGCAAGGAGGTCCTCGACGGCGGTCATGCAGGTGTGGTGCGTCCAGTCCTCTGCCGGGGGAAACAGCACTAACGCGGCGATCAGCAGACCCGCCATTCAGATCCTCTCCTCCCACCATGCGTACAGCTCCCGGAGGCCATCCTCCAGGGAGTATTCGGGGCGCCATCCCGTCAGGGCCCGAAGCCTTCCGGGGTCCCCCACCTGGTATTTCACGTCCGCCGCCCTGAAGAGGCCGGGGTCCACCTCCAGCTCGATGTCGGTCCCCGAGATCTCCACCAGCAGGCCCAGTATGTCTCCCATGCAGCGGCCCCTGCCGCTGCACACGTTGTATGTCTCGCCGCTGCCGCCTGCGGCCAGGAGGTGGCAGTAGGCGCGGGTCACGTCGTCAAGGTAGAGGTAGTCCCTCACCGGGCCGAGGTTCCCCACCCTGACGGTGCCCCCGCCCCCTCGGGCCGCCTCCGCTATCCGCCGGCAGAAGGAGGGAAGGGCGAAGTCCCGGTGCTGCCCGGGGCCGAAGTGGGGGAAGGAGCGGGAGACCACCAGGTCCAGGCCGCCGCTGTGGGCAGTCTGGCGGGCCGCCAGCTCCGCGGCGGCCTTGCTGGCTCCGTAGGGATTGAGGGGCCCTATCTCCGAGTCCTCGTCCAGGGGACTCCCCGATGGCCCGTAGACCTCCGAGGAGCTCACCAGCAGCAGCCGGGCATCGGGGCATCTGCTCTCCATCATCCGCAGCACCGAGAGGGTGCCCATCAGGTTGGTCTCCCAGGTCAGGCGGACGTCCCCCAGCGACCTGAACACCGAGCTCACCGCCGCCAGATGGACCACGTAGCGGGCCGGGCCCAGCTCCTCCGGAGCCTCTGAGGGAAGCTTCCAGGCCACCCTGCGGACCCCCTGCGGGGCGGGGAAGTCGTCGGTGAGGTCCGCGGCCATGTCCCCCTCGCCCATCCGGAGGTGCTCCATCAGCCTCCGGCCCGCGAATCCCCCGGCGCCGGTGACCAGCACCGGTCCGTCCTCCAGCTCCGCGCCGCACCGAAGAAGTCTCAAGCCAGTCCCTTCCGGCTGCCGGTCAGGGAGCCCCCAGGTAGCGAACCTCGCGGCGGAGCTCCACGCCGAACACGTCCCTCACCCGCTCCCTTACCATACAAATCAGCCGCCGCACGTCGGAAGAGGAGGCCCCGCCGGCGTTGACTATGAAGTTGGCGTGGACCTCCGACACCCGCGCGCCGCCCACCGAGCTTCCCTTCATGCCCGCCTGCTCCACCAGCCATCCCGGGGGAGGGGCCCCCTCCGCCCGGCGGAACACGCTGCCGGCGTTGGGCAGCGAAAGGGGGTACTTCCTGCGCCTCTCCGCCAGCAGCTCCGCCGCCCTGCGCCGCAGCCGCACCGGATCCCCGGCGGGAAGGGCCAGCTCCAGGCCGGTCACCGTCCACCCCGCCAGCGGGCCCTCCTGCAGCCAGCTGCTGCGGTAGCCGAAGCCCATCTCCCCGCCGCCGCGGGTCCGCAGCTGCCCCCGGGGTCCGGCCAGGCGCACCTTCCGCACCAGGTCGGCCAGGCAGCCTCCGTAGGCGCCGGCGTTCATGAACGCCCCGCCACCGGCGGTACCCGGGATGCCCACGGCGAACTCCAGCCCCGACGCCCCCCGCATGCAGCAGGCGCCGGCCATGGACGGCAGCGGGGCCCCGCCGCCGGCGCGCACCGTGAATCCCTCCCCGCCCTCCTTCACCCCGAAGGCGGCCAGCTCCCCGGTCAGCCGGACCACCACGCCGTCGCAGCCGGAGTCCGCCGCCAGCAGGTTCGAACCCCTGCCGATGACGGTCCGGGCCACCCCCTCGGAGGAGAGCAGCTCCAGCAAGGCGCACAGCTCCTCCTCCCTGCGCGCCTCCGCCACCAGGGCGGGGCCGCCGATGTCCCAGGTGGTGAGATCGGCCAGCCGGCGCTCCCCCACCGGGAGCCCCAGCCTCTCCCGGATCAGCCCCTCGGCGCTCACAGCGGCCTCCTGCCCGACAGTCCCATCAGGCACGCGCCCACCGACAGGTAGGTGAAGAGGAATCGGGGCCGGCCGAAGGCCTCGGCCCACCTGAGGGCTGCCCGGTATACCGGACCCCGCAGGACCAGGAAGGCCCCCGCCCGCATGGGCAGGTGGCGCAGGCGGGGCCTCCCCATGACCCAACTGCTGCCCAGCAGGCCCACCAGCCCGGGGTGCTTCTCCAGCGTGTAGCGAAGGCCGGTGGCCCCGTACTCCAGCATCTTCTCGGAGTGCTGCCGGACCGTGACGTCGTCCAGGTGAAGCACCCGGAGGGAGGGGTCCCACCGGAACTCCGTTCCCATCCCCTGCAGGCGCCATCCCAGCTCGGTGTCCTCGCCGCCGTAGCGGTCGATGGCCTCGTCGAAGCCGCCGGACTCCGCAAGCAGCCGGGTGGGGAGGCTGAGGTTGCCGGTGATGAGGTAGCGCCAGGGGAAGGGCCCGGCGGGCCTGTGGTCCATGGCCCTGGTGTCGAACCACCTCTGCCAGGGGGTGGCGTCCTCCCGCCAGGCGTTCACCCGGGCCCCCATTATCGCCGCCTCGGGCCACTCCTCGCGGACCTCCAGGTGGCGCCGCAGCAGCTGGGGGCCGAAGGCCAGGTCGGCGTCCATCAGCAGCGAGACCGGAGCCTCCGAGACCCTCCAGGCCAGGTTGCGGGCCAGGGGCCGGTTGCCGGCCCCGCCGGTGTCCACCACCCGGACGGCGACGTTCCCGGGGAAGCCCAGGTCGAACTCCTCGGCCACCGGCACCCGGCTGCCGTCGTCGACCAGCACCAGCTCCCAGGTGGCGGTCAGATCCTGGTCCCGCAGCGAGGCGAGGGTCCTCCGGAAGGGGTCTCCCCCGTCGCGGACGGGGATCTGCACCGATATCCTAGGCATCGGCCCCCCTCCCGCCGCCCAGGTCGTCGAAGCTGGCCCCGGACATCCGCAGCAGCAGCATCACCCCGGCGCAGAGCACCGAGCCGGCCAGCGCCGCCAGCCCCCTGCCGGCGCCCCCCAGGGTGGCCAGGGGGCCCAGGGCGATGGGGGGAAGGACCACCAGCACCACCACCACGAAGCTGATGGGGAAGACCTTCCTGCCCAGCCAGAACAGCGACAGGGCCATGAACAGGTCGGTGGCCAGGGTGGCGAAGGCGGCCCCCACCCCTCCGGCCACGGGTATCAGGCGGAGGTTGAAGACGATGTTCAGGCCGGCGCCGAACACGGTCATGGCGGCGATGATCCTGGTCCTCCCCGCCAGGAGGGGCCCGGTCTGGGAGACTATGAACAGGCCGTACATGGCCCCGGCCCCGGCCAGCCAGGGAAGTATGCGGTGGGCGGGGTAGAACTCCGCCCCTCCCACGAACCAGCTCAGCTCCGGGGAGACCATGGCCAGCATCAGAGCGGCCCAGTTCACCACCACCATGAACAGCAGCGCCATCCGGCCCAGCTCGGCCATCTTCCCGCCGGTGTCGCGCTTGCGGAAGATGAACCGGTGCCAGGCCATGTTGAAGCCCAGGGTCAGGGGGGTGAGGACCAGGCAGGCCCGGCTGGCCCACTCGTAGTGGCCGCTGGCCGCGAGCTGGGGGTAGATGTGGCGCAGCATGTAGATGTCGGCGGAGGAGAGGACGATCATGGCCAGGCTGGCCGGAACCAGGGGAAGGCCGAAGGCCAGCAGCCGCGATGTCAGCCGGCCGGGGGCGCCCCCCGGCTCGGTGCGCCTCCACACGATCCAGAAGGCCGCGCCGGCCATGATGAAGGAAGGCGCCCACCGGGACAGCAGGAAGGCGGCCACGCCTCCCCCGGCGGCGAACACCAGCACCGCCAGCATGCCCAGGGCCAGCAGGCCCCGGACCAGCTGGACGGTGAAGTAGGTCCAGGCCATCCCGCGGGCCCGGGGCAGCGAGAGGGCCACCTGCACGTAGGCCACCGCCACTCCCAGGGCCAGGGCGTGCAGCAGGTAGTCCGGGCGGGAGAGCTGCAGAAAGCCGGCCAGCGGCCCCTTCAGCAGGAGGATCAGGCCGGCGGCCAGCAGGGCGGGGAACAGGGGTATCAGCAGCCCCCGCAGTATCACCGACCTGTGGGCCTCCGTGCGGTGCCAGGCCCTCACCAGGGCGGTGGGCAGGCCCAGGACCACGATGCCGGCCACCCCCTCGGCGGTGGCCCGCAGGGCCCCCAGCTCCCCGGCGGCGGAGGCCGACAGGTAGCGGCTGATGAAGGGCAGGAAGGCCAGCTGCACCAGGCCGCTCACCACCATGGCGGCGCCGTAGACGGCAGTCTCGCGTTTCAGGTCCCGGGCGTGCTGGGCGGACAAGCTACAGCTCCCCGTACAGCCGGTGCAGCTGCCGGGCCACCGACAGCCAGTGGTGGCGCCTGGCTATCCACTCCGGCCCCGCCTCCGCGTGGCGGGCCCTGAGGTCGGGGTCCAGGGCCAGCTCCCGCAGCACCTTCTCCAGGGTGTCGGGCTCGGCCAGGACGAAGGGGTGGCGGGGTATGAACTCCCGGTAGGCGTCCGAGAGGTTGGTCACGGTGGGGATGCCCATGGACAGGGTCTCCAGGGAGTTGACCCCGTAGCCCATGTCCCCGTCGGCTATCTGGTCGATGGCCACGTGGCAGGTGGCCTTCAGGGCCATGGCCCGGGAGTGGGGCATGTTCTCGATGAGCACCAGCTCCACCGGCAGCTTCCGGGCCAGGGACTCCACCGCCTCGATGATCCGGTCGGTGCCCTTGACGCTGCGGATCCTGGGGGCGTGGCAGATGCGTATCCTCTCCCCCTCCGGCCTGGCGGGAGGCACCCCGTCGGGGTCGTAGGGGAGGAAGAGGTAGCCGATCTCGTCGAACCGCCTGTAGAGGTCGAACTCGCAGGTGATGTGCAGGTCAGTGGCCTCCCAGACCGGCCGTATGGCCCCCCGCATGCGCAGGTCGAGGCCGTGGTAGTAGGAGACGATCTTCTTCCCCCGCTCCTTCAGCATCTTCACGTCCCGGCCGTCGCGGTAGAAGCTCATCCCCCCCTCCAGCTGGTAGACGTCGTAGTCCCAGAGGCCGTACTCCTCCGCCGCCCGGTCGATCCGGGGCTGCCAGATCATCCGCCGCAGCGCCCGCAGTGGCCGCTCCAGCGGGCTGGGGGACCAGAAGATCCACTCGGTGGTTCCGGTGAAGGGCACCCGCATGCTCCCCACCCGCACCATCCGCTTCAGCTTCCACAGCCACTCCATGGGCCCCACGAAGGGCAGCTCCAGGCAGATGTCCTCCGGGTAGCGGTTCGCCGCCCGGAAGAACGTCAACAGCCGGCTCTCGTGTCCCAGGGCCCGATGGCCGCGGACGAACAGGCTCAGCACGCCGGTGTAGTTCTGGGGGGAGAGGTGCAGGATCTTCACGCCGGCCGCCGCCCCCTTCCGGTCAGGGCGGTCCAGGCCAGGGCCGCCGAGGCCGCCAGCTGGGCGAGAGCTCCCGCCGCCGCCGGCGCACCGGCCGCCCGGGCGGCGTGGGCGCCCAGCACGTCCGGGGCGCCGCTTCCCAGGCTGCGCAGCGCCGCCACCCACGGAGCCCGTGAGAAGGTCCACACCACCGCCCGCCGGCCCGGCTCCTCTATGGCGTCGGGGCCCAGGGACTGCTCGATGGCGTTGGGGTTGCTCCAGGAGGCGGCCAGGGTCATCAGCCCCCCCCAGGCGCACAGGACCCAGAAGGCCGCGCCCCCGGCTCCCCGGCGACAGAGGGGCAGCAGGGCCAGCGGCAGCACCGGCACCAGGAAGCGGGGGCCCCATCCGGTGCCCCCGGTCCAGTCGTGCATCAGCCCGTGCAGCACCACCGAGGCCGCCAGGGGGGTCCACAGCCTCCAGTCGCGGCAGCGGGCCAGCCCCAGGAGCACCACGGGGGCGTAGAAGACAAGCCCCTTGCCGGGGCTGACCAGCAGGCCGGCCACCCCCAGCGATGCGGGGTCCAGCCCCGCGGCGGGGTCCTGGCCGTGGCCGTCGCGGAGGGGGCTGCCGAACCGGTGCCAGTTGGCCAGGCCCCAGAGCACGGCGGACAGGGCCAGACCCGGAAGCAGCCGTGCGGTCCGGCGGGGCCCCCGCCAGAAGGCGGGCAGGGCCACGGCGCTGTCCAGCCTTATCAGCACCGCCGCCCCCAGCAGGACGCCGGCCCAGACGTCTTCCCCCCGGTCCTGCAGCACCAGGCCCGCCAGTATGGCGGCCCCGGCTGCGGTGACGTCGTAGGGCATCCGGCCGTACACCAGAAGCATGGCCCCCAGCCCCAGGGCCACCACCCGCAGGGGGCTGCAGGAGTCGCCCAGCCTCCGCCGGGCCAGCTCCATCCAGCAGGCCATCAGCACCAGACTGAGCAGGACGTTGATGCCCCCGGCGGCCACCTTGCCGGCGCCCTCGGCCACCAGGGCTCCGGCGGCGGCGGCGGGGACCAGGATCAGGGAGAAGCCGGGGCCGTGGGGGACGTAGCTCTCCCCGCCGGCGCCCTCCACCGTCCAGCCGGTCTCGGCGGTGAGGAAGGGCCGCAGCCCGAGAAACGAGCCGGCAACCTGGTACTGGGCAACCACGTCGGTGGTGTACATGCGTCCGGAGAATACGGCGGCCAGCAGGGCGGCCCAGAGCAGGAGGGCCCTGCCCCGGCCGCCGGGCTCAGATAGTGCCCTGAAGCGTGTCACGGAACACGCCCCTGGCCGTGAAGGACTCCTTGAAGCGGCAGAGGCCGTAGTTCACGGTCATGTCCAGCGTGAACGTCCCCAGGTCCAGGTAGTGGTATCCCCTCTGCCGGGCCCAGTTGAGCACCTCCCTGTAGACCAGGTTCACCGGCCGCAGCTTCTGGAACTGCCCGTCGTGGGAGATGTAGAACGCCAGCGTCACCCGGGGGTTGCAGTGGAACATCACCATCCCCGCCATCACCCTGCCCGCGGCGTCCCGGGTGATGAACTGCCGCACCCGCTCGGGGCCCAGCAGCTTCCGCAGCAGCTCCAGCTCCTCGCGGGTGTGGGTGGGGCTGACCCCGTGCCGGTCCTGCAGGTTGGACTCCAGTATGGGGTAGAAGAGGGAGAAGTCCTCGTTCTCCTCCACGTGGAGGTCGTTCCTGCGGGCCTTCCGGACCCCCCTGCGGGCGGAGGAGCGGAAGGCCAGGTCTATCTCCTCCCCCAGGCGGGAGAGGTCTATGACCGCGGTGAGCTCCCGCCTGCGGTAGTCGAACCCCCGCCTGATCAGGGAGAAGTCCAGGTAGTTGTGGGGGCGGCGGAAGTAGACCTGCGGCGGCAGGGTCATCTCCACCCCGGCCCAGCCCTCCTTCCGGCAGTAGTCCAGCAGGGCGTCCACCACCTTCTCGGTGTCCCTCAGGCCGGTCTCGTCGGCCAGTACCGGCCCCCCGTAGGAGGCGCCGGGGTAGGAGCGGAACCAGGTGGCTCCGTCCCTCTCCGAGAGGGCCCCGGGGATGACGGCCAGCAGCTTCTCCCCCCCCTCCACCAGCAGATGGTGGTTCCGGAAGCGGCCCTCCGGATGGTAGTCCAGGAAGTCGGGAAGGTGGAAAACGGTGCCGTTGTTGGACCGCTGGACGAAGTCCGTCCACCGGTCCCTGTCGCCGGGCTGCGCTGGTCTGACTCTCATTGGCTATCGCCGTCCGTTCCGGCAGTTGCTCGCCTTCTGGGCTCTTCTAGAACAGCCAGGGAAAGCGCAGGTGCCAGACCATCCAGACGGCCTCCCAGACGATCTGCCTGTTCATCTTGGAGGTTCCCGCGTGCCGGTCTATGAAGATGATGGGCACCTCCGTGAGGGTGCACCCTGCGTGGTAGAGCTTGTAGGTGACCTCTATCTGGAAGGAGTAGCCGTCGCTGCGGATGGTGGAGAGGTCCAGCTTCTGCAGCGTCTCCCTGCGGAAGGCCTTGAAGCCTCCGGTGGCGTCGTTCACCGGCAGTCCGGTGATCAGCTTGGTGTACTGGTTGGCGAAGTAGGACAGCAGCAGCCTCTTAAGCGGCCAGTTCACCACGTTGACGCCCCTGCAGTAGCGCGACCCCAGGGCCAGGTCGTAGCCGTCCAGGGCCGCTATCAGCTCCGGCACCTTCCTGGGGCTGTGCGAGAAGTCGGCGTCCATCTGCACGATGGGGCCGTAGCCGTGCTCCAGCGCCCACCGAAAGCCGGCCACGTAGGCCTGCCCCAGGCCGGCCTTACCCGGCCTCTCCAGCAGGTGGACCCTGCCGGTGGGCTCCATGGCCCGGACCGCGTCCCCGGTGCCGTCGGGGCTGCTGTCGTCCACCACCAGCACATCGGCGCCCACTTCCAGGTCCAGCAGCCTGGGTACCAGGGCGCTGATGTTCTCCAGCTCGTTGTAGGTGGGTATCACCACCAGCGGCCCGCTCACATGCACCTCCTCCCGGCCAGTGGCGAATATGCCCAATAGCCACCGGCCCCGCCACACCTTCGTGCATCGGGAACGACGATTGCTTATGATGGGCCTGCCTCGCGCGCAGGACCACCGAAAGGAAGCGGAAGGAGCTCGGGCATATGATCATCCGCACGCTACTGCTGGCGGCCTCCGTCTGCACGCCGCAGGACAGCTTCCCCCAGTGGGGCATCGGCCCCATAGCCGGCTACAGCAGCACCGTCGGCGTGATGGGGGGCGCCCAGGTCAGCCTCATGTGGCCCACCACCGTCCTGGCCGGGGAGGTCTCGGCCAGCACCAGGGGCGCGGTAACCTTCGGCCCCGAGCTCACCGTCCGGGGAAGGACCACGGGTCTGCGGGCCAGCGTGCTCTACGAGAAGCAGCTGGAGAGCGAGTACTACGGCCCCGGCAACGGCGGCGACCCCGACACCTCCGCCGCCTACGACATAGAGCAGCAGGAGGCGGAGGCCCTGCTCACCTGGTCACCCGGGTACGACCTCAAGCTGGGACTGGGCCTGGTGGCCCGCCACTCCACCACCTTCGACCGCGAGGACAGCCCCCTCTGGGACCAATGCCCCACCGGCCTCACCGGCTCGCAGATGTCCGCCGGCCCCCGGCTGGAGGCCGAGTGGCTGGGGGAGCTGGTCCTGCCGGTCTCGGCGAGCACCGCCTTCCTCCACCAGGAGGGCGGGGACGCCTCCTACTCCCGGCTGAAGGGCCAGCTGGCCGCATACCTTCCCCTGGGGCCGACCACGGTGCTGGCCGGGCGGGGCAGGCTGGCGCGGCACTGGAACACCGCCTCCACCCCCTTCCCCTACCAGCTCTTCCTGGGCAGCCTGCAGGGGCTGCGCGGCTACCGGGACGGCCGCTTCTCCGGGGACTGGGCCCTGCTGTGCAGCGCCGAGCTCCGCCAGGAGGTCCTGCGGGCCACCGGCCCCCGGGGAATGGACATCGCTCTGGCCCTGGTGGCCTTCGGCGACGCCGGCCAGGTGGCGGACGGCCTGGAGGCCCTGGCCATGGACCGCTTCCACGGCTCGGGAGGCCTGGGCATCCGCGTCATGCTCCCCGGCAACATGGTGATGGCCGTCGACGGCGCCCTCTCCCCCGAGGGCTTCGGCCTCTCCACCGGCTACGGCCACACCTTCTAAAAAGGTGCC
>JAWLEP010000016.1:24800-62093 GCA_041686025.1 Candidatus Fermentibacteraceae bacterium
TCTAAAAAGGTGCCTAAAAAGGTGCCAGGCACTTGAATTGAACGGTTGCAGGGTAGGGAAAGCCCATTCAAGTGCCAGGCACTTGAATTGAACGGTTGCGAAGTAGGGAATTACGTAACGTAAGTGCCTGGCACTTACGCGCACTTGCATGGGCTTTCGCGGGGCGGGCGCATTGGGTAGATTAGCGGGCAGGTGACGGAGAGCATCCGCCGCCGGAACCGCCCCGACGTGAGCGGATATTCCAGTTGCAGCTAACCGGTACGTACACTTCCATGGAGGTCTGTAATGGCTATTGTCCGACCCTTCAGGGGCCTCAGGCCAAGGCAAGACCTGGCGGAGAAGATCGCGTCTCCGCCCTACGACGTTCTGGATTCAGACGAAGCCCGGGAGATGGTGCGGGACAATCCCCTGAGCTTCCTGCGGGTGGTCAAGCCCGAGGTGGACCTGGACCCGGACGTGGACCTCTACAGCGAGAAGGTCTACCAGCAGGGAGCCAGGAACCTCCGCCGGCTGATGGAGGAGGGGCACATGGTCCAGGACGGCAAGCCCCTGTTCTACTTCTACCGGCAGGTTATGGGGGACCACAGCCAGGTGGGCCTGGTGGCCTGCGTCTCCGCCGAGGACTACCGGCGGGACGTGATAAAGAAGCACGAGCACACCAGGGAGGCGAAGGAGCGCGACCGGGTCCGCCACATAGAGGCCCAGAACGCCCAGTCCGGGCCCGTGTTCCTCACCTACAACGACGCAGAGGAGCTGAACGCCCTGCAGGAGGGCATCTGCCAGGGCGAGCCGGTCTACGACTTCACCGCCCCCGACGGAGTCCGGCACACCATGTGGCTGGTGGACGACCCCGGCGACATAGAGAAGGTCATCCGGGTGTTCGGCGACGTGCCCACCCTGTACGTGGCCGACGGCCACCACCGCAGCGCCGCCGGCACCATAGTGGCGCAGAAGCGGGCGGAGTCCAACCCCAACCACACCGGGCAGGAGGAGTACAACTACTTCCTGGCCGTCCTCTTCCCCAAGAGCCACATGAAGATACTGCCCTACAACCGGGTGGTGGCCGACCTGAACGGCCTCTCGAAGGAGGAATTCCTGCAGAAGGTGTCCGAGAGGTTCGAGGTTGGCGAGACCCCCGAGAAGTCACCGAAGAGCCCCCGTCACTACGCCATGTACCTGGACGGGAAGTGGTACGGGCTGACCCCGAAGGAGGGGACCTTCGACGCCGACGACCCGGTGGCCAGCCTGGACGCCAGCATACTGCAGAACAACCTGCTGTCTCCCGTGCTGCGCATAGAAAATCCCCGCACCGACGACAGGATAGACTTCGTGGGCGGCATCCGGGGCACCGACGAGCTGGAGAGGCGCGTGGACTCCGGAGGGTCCCGGGTGGCCTTCAGCCTCTACCCCACAACCGTGGATCAGCTGCTGGCAGTGGCGGAGTCGGGCCGGGTGATGCCTCCCAAGTCCACCTGGTTCGAGCCCAAGCTGCGCAGCGGCATGGTGATCCACGTACTCTGATGTACCGCAGAGCGCTCCTGGCCTGCGCCGCCTCCGCGGCCCTTCTGGGCTGCGGCGGCGGCTCTGGCGCCTCCCGGGCGGTGGAGGACTTCGCGGCGGCCATGGCCGACTCCGCCTACGGCGACGCCTGGGAGATGCTGACTCCGGCGACGCAGGCGCGCTACGACAGCACGGTGGCCGTGCTGCAGCGCTTCGGATGGCGGGAGTCCCGGGAGTCCCTCACCGACATGGCCGGGGAGATCACCGAGGAGGAGCTCGACACCCTCACCGGGCGGGGGCTTTTCGTCCTCTCCTCCGCCGCCCATCCGGAGACGGCCGACCTCAGCGACGCCATTGAATCCGTGACCCGTCCGGACAGCGGCGTTGCCGTGGTGGTCCTGGAGACGAATATTGGGCCTCAGGAGGTAGTGGTACGCAGAATCGAGGGACGGTGGCTTCTGGATCTCACGCAGCTCCGGCCACCTGCCGAAAGGGGCGGACATGGGTCTGATCAGCCGTAACTGGGTTATCTGGGCGTTCATCTTCGGCGGGATTGGCCTGATCTTCCTGCTGATCGGCCTGGGTGTGGACCTGGGCAAGTGGTGGCCCGCCTTCTTCACCGTGGTGGGACTGGCCTCCATCGCCCGCGGCGTCCGTGAGCAGGGCAACGTGACCCTGGGGACGATGCTCATCGGCTGGAGCGCCGGGCTGGTCGTGGCCCTTCACGGAGAGGAGCTGGGCATTCCCCACGCCACCTGGTTCTTCATCGGCGTCTTCATACTCTGGATCCCCGTGGCCTGGCTGCTGGGCAGGAGCATGACACCCTCGCAGTCCTCGGGATGAAGGGCCTGCGCAGGCCCTTCCGGATCATCGCCGGGCTGGCCGCCATCTCCGCGGTCCTGGTCTGTGGCTGCCTCGACGACCCGGTGGAGTACGGGGACTACAACATCCTGATCGCCGAGCTGAGCCTGGCCTGGAACACCTTCGACCAGCACTACGTGGGCTTCGTCGAGGCGGACGTGGACTGGGACCAGTCCTGGGAGACCGCCTGCGGGCGCATGGACACGGTGGTCAGCTACCGGGGGCTGGGCCGGGTGATCTGGCAGATGGAGGAGCCGCTGCAGGACCCCGGTGTCCATCTCTCGCAGTACAACACCGGATGGAGCGGCACTCCCTACATGGTCGACCCCACCTTCAACATCGACACCACGCTGCACGACCAGTACCTGGACTCCCTGGGCTACCAGCAGGTGGAGAGCTCCTGGGGGTACTGCGTGGTGGCGGACTCCACGGTGCCCATGTTCGTGATCACCGGCTGGACCGGCTTCAGCTTCGCAGTCTTCGACGAGGTCTTCAACCCCATGCTGGAGTACGCAGAGGGGATGATAATCGACGCCAGGAGGGCCCCGGGCTCCTCATACAGCATGTACATATCCATGCCCCAGCTGGTGGCCAACCGCTTCGCCGACGAGCTCAGGGACGGCTACTACAGGCAGTACAGAAACGGCCCGGCCAGGGACGACCTCTGCGAGCCCATACCCTACAGGCTTCACCCCCGCGGCGGCTTCACCGGGCCCACGCTGGTGCTCATGGGCCAGCAGAACAGCAGCCTTACCGAGAGGTTCTTGTCCATGATGGGCTCCCTGCCCCATGTGACGCTGGCGGGTGACACCACCTACGGCCGTGCCGACGCCTCCACCCAGTTCGACCTGGGAGGGGGCCGCATAGGCGTGCCGGACACGTCCATACTGGCCTGGAACGGGCAGCGGATACAGCGCTACGGGATTCCGCCGGAGGTGTCGGTACCCGCCGACTCCGAGGACTTCGCTGCCGGGGTCGATCCGGTGCTGGAGCACGCCCTGGAATGGGCGGAGGGCCTTCGGCCTAGATAGAGGTCAGGACTATCAGGTACTCGCCGTTGCGGTGGGTGGAGACGGCCCAGGGGTAGCCCTCCAGCTCCGCCGTCATCTGCACCTGCCCGTGAAGGTAGTTCAGCGCCACCACCACCGTCCGGTCGCCGTCGGCGCAAGCCGCGTAGAACAGGGGGCTCGAGCCCGGGGGGCTGGCAGATACGGAGGTGGGGTGTCCCTCCACCGGGAACGATGACACGGAAGGTCCCATCTCGCCCATCTTCACCATCAGCAGCCGCCCGTTGTCCGCGTCCCACCGGGGAGCGCCGGCGCATACTATCGTGTCCGCACCGGCCACCGCCACGTCGGAGAAGGGCCCCGAGCTCCCCGAGAGCAAGCTGATGGACCCCCCGGCCTCGATGTCAACGATGTTGACTCCGCCCTGGCCCTCGTGGGCGGAGACCAGGACGTCGGGGGCGGAGAGGTAGCCGGCCAGGGACACCGGCAGCTCGGGGACCTCGATCACCTTGCCCACGTGGTTGTCGGAGGTCCAGACCTCCCGTATCCTGCCCTGCTCCATGTCGGAGACGTATATGCGGGGGATCGACCCCGGCGACCGGCAGATGTCCGAGGGTGACGCCCCTGCGGTGAAGTCGTCCACGATGCCGAAGGTCTCGCTGTCCATCTCCAGTATCTTCCCCGACCCGGTGAGCAGGTATATGGTGCTGGCCGAGGGGGACTTCACCATCCGCCGGATGCCGGCGCCCGAACCTGCGGTAACCTGCTGGTGCCTGACGATCTCCAGCACCTCGGAGTCCACCTCGTACACCCGTCCGGTGCTGGTGCCCACCAGGAAGCGGCTGCCCCCCATGGAGACCAGGGAGCGCGCCCCGTCCATGCCGGCCACGTACCCTACCACCGAGAGGTCCGAGGTCCTCAGTATCACCGCCCCGAACTCCCCGCTGTCGGTGTACTCGGTTACCTCGTGGCAGCCGGCCGCCAGGAGCAGAGCGCAGAGGGCCGGGGCCATCCATCTCGCCGCTACCATGATATCCCCATCCTCAGCACGGCGTGCCTGGCAGGCGACCAGGCCCCGGGGTTGGCGGCCTCTCCCCCCGGCTCGCCGGTCTCGTTGTACCACTCCACGTCGTAGATCTTGTCCAGGTTGCGCCGGTCGAAGAGGTTGTAGACCGTAATCCCCAGCTCCATGGTCACCGGCCCCGCCCAGATCTTCCGCGACAGCCCCAGGTCGGTCTGCATGCTGAAGGGGTAGCGCTCGGTGTTCACCTGCACTATCACCGACTGCCCCGGAGGCGGGCTGTAGGGGAAGCCGCTTCCCCAGGTCCAGTCCAGGCTGAGGCTGGCCCCCTCCAGCACCGGGTACCCGGCCAGCCGGAGGCCGTCGCCGCGGGGGCACTCCACCGTCAGGTGGGCGTCGGCCGTGTGCCTCTGGTCCCAGTCCAGGTAGTTGTCCTCGCCGATGTTGATCTGCAGGCCCTCGGTGGCGTAGCGGTAGGCCTCGGTGGGGGAGGAGTACCTGCCCTTGGCTATGGAATAGGTGTAGCTGATGTTGCCCGACCACCAGGTGCCCGGCAGCCGCAGCAGCCGCACCTCGGCGCCCCGGACGTTTCCGTGGCTGTCGTCGTTCTCGTAGAGGAAGTAGTCGTTGTAGGTCTCGCTGTAGTGCTGGGCCGTCCTCACCAGGCCGGTGATGTCCTTGTAGAAGGCCGACACCGCCACCGACGACAGGTCGGTGAGGCGGTGGCGGAAGCCCAGCTCGTAGGCGTCGGTGCGTTCGGCGTCCAGGTCGGGGTTGCCCACTATGGAGTTGTCGCTGGTGATGCTGTAGTCGGTGCCGAAGTAGAGCTGGTTGAGGTTGGGCATCTGGAAGTAGTGGCCGTAGGTGGCGAAGAAGACGTCCCGCTCCGTCACCGGGTTGGTGATGCCTATCCTGGGGCTCAGCTGGGTCTTGGCGTCCACCGCCACCACCCCGCTGTCCGCCGGCGAGAACCGGTCGGTGTTGGCGTTGAAGTAGTCGTAGCGCAGCCCCGCGTTGACCACCAGCCCCCCGGAGAAGCGCGACGTGGTCTGCGCGTAGGCCGACCCGGAGTAGGGGAAGGCCTCGAAGAGGCTGACGAAGTTGCTTCCCGAGCCCTCGTTGTAGACGCTGTAGTCGTAGATGTCGTAGTAGCGCCCCTCCACGCCGCCCTTCAGCTCGAAGGAGGGCCCGAACCTGCCGGTGACGTCCACCCTGGCCGTGTTGGTGTAGCTCTGGGACTCCAGCCACACGTCCGGATGCACACCCTGGTGGTAGAAGCCCAGCGAGTCCTGCAGCCTGGGCTCGGGAAGGTAGAAGGCCACCCAGTCGGAGGGGCCGTAGCCCTCGCCCCTGTATCCCCCGTCCTCGCTGCGTATGCGGCGCCAGTTGCAGAAGCGCCCCCGGTTGGCCTTGAAGTCCAGGAAGACCTGGTCGCTGAGGACCTGGGTGAGCCCGAAGGTGAAACCGTAGTCCTCCCGGTACCTGATGGGAAGGGCGTAGTCGGGGTTGCCCCCCAGCACCGCATCGCCGCCTATGAAGACCGACTGGTCGTACCGCGACCACAGCCACTCGTCCCAGCCGGACTGCCGGTAGCTGTAGGTGGCCAGCAGGGACAGCCTGGTTCCCCCCGAGGGCCGGTAGGTGAGCTTCCCCGAGCCCGCCAGGCCGTTCTGCCAGTTGTTCTCCCAGAAGCCGCGGCTGTCCTCGAGGTCGCGGCCGCTGCGCAGCCAGCTGGCCGACCCGAACACCCGGGCCTTCCCCGGGACCCGCACCCCCAGCAGGGGCAGCAGGTGCGTGGTGACGGGCTCCGGGCCGCCGGCGGCGGCCTCCACGTTCCAGCAGTCGCTGCGGTAGTTGTCGTTCTCCGCCGGCGTGGAGTAGTTGCGGGACTCGCTCTCCCACCCGAACTCGCTCATCTCCCCCCGCCGGACCATGATCTCCCCGGAGTAGTCGTCGCCCCCCTCCCGGGTGACCATGTTCACCACGCCGGACATGGCGTTGCCGTACTCGGCGGTGAGCCCGCCGGTGGTGATGGACGCCTGCTGCAGCGCCACCAGGGGCACCGGGCTGAAGTAGGAGTCCAGCAGCGGCGAGTCCACCTCTATGCCGTCCAGCATGTAGGCCACCTCGCCCGCCCGGCCTCCACGGACGTGCAGCGCCCCGCCCCGGGAGACCACCCCCGGCTGGCGGCGGACCACGTCCAGTATGCCGGCCACCGGCATCAGCTTTATCTCGTCTCGGTCTATCACGTGTATGGTGGAGGGGACGTCCTCCAGTATCAGGCTTCTCTGGTCGGTGACCTGGATCACCGTCTGGCCGCTGGCCTCCCGGGTAAGCTGGAAGTCTATCCTGGTGGACTGGTCGGCCACCACGGTGACCCCCTCCTTGGTCACCGAGCCCATGCCCACCATCCTGGCCACCACGGTGTACTCGCCGGGGCCGAGCATGGGGATGTAGTACTCCCCGGCGGCGTCTGTCATGGAGCCGTAGGTCGTGCCCCGGATGATAACGCTGGCCCCCACCAGCGGCTCGCCGGAGGCGTCGGTGACCACTCCCATGATCCTGCCGGTGGTACCGGCCATCGCGCCCCCGGTCAGGGCAAGGACAGCTAAGGTGATGAGCAACAGCTTCATGGAATCCCTTTCCATCCGACAGCCGCGGGGTTGATCTGCCTGCCGAAGCTAGTCAAATGCTCCCCGGCGGGCCACCCCGAAGCCCCGCCCGTCAGTCCTCCATCACGAATATGACCCGGCGGATGCCCTCCCCCCGGGCCCGGTCCTTCAGGGTCTCCTTCAGGCGGCTGATGGCGGTGGAGTCGGCCTTGCGGTAGTGGACAACGGCCCGGGTTCCCTCCAGGTACACCCGCAGCCTCTGGCGGACGATGGGCCGCAGGGGGGCCTCCAGCTCCTCCACCAGGGCCAGCTCCCGCCGAAGAAGGGGGGTACCCTCGGGAATCCTGGTGGCCAGGCAGGAGTCGTCGGGCCGGGGCCTTCCGGTCATCCCCAGCGCCCGGCCCAGCCGCTCCACGTCCGTCCTGCCCATGCCGGCGTCCAGGAAGGGCCGCCGCACCCCACTCTCCTCCGCCGCCCGCATGCCGGGACGGTCCCCGCCCGGGTCGTCGGTGTTGGTGCCGTCGGCCAGGACGTCCACGTCCTCCTCCCGGCCCGCCTCGCCCAGCACCGTGTAGATGGTCCGCTTGCAGTGGTAGCACCGGTCGGGGCCGTTGGCCCGTACACCCGGGACCGACATGGGGTCCCACCGCACGAACCTGTGCGGGACCCCCAGGCCGCCCACCAGGGAGCGGATCACCCGCCGGTAGTGGTCGGCCAGCAGCGGCGAGTCGGCGGTGAGGGCCAGCACCCCGTCGCGGCCCCGCACCTCCGCCGCCGCCCGCAGAAGCACCTCGCTGTCCAGGCCCCCGGAGACCGCGACGGCCAGCCCGTCCGGCTCCGAGAGGGCCCCGCGAAGCTCCTCCGGTACCCTACCCGTCAAGACCTCACTCCATCACGAAGGGGGCCATCAGGTACAGCGTCCGCTCCTCGCCCAGCAGGTCCAGGACGGTCTCCGCCCCGGCCCCGAAGGGCCCGGGAAGGCTGATGGTGCCGGGGAAGTCGGGAGTGGGATATACCCGAACGTCCTCGGCCCCCACCCGGTCCATGCCCACCATGCGGCCGGCCTCCCGGACGGCGTCCAGCACGCCGCCGTTGCGGTCCACGAGGCCGATCTCCAGTGCGTCTGAGCCGGCCCACACCCGCCCGCGGGCGATGGAGTCCACCTCCTCGTAGGTCATGCCCCGACCTTCGGCCACCCGGCTCACGAACAGCCGGTAGCCGTCCCACAGCATCTCCATGCGACGCTCCCGCTCCTCGGGCGTGTACCTCCGGAAGGGGCTTCCCATGCCGGAGCGGGCCGCACCGGGCACCTCCTCCACCGCCACTCCGATGGAGTCCAGCGTGCCCCCGAAGGAGAACTTCCCGCTGATGATCCCGATGGAGCCGGTGATGGTGGTCCGGTCGGCGAAGATCATGTCGGCGCCGCAGGCCATGTAGTAGCCGCCGGAGGCCGCCACGCCCCCCATGGAAACCACTACCGGCACCTTCTCGCCGGCGCGGTCCAGGGCGTGGAGCATGTTCTCGCTGGCCAGGGCGTCGCCGCCGGGGGAGTCGATGCGCACTACCAGGGCGCGCACTCCGGGGGCCGCCAGAGCCCGCTGCACCATCTTACCGAAGCTCTCGTCGCCCAGGGCGGCTCCCCCCATGAAGCCCCCGGGGCCGCTCTCGCCGTTGACTATGGCCCCGCTGGCCACCAGCACCGCCACGTGGTCGTCCCGGCGCCAGGGGTCCTCCACCGGAATGGAGGCCCGGTACTCCTCCAGCGACTCCACCCCGATCTCCCGGCCCAGGTCGGCCTCTATCAGGTCCTCCACCTCGTCGCGGTGGGCGATGTCGCTTACCAGGCCGGCCTCCAGGGCCTGCCGGGCGGTGTGCGGGCCGTTCTCCATGGCCAGCCGCAGCTGTGCGGGCTCCAGGCCCCATCCGTTGGCCACCCCCCGGATCAGCTCGGCCTGCTCGGCCTCCAGCAGCGCCCGGGTGGCCTCCCGCTGGGCGTCGGACATGTCCGAGCGGGTGAACATGTCGCTGGCGGACTTGTAGCGGCCTATGTGCTGCAGGTCGGGGTGGATGCCCAGCCTGTCCAGCAGGTCCCGGGCGAACAGCCCGAAGGAGGACAGCCCCAGGAAGGAGACCCCGCCGCTGGGGTGCATGTATATCCCCTTCGCCAGGGTGGCCACGTAGTAGGAGGCGTTGCCCAGGCCCTCGGAGTAGACGTAGATCCTGCCGCCGCGGGAGCGTATGCGCCGCAGCGCCTCCCGCAGCTCCTCGGCCTGCGCCAGGTTGCCCACCCCCTCGGTGATGTCCAGTATCACCCCGGCCACGTCGGGGTCGCCGGCCATGCGGTCCAGCATCAGCATCCGGTCTGTGAAGCAGGGCTCCACCGGCCCGAAGAAGGCCCGGGTCCGCAGCTCGTCGGTCTGGCCCGGGGTGAACCGCACGAAGCGGCCGCCGCCCTGAAGGAGGTTCTCCCGGGGCCGGGAGGTGAGGCTCAGGGCCAGCCTTCCGGTCTGGTACTCGCCGCCGTCGTCCACGGTTCCGGCGGAGGCCAGCTGGGCGCTGCCCATCTCCAGGGCCAGGCCGCCGCGGAAATGGTCCTCCCCGGCCTCCAGCCTCAGCGCCAGCCCCTCCAGGGCCCGCAGCTCCAGGCCCCCGGTGATCTCGTCGTCGGCGTCGTCGCTCTCCAGCCGGTAGCTGCCCGTCAGGGTCAGCAGCCGGCCGGCGGGCCGCAGCGCCACCCCCAGCCGGTACTCGGGGTCGATGTTCCCGTCCGCCACCTCCACGCCGCTGCGTCTCACCGCACCCAGGCCGGCGTAGGGCACCGGCCGCACCAGAAAGCCCAGCGTCCACGCCGAGGCCCCCTCCCAGGGGCTGTCGGAAGCGGTGGGGTCGAACCAGGTGTACCCCAGACCGAAGGACGCCATGCCCTCGAGGATCTCGGCCCCGAAGCCGGTGTCGAACCGCCGCAGCCCCTGGTCGTCGCACCACCAGCCGGAGATCCCGGCCCCGGGCAGCAGCAGGGCGGCCCGGTCGGGGGACTCCACGGTGCTGTCGCTGAGGGTCAGGCCCACCTGCAGGCCGACGTCCGGCTGCAGGACGTATCCGGCGGGGTTGGCCAGGTCCGGCGAGCCGGCCTCCGGAAAGGCTGGCCAGGAGAACAGCGGCTGCGGCCCGGCGATGGGGCCTGCGAACACGGCAAAGGCAACCAGCAGTGCAAGGGCAAAGGTGCGGCGCATGGGGAACCTCCCGTATGGGAACAGTGTCGAATGTCTTCGGGATTATCTAAGGAAAAACCGATGCCGGGCCAATAGGCCGGCGGCCGGCCAGCCTCCCCCCATCGCCCTCCGCGGGATACCTTGCCCCGGGCCGGCCGGGCAGTGTATCCTGTAGCAGCAGGCTGTACGTTTCAGGTTACAGAGGACGTCCGATGACCCTCGGCGGCCGTCAGAACGGGGGAAGGCGTGGGCAGGGGTGCCGCTACCCGGGAGGAGCATGCGCTGGCAATGCGCTTTCTGAGAGGGGTTCTCCGTCCCACCCGCCTGGTCTTCGTCATGGCGGTCCTGCTGGCCATTGCAGCATATCTGGGAATCGACGACCGCCCTCCCCCGCCACCCGAGTACACCATTCACCTGCAGCGGCCCGTACCGGTTATGGAGAAGCGCTTCGACGCCCGGGTGGAGTACCTGGGCCTGCACGGGGACATCCTCCTGGTGGGTCTGCCCGACAGCGCCGTAGCCCTCCGGGCCTCGGACCTGTCGCCGCTGTGGTCCACGCCGCTTTCCGCAGACTGGTCGCTGCGGCCGCTGTTTGACAGAGGCGTGCTTTTCGTGGCTGGGGGGAAGTCACCAGCAGGGCCACACTGGGTACTGGAGATGGACGCCTCCACGGGGGAGATACTCCTCAGGCGGTCGAGGAGCCAGCTCTCGGCGCGGCCTCACAGGGCCGGCGGCATGCTGGTGCTGGGCCGGGCATCCGGGGAGCTGATGGCCACCCGCAGCCCCAAGTCGGTGGAATGGACCACCTCCCTGGGGGGCTGGAAGGCCGCGGCCCTGGTCCAGGCCGGTCCCATAACCTTCGTCCTGGCATCCAGTCGAGGCGGACACGGCCGTTCGGGCAGCGAGTCCCCCGGTCACTGCGCCTTCGGAATACTGACCTCCACCGGCTGGATGCTCTGGAAGACCGGCCTGGCCGCCGAGAGGGCCGGCCGCCCGCTGGTTTGCGGACACACGGCCCTGGTGAGCGTGGATGACAGCTTAGTCGGCATTGACGTACGTACCGGCGGGATCAGATGGAGCAGACCCGTTTCCGGAGCAGACCTTCTCGCCGAGCACTGGGGCGTGGTGATGGCCGCGGGAGCGGGGGAAGTGCACCTTGTGGAACCCGCCTGCGGCGTCTGGCTGAAGCTGGGGGACTTCCGCGTTCCGCACCGCGACATGCTCGCTCCCGCGGGAGACGCCCTCTACTGCAGAAGAGAGGGAAGGCTGGTCTGCCTCTCGCTTCCATCGCTGGACCCCCTGTGGGCGATCTCTCTGGAAGACCGGGGGGAGACGGTCCTGGATGAGAACAGGCTCTACTGCTCGGCGGGAAAGATGGTCTACCTGTTGGCGCCCCCCGGCCTCTTCGACAGCAGGGTCACCTCCCGAATACCGGAGTAGTCGAAGAAGACCACCCTTCGGCCGTCGGAGGAGAGATCGGCCAGGGAGGGAAGACCGGCGTCCCCCAGGCCGGAGATGTTCCTGGTGGGCCGGGCACCGCCGGCCGCGGGCCAGAGGGGCTCGGACATCCACAGGGGCTCTCCCCCGCTTCCCACCAGCAGCAGGCGCCGGATTCCCCGAGGCATGCCGGGAACCTTCAGCACCAGGCGGATCAGCACGTCGCCGTTGTCGGAGACCGCCAGCACTCTGGGGTAAGCCCAATGACGGGAGCCGTCGGCGAATACCTCTTGCCACGCGCCCTCACCACTCAGATCGCCAACAACGATGCGCCTTCCGGGCGCGGTCCGCACCCAGTCGCCGCCCTCGAAGGTGCCGGCCCAGCGGGCGCTCCCCGGGCTCACCACCGGCGGGCCCACCGCCTGCCCGATGAGATGTTCCCGTTCGAGCCTGCCGGAAAAGGTCCCGAATATGCTGGCGCCCATTCCGCTCAGCAGCACCAGATGCTCTCCGTCGGGAGTCAGGGCGGGCCTGGGGGACTCCCTCAGCGGCTCGAACCTGGCCAGATCGTGTCCCTCGGGGCCGAGTACGAGCACCTCCGCCAGCCCCCAACGTCGACGGCCGGCCAGGACGGTCACCCCCCCGGCGCTGGTGACCCGCAGCCTCTCGAATCTCGCGTCCGCTCCGTGCAAATACCGGGTGTCCCACGAATTCTCCCCCTCGGGCACATGGACCTCCACGGCCCCGTCACCCGTGCCCGACAGCACCAGCCCCGCATCGGAGACGGCGCATCCGAAATGACGGGCAAACATGCGTCTTCTGCCGCCTACGAAGAGCGAAGAGACATCCGCTGACACCGGGTCCAGCGAGAGGACTGCCGCCCCGGAAGGCTCGGTGCCGAGATCGGAGCGCACAAGGGCACGGCGTCCCCCCGGGGACATGGTGAGATACTCGGCCGCAGCCCCCAGCTCCACTGCGGTCCGATACGCGCCCCCATACACCACCACCATCGAGGAGTCCAGCATGACGAGGGCTCGCCAGGGATCATCCCCGGGAAGAGACTCCGGGGCCAGCCGGGCCAGAAGGCCGGCAGTCACCGGGCGCCCCTCGGACAGCAGAAGGTGCCGCAGAGGCTCCGCCTTCCCCACGAAACGCAGATCTACTCCCAGCTGGAGGCGGCCGCAGGGAGATGTCCTCGCCGCGGTGACATCCACGTTCAGATCGTACGCCTCCTCCCGCAGCTCGAACCGCTCCGAGCACCACGATCCGCCCAGGCTGTCCGCCAGCCGGCAGGCGGAGGGCGCCTGCACCGCCGCCGGCTGCAGCAGCGCGCAGAGAATGGCCAGCACCGCGCTCACGGCTCTTTCCTCTCCAGGGTGAGGACACGAATGAACCGTCCATCGGAGTAGGCGAACCTGCTCCCCGAGGGGGATGACACCGCG
Organism: Candidatus Fermentibacteraceae bacterium; assembly: GCA_041686025.1. Lineage (GTDB taxonomy): Bacteria > Fermentibacterota > Fermentibacteria > Fermentibacterales > JCC-6 > JAWLEP01. Next base: position 37,893 of record JAWLEP010000016.1, read on the forward strand.
AAGCGCGGAACGGGGCGCGCCGCCCGGCCTGGATGGCCCGCGGTGTAGTGGCTCATCCAGACCGGCTCTCCGTCGGCGTCCAGGATCGCGTACCTCCGCCCGGATATGCCGTTTCCCCTCTTCCCCATCCGGACCATCAGCAGCCCGTCGTCGGTAAGCTCCAGCGGACGAGCCCCCGACCAGTGGACGGTGAATGCGGGAAAGGACGTGACGATCCGCTGGGGGGCGGCGGTGCTGCACACGAAGCAGCAGGGCTCCATGGTCGGGCCGTGGCTCTCCTCGACGACGCCCGCCAGCAGGGCCCCGTCGGGGGAGAATACAGGGTCCTCACACATACTGCCCGCATATGGAAAGATCCCCGTGTCCCATTCGTCCATCGACGCCGTGACCAGGGCGTGCCGGCCGTTGAGGCAGGCGATCCGGGTGGCGTCCCTGCTGAGTACGGGGCGACTGGTGCTGACAATGCCCCCTCTCACCGAAGGGTAGCTGTAGGCGTGCTCCGTATCCCCGCCGAACAGGAGGGGGCCCATGTCCCGGGATGTCAGCAGCAGGGCCCAGCGCTCTACCCCGTCTGCCATGTCGCACCTGACCGTCGCCTCGTAGGGTGCGCTTCTCTCGTTGGGAACGAACTGCAGGGTCTGCCTGCCGCTGGCGTCGTACCCCCGCAGCTCATGGTCGTAGCGGCCGAGCACCCGCCCGCTGTCGTACACCCTGAAGCGGCGGGCGGGCCTGGTGATGACGGTGTTCCCCCCGGGACCCTCGTAGAGCCCCTCCTCGGAGACGGTCAGCTCGGGGAAGGGATCGAAGGGCCGCATCCGGCCGCTTCCCGTGTCCAGAATGGCGTACGCGGCCCCCTCCTCCAGGACTGGCCGCACCCTGAGGAGGGCGCGTTCCCCGCGTGGGGAGAGCCAGGCCGCCGGCACGCCCACGTCCAGGTCCTCCCGCCTCACGGTCCCCTCCTCGCCGGCGACGACGTAGCCGTCGGGGTGTACGGCCACGGCCCGCCACCGCTCCTCCCCGCCATCCTCGAAAAGGAACCGAAGCGCCCTGAAAGGCAGCCACTGCGTCCACTCCCGGGCATCGAGCACAATGGTCTCAACAGCCCATTCCGGAGACACCCACTCATCCGGCTCGCGGTCGGCGATGGCCAGCGGGTACTCTTCCTCGTCCAGGGGAGCGAGGAAGGGGCTGGAGTCCAGCCAGGCGGGGGCAAGAGCCGTGTCGGCCCTGAGCACCACGGGGCCCTCCCGCACGGCCTTGCAGTCGCGCAGGCGACGTGTCCGCTCGCCCAGCCAGGGCAGGCTCCAGGATATCTCGCAGAAGTCGGGAGGCATCCTGACCGAGTAGCTGCAGGGGCCGGTCCTGTCCGCCGGCCGCAGCGAACCGTCGGCGAACAGCATGAGTCCGTCGCAGCCGAGGCCCGGAGGAACATCCAGCCGGAACTCCACCCGTATCGGGTCCCACCATTCCACCGTCTCCTCGGTGGGATAGTCGTAGGCCATGTTGGCTATGGTGGTATCCCCGGCCACCACATCCACCCTTCTCAGGAACCTGTACGTCTGCGAGTAGAGGGAGCAGGTCCCGGCGGGAACGTCCCCCAGCAGGAAACGGCCCAGGCTGTCGGTGACTGTGGAATGCCCCGTGCCGTACAGCCCGACCTCGGCCTCCCGGCAGGGCCCGTAGCGCGTGAAGAAGCGCCCCCTGATCCAGCCGGTGCCTGCGGCCTCGACGTCGGGCGGAGACTCCACGGAATCCGAAGAGGCGGGTGATGATGGAGGAGGAACCGTCGCGGCCGCATCAGCGTCGGGGCTTCGGCCGCATCCGAACAGAGCGCCGCCACACAGCGCGACCAGAAGGATACCTCTGAACAGGGGCCCTGACTCTGAGGCCATATTCATGTTCTTTCTGCACAGGGATATAATCCCAACACGGGCACCGGACTCAGTATAAGGAATGCCGGGATGGCCTACAAGCGGACAGGGGGACTAACCCAGCACCTCGTTCAGCTTCCGCCGCTCGGAGGCGTACCGGGGGTCGGCCACGGGGGCGTCGAAGGCCCGAAGGGCCTTCTTCCAGGGCGACGGGGACAGCCCGGCCCGCTCGAACAGCTCCACCCCCTCCACCACGAACCGCCAGCGCCACTCCGGCTCGTCCTCCCAGCCCTCCAGGGCCGGGGGCATGATCCGGGGGTCGGCGCCGCGCCAGGCGCGCTCCAGCAGCAGCAGCCGGCCCGCCAGGGGCTCGGACCTCCCGGCCCGGGGAGGCCGGCCGTCCCGCCCCAGCAGCCGCAGGGCCCGGCAGCGCAGCACCCGGCCGGTATCGGTGCCGGTCCCCGCCAACTCCAGGCATCTGCCGTGGTCGCCCCGGGCCTCGGCCAGCAGGTACAGCGGCCCCTGCCGCAGCCAGGCCGAATCGGCTCCGGCGGCCTCCCGCAGCTCCACGGCCCGGGAGAAGGCCTCCCGGGCGCCGTCCCAGCGGGCAAGACGGCACCGCAGATCGCCCAGCAGGGCCCAGCCGGCGGGCCAGTCGGGGAAGTCGGCGGCCAGCTTATCGGCCAGCCCGGCCGCCTGCCGGGGCTGGTCCAGCTCCAGCATGGTCTGCACCTCGTCCTTGCGCAGCTTCCTGCTCCGGGCGGGGTCGGTCTCCCGGGCGATCCGCTGCTTCAGCCGCATCAGCTTGCGTCCCAGTCGGGCGGTGTCTGCCATTTTCCCAATCCGTCTCAAGGAGTCAAAGCGTCTACTCGTAGAGGAGGACTATGAGCCTGCTCTCCCCCGGCGTCACGGCCATGTCCTGCAGGAAGCCGTCCAGCTTCACCTCGGCGGTCACCTGCGAGCTCTCCGGAGACCAGGCCGAGATCAGCGTGTTGCCGTCGTCGGTGCGGGAGCCCACGTACAGCAGGTCGCTGTACTCCTCCCAGCACACCCGCTGCGGGCGGGAATCGAAGGGAATCTCCCGGGAATCGATGCTGTAGTCCACACCGCGGCAAAGCAGCACGCTGCCGCTGGACTGCGTCCACTCCGGCCTGGCCATGGCCCACATGGAGTCGTTCATCTCGGCGGCGCCGGTGCATGAGCTGCCCGACTCCCACTTCACCGTCTGGAAGCTGTCCAGGTTGAGGAAGTATACCGTGCCTCTGGAATCCGGGCAGACCAGCAGGATGTAACCCGGGCCCAGGTCCAGGGGCTCCATCAATACGGGGCTCCTCTCGCACTGCACGGCACGTTCGGCGTAGTTGCCGGGGCAGAAGAGCTCGTAGACCCATCCGGTGGGCCCGTCGGAGATGTAGATGTGCTCGCCGTCCAGGCCGGCGCCCAGCACGGTCGGAATGTCCGCCGGGCTGACGCTGGCCAGAATGGAGCCGTCCAGCGCGTCAACCTCGTACATCATCTCCGAGGAGGCGATCACGTAGAAGCTGGTGGTGCACGGGCTGGCCACCATGTCGCTGCATCCCCCGGAGAGGGCGTCGGACAGCCGCCAGGTGTCCATTACCGCCATCTCACCCGCCGAGCACCGGTAGACAACCCCCTCCAGGCTGGACACCAGGAAGACCGCCTCCCCCAGTGGGAGGACCTCCTGGCCGCCTTCCACCCCGGACACCGCGCCCAGTACCGACAGATCCGGAATGGCCAGCACCTCGACCCGCCAGCTCCAGAGGGCCCCGTACTCGGTAATGTCCATGCAGCCGGCCAGCGTCGCCGCCAGAACTGCGGCGAGAATCCCCAGAAGCCTTGCCGTGAGCCCGCCCATAAGCCACCTCTGAATCCAGGAGGCGAAACCGACCGGCCTCCCCCGGCCGCCCGGGATCGTCCGGGGCAGAAGATACCCTCCCGTCATCCTCCATCAAGGAGAGTCCGCTCCCCATCGCCGGTTCCCCCGGGATGCCATTGACATGCCGCCCCGCCTGGGGCCTTATTGGACCCATGCAGAAGAAAAGCGGACCCCGGGGCGAAGAGGGCGGGCGGCTGCTGGCGCGGCTGGCCGGCGACGCCACCTCCGGCGCCTCCATGATCTACCGGCGGGTGCTTCTGGCCCTGGCCGATGGAACGGCCTTTCCCCCCGACATCCCCCGCAGGCTGCGGGAGATGGCGGGGGACATGGCCCCCCTTCGCTTTCTGGCCCGCCGGCTGGAAGGGGCCGACGACCCCGCAGCGGAGGCCGGGAGGCTGCTTGCCGAGATGGACGGCCGGCTGCGCAAGCTGGCCGGGGAGGCCCGGCCGCTTCTGGCGGGAAGTGCCCTCATCTGCCACAGCAACAGCGGCACGGTGATCTCGGTACTCTCCGCCCTCTCCCCTCCCCCCGAGGCCGTGTTCCAGACACTGTCCCTTCCCGGCGGCGAGGGCCGCAGCGCGGCAGAGGCCCTCTCCGGCAAGGGCCTCAGGGCCTCTCTGGTCAACGACGCCCAGGCCCCGGAGCTGGTCCGCGGGCACGGCCTGCTTCCCGTGATGGGGGCCGACGCGGTCACCGCCGACTATCTGGTGAACAAGGTGGGCTCGGCCCGCATTGTGGAGGCCGCACGGGAGGAGGGCCTGGAGCCGGTGTTCCTGGCCGGCCCCGAGAAGCGGGTCGAAGCGGAGGAGTACGGCCGGCGCCCGAAGAGCCCGCTGTTCGAGCGGGTGCCCCTGCAGGGAGTGCGGGTGGTCGGCGTAAACGGCGAAGGGAGTTCCCGATGCCGCTGCTGAGCCTGACCTGCGGCGGCTTCAGGGCGCTGGAAGACGCCCTCCTGGAACGCCTGGACGAGGTGAAGGGCGGCCGGGTGGCGGTTGTATCGGGCGGGCTGCCGCAGCAGAGGAGGCTGCAGGGGCTGCTGCTCTCCCGAAGAGGCGGCGTGGCCGCCGGCATCCGCTTCCTCCCCGGCATCCCCAAACTGGCCGGCTGGCTGTCGGGTCTGGGGGATGTGATGGAGAAGCCCTCTCCGGCCGACCGCCTGGCGGCCTGCATGAGGGCGGTCTCGGACCTTCCCCCGAATGCACCATTCGCCGGCCTCGCAGCCAGCCCCAGGGCGGTGATGTCGCTTTCGGACTTCTTCGAGGGCCTGCTGGAGCGCGGCGTGACCCCGGAGATGTACCGGACCATCACCATGTCGCTTTCCGGCGACAACCAGCTGGAGAGCGTGGTGGCCGGCCTGTTCGAGGAGTACGTGGAGGAAACATCCTCGCTGTACCCCGCCACCCCGGCATCGGTGACGGAGTCCGTGACGGCCCGGACGGTCCCCGACGGCCTCACCGTATTCCTCTACGGATTCTACGACCTGAGTCCCGGCCAGAGGAGGCTGGTCCGCAGGCTGGCGTCCTCCGGGGCCCGAATGCACGTGCTCACGCCGCTGACCTCCTCCTCGGCCTGGAGGGAGACCTTCTCCCGGACCGCCGACCTGCTCTTCGAGGAGCTGCGGCCAGGGACAGTATCCCATCCCCTGGCCGATCCCGAGGCCGGCCCTTTCACCGACACCGCTTCCGCCGCCGTCCGAGGACGGCGGGTGCCCGCCCCGTACGGCGGCCGCAGCCTGCGGGTGGTATCCGCAGCCGGAGTGCTGGGCGAGGCCAGGGCCATCGTGCTGGAGGTCGCCCGGCTACGCTCCTCCGGCGTGGAGGCCCGCGACATCGCAGTGGCGGCAAGGGGCGGGGTGAGAGACACTGCCGCCCGCCTGGCCGGGGAGGAGGGCATCCCCGTCCGCGGAAACCGGAAGGTGCCCCTGGACTCACTTCCCGCATGCCGCCTGCTGCAGCAGCTGATGTCGCTGGACGAGTCGGAGTTTCACTACAGGACGCTGGAGTCGGTCTGCGAGACCGGAGCCCTGGCCGACCGGGTCAACCCGGGTGTGTCCGGAGTCCGGGAAGCCGTCTCGTCCTCGGGGGTCCGCTTCGGAAGGGAGGCCTGGCTTCGGGCCTCCAGGGGGCTCTCCCAGCGGATGAGCCACCTGATCGAGGATCTGCATGGCTTCTTCTCAGGTCTGCCCGGGAAGGACCTGCCCGCGTCCTACCTGGAGCGAATACGGTCGCGGCTTCTGCCCCTGGTGGCGGAGGGGGAGGGCAGAAGTGTCCTGGCCCGGGAGCTGGACGGGCTGTCGATCCGGTGCCGTCGTCCCGTGCCCTGGCGCCTGTTCTCCGAGATGCTCTGCCGGGAGCTGGGGGGAATGACCGCCAGCGCCGGTGGCGGAGATCCGCTGGGTGTCAGCTTCCTGTCGCCGGAGGAGGTGAGGGGAACCAGCTTCGATGCAGTGATCTTCGCCGGCCTGAACGAATCCGAGTTTCCCCGGCTGGCCCGGGAGGACCCCCGTCTCTCACCGGAGATGAGGGAGAAGCTTCAGCTCCACCCGCCGGAGGAGCGCTACAGCGAGGAGGCCTACCTGTTCACCAGGGTGGCGGAGGCCGCCGCCTCACACCTGTCGCTGGTATGGCGCAGCGGGTCGATATCGGGGGAGAGCATGCAGCCCTCCCCATTCATCTCCGGTCTGGTGAGCGATGGCGGCCCGGAAACCGCGCCGCCGAGACCGTGGCTGGACAGGGAGGCAGTGAGCAGCAGCGCCTTTCAGATCCTCCTGGGAGGAGAGGGGTGGCTGGCCCGGGCCATTCGGGAGCTGGTCCTCGGGGGCAGGTCTCCGGGGCTGCCCTTCTTCGGCCGGGCGCTGGCGGCCGAGAACGCGCGGATGTCGGCGGCTCCGTTCGACCGCTACGACGGCGTGATCGGTCCCCGCGATGGCCTGGTACGCACGTCCGCAACCGCCATGGAGGGCTACGCATGCTGCCCCTTCAAGTACATGGCCGAGAATGTATGGGGCCTGGAGGAGCGGCCCGACCAGGGCGTGAAGGGCGCACTGAACCCCATGGACCGGGGCAGGCTGCTGCACGCCTCCCTGGAGAGGGCGCTGGAGGGGCCGGGCTTCACCGTCAAAGAGAGCGTGCTGCGGGGGATAGTCGAGGAAGAGCTGGAGGAGCTGGAGTCCGGCCGCGCAATCGGCAGCCCGGCCCTCCGTGAGGCCATGCTGGACCTGGAGACCGAGGCCCTCCACCGCTTCATCGCCCGTCACGGCCGGCTGGGCTGGGAGGTCCTGGACACCGAGATGGAGGTCAGCGGCGAGTACGGGGAGGTGGAGGTGTCCCGGGGCAAGATAGACCTGGTGGTCAGGGGACCCGGGGGCATCGAGCTGCTGGACTTCAAGACGGGCTCTTCCCAGAAGAAAAGCGATGTGCGCAAGAGGCTGAAGCTGGGGGTCCTGATGCAGGCCGCCCTCTACCTGGACCTCTACCGCCGGCAGACCGGAGAGGATGCCCGGGGGTCCGGCTACGTCTACCTGGAGGCGGCCCCCGAAGGCCAGGCGGTGATAGCCGCACCTGACATCGACGAGGCGTTGCCCGCATCGCGCGGCTTCGCCGCCGCCTACGCCCGACTCATGGGCGAGGGCTACTTCCCTCCGCTTCCCTCCGACGAGCTGAACCCCTGCCGCTACTGCGGCTTCGCAGGGCTCTGCAGGAAGCTCCCCGACTGGCGGAGGGAGAGGAGGGCCCGGGCCGACTCCCGGGCCGACGACCTGAGGGAGGGAGGAGCGGAAGATGGCTGACCGAACTCCCCCCAGCGACCAGTCCCACCGCGACACAGTCCGAACCCATCCCGGCAGCCTCTCGGTGGAGGCCAGCGCCGGTACGGGAAAGACCACCCTGATCGTGGAGCGGGTGGTGGAGATGGTCCTTCGCGGGGCGGACCTGGGCTCCATCGCGGTGGTCACCTTCACCCGGGCCGCGGCCGCAGAGCTGCGGGACCGCATCCGCAGGGCCCTGCTGACCGCCCGGGAGGAGGGGGCGGACGTGGAGGCCGCCCTCCGCCAGCTGCCGCTGGCGCAGATAAGCACCATCCATTCCTTCGCCGGCAGCATACTGCGAGAGCACTGCCACCGGACCGGCGTGGACCCTGACTTCACCTCCGGTGCCTCACGCCTGCCCGAGCGGGAGACCGCCCTGGAATGGGACCGCTACCTCACATCGCTGGACGGCGGCCTGCTCCGCTCCTGCGGCGACCTGCTGGCCACCGCGGGGACCGACACGCTGCTGGAGCTGGCCCTGGAGATAGAGAAGCGTCCCTGGATAACCGACCTCTCTCCCTTCACCGGTGAGGAGGACGTTCTCACCGCCTTCCGGAGGGAGATGAAGCCCCATCTGGACGTGGTGGAGCGGGCGGGGGAGCGCTGCGTGGACCCCTCCGACAAGCTGATGGGCTCCCTGCAGGCCATGAAGCGGGCACTGGCCCAGCTTCCCGCATCCGTCGCAGAGGTGAATGACATGGATCCGGCGGTCCTTCTCTTCGAGCTGGGGCGGGTGAACCGCGGCGGCAGAAAGGGCAGCTGGGACCCGCCGGATTTCAAGGACGAGCTGAAAGAGGTGCTGACCGAGCTGAAGGACCGGTTGTCGAAGCTCGTCCCCATGCTGCTGGGGGAGAAGCTGATGCCTCAGGTGGAGAAGCTGATCATGCCCTTCGTGGCATTGCTCAGGCAGCGGTGGCGTGAGGACATATCCCGATTCAGCTACGACGACCTGCTGCGGCTGGCGGCGGAGGCGCTGGAGGACAGCCCCGCGCTCGCCCGGCAGGTCTCGGAGCGCTTCTCGCACGTGCTGATCGACGAGTTCCAGGACACCTCCCGCATGCAGGTCCGGTTCTTCCGGGCCCTGATGGGCGGCACCGATGGCAGGCTCCCGGCCTCCAGGATCACCCTCATGGGGGACCCCAAGCAGTCCATATACGGCTGGCGCAACGCCGACATCGAGACCTATCGGGCGGCGGTGAAGGAGCTCTCGGAGTCCGGCGGCCTCAGCGAACGGATCGAGGTGAACTTCCGCAGCACCCGCAGCATCATCGGATTCGTGGAGGCGTTCGGTGCAGCGCTGTTCGCGCAGGCCCACCCCGCCGAGTCACCGTTCGGCTGCGACTACGCCCCCCTGGCCCCCAGACCCGAGGCACCGGAGGGCGTGCCCGTGGAGGTGGTGGGCTTCGACCGCCGCGGCCTCCGCAGCATGAACGTCTCGGAGATGGTCGACCTGCAGGCGGAGTGGCTGGCCCGGGAGGTAGAGCGGGACGGGCACCCGGGCAGATGGGCCCTGCTGCTGCGGGGGGCCGGGAGGGCCGACCGGTTCGTGGCGGCCCTGGAGCGCCACGGAATACCCTACGCCGTGGAGGCGGGCAGGGACTTCAAGGAGCGCCCGGAGGTGACCGACCTGCTGGAGCTGCTTCGCACGCTGACCTCCCCGGAGGACACCATGGCCCTGGCCCATACCCTCAGGTCCCCCCTCTTCGGTGTGGACGACTCCGACCTGACAGACGCCATACTGGCCGGAATGCGCGGTCTGGGCGAGGTGCCGGAGAACTGCCCGAGCTCGGTGAGTCTGGCGGTGGAGCATCTCCGCGGTCTCTCGGACGCCGCCCGGCGCCTTCCGGTGGCAGACCTATTCGACCTGGTCCTCCGCAGCACTCCGCTTCTGGGGGTGATCGCCGCCTCCGGGTATCAAGTGGAGAGAAGGCTGGGCAACATCCAGTACGTGGCCGAGCTGCTGGTTGAGGGCCAGGTGGCATCCGTGGGTGAGCTGATGGACCTCCTGGGCAGGGGAGAGGCGGGAGCCGAGATCGAGGAGCCGGCGTTCTCCCCGGGAGCCAGCGGCGCGGTCACCATATGCACCATCCACCGCGCCAAGGGGCTGTCCTTCCCCCACGTCGTCCTTGCCGACCTGCCCACCAGAACACCCAACCCCGGCTCGAAGAAGATGCTTCTGAGCTACGATCACGGCGGCCTCGCCGCCTTCAGCCTGGGTCGGAGAGCCCACAGGGCCCGGAGCGCTCACTGGTACGATATCGTGGACCTGGAGAGGGCCCGAGGGGCTGCGGAAACCAGAAGGCTGCTCTACGTGGCCCTAACCAGGGCCGAGAGCCGCCTGACGGTTCTTACCAACCGGGTCAAGGTCGACAGGGAGAAGCTGCTGCCGGCGGAGAAGATGTTCTCGGCCGCACTGGAAGAGGTGGAGGCTGCGGCTCCGGACACCTTCCGGTGGCGGGAGATGGACCTGGACATGGAGACCACGCCTTCCCCCTCGCCGCTGCGTCCCGAAGAGGCAGCGGAGGAGCCCCCGGCGGAGTACTTCCCATTCCCCCAGCTGAAGCCGTCGGGGGAGCCGTCCACGCCGGAGAGGGAGCTGGGCGTTGCCGTCCACAAGCTGCTGGAGAGGATGGACCCGACGGACCCCCAGGGGTGGCTGGAAGAGCACCAGGTCTTCCTGAAGGCGGTGGCCGGCGGACAGATGAAGAGAGCCTCCGAGCTGGCCCTGGCCTTCTTCGAAATGGAGCTGCCCTTCGACCTGGAGAGCTGCGAAGTGGTGGGCCGCGAGTACCCGCTGGTGGTCTCCGGGGAGGGCCGGCCGCAGGAGCGCTACATCGACCTGCTTCTGGACGACGGCGAGGGCCTCATCGTGGTGGACTACAAAACCGACCATGTGCCTGAGCCGGAGAGAGAGAGCCTGGACCGCCTAGCCGAGCACTACCGGGGCCAGCAGGAGGGCTACCTGGACGCCATCGGGAGGGCCTTCGGCCGCCCGGCCCGGGGGTACCTGGTGTTCCTCGCCGCCGGGGCCGTCCGCGGGGTAGGGGACTGACTCCACCGCTATCCACCCGACCGGATGGTCTGAGATCGATCTCCCTCTATCTGAGGATCACGAAATCTGCCGAAGCAGCCTCGGAGCCCCACTGTGCTCTGCAGCAGTAGAGGCCATTGGGTAGCAGTCTGCCGGAGTCGGATCTCCCATCGAACCGAACCTGCAGCTCGGATTCGCCTGACGGGTCCAAGCTCATGGACCTCACGCGACGGCCGGATACGTCGAAGATATCCAGCTGCACCGGTCCGCCGTGAACGCAGCCCAGGTTAAGCGACAACATGGCCGCGCCGACACCTGCCACCGAAGCGGCCTCCAACCGCTGATTCCCTCCAGCGGGAAATCCTGTGTGCTCAGCAAGCTGCGAGTCCTCAAGGAAGCAGACGTACACATCACTTCCAGGGACCATGTCCACGGTTCTGGTCCCGGCAACGAAATACCCGTAAGGAGGACTGTTCTCCAGCACTCCCCCTGCAGCAAAGCCCTTGTTGCCGTATGCGGGACTGATCCCCTCGTACTCGGCGGTGCCGATATCGTCCACCAGCAGATCCAGCTGGTCCTCAAAATGGAAGTCAGGATGGGGGTTGGACTCGAAGCAGTCTCCCGGCGCTACAGCCAGAAGGAGATCATCCAGCTTCGGAAATGGAGACTCATGATGTCGCGTTCCTGCAATTACGATCTTGTCCTGATCGCCCAGGAAATCGATGCTGGATGCGGAATACCCATTCAGCATTTCGCCGGCAATATCGAGATCGTTGATGAGGAGGTCGACGCCGAAGTCAATGTCCCATACTCCCCAGAGCTCATCTACCCAGAATTGGGCAAGCGTGATCTTATCGTCGCCAGACTTCGGGCCTTCGAGAACGTGATACTGATACTCGTACAGCCAACAGAGCTCATGGTCGTCCAGCACTGCAACGACCATCGGCCTGTTTCCCGGGTCAGTTCCCAGCTTCAAACCCTTGAAGCCAGAGTTAGGTCAAGTTCCATCCAGAGCGCAAGGGAGGGCCCAGTGCTCCCTGACAAGCTCGTTGCCACTGCCATCTAGAACGGCTACAACGGCATTCGCAATATCGGGAGTCGGATAGTCATCCCCAGGATCCGTACACAGACCTACGATAATCTTGCCCCCATATGGGTCTCCAAAGGAGCCAGGGATCTCAAGCACGCAGTCGGTGTATATGCGTGACTCTATCGGGTTCCGAGGGGGATATGGGTTCTGTTCGGAATAGAGCCATGTCCACTCAATGGTGCATAGGTCTGGCGATATCCTGCTTACGAAGCACTGCCTTGCCACATCGCCGGCCCAGGTTTCACCACTGAGAATGTAGCCGCCATCTGCGGCCATGAATACATCTCGCCCTCTACCTGTGAGCTCCGTGAGTTCGTGGCTTTCGAGAACATTGCCGTCGTCATCGATCACAGCCAGCAGCGGATGGGGCGATTTGCTGAAAGTGTTGGCCGCGCCGGCGATAACATATGTACCATCGTTAAGGTTGCAGATGCCGTTGGCCACGGCACCATTGTGATAGGGATCAAAAACCGTTGTGAACACCGGCTCCAGCGGTTCGGCTTGGTCGAGCTTCATCACAAAGGCCGAACCATCTGTTGTAAGCCCCTGGCTGAACGTACCGCCGCATATGACGAGGCCGAATCCATGACCGCTACAGGCATCGAGCGGTTGTGAGTGCAGATTGCCACCGACGGAATATACCTCTTCCCAGTCGGCAGCAGCTGGTAGGGCCAGCAGCGACAGGCCGGCAACGACCAGCACGCCATATCGGAACGGCAGAAGGCTCAGTCTCATAGCTATCCTCTTTTCCATATGCGATTGCTACCAGTGTAGCATTCGCAAAATGCGGGGGAATGCCAGATCTAGCAAGAGTACTGCTTGACCATGCTCTCATAGCTGCAGCCAGTTTAGGCAGGAATGGGTGAAATGTTCGAAAAAGGAAGCCTTGATGGGTTGCGGGTGTGTCAGGGGGCCGGGACCCGGCCCCCTGACTGCCGAGTCAGCGAAGTACTACAACCTTGGCTGTAGCGGCCGTACCCTCTGTCGAGGCACGGAGGAAGTACACGCCCGCAGGTATGGAAGTCACGCCGAAGCTGCGAGTGTTCGTCCCGCTAGGCATATATCCTTCCGTAAGCTCCAGGATCCTGTGGCCGGCTAGGTCGTACAGCACCAACTCGACGTGTCCCGAAACCGGGTTACGGACTTCGCATGAAAGCAGCCCGCGCACCGGAGAGCATACGCTGATTGCAAGGTGCCCAGACCCGTAGTGATCCCCCTCTACACCTTCGCCGTACCCGTCGGGATAGTGAGTGCCGTAGGCCGTGTGCCTCTCAGCAGGGACCGGAGGCTCCGCCCCGGGGTCGGGGTATGCCGCCATCGGGTCCCCGTAAAGCACGTACTGGAGAGTGGCATCGACTCCAGATGTGTAGCCCGGGGGAGTATAGAGATCGGAGATCCTCGCGTTGCAGTAGGTGAGTGCCTCTCCGATGGTGAATTCCTCGGCGGTGATCAGATGGACGAAGATGTTCCACCACCACCCGGAGCCGTCGAAGGACACCGAGGCCAGGCTGCCTATGGAGCCTATAGCGCCGTGGTCCAGGGCCACCTCGTTCATCTCGCCGTTGGCCATGCTGCAGGCGTTGTAGGCGATGATCAGGGAGTGGAGGTTGTCGAAGCTGCTGTCCAGTTCCTCCTGAGTGAAGCTGCCGCCGGCGGAGCCGTCGTAGACCCTGCCATCGGGGTCGGGCCACCAGGGATCGCCGAACTCGCAGCTGTAGTCATCCTGGGCCACACCGTTATCGATGTCCCTGACAGCGATCATCGTCCCGCCGCCGTGGCAAGAGAAGTAGAGGAACATCGAGCCCTGTATCACATCCTGCACGAAGCCGCACAGCGGCACATCGGGCTGGGAGGGGTGCATCCCCACTCCCGGCTCCGCGCCGCTGTGGAAATGGGTCTCGTAGCCCTCCCCATAGAACGTGGAGTACTGGCCCGGACAGCAGCCGGTATCGCCAGCGTCGGAGGCACCCGGCCACAGCGGGTCGAGGGTGGGCTGGCTGGGCGGCCAGCCGGGGAAGTAGTTGTTCTCCTCGGTCCAGCCCTCCTCGGGCCAGCCGAACACCTCGTTGACCACTAGGCCGTCGTACCAGTTGTCGCCGAACATGTAATCCGGTGGATAGCCGACCTCGTAGGCGTTCATGGAGATGGTCACATGATCGGGCCTGGGGTTGGCGTGAAGTACCGCCCCGTGCAGCGCGCCGCGGTTGACGGTCCCCAGGTTGCCTATCCAGTCCAGGGGGAACCTGCCGGGTATGGCGCCGTCCCTGGTCGGATCGGATGGGTCGCCGTTTATGGACCGCTCGAAGGTCGCGGGGAAAGTGGACTGGCTGTTGAAGGTCAGGGCAAACTCGAGCTTATCCGGCGAGGTTCCGCCCAATGAATCGAGTAGGCTGTAGAACTCCTCGGCAAGCTCCTCGGAGCCGGAAGCCCTTATGCCGGTTACGGGCGCGTCCAGCTTGGTGTTCCCCATGGGCAGGACAGCCCTGAGGTCCTCCATGGCCAGCCTGCTGCTGGCGAGAAGACCCTCAGGAAGCTGTAGCACGTAGCCGCCATATCGGGCCGCTCCAATCGCGGCGGAGAGGGCCTGCAGGTCGTCCTTGTACATACAGGCGACCGCATCACCCGTAAGCGCAACGGTCGCGGGCAGCAGGTCGCCGGGATCGGAGATCTGCGTCACGGTGATTCCCAGTCCGGAAAGGTCGTCAAAGACCTGCGCGGAAAGCGTGTCGGCGTAGTCCACCACCCAAACCTCGGTGACTCCCATGCCTCCCAGGGCTTCCTCGGTCTCGGCCGACAGTCCGTCGGTGCCGGTCCACAGCAGGGGACAGTTGTTGTTGGCCGCCCAGCCCGCGGCAGCCGCAGCGGTTTCCATCAGGTTATCCTGGGGGGTGTCTACACGGGGTGCCACCACCGCGTTGCCGGTTGAGGGCCACTCCGTCATCGCCAGGTCTCGGGCTACTTCCAGGTCTGTGCCCGTGTATTCGAGCGTCTCCACCGAGGGGATGAGCGGCTCGATCATGGTCTTGAAGTCTGGGTCCACGTCCCCCAGGTAGATCAGGCTTCCTCCGGAGCCGACCATGTTCAGGTAGTCGGCCCAGTCGGAGAGCACGTAGTAGGCCGAGTTGGAGTCGGACCCGTCGGTGAGCAGAGGTGCCCCGTAGGATTCTCCGCCGTGCTGGAAGTATAGCGCAGGAACGGCGGACAGCAGCGGGTAGCAGGTGCCCGGGTCCGTTCCTTCGAGGTGCGCTATCGCGCACCGCTCCATGACCTGACCGGCGAGCGCGCCGCCCACTATTAGCACCATCAGTACGGGAAAGACAAGTCTCATGCCGGTTGCTCCTCTCGCAAATCGTTCCCTGTCCCGCCTGCTCTCTCGGCAGACGGCGGGAGGCTGTCTCTTCGCCTTCTATTCCGAATCCATTACCGTTGTCTTCGCGCTTACGGCGCCACCGGCGCCGGTCAGACCAACCAGATATACCCCTTGAGGCATGCCGGCGGTATGCCAGGCGGCGGACCTGCCCGGGCCAAGGTCTCCGCTGTAGAGTTCCGCCACCACCCGTCCGGTCAGATCGTATACCATAAGCTCTCCGGTGCCCGGCCCCCTGAAATGAATGGTGGCAGTCCCTCTAACCGGGTTGGGCACGGTGAGCGCCAGGTCGGTCTCCATGGGCTTGGAATCGGGCGAGGAGCCCTGCTCGCCCCATACCCACATGTCCACTGACGGGTCCCCCATGAGGTTGTAGGCCTCCATGTAGTACAGGGAGCGGCCGCCACCGCTCCAGTGCTCCCAGACACCCACCTTGCCGCCCAGCAGGAACCCGCCGGGCCATTGGACACCGTCTTCCATGAACCAGCGGTACTCCGCACGCTCCTGGACATCGTCCTCGGCCCAGTAGGTGCTGCTCACGGCGCCCCAGAACCACAGACCTCCCCGGCCGGGGGTGCGGGTCCAGGTCTCGCACCACGCCGTCTCCACCTCGTAGTCACCGGTCAGGCAGGCGTGGGAAATCACTCCCGGAAGCATGCCGCCGTTGGTCAGCTGCGCGAAATCCTCGCCGCCGAACTGCATGTCAGTCCATGAGGTCTGGCTGCCGTGGCCGCTGAAGGTCAGCATGGAGACCCCACCGTTGATCGAGGAGATGGCGTCGCCGGCGTCCGAGTCGTAGGTGTCGGGGTAGATCCTGTCCCATGTGTAGTCCAGCGGGTCCAAATAGGCGTCTATGCAGTAGTCGTGGGTCCCTTCGGTGACCCCGCTGCTGTCCACGCTGGCTATCCAGCAGGTGTTCCTGATCCAGCCGTCGGTGCCGGCCACATCCTGCTCGTACTGGATGACCCTCCCGGCCATCAGCTCCGCCTCATCAGCGGTACGGGCGGGGAATCTGCCGATGAAGGCGTCCGGAAAGAGGCCCCCGTCGTCCAGGGTCACGTAGTAGAGGTCTGTGACGCCGGAGTACCTGGTGGCGGCGCCTCCCGGCAGCAGATCGTGATCCCCCACCAGCAGCACGAACTCCGGCGGGTCCGGCCAGTACTGAAGGGCGCCGAGGATGTAGTCCTGGATCTCCTTGGCCGAGGAGCCGGTCTCCGTGAGATCGACGAGGGTGACATCGAAGCCCAGCTGCTGCTTCCACTGCACGAAGTCCTCCATGGCCCCGACCAGGTCGGAATGCGCCACCACCAGATAGGACGAGGGAGGGGAGTCACCGTCGTCGAAGCCGCCATCCACCGGGCGGTTGACCGCCAGCCGGTCTAGGACCCGGTCGTAGCGGGAGGCGCCGTATCTGTCCTCCAGGCGGGCGGTCTCTTCCATGTCTCCGCCGCGGAAGCCCACGCGCACCTCCGCCTCCGCCAGCAGATCCATGTGGGAGGCCCCTGGCGTCCACCGCAGCGGCATCACCTCCAGAAGGACCAGTCGACGGCCGCGCATCATACCCTCTTCGACCACGTCGGCCCACTGTTGCGGAAAGGGGTTCCCCTTCGAGTAGACTTCCGGGGCGGGGGAGACTGCGAAGTCCGACGAAGAGCTGCACTTGGCGGCGGAGGGCACGGCCGGCTCCACCGGGAATGCAGGCGCCGGCACCTGTTCGATCCGCAGCGGGTCCACGTCCACAGTTACCGCGGCATCTACGGGAACCTCGATCCAGGCCCTGTAGACCGGCATTCGGGGCAGTCCCCAGAGTGACATCCTCCCGGCTCCCTGCACTGTGAGTCTGGTGAAGTTCCTGCCGTCGAGAACGACGGAGGAAGAAGCGATGTCCCCGGACCTCAGGCTGAGACAGACGGATTGGGAGCCGGATTCGGTCATCTCCAGCCCGGCTGCCGCGGAAACTGCACAAATCGCGACCAGACAGGCAGCAACGTATCTCAAGGCGTCCACCCAAGGTTTACGGATAGGTGTGAGTTGGTCTATCTATTGGTAACAGGAATTCGGGGCAATGGTTTCCGGGGGAACATATCCTACGAAAGCGGTGGAGTAAAGCATGACCGCCCTGCTGCTGAGCTGCCTTCTGCATTTCATGGCACCAGCGGACTCCGCTGGCGGCCAGGGAGTTGCCCTGGTTCTGGCCGGCGGCGGCGCCCGGGGGCTGGCCCACGTGGGGGTGCTGCAGGCCCTCGACGAGGCGGGGGTGCGGGTGGACGCCGTGGCCGGCACCAGCATGGGGGCGCTGGTGGCCGGACTGTACGGATGCGGCTACACCGGGGCCCAGATCGACAGCATCGCCCGATCCCTGGACTGGGACAGCCTCTTCTCCTCCACTCCGGACAGGCACATGGTGCTGCTTCCCCAGCGGATGGCCCGGGCCGGCAACCTCCTTACACTGGACCTGCAGGGCATGCGGCCGCAGCTGCCCCAGAGCGCCGTGCCCACCCAGCGGGTGGGGTCGCTGCTCTCATCGCTCACCGAGCCCATCCAGGTGGCCTGCGGGGAGAGCTTCGACTCCCTTCCCATACCGGTGCGCGTTGTCTGCTTCGATCTGGCGAGCGGCCGCAGGGTGGTGTTCGAAGAGGGCGACCTCTACATGGCCCAGCTCTCCTCCATGGCCGTTCCCATGGTCTTCCCGGCGGTGCGGCGGGACGGGATGCTGCTGGTGGACGGAGGCGTGATCGACAACATGCCGGTGGACGTGGCCCGCAAGGCGTGGGACCTGCCGGTGCTGGCGGTGGACATCTCCCAGCCGCCCCGGGAGATACCCCAGCATCCCAACATGGTCCAGGTGGGGGAGCTGACCCTGGCCGCCCTCACCGAGCGCATGAACGAGCTGCACCGGGCGGACCCCGACTACGTGATCAGGCCGGACCTGCACGGGGTTGCGAGCTGGGACTTCGACAGTGCCGACAGCCTGATGGCGTGGGGTTACAGGGCCGCACGGGCGTTTCTGGACTCCACCCCCGATCTGCCCATGCGGGCCGCGCCCCTCGCCCCCTGCCGCCCGGCGGGGATGCGGGTGGCCAACATCCACCTGGGCGGCCTGGAGGAGCTGGGCTTCGCGGCGGTATCCCCGTGGGTGGACATACGCCGCGGCCAGGAGGTGATCCCCGCCGACCTCCGCCGCTCCCAGGAGCTGCTCTACTCCACCGGGCTCTTCCGCCGGGTGGACCTGAGCCTGATCCCGGCCGCCGACAGCGGGAAGGTCAATCTGTTGTACACCTTCCGGGAAAGCCGCCCGGCTACGCTGGGGCTGGACATCTCCTTCCACTCCGACTTCGGCCTGGACGGCCAGCTGTCCCTGCACGACCGCAACTTCCTGGGCTCGGGCCGGCCGTTCCTGATGACGGTGGGGGGCAGCGGGCACTACATCTTCACCGACGTCCGGGCCTCCGATCTGGCCTTCGGCGACCGCTGGTACACCGAGCTGGAGGCCACCGCACAGCAGATGCAGGCCGACTTCCGCGGCCGCGACGGCTCCTCCCGCGACCGGGTGGAGACCCGGGCCGAGGCCGCCCTCACCGGGGGATTCGCCGCCGGCTGGTGGGGCATGGTCAACCTGGGCGGGGGAGTGGTTGTCCACCGCTGGGGCGGCGGCGGGATCGAGGTCTTCGAGAGGGCCTACATGCGGGTGCTGATGGACACCACCGACGACCAGGTCAGCCCCTCCTCGGGCCGAAGGGCCCGGCTGCAGGCCCACGCCAGCCCGTTGGGAGGACACCGTCACCAGCGTCTGGGCTGGGACGCAGAGCAGTTCACGCCCTTCCTGCGCCGGGGTACCCTGTCGCTGACCCTGTGGGGGCAGATGCTGGCGGGCGAGACTTTCGAGTGGCAGCATTCCAGGATGAAGGCCGGCAGGACCGTGCCCGGCCAGGCCTGGAACTCGCTGCCCGCCCGGCAGCGGGCGGCCGCCGGCCTGATGTGGCGCCGCGACCTCAACGGCCCCTTCTTCCTCGAGCTGGAAGGAGCGGGCTGCTGGGACTGGGAGGCCCTGGACAGCCCCGGCGAGGGGGAGGAGACCTACGGCGGCGGCATCGCCGGCGGGGTGAACACCCCGGTGGGCCCGGCCAAGATATCCTGGGGCATCTCCTCGCGCAGCGAGCGCTGGACCGTCTCCATAGGCGCGCCGGTCACCTACGGCCCCGGCCGCTGAGACACTCCGGACCATCCCGACCAGACTGCCCAGTCCGGCCAACATTGTCAGCGTAGGTTGATGGCTGCCACCAGTCGGCCGGGCCCGGCGGGACGCCCAGGCGGCCCCTCAAGGCTTTTCACCGGACCGGCCCGAAGGGTTCAGTGAGTCTATCGCCTCTTGGAGGCTGCCGTGCAGGTTCGCGTCGGATTAGCTGACGCATTCGGAAGCTGGTTCCTCTGGCGGGATCTCCGGACCGTGGAGAGCGGTCCATTCCAGTTCCTTGAGCCAAACAAGCACAAGCTTCTCGATATTCGATTCAGTGATTCGGCTCATCTGGCTACCCTGGCGGAATTCCTCTGTCTGCGCTCCGCTAGACGATAAATCCCGCCATGCTGGCGAGATGAATGGCGAGATAGCACTCCATAGGCTCGAGGAGCGGAATTATCCCGCCATTCCGGCGCGATCTCTGGCGAGATCATCTGTCCATATGGCCCCATCACCGAACCACCTCATAGCGAGTACTGGGGCCAGCGCCAGTTCGTCTCAGAAGACCCAGGTCAGTGAGGTGCTTGAGATGGTTCAGCGCCGTGCGACCGGGAATGCCCATGGCCTGTGCGTACTCACCTGACGTGACGACGTCATGTGCCGAAAGCCACTCCCATCCCTTTTCTCCGCTTGGCTAAGGGATTGGAGTATCTCCTCGCCAACTGCTCGGACCGCGCCCGCGGGACTTCGATACAATGTCAGCACAAGATACGGATCGTTGAACGCGTACGTCGGAAGTGGAAGTCCTGCTTGCTCGGCTTGAGCCTTTAGAGACTTGATGCCCAGTCCTCGCTCTTCCGCCATATCCATCTGAGCGAATACGTAGTGTAAACCTGGATTCCGGCTAAGCATCGGCGCGTTGAATGCTTGGAGATCAGCCAGCGTGGTCGGGGAAGGCGGAAGACCCGGGCTCATGACCACCACGGTGTCCTCGTTGACAATCAACTGGCACTTCGCCCCCTCCATATCGTAGTCACGGTGGATCAGAGCATTCACGACGGCCTCTCGGACCATCTTGAACGGCAGGGCTGGCACCTCCACCCTTCTCATCCGGTCTCTGCTGCTGACGCTGGGCAGTTTGCTCTCCAACCACTCCTCCACGAGATCCGGAATCAGGACGAGAGATTGATCGAAATCGCGCACTTCCTCTGTGCCGTTCGGGTACTCGATCGTGCCCAGGAGACCTGCCTGGTGCATTGCCACACGAGGCTCATGTCCAAACAGCAGAAGCCCAAACCCCGATGGCCTGACCACCCCATCCTCTTCGAGCACGAGCTTCTGACGAGACAGACGGCGGACGAATGACGCAGAAGCCACTACGTCTTCGAGCCTGGAGCGTTCCGCGTAGAGCTCAAGGGCTTGCGTGGAGAGATCCTGGAACACGAAGTTCTCCGCAGGTTCCTCAAGTTCCGAGAGGACAACCTCCTCGATCTCTTCCTCCGCTTCGGCTGCCCGTTCCATGGCTTGGGCGATGAACTCTGCATTCTCCGCCTGGATGATCTCCTGGAGTTCCCGGTCGAACATGTGCACTGTGACACCGTTGTCCTGGAGGTACTTGATCCCCTTGCGATCGACCGTCGGATCCGGATCCTCAATACCAACCCAGACATCTTTGATTCGCGCAAGCACGATTCGCTCTGCACACGAGAGCTTCGGATGAGCACGTGCACCGGGTGCGCACGGCTCCAGAGTCGAGAAGAGAACCGAATGATCGAGTCTTCTGTCCCTGTTCTTCCGCTCAAGGAGCGTGTATTCGGCGTGATCGCCATCGGGAAGCTCTCCACGGCATGCGGTCTCGACTTCCCCGTCTGGCATAACCAGCACAGCTCCCATCCTGGGCGTAACCTTGCCGTCGTCGCGTGGTTCGCAGGCGGAATCCCGCATGATCTTGATCGCAAGCTGCATCATCTCGCTTGGGCTGAACTTCCAGGACTGCGAGTTGGGCTTCATCTCCGGCACCATCCAGCCGTCACCGGCCCCGTCTGGCTCGTCCGCATCGGCGTGGTCGGTGCGGCGACAGCTTTGGTCGTCGTGTCACTGCTCATCATCGCTGTGATCGGTATCGTGTTCCTCGTCATCCTCCTGATGGTCGTCGTCATCGTGCTGATGCTGGTTCTCCCCCAGCGTACTCCGACCAGTATTGAGCAATGAAGCCCGCGATCCCCCCACCCGGGTGGAACGTGGGGTAAACCTTCTGGAAGGCATCCAATGCCCCGTCGAGTGATGTCTTCGGCAGTGCGTCGGTCTGGCTCAAGAGGTACAAGAATCCAATGCCGGGGCTTCGGGACTCGCCTTGATTGCAGTGAACGAGGACCTTCAGGCCTTCCCGGAGCTTCTCATGGATGAACGCAAGCGCCTTGTCGATGATTTCCTTCGGAATGTACGCAGGGTCTGGTGCATCGACCAAGTTCAAGTACAGCCGGCCTCCTCGCTCCCCGAAGAAGTACTCTGGATGATCCTTCGGTGCCCCTCGTACTGTGTATCCCAACAGCTGTCTGTGGTAGGGTTCCTTGCAGGCATGTACGACGGCCCAACCGGCTTGCCCCTTGACTTGATGCTCGTAGTCGCCCTGACGGCCAATGAAAAGGTCCGCGATGATCTCAATCATGGCAACCTATCGATCACGTCGCGCCGCAGATCCTACGTACGTAGCTATTCCTGGAACGACCAGCGGGGCGAGCGTTTTACGCATGAACGCATCGCAGTTGTTCCCGCACTGTTGAAGTCCAAGCAGCCAATGGGAAACTGGGTCTCGCTCCCTCCGTCCGAAACCGCCTTCCGAACGAAGCTCTGGCGGACGATTCAACCCCGTATCTGGCAGTATTTTCAACATATCCAGCATTTCGCAGCTGGTCAATCAAACCCCCGAACCACAGCCTCCCGACGCCCGCTCCAGGAGCGCAGCTCTACCCTGAGCCCAGCAGCTCTCACCCGACCTCGATCTCCGGAAACCAGCATGACCAGACAGCCGCGGGTCCGGGACGAGTCCGGAACGTCGTCCCGCCAGGGCAAGTAGTCCGCATCGGGTTCGCAGACCAGCTGCACCGCCAAGCATGGCTGTAGATGCCGCACCCGATGACCTGCCTCGCACCCTCCCGGGGGATGTGGGAGGTGATCCTGGCTATCCACTCCAGGGCATCCGTTACCTCGAAGTTACGACCGAGGCCGAAATGGAAGCGCTCTCCCCGGCAGATAACCGCCCTACCGTCTATGGTGTCCATCACTCTCTCCGGGAGAAGGCCATCCTTGACAGGTTGGTGGCAGCACTCCCGGATGACCGCCGTCCGCACCGTCCCCGGCCAGGCCTGGAACTCCCTGCCCGCCCGGCAGCGGGCAGCGGCTGCGCTGCGCTGCGCTGGCGACGCGACCTCAGCGGCCCTTTCTTCCTGGACCGTCTCCATAGGCGCTCCGGTCACCTACGGCCCCGGCCGCTGACCGGCTCCTCCATCGCCCATCTCCAGAAGGGGACGATACGGACCGTCCTCCCCCCATCGATGGTCTCGCCACCCTCCTGGTCGTAGGTTACAAGAGTGCCCGAATCCAGGCCGAAGAACTCCATGGCCTCCCCAATGCCGCCCAGCTCCCTTTCCCGGTTCTCACGCTGGAGATGCCAGCAGACCTGCAGGCATCGGTAACCGCCCCGGCCGTCCTCGTAGACGAAATCACACCCCCTCTGGTCACGGTAGTACCATGATTCGCAGAATCTCCTCAGGTGCCCGAACACAGCGCTCTCCAGCAGCCGCCCCATGTCGGGGGAGGGGCGAAAGCCAACCGCGCCGCTGAGTCCGTTGTCAACCGGGTATAGCTTCCGCGAGGAGAGCAGGCTTCTCTTCAGCGACCAGTCAAATCGGCGCAGCTGAAAGACCAGGTAGACTTCCTCCATGTACGAGATGTACTCCTTGACCGACGTGGCGCTCTTGAAGCCGAATCTCCTGGCCAGCTTCCCATATGTCATGTTGCACCCCGGATTCGACATGGCGAAGTGCGCAAGCTCCCTGAATGCCCGCCTCTCGCGGATGCCATAGCGGGCGATTATGTCCCGGGCGACTATGTCACGGTAGGTCTGCTCCAGAAGCTCTCTTCTCCGATGCTTCACGTATTCGGGGAATCCGCCATCGAAGATGTACTCCCTGCTGGCTCTCAGCATTTCCGACACGGACTCGGTGGTCTCCCCCCTGCCGGTTACACCCCTGCACTGCAGAAACTCCTCGAAGGAGAAAGGGAACAGCTCATGCCGCAAGTGCCGGCCTGTGAGATGGGCACCAAGCTCGTCACTCAGCAGTGAGCTGTTCGATCCCGTAACCACCGTATTCAGCCCCATGTCGTGGAGTCGTCTCAGGTATCTCTCCCACTTCGGCGCCATCTGTATCTCATCGAACAGGTACAGCGTCTCCTGGCCCGCGCCCGCGAAGATCCTCAGAAGCAGGTCGTAGTCATCCGGCGCGAATCCCTCCAGGCGGACGTCGTCGAAGTTGACATATCTGAAGCCCCTCTCCCACTCGCCCGCCATCTGCCTGAGAAGAGTGGACTTGCCGCACCGTCGAATCCCCGTTATCGCGAGAATCCGCCCCAGACCCAGCAGGTCTCTCCATGCGAGATCCCTCGGTATTCCGGGGTCCTTCCGCAGCAGCTCGGAACGCTGGTCGGCTATCAGTCTCTCCAGGTATGTCGCTTCCATCATCCTCCTTCGAAGAAGAACATATCCGAATTTCCAACATTGTCAATGTTGAATTTCCTCATTATTCCACATTAGCAATGTTGGTAGATGGCCACATTGGATGGATTCACGGCAGCCGCGTTCCTTCGGGGCTTCCGCCGGAGGCAAGGCGAATGGTATAGTGCCGACACACAGGGACACATACCGCAGGGGGGAAGATGGCGCTGATCAGAAGGGCCGACGAGC
>JAWLEP010000017.1:0-30420 GCA_041686025.1 Candidatus Fermentibacteraceae bacterium
CAGCCGCCGCCGGGTGCGGGCGGAGCTGCGCCGCAGCAAGTCCCGGCCACTTCCCGGGAACAGCAAGATTCAATATTCTGAAGTAAAGTGCCGCCATTAGTGCCCATGGAAGGAGCGATCATAATGAAAGCACTCAGCACGGCAATTTCTGTACTGCTCATGGCTGCCGTGGGCTTTGCTGCCGCTGACAGCGCAAGGCTTCCGGAGCCGGTGGGCACAGTCCCCTCGGACGACGACCTGACCTACTTCGACGGCACCGCCTGGTGGCTGTCCTGGGACGGTCTCTACCGCGGCACTTGGTTCAACACCGCCGACTTCTATGGCTATTCGTACTATATCTCGGTGGAGGAGAGCGAGATGTGGTTCTACCACCACTCCTCCTACCCCTGGGATACATCCGACGTCTACTTCGAGGTTTACAAAGGCAATCAGATGGCTCCCAATGAACTGCTCGAGCAGAGAGAGACGACTGCAACACACTACAGCGCCGTGGTAGTTGACCACGGCTCGCTCTATGTAGAGGACAACTTTTGGCTCATGGCCAACACCGAGTTCTCCAGCGGAGGATGGCCATCGCTGCTGGGTGACAATAGCCCCAACGAAGTCGATCACTCCTTCTTCTCCGACGATTTCAGCGAGTGGGAGCCTTGGGTACTGCAGGGCCCTACCGCGAATGACTACTGGATAATGGCTACAATTGGATGGAGCCTGGAGAGTGAGACCTGGGGGTCGATCAAGGCGCTCTACTAGCCACTGCGGGAGTTGACTTGCCGCCGGCCGCGGGTTAGGCATAGCCCTTCCAGAGCAGGCATATAAGGTAGGGGGGTGCGTTGAGCGTAACGGTGGCCAGGACCGCTGGATTCTGCTGGGGCGTCCGCCGGGCGGTGGACCTCGTTCTTGCCGAGATCAAGCGGGGCCGGGGGCCGTACATGGTCTACGGCCAGCTGGTGCACAACCCCCAGGTAATCGAGGCGCTTGCCGAGCGAGGAGTGGGCGTCTGCGACGATCCATGCTGCTTGGATGGCGGCACCCTCTTCCTGCGCACCCACGGGGTTACACTGGACGAGAAGGAGAGCCTGGAGGAGCTGCCGGTCCGGCTGCGCGACCTGATCTGCCCCAAGGTGAAGCGGGCCCTGGAGCTGGCCCGCAGGATGGCCGGCCGCGGCTACGACCTGGTCATACTGGGGGACGAGGGTCACCAGGAGGTGCGGGCCATCCGCTCCTACGCCGGCGACGGGTCGCACGTGATATCCGGCCCCGAGGACGTGGACCGCCTGCCCGAGCTGGAGAGGCCCTTCCTGCTGTCGCAGACCACCCAGGACACCGCGGCCTGGGAGCGGTCCCTGGTCCGGCTGCAGGAGCGGTTCGGGGAGGTGGAGCACGCCAACACCATATGCGGGTCGACCCGCCAGAGGCAGCAGGAGCTGCGCCAGCTGTGCCGCAGCGTGGACTGCGTGGTGGTGGTGGGAGGTCGCAACAGCGCAAACACCCGCAGGCTGGCCGCCATCGCCTCCGAGGAGGGCCTGCCGGTCTTTCACGTGGAGACCGCCGCGGAGCTGGACGAGGAGGGCCTCTCCGACTGCGAGGACGTCCTGCTCACCGCCGGGGCCTCCACCCCCAGCTGGAGCATACGCAAGGTGCGGGAGCGCCTGCACGAGATACAGGGCCTCAGCGCCAGGACGGGGTTCGCCCGCAGGCTGGTCCGGGATCTGGTTTTCAGCAGCGCCCACGTGCCTCCCGCGGCGGTGCTCATCGGCCTGGCCGGCTGGAGGCTGCTCGACGGCGGCAGCTGGCTGCTGCCGGTGCTCTCCTCCAGCCTGGTTCTCTTCGCCATGCACCTGATGAACTCCATACTGGAGACCGGTGTATGCACGGCGGCCTGCCACCGCAGGCAGGAGTACATCGCCGCCCACCGGCGCGCCCATGTGACAGTCGCGGTCTCCTCGCTGGCCGGGGCGCTGCTGCTGGCGGCCATGGCGGGCGTCATCTGGGTGGGGGCGGTTGCCGTGTCGCTGGTGGGCTTCCTGCTGTACTCCCTGCCGCTGGTGGGGGGGACGCTTCCGGTGGGAGGCCTCCGGGCCCTGCCCGGGGCCAGGGACGTCCTTTTCGCCCTGGCCTGGTCGATACTCCTGGGACTGCTGCCGGGGCTGGCGGCCGCCGGCGGAGACCTGGGACCGGTGCTGCTGTGGTCGGGGGCGCTGTTCTGGCTCTTCCTGGGCAGATCGGTGCTGGTGGACCTGGTGGACCTTCAGGGGGACGCCCTGATGGGGCTGGACACCATCCCCCTGAAGCTGGGGGAGGCCTGGAGCGTTCGGCTGCTGATGGGAAGCGCGGGGCTGTCGGCGGCGGCGGTTGCCGCCGGGGCGGCGGCGGGCTATCTCCCCGTGAGGGCCCTGGGATTTCTGGTGGCCCCCTGCTGGGTGATCGCCGGGTACTTCGCCATGCGCCGGTCGGCCTTTCCCTCCGAGCTGGGCAGCCGCTTCGCGACAGACGGCTCTCTCTTCGCGGCCGGAATGGCAACCCTGGCCGCCTCACTGATTCCCTAGGAGGACGCATTGCTCTGCAGACGCCCGATGGCTGCCGCGACGATTGCCCTGGCCCTGATGGCGGCGGCGGGATGCTCCACCGGCAGTACCGTGCAGCAGGAGACGCAGCCGGACTCCACCGCCACCCGGGAGACCGATTCTCCCTGGGAGCGGGTGGTGGTCAGCGGCAGCGTGGTGAACCTCCGTGCCGGCCCCGGCACCGGCTACGCGGTGCTTGGGCAGGTCGGCAGGGGGGATACCCTGGACGTGATGGGCGTCTCCCGGGACTGGCTGAAGGTATACCACGCCCGGCAGTCTCTTTTCGCCTGGATATACGAGCCGCTGACGGAGAGCCTGGGGCTGCCGGAGTAGGAGCATCGTTGCAGTATACGGAAGTTGGGGGTATCCTTTGGCTGTGAGGACGGAGGCCCCGTTTGGGCGCCTG
The DNA here is from genome assembly GCA_041686025.1 of Candidatus Fermentibacteraceae bacterium. Classification (GTDB taxonomy): domain Bacteria; phylum Fermentibacterota; class Fermentibacteria; order Fermentibacterales; family JCC-6; genus JAWLEP01. Next base: position 2,971 of record JAWLEP010000017.1, read on the forward strand.
CAGGGGAGGGAACGGGAGTGATCGGCCGCTACGCCATTCCGGAGATGACCGAGATATGGTCTCGGAGGTCGCGCTTTGAGCGCTGGCTGGAGATAGAGATACTGGCCGTGGAGGCCAGGGCCCGGCAGGGCCTGGTGCCCCCCGGCGACCTGGAGCTCATTCGGAAGAACGCCTCCTTCGACATCGACAGGATCGACGAGATAGAGGCCCGGGTCCGGCACGACGTGATCGCCTTTCTCAGCAGCGTGTCGGAGAGCCTGGGGCCGGAGTCCCGGCACATACACTACGGCATGACCTCCAGCGACATACTGGACACCTGCCTGGCCACCCAGGTACGCGACGCCGGGGGCCTCATCAGGGAGGCCCTGGTGGAGTACCGGGACAGCCTGGCGGGGCTGGTGGAGCGCACCCGCGGCATCGCCTGCATGGGCAGGACCCACGGCATGTACGCCGAGCCCACCACCATGGCCCTGAAGATGGCGGGCTTCCTGGCGGAGGCCCAGAGGTGCCTGCGCAGGCTCGACGCCGGAATGGACGAGGCCTGCCGGGGGAAGATCTCCGGCGCGGTGGGGACCTACGCCCACCTCGACCCTGCGGTGGAGGAGCATGTCTGCCATCGTCTGGGCATACGGCCGGAGACGGTATCCACGCAGGTGGTGCCCCGGGACCGCCACGCGGCCTTCCTGTACGCCCTCTGCTCCATAGGGGGCGCCCTGGAGCGCTTTGCCACCGAGGTGCGCCACCTGCAGAGGACGGAGGTGGGGGAGGCCGAGGAGCGCTTCGGAGGAGGCCAGAAGGGCTCCAGCGCCATGCCCCACAAGCGCAACCCCATCGTCAGCGAGCGGCTGTGCGGAATGGCCCGGCTGCTGCGGGGGTACCTGCTGGTGGGCCTGGAGGACACGGCGCTCTGGCACGAGCGGGACATCAGCCACTCCTCGGCGGAGAGGTTCGTCCTCCCCGACGCCTGCGGGGTGGCCCTCTACTCGCTGCGCAAGGGGGCGGAGCTGGCCGCCGGCCTGACCATCGACGAGAGGGCGGTGCGGCGCAACCTGAAGGCTGCGGGGGACCGGTTCTACTCCCAGTCGGTGATGCTGGCCCTGGTGGACACCGGCATGTCGCGCGAGGATGCGTATGCCCTGGTGCAGAGGCTGTCCATGGAGGCCATGGGCTCCGGCCGGGGTCTGCTGGAGGCCATGCTGGACAGTCCCGACCTGCTGGATGTGCTGTCCGAGGACAGAATAAGGGAGGTATGTTCCCTGCAGAGGCATCTCAGGAACGAGACAGGCATACTGCGAAGGCTGGAGGCCGATGACTGACGGTACGGCCAACAATGGGCGAGAGGTGGCAATATGTACGTTGCGATAGCCCTGGTCGTGGGAGCCGGCCTGGGCCTGCTGATCGGCATGCTGATGAAGGAGAAGAGCGTACAGGAGCAGCGCAGGAGGGCCGAGCAGCTGGGCGCCAATCTTACCGACGTGCAGCACGAGAACAGGGAGATGGGCGTTCAGATCAGGACCATGCAGAGCACCGTAAAGCGGCAGCGCGACCTGGCTGTTCTCTTTCCCGAGCTGGTCAAGCAGATCCTGTGGGCCAGGAGCCCCGACGAGTTCGCCAGGATACTGACCATGGCGGTCAACAGGCTCACCGGCTGCGAGCGCATAGCCATCTTCCTGGCCGACAAGACCGGCCAGAGGCTGGGCCTGATCTCCGTGCAGGGCCTGGAGGACAGGCTTCGCCAGCCGCTGTCGCTGAAGGTGGGCGACGGCCACATCGGTTTCGCAGCCGAGACCGGCAAGCTGATGACCAGGGAGGACTTCGAGGACCAGAGCGCCCTGGTCAAGCGCCAGCTGGAAGCCACGGCCCTGGGAGACTACATCCCCGATCTGGTAGCGCCCATGACCGGGCAGGGGGTGCTCTACGGCGTCATCTGCATGAACGACGTCCCCGCCGGTGACGCCCTGGCCAGGGAGAGGCTGCGGGCAGTATCGGCCATCGGCGCCGCCTCGCTGGAGAACATCAGGCTGCTGGACAGGTTCGTCTCCGCCGCCGACGTGGACGGGGAGACCGGCCTGCCCACCGCCTCCACGCTGGAGGACAAGCTGGACTCCGAGCTGGAGAGGGTGCGCCGGTTCGGAAGCCCCCTCTCCATAGTGGAGCTCCGCTTTCCCAAGGCGGCCTGCAAGGATCGCTTCCTGGCCCGGGAGGTGATGCTGATGTGCGCCTCCCATCTCAAGGCCACCATGCGCAACATCGACATCGGCGTGAGGACTCGGCGGGACTCGGTGGTCCTTCTGCTTCCCGGAACCGACCGGGAGGGCCTGGAGAACGTGGTCTCCAGGCTGGGGGCCGACATGGTGGAGCTGGAGAACGAGTCCGGCGAGTGTCCGGGAGACATACTGATACGGCACTTCTACGTGGATGCCGGCTCCTCCATGGGGCCGGAGGGCGTACTGGAGTCGCTGGAATCCGTGAAGTTCTCCAGGTTCCAGGGAGTCGACGAGGAGGGTCTCGAGGCGTGAGCGACCGCCTGCGAGGGGAGCTGGAGGAGGAGATACGCTCCCGCGGCCTGGCCATGAGCCTGCCCGAGGCCCTGAAGCTGGCCGGCTTCGTGGGCCGCATGCCCACCCCCCTGGAGCTGCACCTGTTCGATACCATGTGGAGCGAGCACTGCTCCTACAAGAGCTCCCGTCCCGTGCTGCGGGGTCTTCCCACCGAGGGCGACGACGTGATCATCGGCCCCGGGGAGGACGCCGGCGTGGTCCGCTTCTGCTCCCACGGCGGCCGCGACTACGTCCTGGTGGTGGCCCACGAGAGCCACAACCACCCCTCCCAGGTGCTTCCCGAGGAGGGAGCGGCCACCGGCGTGGGCGGCATAGTTAGAGACGTCTACTGCATGGGGGCCAGCGTGATCGGCGTGCTGGACGCCCTGCGGTTCGGAGACCCGCTGGGTCCCGGCGGGGCCAAGGCCCGTTCGGTGGCCCGGGGCGTGGTACAGGGCATATGGCGCTACGGCAACGCCCTGGGCGTGCCCAACCTGGGCGGGGACACCGTTTTCGACGAAGGCTACGACGAGAACTGCCTGGTGAACGTGGTGGCCCTGGGCATAGCCGACTCGGGGAGGATAGTCCACAGCTACGCCCCGCCGGAGGCGCGGCGGGAGCCCTACGTGCTGGTGCTGGCGGGCAAGCCCACCGACGACACCGGCTTCGGGGGAGCCACCTTCGCCTCCGCCGATCTGGAGGAGGAGGCGGACAAGGGCGCCGTGCAGGTGGCCGACCCGTTCCTGAAGCGGGTGCTCACGGAGGCGAATCTGGCGGTGCAGGACCTTCTCCACTCCCGGGGGATAAGCTTCGGCTTCAAGGACCTGGGCGCCGGGGGACTGGCCTGCGTCTCCAGCGAGATGGCCGCCCACGGGGGACTGGGGATGGAGCTGGACCTGGACAGCGTGCCCGTGGCCCTGAAGGGCCTGCCGCCTGAGGTGATAGCCTGCGCCGAGACCCAGGAGCGCTACGGCCTGGCGGTCCCGGAGGCGGTGGCCGAGGACGTCCTGGGCATCTACAACCGGGACTACGAGCTGCCCAGGCTCTACCCCGGAGCCGGAGCCGCGGTGGTGGGGCGTTTCGTGCACAGTCCCGAGTACCGGGTACGGATGGAGGGGGCCGAGGTGGCGCGAGCTCCCGTCTCCTGCATAACCGAGGGCGTGGAGTACCGGCGGCCGGCGGAGCCTCCCGCCGGACCTCCGCCCCCTCCGGAGCTGCCGGAGTGCGATCCCGCCTCCCACCTGGAGCGCCTGCTGGCCTCGGTGGCGGGAGCCTCCCGGCATCCGGTGTGGAGCTACTACGACAGCGAGGTGCAGGGGGCCACCCATCTCAGGCCCGGCGAGGCCGACTCGGTGGTGGTCCGGCCGGTGCCCGGCTGCCCCGCCGGACTGGCGGTCACCGTGGACGGCAACCCCTGGATCGGCCGTCTCGACCCCCGGGCCGGGGGCGCCCATGCCGTGGGGGAGGCCGTGAGGAACCTGGTGGCCACCGGGGCCACCCCCATAGCCGTCACCGACTGCCTGAACTACGGCAACCCCGAGGACCCGGAGGTGTTCTGGCAGTTCCGGCAGGGCGTGGAGGGAATAACCGAGGCCTGCAGCCACCTGGGGCTGAAGGGAGAGGCTCCCCTGCCGGTGGTCTCGGGGAACGTGAGCTTCTACAACCAGTCCCCCGGGGGAAGGGCCATTCCCCCTTCTCCGGTGGTGGCCGCCTTCGGAAAGCTGGACAGGCTCACCGACGCGGTGGACATCTCCCTGAAGGCCCCCGGAAACCCCCTGCTGCTGGTGGGCCCGAGGCGGGAGGAGCTGGGGGGCAGCCTCTACCAGCGGGTGGTGGGAGGCGGCTGCGGGGGCGCGCCGCCTGCGTTCAGGCCCCGGCTGGAGCGGAGGATGGCCCTGCTGGTGCTGGACCTGATAGGCACCGGGGCCGTGCTGGCCTGCCACGACGTATCCGAGGGCGGACTCCTGGTCTGCGCCGCCGAGATGGCCCTGGCGACGGGCGGCTCCACCGGTCTGGGGGCGGCGCTCCACTGGGACGGCGACCCCCTGCTGCTCTTCGCCGAGACCCCGGGGTACCTGCTGGAGCTGGACCGGGAGAGACTGGCCGGGCTGGACCTGCCCGGGGACATCTGTTTCCGGCTGGGCGAGGTGTCCGGCCGTCCGGAGCTGTCCTGCGGAGGCTGGAGCCTGGACCTGCGGGCCCCTGCGGAGCAGCGGGAGACGCTGCTGCACAGGGTCGTCTGGAGGGAGGAGGGCGCCGATGGCTGACCGGCCCAGGGTGGCGGTTCTGCAGTTCCCCGGCTCCAACTGCGAGCGGGAGACCGCGGCCGCGGCCGAGGCGGCGGGCATGGAGGCGGAGGTTGTCCGCTGGAACCTGCCCGAAAGGCTGGCGGGAGCCGACGCCTTCGTCCTTCCCGGAGGCTTCTCCTTCCAGGACAGGGTGAGGGCGGGAGCCGTGGCGGCCAAGGAGAGGATCATGGACACGGTAGCGGAGGCCGCCTCCTCCGGGACCCCGGTCCTGGGCATCTGCAACGGCGCCCAGATCCTCCTGGAGAGCGGTCTGGTTCCCGGCTGGAAGCCGGGCATGGTCCAGGCGGCCCTGGGCTCGAACATGGTCCACGGCCGCAGCGGCTACCTCAGCGCCTGGGTGCACGTGCGCCCCGACCCGCGGGCGGCGGAGGAATGCCCCTGGCTGTCCGTCCTGGAAGACGGCCCCCTGCCCCTGCCCATAGCCCATGCCGAGGGGCGCTTCCTCCTGGACCGCGAAGACCTGGAGCGGGCCGCAGGCTGCCGGGGCCTTCTCTACTGCCGCCCCGACGGCGCCGAGGCGGAGGGCTACCCGCACAACCCCAACGGGTCCTCGCTGAACATGGCCGCCATGGTGGGCAGCGGAGGCACCGCCCTGGCCATGATGCCCCATCCCGAGCGGGCGGCGTGGATGTGGCAGCTGCCCCCGGCGCTCCCCGGCGAGTGGGGCGGCCGCAGGCGGAAGCTGTCCCCGGAGGAGCTGCTCTGCTCCCCCGGCCCGGGGATGCTCTTCTTCCTGGGGCTGTCCAGATGGCTGGGGGTGGGGGGATGAGCCGGAAGACCACCCTCTGCACCGCCGCGGTGGAGCTGAAGGCCGTGGACCCGGAGGCGGTAACGGCCCTGCAGGCGCTGCGGGAGACCATGCCCAAGCGGGCCCCGGCCGAGCTGCGGCGGTACGTTCTGTGGCAGGTAATGCTGTCGGGTGAGGCGAGTCCGCCGGAGGCCGAGGCCATGCTCCGGCGCTACGAGGACATAGTCAACCCCAACAAGCACCGCCTCACCATGCCCGACGGCGGGGTGGAGGGGCTGGCGGGCCACCACCTGCAATGGGTCCCCGTCCGGGTGCACAACCTCGACGACACGGTCTCCGAGGGCTGGCTCTCCCTCCTGTCCGGGGCGGGTTACCCGGTGGCCGGCCTGGACGTGTCCGTTCTGTGGCTCCTGGGCTACCCCCCGCACACCTCGCCGGAGTCGGCGGTGGATATGGCGGGTGCCGTGGCGGTGACCAGGAGCCGCCGGGAGGGTCTGCTGGGCAACCCGGTGTCCCAGAGGGTAACCGTGGGGGACGCCGCCCTCCGCGGAACCCTGTGAGGCGACACCCCTACGAGGACCTGCTGCACCTCCTGCGCAGGCCCCAGCAGTACACGGGAGGCGAGTGGGGAAGCCTGACCAGGCCCGGCCTGCCCCGGGTGACTCTGGTCTACCCCGACACCTACGAGCTGGGCATGTCCAACTTCGGCCTGGCAGTTCTGCGCCACGTGCTTCTGCAGACCGGCCGGTTCGACGTGCGACGGGCGTTCATGCCCGCCCCCGACCTGGACGCCATGATGGAGGAGCGGGGGCTGCCCTGGGTGGACCTGGAGGCGGGGGACCCCGTATCCGAAAGCCGGGTGGTGGCCTTCGGCCTGCCGGCGGAGGCCCTCTACTCCAACTTCCTGCGCCTGCTGCGGCACGCGGGCATTCCGCTGCTGGCACGGAGCCGCAGCCAGGACCACCCTGTGGTCCTGGCCGGAGGCGGAGGCATCACCAACCCCGTACCCATCGGGCCCATGGCCGACGTGGTGTTCCTGGGAGAGGCGGAGGAGCAGGCGGAGGAGATGTTCGGAATCCTGTCGGAGACGGGGCCCCGAACCGACCGGATAGAGGCGGCCTCCTCCCTGCCAGGGGTCTGGGTGCCCTCCCTGGGCCGGGGGCCCGTGGAGGTCCAGCGGGTGGACCGGCTCCGCCGCCGGTGGGCCCCGGTGCGTCAGCTGGTCCCCAACTCCAGGGTCAGCCACGACCGGGCCGTGGTGGAGCTGGCCAGGGGCTGCACCCGGGGCTGCCGGTTCTGCCAGGCCGGTCACACCACGCGGCCGGTGCGGGAGCGGGAGCCCTCGGAGGTGATGGAGCTGCTTTCGGAGAGCCTCGCGGCCACCGGCTGGGAGAAGGCGGGACTCCTCACCCTCTCCTACTCCGACTACAGCCGGGTGGCGGGTCTGGAGCGGGCCCTGGAACCCCTGCAGAGGAGGCTGGGCGCCAGGATAACCAGGCCCTCCCTGCGGCCGGACACCATCTCCCGGCTGGGCTCCCGGGAGCTGATCCAGGGCAGGGTGACACTGGCCCCGGAGGCAGGGTCCGAGGAGCTGCGCAACAGGATCAACAAGCCCATATCCGACGACGAGATTCTGCAGGGAGTGGACAGCGCCCTGGAGCTGGGGGCCAAGGGAGTGAAGCTCTACTTCATGCTGGGCCTGCCCATGGAGGAGGACCGGGACCTGCGGGCCATCGCAGCCCTGGCCGGGCGCATCTCGGGGCTGGCCCGGAAGCGGGGCCGCAGGAAGCGAAGGGACGTGACGGTGGCCCTTTCCCCCTTCGTCCCCAAGCCCCACACCCCCCTGCAGTGGGCCCCCCAGCCGGACGTGGAGGAGCTCCGGCGGCGGATCGGACTGGTGCGGAAGGCCTGCCGGCGGGTGACGGTGCACTACAACGACCCCCGGGTGGCCTTCGTGGAGGCCGCCCTCTCCCTGGGAGGAGACGATGCGGCCGACGCGCTGCTTGCCGCCGCCGGCGCCGGGGCCGCCTACGACGCCTGGAGCGACCGCTTCCGCTGGGACGTCTGGGAGCCGCTGCTGTCGGGGTCGTCCCTGGAGGAGTGGGTCCGCTCGCCCCGTCCAGTGGACGCTCCCCTTCCCTGGGACTTCGTCGACACGGGGGTGAGCCGCCGGCACCTGCTGCGGGAATGGGAGCGCTACGGGAGGGGGGAGACGACCCCCGACTGCCGCACCGCCGGATGCAGGGGCTGCGGCGCCTGCGAAGGGGGGGCGGTGGAGGCCGCGGGGCCCGTGCCGGAGGTGGGCGGGGAAGCCGGGGAGCCCCGGGAGGCCACCGGAGTCCTCAGGCTGGTCTGGGGCAAGTCCGGGCTGGCCAGGATGACGTCCCATCTGGACTCGGTGCGCATGTGGGGGAGGGCGGTGCGGAGGGCCGGGATCCCCGTGGTATGGTCCCGGGGTTACGTCCGCCGTCCGCGGCTCCACTTCGGCCCGCCGCTGTTTCTGGGGGCGTCCAGCTCGGCGGAGCTGGTGGACGTACTGGTATCCCGGCAGGTTAGGCCGGGAGAGATCCGCCGGCTGGGTGGGGCCATGCCCCAGGGTTTTGATATAATAGCATGCTGCGGTCTGCAGCCGGACTCCAAGCCTCCGGACGAGCTGGTGGACGTGGCCCGGTACAGGATAGGTCCCGCCGAGGGCCTTCCCGACCCCGAGGAGCTTTCGGAGGTCCCCGGCGTTCTGGAGGCCCGGCGGGAGGGCGAGGTCCTTGTGGTCTCGGTGGATCCGAACCGGGGCTCCGCCCGTCCGGACAGGCTGCCGGGCGTGGCCGAAAGGGAACTGGAAGTACCCATTGAACGCATAGAGCTGCTCTCCAGGGAGGAGGGCGGCACATTGGTGTCACTCACAGGCAAGTGCAAGGAGATGAGCTCTCTTGAAGGTTGACTTCATCATCAATTCACATCCCGAGGTCCTGAGGATAGCGGTCCTCGAGGACAGGAGGCTCATGGAGCTGATCGTGGAGAAGGCCGACGAGCGGCGCATCGTCGGCAACATCTACCTGGGAAGGGTGAACGCCGTTCTGCCGGGAATGCAGGCGGCCTTCGTGGACATCGGGCTGGAGCGAAGCGCGTTCCTGCACGTCTCCGACGTCCGCACGGGAGTCTCCGACTCCCGCAAGTTCGCCCAGTCCCTGGTGGACGGCAAGCCGCTTCCCGCGGCGGACACGTCGGCGTCCATAGAGGAGCTTCTGCAGAAGGGCCAGACCATAATGGTCCAGGTGACCAAGGAGCCCATAGGAACCAAGGGCGCCCGGGTCAGCACGCGGATATCCATCGCCGGCCGCTACGTGGTGAGCATGCCGGGGGACTCCGTGGCCGGAGTCTCGCGCAAGATCGCCGACCGCAGGCAGCGGGGGAGGATCCGGGGGATACTGCGCGACATCATGGTTGAGGGCTACGGCGTGATAGCCAGGACCGCCGCCATGGGCAAGGACAAGGAAGCGCTGGAGGGGGACCTCAGGCGCATTGTGGGCACCTGGAAGGAGGTGGGGGGAAGGGCCCTGCGGGCCAAGGCCCCCGAGCTCCTGCACCAGGAGCGCGATGCGGTTACCATGACCCTCCGCGACCTGCTGACCTCCGACGTCAGCTCCATCGTCACAGACGACAGGGAGATCAAGAGGAGGGCCCGGGACTACCTGAAGAGGATAGCCCCGGACCTGGCGGGAAAGGTCAAGCTCTACCGGGGCAAGACCCCCATATTCGACCACTACGGCATCGAGGAGGAGATCGGCAGGATCGTGGCCAGGGAGGTGCCCCTGAAGAGCGGGGGCTCGCTGGTGATCGACCACACCGAGGCGCTGGTGGCCATAGACGTCAACACCAAGCGCTACGTGGGCAAGAAGAACCAGGACAAGACGATACTGAAGGTAAACACGGAGGCCGCCAGGGAGGTGGCCCGCCAGCTGCGCCTGCGGGACATGGGCGGGATTATCGTCATCGACTTCATAGACATGGAGATAGCGGATCACAAGGAGAAGGTGCTGAACACCCTCCGCAGCGAGCTGGGCCGGGACCGGTCCCCCACCAAGACCTGCCAGGTGAGCCCTCTGGGCCTGGTGGAGATGACGCGCAAGCGCGTACGTCCCAGCCTGATGCAGTCGCTGTCGGAGCCCTGCAGCCACTGCGGGGGCAGCGGAAGGGTCCTCTCGCCCATCTCCGCGGCCACCATGCTGGAGCGCTTCCTGGAGAGGGCGTCGCTGAAGAAGAAGCACCGGAACCTGGTAATATCCATACATCCCGACATGGCCTCCTACCTGCTGGAGGACGGGGGCCACAGGCTGCAGCACATGGTCGGCTCCAGTGGAATCAACCTGGAGATACACGAGGACGACAGGCTCAGGGTCGACCAGTTCAGGGCCTTCTCCCTGGACACCCACGAGGAGGTCACCGACCTCTACCTGAGCTGGAACAAGGGAAGCTAGGAAAACCGACGGCGGGCCCGGAGCCGGGGCCGCCGCGCAGGAGAGGAACGCGATGTACGCAGTGATGGAGACGGGCGGAATGCAGTTCAAGGTCGAGCCGGGAATGAAGCTCTCCATCCCCCGGGTGGATACGGAGGAGGGCGGGGAGATGACCGTGGACAGGGTGCTCCTGCTCTCCGACGGCGACGACGTACAGGTGGGAAAGCCCCTGGTGGAGGGGGCCAGCGTCCGCGTAAAGGTCCTGAGCCACGGCAGGGGGCCCAAGATACACGTATACAAGCGCAAGCGCCGCAAGGGATACGAGAAGAAGACGGGGCACCGCCAGGACAACAGCTTCGTGGAGGTCCTGGAGATAGCCGGCTCCGGAGAGTAGCCGTGGCTGAGGTCCTCTCGGGGAAGAAGCTGGCCAGGAGCGTCCGTCGGACGGTGGCCGCCGAGGTGGAGGGGATGGAGGGCCCGCCCCCGGGGCTGGCCGTGGTGCTGGTGGGAGAGGACGAGGCCAGCAGGGTCTACGTCTCCTACAAGGAGAAGGCCTGCCGAAAGGCCGGCATCCGCAGCACGGTGGTCAGGATGCCGCGGGAGGCTTCCCGGGGGGAGCTGATGGCGCGAATAGACGACCTCAACTCCGATGACACGGTGGACGGCCTGCTGGTCCAGCTGCCGCTTCCCGATCATCTCTCCGCATCCGAGGTGGCCTCCGCCGTTCTCCCGGAGAAGGACGTGGACGGCTTCCACCCGCAGAACGTCGGCAGGCTCTGGAGGGGGGAGGACGGGCTCTTCCCCTGCACTCCCACCGGCATCATGGCCCTGCTGGAACATGCGGGAATAGACCCCGAGGGCATGAGGGCGGTGATAGTGGGCAGAAGCGACATAGTGGGCAAGCCGCTGGCCGCCATGCTGCTGGCCGCCAACGCCACCGTCACCCTGGCCCACTCCCGCACCCGGGACCTGCCCGGGCTGGCCTCGCAGGCCGACCTGCTGGTCTCCGCGGTAGGCGTGCCGGGCATCATCGGCCCCGGCCACGTGAAGGCGGGCGCAGTAGTGGTGGACGTGGGCATCAGCCGCACCGAAGACGGCCTGGCCGGAGACGTGGACTACGACGCCGTGGAGCCCCTGGCCTCGGCCATCACTCCGGTGCCCGGAGGCGTGGGCCCGCTCACCATCGCTTTCCTCCTGAAGAACACCCTCAAGGCCCGGAGGACGCGCCGCAGCAGCGGCTCCTGATTGCTTGACGGCCCGCTTTCCGCGGTAGTATCCTGAACGGGGAACGGAGCTTCCGCCGGCAACTCGCGGAGCCCATTTTGAAGAAGAAGACAGGGAGGCCGCAGGCCGGCTCTCCCGGAGGAAGGCCCGGAGGTAGACAATGAGCGCAACGGCTATAGTGCTTCTCGTGGGGGTAGCGGGCTTCTGGGTGATGCTCGTCTTCCTCATCGTGGCGATTTTCAGGATCAGAAAGACGCTGGAGACGCTGGAGCAGACCATGGACACCCTGACGCGGGAGATCTCCGAGGCCGGACCCAGGCTCTCCGCCGCCCTGTCGGAGGTGGAGCGGTCCGGGGAGGAGATCCGCAAGACCGCCAGCCGGGCGGGAGCCCTGGTGGGCGGGATCACCGAGGGCGGGAAGGGGCCCATGGCGGTCCAGAGCCTCATATGGCTGGTTCCGACGTTCGTATCGGCCTTCCAGTCGGTGCGGGCCATGATAGCCCGCAGAAGGGGCGGTGGCAGAGAATGAGGCTGTTGCGGGGAGCAGCCTGTCTGGCCGCCGCGGCCCTGCTGGTCTGCGCCTGCAACCAGCCCGCCAGCGGCTCGCTGAAGGGCGTGCTGGTGGTCTACTCCCCCGACCTGGAGCAGCGGATGCCCGAGGTCCTCTCCCGGGTACAGCTTTACGTGACCACCGTGGACCCCGAGGCCGTGTTCGACTTCTCCACCTGCACGCTGGAGCAGCTGCGGGGCAGCCTGCGCGAGCGGAGGACCATCCTGTTCATGGTTACCTCCCCAGAGGACCTGCCCGGGGAGCTGGGCGGCGCGGGGCCGGTGCTTTCGGCCAGGAACGTCTGGGCCAGCGGGCAGAGCGTGTTCGGAGTGGTGGTGGACGGCGAAGGCCCGCCGCAGGCTCTCAGCGACTCCCTGCTGGCCGCCTACAACAGGCACATGCACGACTACGTCTACGGCAGCTTCGTCAACACCCAGATGAGCAGCCCGGCCAGGATGGACTCCCTGCGCGAGCTGGGCTTCGTCCTGGACGTACCCAAGTCCTACAGGACCGAGATGTGGCGGCCGGAGGACGGCGTGGTCCAGTATCAGCGCCAGGACGGCGAGGAGTGCCTTCTGATGCTTACCATCCGCTGGCTGGACACCGACCGTGTCCTGGAGGAGGGAGAGGACGCCATGGCCTGGAGGCAGTCGGTGGCCAGGCGGTTCTTCTACGACGCCGGGGCGGACTCTGTGGACAGGGCCAGGACCGAGGCTGTACCGTTCCCTCTCGGCGAGCACACCGGCTGGAAGCTCACCGGGGTCTGGAGGAATCCCGAGTACCTGAACGCCGGTGCGTTTACGTCCTATATTATCAGGGTTGACGGGAGGAGGTACCTTCTCGATATGGAGGTGTACCACCCGCAGGAGGCCAAGGAGCCCTACCTGCGCGAGGGCTGGACGATAATGGACACTTTTGTCCCGGACGGGGAAGATGGCTGAGCGCTTCGAAGGTGAGATAGACGACCTGTACCAGAAGTGGATATCCAGCCCCTCTGCCGTGGTGGGGGCCAGGCTTGCCGACAGGCTCAGGCAGACCGGCCGCCTGGACGAGGCCGCCGAGGTCGCGGGCCAGGGCCTGGAGGAATGGCCCACCAACCTGTCGCTGCAGGTGGTCCTGGGAAGGTGCCACCTGGACGGTGGGAGGCTGGAGGAGGCCCGGAAGGCATTTCTGGAGGTCCGATCCAAAGACCCCCTCAACCTGGTGGCCCTGCGCTCGCTGGCCGAGATAGCCATGAGCCAGGAGCGATGGGACGATGCGGTGGAGGTCATCGAGGAGTACCTCTTCGAGAACCCCACCGACGACGAGGCCGAGCAGCTTCTGGAGAAGGCCAAGCTGGCCAGAAAGGAGCAGCCCTCCGAGCCGGAGGAGGAGCCCGAAGCCGAGGAGCCCTTCGCCGAAGAGCCGCTGGCGGAGGAAGAGCCCCGGACGGCGGCGGAAGAGCAGGAGTCCCCCGAGGAGTTCCCCGAGACCCGGAGGATGGAGAAGATACTGGCCGGCCAGGCCGAAACGGGAGAAGCCGCTGCTGCGGAGAAGGATGAAGACCCGGCCGGCTCGGGTCCCGATCCCGTCGCGGCCGAGACCCGGAGCATGCGACGGGAGCCCAGGAGCCTCCTGGACCTCTTCAGCCCCGCTGAGCGCAAGGACCTGGGCCTGCAGCCCTTCGAAGAGGGAGGCTGATGGGTCCGCACCGGGTCATGCTCCTCAACGGCCCCAACATGGCCGCGCTGGGGGAGAGGGAGCCCGAGGTCTACGGAAGCTCCTCCCTGGCCAGCCTGGAGGAGGAGCTCTGCAGCCGGGCCGACGGGCTGGGGCTGGTCCTGGAGCCGCTTCAGACCGACAGCGAGGGCGGCATGGTGGCCGCCATCGGAAGGGCCCGGAACGATCACAGCGCCCTGATAGTCAACCCCGGAGCCTACTCCCACTACTCCATAGCCGTCCTGGACGCCATGAGGGCCTTTCCGGGGCCCGTGGTGGAGGTTCACATCAGCAACGTCCATGCCCGCGAGCCCTACAGGAGAAGGCTGCTCACAGCCGAGGCCGCGGACGTTGTTATCTGCGGCGCCGGCGCCGACGGGTACCGCCTGGCGCTGGAGCACCTGGCAAGACAACTGGCGGAGGCCTGACCCCCGGTCCCGCGCAACTTCCCCGGAGGTTCCCCTTGACCACCAGCAACGACTTCAGAAAAGGCATGATCATAGAGGTTGACGACGACCTCTTCGAGATAGTGGACTTTCTGCACGTAAAGCCCGGCAAGGGAGCCGCCTTCGTGCGCTCCAAGCTCAAGGGCGTGTTCTCCGGAAAGGTCCTGGAGAGGACCTGGAGAGCGGGGGAGAAGGTGCAGGAGGTGAGGCTGGAGCGCCGCACCTACGAGCTGCTCTACACCACCCCCGGGGAGTACACGGTGATGGACCCCGAGACCTACAGGCAGATCACCCTCAGCGAGGAGCTGGTGGGCGATACGGCCAGGTACCTCACCGACAACTGCGAGGTCATACTGGTCTTTCGGGAGGAGACTCCGGTGATGGTTGAGCCTCCCACCTTCGTGGAGCTGGCGGTCACCGAGACCGAGCCCGGCCTGAAGGGCGACACCGCCGCCGGAGGGTCCAAGCCGGCCACGCTGGAGACCGGTCTGATGGTGCAGGTGCCGCTGTTCATCAAGGAGGGCGACACCGTGCGGGTGGACACCAGGACCGACAGCTACATGGAGAGGGTCTCCAGCTGACCCCCCCGCCCCGCCGGCTGATCCTGGTCCCCACCTACAACGAGCGGAGCAACGTGGAGCCCCTCTGGGAGAGGATCAGCGCCCAGGAGGGCGACTACAGCGTTCTCTTCATAGACGACGGGTCCCCGGACGGAACCGCGGATGTGGTACGGTCCATGTCCGCCGGCCAGCCGCGGATACGCCTGCTGGCCCGCCGCCGCAAGGAGGGCCTGGGCGAGGCCTATCGGGCCGCCTACAGGCAAGTGCTGGAGGAGGACCGCTGGGACCGGATCTTCATGATGGACGCCGACCTGTCGCACCGCCCCGAGCATCTCCCGGAGATGGACCGGATGCTGGACGACAGGAGCATGGTCGTAGGGTCCCGCTACGTGCGGGGGGTGAGCGTGCTCCACTGGTCGATCCTCCGCCTGAACCTGAGCATGGCGGCCAACCTCTACATCCGGGCCCTCACCGGAATGCCCTTCACCGACTGCACCAGCGGCTTCCGGGCCTTCCGCCCGGAGGTGATACCCCTGCTCCTGGCCGCCGGGATCAGGGCCAGCGGGTACGCCTTCCTGGTGGAGACCCTGCACGCGGTCTGGCGTGAAGGGGTCTCCATGGGGGAGGTGCCGATAGTCTTCGAGGAGCGCTCCTCCGGGGTCTCCAAGGTGGACCTGAAGGTCTTCGTCGAATCGCTGCTGACGCCGCCGCGGCTTATGCTCCGCGGCAGGCCCCCCCGGGAGGCTCAGAGGGAGGAGTAGAGCTCCCCTATCAGCCTGTCCTGCCAGCCGCGGGCCCTGTAGACCTGCCCCCGGGGTATCTCCAGCATCACCACCACCACCAGTCGCCTGCCGCTCTCCGTACGGAGCATGCCGGCTATGGCGGAGGTGTCGCCCAGGGTCCCCGTCTTGCCCCGGAAGCTGGCCGGGGGGATCTCATCCAGCCTGTTGTAGAGGGTTCCGTCCCTGCCGTTCACCGGCAGAGTGGCCAGGAACTCCGGGCCGTAGGAGGCCGAGAGCGCTCCGGCGGCCACCGCGGCGGCCAGGTGCCCGGGGGTGAGCCTGTTCAGCCGCGACAGCCCGGAACCGTCGGCCAGGATCACCGAGGCGGAGCCCGGCGCCAGACGGCCGGTGATCTCCGCCAGCATGTCGCAGCCGCCGCCGGTGGTGGCGGGGCCGTCGCCGCCCTCCAGGGATACCGTGCGGAGGACCTGCTCGGCAACCATGTTCCGGCTCCATTTGTTCATGCTGGAAAGAACGTTGAAAAGGGGCTGGGAGTACATCACGGCCACGGTGAGAAGCGAGTCCCCGTCCGCCGGGTGCCCCTCGAAGGGCCCGGCCACCTCCAGCCCGGCCTCCTCGAGGTTGAGGCGCAGCCAGGCGGCCAGCTCGAAGGGAGCGCCGGCGAAGGGCTTGTAGAGCACGAAGCTGGTGTCGTCTGCCACCGTCCCCCGAAGCCTCAGGACCGGCGCCTCCAGGTTCCAGTCGCCGGCCGAGGCCTCCACCTCGGTACGGGGCCCCACCGAGAGCTCGCTCTCGGTCCGCAGCCCCGGCAGGGGAGGATAGGTGCTCACCCGGATGCCGTCTCCCACCGTGGAGACCATTATCTCCAGCACGTTGTCGCCGATGCACAGCGGCTCCACCGGCGGGCAGTACGTCCTGTCCCAGTCCCCCCTCTCCCAGCCGGGCAGGTGGCTGTCGCCGGCGAAGGCGGAGGTGTCCATGTACAGGCGCCAGAGCCTGCCGTCATGCGGCAGCGCGGAGGCGCTTTCCAGGGCTGCGCGGACCACCGCCTCGGCGCTGAGCAGCGGCGCGCCGGATCCGCGCAGGTAGAGCGCAGAGGATGCCGTGTCCGCCTCTATGCGCGTCCGCCACACCCAGGAGGGCCCCAGCTCCTCCATGGCCAGAAGGGTGGTGAGCAGCTTCACCGTGGACGCCGGGCGGAAGTACTCCCCGGGCCGGCGGGACAGCAGTGTCTCGCCGGTGTCCAGGTCGCTCACCAGCAGTCCGCATCGCCAACCCTCGGGGGCGTCCGGCACCTGCGGGGTCCCCGCAAGCACCGCCAGGGCCAGAAGCAGCATCGGCATTCTCCACCTCCCGGGGTTTTCGACAGCGGTCCGAAGGGGGTATATATGCACCTGCTTCCCGTGGGGCAAAACCCGCGGAGAGAGAGCGGGGCCCGGCGGCCCGCCGCCGGCCCCGGCGGCAGGGCGCAACCCCGGTGCAGCAGACCTGGAGGTGTCTGGTGAGACTCGCGTCAGAATGCATTGCAGCAGCTGTTCTTGTCCTTTCGTCCATCGTCGTGGTTTCCTGCGGCGCAGACCCCGGCCTTCCCGGGGATGCCGCCCTGCAGGTGGAGGGGGACACGGTCTACATAGACGAGCTCGGCCCCAGGCTGGCCGACGCGAAGGGCGATACCGCCCTGGCCATGAGAATCGGCGAGGCTGTGCTGAACCGCATGCTGATCCTGCGCGACGCTTCCGCCAGGGGCCTGGATACCCTCTACGAGACGCGGCGCTTCAACTACGAGAAGATGAGGGAGAGGCTTCAGCAGGCGTACCTGCAGCGGTACCTGGACCGGCTGGAGGTCTCCCCGGACAGCGTACGCGAGTTCTACCAGGGCCTGGGCACCATGGCCGAGTACCTGGTGATCAGCTCCCGCGACAGCTCCGAAGCGCAGGACTGGGCCGCCAGGCTCCGGGCCGGCCGGGACCCCTCCATGCGCCGGGGGCTCGACCTGAGGATAGAGAGAATGGGGCCGGTGGACCTCATGCGCGTGCAGAGGGAGGCCGCCGAGGTGCTGGAGGGCATGGAGCAGGGACAGGTCTCCTCCCCCGAGCTCATAGGGCAGTACTGGCGCGTCTACCGTCTGGACAGCCTGTGGACGGAGGACCCGGGCAGCATCGAGGACAACCGAAGCTGGATAACCAGCATGCTGCAGGCCCGCAGGCGGGAGGAAGTGAAGCAGGCCCTGGAGGACAGCCTGCGGGTGGAGTACGACCTCTCCATCGACACCACCGTGGTGGAGATGGTGGCGGAGAAGGCCACCAGTCCCCGGGGCGACCATCTGCCCTACTCCCCCGGGGAGGCCCGTACACCTGCCTACACCTGGGAGGGGGGAGAGAGGCCCGCCCTCTGGCTGGCCAACAACATCCGCAGCCTCCCCGACCAGATGCCCCGCAGGGCCAACGACCCCGAGTGGCTGCTCGGCTACTGCAACGTCCTGGGGCTGTACGACATCATGGCCACCGCCGCGACGGAGATGGGGCTGGATACGCTGCCCGAGCTCCGCAGCAGGGTGAGGGTGCTCCGGGAGCAGCACCTGCTGGACGTCTACCACGACAGCATCATCGCCCCCCGGCTGGAGGTCAGCGAGGAGATGCTGGCGGAGGCCCACGAGAACCAGGAGGACCCCATCACCATACCCAGGAAGAGGGTCTTCGAGCTTCTCATGGCCGAGGGCGGATACAGGGTGGAGGCGCTGGACAGCGTTCTGGCCGCCGGCGGCGATCCCTTTGAGACCGGGGAGCCCTTCACCCCCCATCCCACCTACGCGGAGTCCGAGACCACCTTCGTCACCAGGCCCATGAGGGAGGGTGAGCTGCCGCTGGACCTGGCGGACTCCCTCATGGAGGCCCCGGAGGGTGCGGTGATCCGCTTCGACATGGGCGAGGAGGCGTCCGCCCTGTTCAGGACGGGCCGGGTCCTGCCCGAACGGGAAGCCACACTGGAGGAGGCCAGGGAGGCCCTGGAGCAGAGGTTGCGCACCTCCCGGGAGGAGGAGGTAGTGGGCACACTTGTAGACAGCCTTCGGCAGGTGTATGATTACACCATCAACAGGAGCCTTATCATAAACAACTGCGGTTCCGACTCCACCGCTGCCGATTCCGTCGGGGGTAGAGAATGATCTGCCGTTTGTGTGGCCACAACAACAAGAGCCGGGATACAGGGCCCTGCGAGAACTGCGGGTTCTCCCTGGACGAGATGAACAAGCCCATGGAGGAGATGAGGGCCGCCCTGAGAAGCCGGATCGAGAAGCCGGTGAAGTTCCAGGAGCGGGTGCCCCTGAGGATGCACTCCCGCAGCACGGCGGGTCTTCTGGGTTTCGTGGTCTTCTTCGTGGGCCTGCTGGGCACCCTCCTCATCGTCAACTCCAACCAGCGGGCCACCAGGACAGTCGGCGGAAACGGCGGGGACCTGGCCGCCATGGAGGAGGAGCAGGAGGAGGTGGACTCCCTGCCCATACGCATGGGGGTCGATCTGGTCTACGTCCTCAACCCCGAGGGCACCCCGGCCGTCCCGCACACCAACCTCAACCTGAACATGATGCCCGAGGGGGCTACCATCTGCATAGCCGGACCGCCCCAGATATCCATACGCCCCGTCGTGAACTACATAGCCACCAAGAAGACCGAGGTCAGGGGAACGCTGATCCTGGAGAAGCTGGCCTGCTGGGAGGACACCACGCAGACCGACTTCCGGGAGGTCCCCCTCTGGGTGCAGCCGGAGGAGATGGCCGAGGACAGCGTGGGCCCCGTGGTCCTGAAGCTGCTGTTCCTGGAGGAGTGGCTGGTGGGCCGCTGCGAAGAGCTGGAGATAGACGTTCCCGCGCCCCTGCCCGAGGGATTCACCGAGGCCAAGCTGGACAGCGTTCTCTACCAGGCGAGCCGGAGGATAGACCGCAGCGCCGACGACATAGGCGACCGCGAGGTGCAGGTGGCCGCCCTGTTCCCCGACACCACCACGCTGGCCACCGCCGTGGACCGGCTGGAGATCGTCTACCCCAAGGTGGACACCCTGGGCTACAGGGCCTTCGACATCAAGTGGTTCCAGCTGCAGGATTAGAGGCCCTCAGCGCAGCAGCACCGTCCTGGCCTGCCAGAGTTGCGACCCGGAGCTGACCCGCACCAGGTACGCACCTGCCGGAATGTCCTCCACGGACAGCCTCCCCCACGTCTCCGGCCCCGCCGGCCACCACCGCTGCAGCACCCTCCTGCCGGCCGCGTCCAGAAGCAGAAGCCTCCTGGGCCCCGTTGACGCAGGGACCCTTACCGTCATGGCGCCTTCCCCGCACGGGGCCTGTACCCACAGGCCGGCCGGAGCCGCGGTTCCTGCGTCACCGGCCACTCCGGTGGTCTGGCAGAACCTCACGGCGTCGTAGAGGATCCTCTCGCCCCCGGAGCCCGTGCAGTCGCCCAGCACCACGCTCAGGCCCTCCGAGGCGTCGTAGGGCCCGCCCAGGCTCACCCACTGACCGGCGGCGGCCGCCTGGTCCACCACCACGGTATCCACCTCCGGACCCCGGCAGATCCTGTACCTGGCCAGGGCCTCGCCCCCGTAGTCTGGGACGTAGGCGCTGAGGGAGTACCCGGCGGAGCTGTCGGGTAGGTCGAAGGTCCATTCGGCCCAGTTGATGTCGGGCCCCGAGGAGATGGAGTAGGTGTAGAACAGCCCGTGCATCTGGCCGGAGACGGTGGCCTGGTGCCAGTACTGCGAGGGGCCGTGCAGTCCGAAGCGGCTCTCCAGGTTGTCGGTGATGGAGTCCTGCCAGGCGGGCCCGGCGAAGGAGTCCTCCAGCCGGTCCCAGAGCTCGGGACGGTCCCCGTCGTAGCCCAGGGCCCAGATTCCCACCCCCTGGAGGTCCGCCGCCCGCACCATGTCGTACTTCAGACCCAGCGACTCCGGCCCGTCGAACCAGCCCTGGTTCCATCCCTCGCCGTAGAAGGCGTAGTAGGGCGTCAGCGATTCCTCGTCCCACAGCTCTCCGTAGGTGTCGGCCCTCTCCGCCAGTGTGGAGTAGTAGAGGGTGGAGCAACCGCCGGTGACCTGGGAGTGGGGGTACTGGTCCTCGGTCTCCCACTGGTGTCCGTAGTAGGGCAGACCCACCACGATGCGGTCGTGGGCCTCCGGCGCCCGGATCACGTAGTCGCCCAGGCACCACGTCATGTTGGTGGAGGACTCCGCTCCGCCCCAGCCCACCAGGGGGCAGCAGGGACCGGCCACCGCCGACCAGGTGCCGTGGAAGGGGTAGCACATCATGAACAGCGCGTCGGCGGACCCAGCCAGCGCGGAGTAGTCGAAGGCCCCCGACCAGTCCACGGCGGGGGTACAGACCGACAGGTGGCTGCCGGGGGCCTGGGCGTCCAGCTCGGCCCGGAGCTCCTCCACAAAGTCGGTCAGGTGGTCCCGGTCGTCGCCGTCCACCTGCTCGAAGTCGATGCAGACCCCGTCCACGTCGTAGCCGGTGACCAGGCCGCACATGGTCTCCATCGCCTGGTCGGAGTAGGCGGTGAGTATCAGGTGGATGTCGTCGGGGTCGAAGTTGGTGACGGTGACCACCACCTGGGCGCCGGCGGCGTGGGCCTGATCGATCTCATCGGCGAAGACGCCCGGAAAGCCGTGCCAGGACCAGATCTGGCCGTAGGCGTCCATCTCCACCGAGAACAGCCCCAGGACGCTGATCAGGTCGTACTCCAGGTAGGCCGAGCCGGTCCAGTAGGGGAGGAAGCCGAACACGGTCCTGTTCAGGCTGCGCTGCCCGTGGGGTCCCGTGGCCCGGACGTCGGGGCCTGTTTCCCCGAACTCCTCGATGTGTCGCGGGTGGGCAGGCGGCGGAAGGAAATCCGGCTCGACGGGCTCATGGCCGGGGCCGGGCCCCATCAGAAGAAAGCCCAGAAGGGCGGCGGGGCATGACATGGACACCTCCCTGGTGTTTATCTTCATGGGCACAATGGAAAGAGGGGGCCGCCGGGGCAACCCCGCCGGCAGCCGCCCGCCGCAGAAAGGAGCTGGAGTGTCAGAGGGAGCCGTAGAGAGGTTCGCCCGTTCGTTGCGCTTCCGGACCGTCTCCAACGAGGACGGGACCGATGAGGGCCGGAGGGAGTTCCTGGCCCTCCACCGCCACCTGGAGAGGTCCTTTCCCACGGTTCACGGCAACTTTCCCCCGCGGAAGCCCGGGGACCTCGGCCTCCTCTTCCGCATTCCGGGGACGGACCCCACTCTGCGCCCACTGCTCCTCACTGCGCACCAGGACGTGGTCCCCGCCGGAGACCCGGGGGACTGGACCCGCCCCCCCTTCGGCGGCGAGGTGGCCGAGGGCCGGGTCTGGGGCAGGGGTGCGGTGGACTACAAGATCGGCCTCTGCGGAATGCTGGAGGCCGTGGAGCAGCTGCTGCGGGAGGGGGCTGTCCTTCGCCGGGGAGTGGTGCTGGCCTTCGGGCACGACGAGGAGATCGGCGGGTCCCGCGGAGCGGAGGGGATAACCTCCCTGCTGGAGCGGGAGGGCGTCAGGTGCTGCATGGCCCTGGACGAGGGAGGGTACATCTACAGCTACCCCTGGGCCAGCCGCCCCGCGGCGGTGGTGGCGGTGGCCGAGAAGGGATACGCCACCGTGGTCCTCTCCGCCCGCGGAGTACAGGGCCACGCCTCGGTGCCCCCGGGGGAGCTGGCCATAGAGGCCCTTTCCCGGGCGGTGTGCAGTCTGGCCGACCGCCCCATGCCCGTAAGGCTATGCAGACCCGCGGCGGCTCTGGTGGAGGGTACGGTGGGAGACCCCGGAGCCCTGGAGCCGGATTACCTGGAGCGGCTCACGGCACATCCCGCGGCCAACGCCCTTCTGCGGACCACGGCTGCGCCCACCGTGATCGGGGGCGGGGAGGCGGAGAACGTCCTTCCAGCTACGGCATCGGCCAGGGTCAACTTCCGGACCCTGCCCGGCCAGACATCGCGCGATGTGATGGAGCACGTGAGGAAGTGCCTGGAGGGGTTGCCGGTGAAGGCGGAGCTGGTTCGCGATGCCTCGCTCAGTGAGCCCTCCGACCTGTCCCCGGCCTCGGGCTTCCTATGGGATGCGCTGGAGGAATCCATACGCCGCAGCTTCCCGGGCCTCGACGTATACCCCGGTATCTTTCCGGCGGCCACCGACTCCCGCAGGTACTCCCGCATCTGCGACGCCGTCTACAGGTTCGTCCCCGCCCGGCTGGGCAGCCGGGGCATGGGGGTTCTTCACTCGGTGGACGAGTCGGTGTCCGTGGACGACTACCTGGCGGCCGTGGGCTTCTACCGGGCCCTGGTGCGGCGGATCTGCGGCTGACCATTGCATCACGCTCTTACCTTTCTTATTCTCCCCTTGTATAGATAAGGGGGAGGAGAACATGAGCCTACTACTAACCAGCAGCGCTTTCGCGGACGGAGGCCCCATTCCGGTCTGGTACACGCGCCAGGAGACCGACTGCTCGCCACCAATGGGCTGGGCCGGCGTGCCCGACTCCGCCGAGAGCCTGGCAGTGGTCTGCACCTCCCGGGAGGGGAAGAGCGACGTGTTCTACCACTGGGTGGTGTACAACATACCGCCCGACGTCCGCGGCCTGGACGGCAAGCAGCCCAAGGAGCCTGCCCTGCACAGGGGCATCCGCCAGAGCCGCAACAGCGCTGGAGGCTGGGGCTGGCAGGGCCCCGACACCCGCCGCAGGAGGATCCTGCGCTTCCGTATCTTCGCCCTGGACACGGTACTCGATGAGGAGGGATGTGCCGACCCCGGGAGGTGCGTCCGCTCCATGGACGGCCATCTGCTGGGCGAGGCTACTCTGGTGGGGCAGGTTGGGTAGGTAGGAGAGCGGATGGACCGGCGGCGCACCGAAGGCGGCGCACCGGGAGAGGGGAGATGATGGGGCGCTACTCCAGGCGATGAGCCTCGCGTCGGAGCTCCGAGACCCCCTGGCGTCCCGCTGGGGGCTGGACCCGGACGTCACCTTCCTGAACCACGGCTCCTTCGGCGCCTGCCCCACTGCCGTCAGAGAAAGGCGCTGCGAGCTTCTGGACGAGTTGGAGGGTCAGCCGGTGGATTTCATGATCCGCCGGCTGCCCGCCATGTACTTCGATGTCGTTCGGCGGCTGGAGGACTTCCTGGGCGCCGAGAGGGGCAGCATCGTCCTGCTTCCCAACGCCACCAGCGGAGTGGCCACCGCCCTGGCGGCGACGGAGGTCCGGCCCGGCGAGACCATCCTCACCACCGGCCAGGAGTACTTCGCCACCCGCAACGCCGTGTACAGGAAGGCGGCTGAGAGCGGGGCGGAGGTAGTGGAGGTTCCCGCGCCCTTTCCCGTGGGCAGCGAAGAGGAGCTCATGGCCCCCATACTGGAGGCGGCGGGCCCGGGGACGGCGCTGGTGGTCCTGGACCACATATTCAGCCCCTCCGGAGTGGTCCTTCCCCTGAAGCGCCTGCTTTCGGAGATGGGCCCGGACCGGCCGGTGGTGATCGTCGACGGCGCCCACGGCCCGGGCCAGGTGGAGCTGGACCTGGCCGGCCTGGGGGCCGACTTCTACACCGGCAACTGCCACAAGTGGCTGTGCTCTCCCAAGAGCTGCGCCGTCCTCTACACCCGGCCCGACCGCCAGGACAGGGTGCGCCCCCTGGCCCAGAGCTACACCCCCGACGACATAGAGGCGGGCCTCTCCAGATACCAGCTGGAGCACTTCTGGAACGGCACCTACGATCCCACTCCCCGGCTCACGGTCCCCGACGCCATCGACTGCATGGCGGCCATGGTGGAGGGAGGATGGCCCGAGATAATGTCATCCAACCGCCGCAAGGTCCTGCAGGGTCGGGAGGCCCTCTGCTCCCGCCTGGGCATCGCCCCCCCCTGCCCGGAGGAGCTGGTGGGCTCCATGGCGGCGGTCCCCCTTCCCTGGTCGCAGCCCCCCCACCCCAGGCGGCCGGACTGGGTGGACCCCCTGCAGGCGGGGCTGCGCCGGCGGGGCATCGAGGTCCCGGTGACCTGGTCGAGGGCGCCGAAGCGGCGCCTGCTGCGCATAAGCGCCCAGCTCTACAACGGCCCCGACGAGTACGCCCTCCTCGCCGAGCAGTGCCTGACGTTAACTAGTTAACTATTTTCTGGAACAGGATCAGGCCCTGACCTGTTGAGCATCTTTGACGACGAGCCTCGAAACGAGCAACAGCTTCAGAAGGAGGCACGCCTGCGATGGAATGCAAGAAAGAGAAGAATCTGGACAGATGCAACTGCACCTACGAGCCCTGCCCCCGCAAGGGCGTCTGCTGCGAATGCATAGCCTATCACCTGCGCAGCCGGCAGCTGCCGGGCTGCGTGTTCTCCGATGAGGAGGAGAGGACCTGGGACAGGTCCTTCGAGAACTTCGCCAGACTGGTCCGCGGGGGAAAGATCTGACCGCGCGCCAGCTTGCCGTCCGTCTTCCGCGGAGGAATATTCTCCCAGGCGGCGCCATCACGTCCCCCCGGCCGCCCGAAAGGGGGAGGCAATGCCCGCGAACAAGCTGGTGGTGCGCTTCCGGGACGGCAGGGTCCTGAAGGGCCACTCCATGGACTTCAACCCCAACAGGGAGGTCTTCCATCTGGTCACCGGGGGCTACCCCCAGGTGCGGACCACGGTGGAGGTGGCCAAGCTGAAGGCCGTCTTCTTCGTGAAGAACTACAAGGGCGATCCGAACTACGTTCCCAGCAACGAGTTCGACCCAGACGGCAGCTACATCGGCAAGAAGCTGAAGGTCACATTCCTCGATGGAGAGGTGATGGCGGGAGTCCGCCAGGGGTACAGAGAGAACAGCCCCGGCTTCTTCCTGGCCCCGGTGGATGCGGAGGGCAACACCGAGCGCGCCTTCATCGTCAACGATGCCGTGAAGTCTGTGGAAGAGGTCTTGGTCTAGCAGTCAGGCTCCGCTGCCAGGATGCTACTGCTCAGCCGTCCTCTGTACCTCGGCGGAGCCGCGGGTGCAGTAGTAGCCCCACTCCAGGCCCTTCTCCGCAGTCACCGGGCAGTCGGGGCATATGCAGCCCACCTCGTCCACGATGCACTCGCTCATGCCCACCGCACAGTAGCCGCCCTCGCCCTTCTCGGCGGCCTCCGGCACCCAGCTGGGACAGTCGGGGCAGATGCAGTTCTCCATCACCCAGGCCGTCATCTCCTCCTCGGTCATCTCCGTCTCTTCCTCGGTGTCGATGACCTCGGCCTCCTGCTCGGCGGTCTGTGTCTCGCCGGCGGCCCCGCCGGTCTCCTCGACTGCCTCCTCGGCCTGCTCTTCACCGTTGCCGCAGGCCATGAATACCGCCAGAAGAATGACGGCGGCCCATATGGGCAGCGTCTTCCAGTTCACCGTGCTCCCCCTCTCTCCTCCATTTTCATAGTAGAACGATCAGATAAGTAGAATACCGCCGTATTAGTCGGAGTGTCAATGAGATCGGTACATCACTTAGCCACAGGCGGATGACGCCCGCTTACAAGCTGCCCAGAGGAGAACCGGGGTGGATACCGAAATCGTATGTCTACGCCCATTCCTGCTTGAAGGCCCGGCATAAGCAGAGCATGATTTCACAGAGCGGAAGGCTATTTCACTATCACGAACAGCTCTGCGGCGGACGCCCTGTCCATCTCAATCCGGGCCAGGTATGTGCCGGCATCGTATCTGGAGGTGTCCATCGAGTACAGATGAATCCCTCTGCTCTGCCAGCCGACCGACGCTACAGTAATAACTCTGCCGGTGACATCGTACACGTGAACCTCCACATAACCCGCAACGGGAACTGCATAGGAGATCACTGTGGAGGAGACCGCCGGATTGGGCTGGATGCAGACGATCCCCAGGCCATCCGCGGCGAGATCGGAATCACCGATGCCTGTCTCATCCGTGTGAAGACCAATGCTGTGCCTCCATCCTCCTGCCGCTGAGACGAAGTTCTCGTTGGGCTCGGGCACGTCGCACTGCCCATTGTCCTCCAGCCCCCAGCAGTAGATGGCACCCCAGTACTTGACCCCCATACTGTGCCACTGTCCCGCTCCCACTTCCACGAAACCGGAGTTGGGGCTGGGCGGCCAGCACTGGCCGTTACTGCTCGCACCCCAGCAGAGTACGGTTCCGTCCTCCTTCAGGCCGATGCTGTGAAATCCACCCGCGGCTATGGATATGAAATCCGTGTTCCCCACGGGTACGTCGCACTGGCCGGAGTAGTTGCATCCCCAGCATTCGATTGAGCTGTCTTCCCGCAGCGCCATGCTGTGAGTCCAGCCTGCAGATATCCGCTCGAAATTCCCGTTGGGCTCCGGAACCTGGCACTGTCCCCAGCCGTTGCCCCCCCAGCAGACTACTGTGCCGTCCTCCTTAAGGCCCATGCTGTGGAAGCCTCCGGCAGCAACCGCCGTGAAGCCCGTATTGGGCTCGGGCACGTCGCACTGCCCGAACTCGTTCCAGCCCCAGCAGACCACAGAGCCGTCGGCCTTAACCCCAAGGCTGTGGAAGCTCCCCGCAGCCACGCACGTGAAGTCCTCGTTGGGCTCGGGGATATCGCACTGGCCATGGTAGTTCCCTCCCCAGCATGCCACGGTACCATCCTGCCTCAGTGCGATGCAATGTCCACCAGCCCACTTCGTCTCGTAGGAACCGCCTCCAGCGGCGATCTGAACAAAACCCTCATTCGGCTCGGGCACCTCGCACTCGCCGTGTGTGTTGCTTCCCCAGCAGACAACAGAGCCATCAGTCTGACCGTACGCCGAACCTCCGGCAGCCAGGACCGCAAGCCAAAGCGGCAAATCTGTGGCAAGTCTTGCTCCCATGGCATCTCCCAGTCTCAAAATCCGGGACCCGGGGAATTTGCGCATGTTTTCCCGGCTCGGAATAGCATCTGCCAAAATTCCCATCTCCCTATAGGACATATGTCTGCATGTCTCTGATGTCCAGCGAGATCATCCATTGCGCTGTCGCACAAATTCCGGTCGATCACGTTTCTATAGCAGTCGCTATGACGATATGTTGGAAGATATGCCGATTGATACAGGCTTCAAGGAGGCGGAACGGGACTGGAGTTTGCGGCAGCAAACTCCCTCGCTCAAACGGGCAAGGCGACGCTGGACTGGAGTTTGCGGCAGCAAACTCCCTCGCTCAAACAGGCAAGGCG
>JAWLEP010000017.1:30520-48258 GCA_041686025.1 Candidatus Fermentibacteraceae bacterium
GGACTGGAGTTTGCGGCAGCAAACTCCCTCGCTCAAACAGGCAAGGCGGAACGGGACTGGAGTTTGCGGCAGCAAACTCCCTCGCTCAAGGGGGAGGCAGTAGCCTCCCCCTTGAGCCGTGGTACGCCCGACAGGATTCGAACCTGTGACCTGCGGATTAGAAGTCCGCTGCTCTGTCCAGCTGAGCTACGGGCGCATCGCGTAGGCTATTCTAGCCAAAGAGGCTTCGGCGGGCAACGCGGAGGGTACCGAAAGGGGCGCCCGCAAGCCGGGCGCCCCTGCTGGTACGTCCCCCGGGGATCGAACCCGGAACCTACGGATTAAGAGTCCGTTGCTCTGCCAGTTGAGCTAGGGACGCATCGGTGGGGTGGGAGACCGGACTCGAACCGGCGACCACCTGAACCACAATCAGGGGCTCTACCAACTGAACTACTCCCACCAGAGCGGGCTGATTCTACAGGAAGAGGCGCAAATCGTCAACCAGAGGGACACTGCGGGGCGGCGCGCTCTGGGGGCGACGGATGTTGACGTCTGCTGGCCCGCAGGCTACGGTAAAGCCACTGGCCAGCGAGGGAACGGGAGGTCTGCGGAGATGCGCTGCCCCAGATGCGGAAGCAACGAGGACCGGGTGATAGACTCGCGCCTGGTCCAGGAGGGCCGGGCCACCCGGCGGAGGCGGGAGTGCGCCGACTGCGGCAAGCGTTTCACCACCTACGAGTACATAGAGACCTCCTATCCGGTAGTGGCGAAGAAGGACGGCAACCGCGAGCCCTTCGACCCCAAGAAGCTGGAGAAGGGCATCGCCCGGGCCTGCGAGAAGAGGCCGGTCTCCCCGCAGGAGATCCGGGAGATGGTGGACCGGATAGTGGCGGAGATAAACGACCGGTTCCCCGACGAGGTGGGATCGGAGTTCATCGGGGAGCGCGTGATGGTGCACCTGCAGGAGCTGGACCAGGTTGCCTACGTCCGCTACGCCAGCGTCTACAGGCAGTTCAAGGACGTATCGCAGTTCCGGGAGGAGCTGGACAGGCTGCTGAAGGAATAGCCTCCCGGGACCCTCCCGACGGCGGCGGTTTCTGCATATACTTTCGCGTTACTGACTAAGGTATCCCCCGTTCCGCCGGCGCCTGTCCGGCCGCGCGGCACCGGGTTCCCTCGGGGCGTCATGTCCCGTGGTACAATGTCTTTTCATGCAATACATCGGGTCGGCCGTCCCGGAGGGGCGGTGATGTCGGCAAGGAGGCATATGGGCAAGGTCAAGACTTTCTCCGGCGGCACCCATCCGCCGGGCAGCAAGGACCTGTCCTCCTCGGGGGCCATCGAGAGGCTGCCGGCGCCGGAGCTGGTAAGGGTATCCCTCTGCCAGCACCTGGGCGCGCCCTCGAAGCCCCTGGTGAAGAAGGGGGACAGCGTAACCAGGGGGCAGGAGGTGGCCGAGCAGAACGGCTTCATAAGCCTTCCCACCCACTCCCCGGTGAACGGAACCGTGGTGAAGGTGGAGGACGCTCCCATGCCCCATCGCAGGAGCGGGCCCTCGGTGCTGATCAAGACCGAGTCCGAGGAGGGCGGACGGGTCTTCGAGCCCTGGGAGGAGTTCCGGGCCCACAGCCCCGAGGAGATCATCGAGCGGATCAAGAAGGCCGGGGTCTGCGGCATGGGGGGCGCCAGCTTCCCCACCTACGTCAAGCTGTCGCCGCCTCCGGGCAAGGAGATAGACACCCTCATACTCAACGGCGTGGAGTGCGAGCCCTATCTGACGGCAGACCATCGGCTGATGCTGGAGCAGGGCGAGGACGTGATCCTGGGAATGGAGATGCTGGCCTACGCCCTGGGCGTGGAGAACCCGGTGATCGGCATAGAGGTGAACAAGCCCGACGCCATCGAGCACATGGAGTCGCTGGGTGCCACGGTTGTGCCCCTTAAGGTGAAGTATCCCCAGGGGGCGGAGAAGCAGCTGATCGACGCCCACACCGGCCGGGAGGTCCCCGCCGGGGGGCTGCCGCTGGACGTGGGCGTGGTGGTTCAGAACGTGGGCACCGCCAAGGCCGTGGTGCAGGCTGTCCGCGACGGCATGCCCACCATGGAGCGGGTGGTTACGGTGACCGGCCGGGGCATCAACGAGCCCTCCAACCTCCTGGTGCAGGTGGGGACGCCGTTCAGTGAGCTGGTGGAGGCCGCCGGCGGCTACGCCGACGACGTTGTCCGCCTGATAAACGGCGGCCCGATGATGGGCATAGCCCAGTACACCGACGACGTACCGGTGATCAAGGGCACCAGCGGCGTGCTGGCCCTCTCTTCCGAAGAGGCCCGGCAGTCGGTGGAGGCCCCCTGCATCCGCTGCGGCAAGTGCGTGGATGCCTGCCCCATGAGGCTGGTACCCAGCCTGATCGCCCGCTCGGCGGAGTACGAGCAGTGGGAGCAGGCCGAGAGGCAGGGGGCCCTGAACTGCATGGCCTGCGGGACCTGCAGCTACATCTGCCCCTCGGGCCGCTACCTGGTTCACTACATAAAGAGGGCCCAGGAGATGATCCGGGCCCTGAAGAAGAAGGAGGCGTAGATGGCTGAGTCGAGAACATTCGAGCTGGCCATGTCGCCTCACGTGGAGGGGCCCCGGACCACGCGGAAGGTCATGACCGACGTGGTCATCGCCCTGCTGCCGGCGGCGGCTGCCGCGGTTTACTTCTTCGGCCTGCGCGCCCTTCTGCTGGTAGTGCTGAGCGTGGCGGCGGCCATGGCGGCCGAGTACCTGTGCCTGAAGTTCATGAAGAGGCCGGTGAGCTTTGCGCTGGACGGCAGCGCCGCGGTCACCGGAATCCTCCTGGCCTTCAACGTGCCCTCCAGCGTGCCCTGGTGGATTCCCATACTGGGGTCGGCCTTCGCCATAGTGGTGGGCAAGCAGGCCTTCGGCGGAATCGGCCACAACATCGTCAACCCCGCCCTGCTGGGCAGGGCGTTCCTGGTGGCCAGCTTCCCGGTGCTGATGACCGCCGGCTGGCCGGCGCCCTCCGGATACAGCGGGGGCACCTGGTCCACCAGCGGAATCAGCCAGGAGCGGCTGGCGGAGATACCGGGTGCCGACGCCATAAGCGGGGCCACCCCCCTGAACCTGATGAAGCAGACGTTCGACGAGGAGGGGATGGAGACCCGCATGGGCGAGGGCGCCCCCGAGAGGGTCAGGGAGGAGCTGAGCTCGCCGTCCACCTACTGGAACCTGCTGGTGGGCAGGATCGGCGGCTGCCTCGGCGAAACCTCGGGGATTCTCCTCATCCTGGGTGCGGCATACCTGGTGGCCCGGGGCGTGCTGGAGATCCGGCTGCCTCTGAGCTACCTGGGCACCATCGCCCTGCTGGGATGGGTTTGGGGCGGCGCCGGCTGGTTCGACGGCGATCCCCTCTTCCACGTGCTGGCAGGCGGAGTGCTCCTGGGAGGCTTCTTCATGGTCTCCGACATGGTCACCACTCCGGTGACGAAGAAGGGACGCATCATCTTCGGCATCGGGGCGGGAGTGATAACCATGGTGATCAGGCGGTGGGGCGGATACCCCGAAGGGTGCTCCTACTCCATACTCCTGATGAACCTGGTGACCCCTCTCATAGACCGCTACACCAGGCCGCGGGCGCTGGGGGAGGTGAGGCAGGATGGGTGAGATCCTGAAGCTGGGTTTCGTCCTGATGGCCGTCGCCCTTCTGGCGGCCATCGCCCTGGGATTCGTCAACAGCAGGACAGAGCCCGTTATCCGCGAGCAGCAGAGGCAGCAGCGCATAGAGGCCATGATGCAGGTGGCCGGCTCCCTTTCGGAGACGGTGCCGGCGGAGGAGATGGCCTACGACACGCTGGACATCGGGGCCAACCCCTACGCCGCCGTGGACGAGAGCCTCACCGTGGCCCGCTTCTCCGGCCCCGCCGACGGACCGCTGGGGTACACCTTCATTGCCTACGGCAAGGGCTACTCCAGCACCGTCCAGACCATGGTGGCGGTGGACCTGTCCGGAACGGTCACCGGAGCCACCATCCTCTTCCAGCAGGAGACCCCCGGCCTGGGGGCCAAGTGCGAGGGAGGCTGGGTGGATCAGATGATAGACAAGACCGCCGAGAGCTGCTCGGTGGTGAAGGACGGCGGTGGCGTGGAGTCCATTACCGGGGCCACCATCACCTCCCGGGCCGTGAGCGAGTCCATACGGGACGGCCTGGAGGCCATGGAGTCCGAGGGCCTCTTCGGGGAAGGCGGTGAGCGATGAGTCTGGCAGCTGTTTTCACCAACGGGATCTACAGGGAGAACCCGGTCTTCAAGCTCACCCTGGGCATGTGCCCCTTCCTGGCGGTGACCACCTCGGTGGAGAACGCCCTGGGAATGGGAGCGGCTTCCACATTCGTGCTGCTGTGCTCGAACTTCCTGGTCTCCCTGTTCCGCAACGTGATACCCAACAAGGTGAGGATCCCCTGCTACATCGTCATCATAGCCACCTTCGTGACGCTGGTGGACATGGTGATGAACGCCTACGTACCGGCTCTGCACAAGAGCCTGGGCATCTTCATTCCCCTGATAGTGGTGAACTGCATCATACTGGGGCGGGCGGAAGGCTTCGCCAACAAGAACCCCGTGATGGCCTCACTGGCCGACGGCCTGGGAATGGGCGTGGGGTTCACGCTGGCCATGGTCCTGCTGGCCACCTTCCGCGAGCTGCTGGGCAACGGCACCTGGCTGAACGTCAACCTGCTGGGGCAGGCCTTCCGCAACCAGCCCCTGCTCATCGCCATACTGGCGCCGGGGGCCTTCATACTGATGGGGTTCATCATGGGTACCTTCAACATACTCGAGAGCAGGGGGGGTGAGCGCTAGCATGAACGCCACGCTTCTGATGACGACGATGCTTGCGGCCCCCGAGGACGGGGGCGGGGGCAGCTTCGCCAGGCTGATGACCATAGCCATCGGGGCCGTGCTCATAAACAACTTCGTGCTGATGCGCTTCCTGGGCATCTGCCCCTTCCTGGGAGTGTCCAAGCAGCTGGACTCGGCGGTGGGCATGGGCGCGGCGGTGATATTCGTGATGACCCTGGCCACTCTGGGTTCGTGGACCGTATACCACCTGCTGCTGGCCCCCATGGGCCTCACCTACCTGAGGACCATAGCCTTCATACTGATCATCGCCTCGCTGGTTCAGCTGGTGGAGATGGTGCTGCAGAAGTTCAGCCCGGCGCTGTTCAACGCCCTGGGCATCTACCTGCCGCTGATCACCACCAACTGCGCCATCCTGGGAATGGCCGTCCTGAACATCGAGGAGAAGTACAACCTGGGCGAGTCGCTGGTGCATGCCGTTGCCGCCGGCATCGGCTTCACCCTGGCCCTGGTGATAATGGCCGGGCTGCGGGAGCGGCTGGAGATGGCCGACCTGCCGCCGGCGCTGAAGGGCAAGCCCATAGCGCTGGTGGTGGCGGGGGTCATGTCCATAGCCTTCCTGGGCTTCGCGGGACTGGGGGGATAGGCATGAGCGCTGCAGCCATTATCACCCTGTCTGTTCTGGGCCGGCAGTCGCTGGCCTCCGCGGTGGCCGAGCCTGCAGCGGTACTGGGGGCCGTTGGGCTACTGCTGGGCCTGGGTCTGGCGGTGGCGGCCAAGAAGCTGGCGGTGCCCAAGGACCCGGTGGCAGAGAAGGTCGAGGAGGTGCTTCCGGGGGCCAACTGCGGCGGCTGCGGCTACCCTGGCTGCCCGGCCTTCGCCGAGGCCGTGGCCAGGGGAGAGGCCCCGGCCGACGGCTGCGTGGCCGCCGGTTCGGCCACCAACGCCAGGATCGCCGAGATCGTGGGGGCGGAGGTCTCCGAGAGCGTCCGGCAGATTGCCAGGGTGAAGTGCCACGGCGGCCACTCCGCCGCCGACGCCTTCCGCTACCACGGCCCCGCGGACTGCGCATCGGCCATGCTGGTCATGGGCGGGCACAAGGCCTGCGCCGCAGGCTGTCTGGGATTCGGCGACTGCGTTGCCGTATGCCCCTTCGACGCCATTCACATGGGCGAGGACGGCGTCCCGGAGGTGGACGCCGAGAAGTGCACCGCCTGCGGCAAGTGCGTGGAGGCCTGTCCCAAGGACCTGATCATGCTGTGGCCGGAGAACCGCGCCGTCTGCGTGGAGTGCAGCAACACCGAGAAGGGCGGCGTGGCCCGGAAGCAGTGCTCGGTGGCCTGCATCGGCTGCCGCAAGTGCGCCAAGGTCTGTCCCGTGGACGCCATCACCATGGATGGCTTCCTGGCCTCCATCGACCCCGACATCTGCATCAACTGCGGCCTGTGCGCCAGGGAGTGCCCCACCGGGGCCATAGTGGACACCGCCCCGGCCAGGCCCAGGGCTTACATAGACAGCAACTGCATAGGCTGCACCATATGCGCCAAGGTCTGCCCGGTGGACGCCATAGAGGGCGAGCCCAAGGAGCGGCACCGCGTGGACGACGAGAAGTGCATAGGATGCGGGCAGTGCGTTCCCAAGTGCCCCAAGAACGCCATTCGCCTGGTGGGCGCCCTGTCCTATCAGAAGGAGGGCTGCGAGGACTAGGTCCCGGGCCTTCCACACGGGGAGGAACCGCCATGGGAAAAGAGGAGCTGAGGAGCCTGCCGTCGGTTCACCAGCTGATGGAGGCGGTGTCGGCCGGGATGCCCCAGGCGCCACCTTCGGCCCTGCGCCACGCATGCAGGGAAGTTATCGAGGGGGAGCGGAAGCGCATACTGGCCGGGGACGGAGCCCGAAGCGCCGAGGAGCTGGCCGATGAGACCGCGGGCCGGCTGCAGGCCGCCCTGATGCCCAGCATGGAGAACGTCATCAACGCCACCGGCGTGATGCTGCACACCGCCATCGGGCGGGCCCCTATGCCCGAGGTTGCGGTGGAGGCCGCGGGCCGGGCCGCCCGGGGATACACTGTCCTGCAGTGGGACCGGGAGACCGGAAGGCGCGGCCACCGCGACGAGCACGTGGAGGGGTTGATCACCGAGATAACCGGGGCCGAGGCGGCCACGGTGGTGAACAACAACGCCGGCGCCACTCTGCTGGTCCTCTCGGCGCTTTGCCGCGGCCGGGAGGTAGTGGTCTCCCGGGGCCAGCTGGTGGAGATCGGCGGGGCCTTCCGCATTCCCGAGGTGATGCGCCAGAGCGGGGCGGTGATGCGGGAGGTGGGCTGCACCAACCGCACCCACCTCAGGGACTACGCCGAGGCCATAGGCGAGGACACCGCCGCCCTGCTGCGGGTCCACCCCTCCAACTACCGCATAAGGGGATTCTCGGGGTTCCCCGAGCTGGCCGAGATGGTTCGGCTGGCCGAAGAGCACGGCCTGCCCGTGATCGATGACCTGGGTGCGGGAAGCCTGGTGGACCTGACGCTCTTCGGTCTGCCCCACGAGCCCACCGTACAGGACAGTCTGCGCGATGGCGCCTCCGTCACCACCAGCTCGGGCGACAAGCTGATCGGCGGCCCCCAGGCGGGGGTGATAACCGGCAGCAGGGATCTGATCGACAGGATCAGGCGGCACCCCCTGGCCCGGGCGCTGCGGGTGGGCAAGATGACCCTGGCCACCATGGCCGCCACCCTGAGGCTGTTCCTGGAGGACCGGGAGTACATCATCCGGAACCACCCCGTCTACGCCATGTTCGCCGTGGAGCCGGAGAAGCTGGAGGAGCGGGCGGGAGCCCTGCTCGATATGCTGCAGCTTCCCGACGGCTGCGCCGCGGAGGTGATCCCCACCGACAGCTACGTGGGCAGCGGGTCGCTGCCGGACACCGCCATACCCTCCTTCGGGATCGGCGTCACAGCCCCCGACCCCGATGCCCTGGCCCGCAGGCTGAGGCTGGGAAGCCCAGCAGTGGCTTCCCGGGTGGAGGACGGGCTGCTGAAGCTGGACGTTCGAACGCTGCTTCCCGGCGAGGCGGAGACCCTGGCCGGCCTGGTGAGCAGGGAGGCCGCTTCCCTGTGGGCGTGATCGCCGGCACCGCGGGCCACATCGACCACGGCAAGAGCACCCTGGTTCAGCTGCTCACCGGCAAGGACCCCGACCGCCTGGCCGAGGAGAAGAAGCGGGGCATCACCATCGAGCTGGGCTACGTCTTCATGCCCGTCCCGGACGGCGGAGTCCTCTCCTTCATCGACGTGCCCGGCCACGAGAAGTTCGTCCGCCAGATGGTTGCCGGCGTGGCCACGGTGGACTTCTTCCTGCTGGTGGTCTCCGCCGACGAGGGGGTCATGCCGCAGACGGTGGAGCACTTCGAGATCCTGCAGCTGCTGGACGTGGAGAGGGGCATAGTGGCCCTCACCAAGTGCGATCTGGTGGACGACGAGCTGGCGGCCGTGGCCGAGGAGGAGGTGGGCGAGCTCCTGGCCGGAACCCCGGCGGAGGGGGCGGAGATAGTCCGGGTAAGCGCCATCGACGGCCGGGGGATCGAGGAGCTCAGAGCGGCGTTGGAGAGGATGGCGGCGGAATCCGGCCAGCGCAGCTCCGAGGGGGACTTCCGGCTGGCCATCGACCGGGTCTTCGTGCTGAAGGGGTACGGGACGATAGTGGGCGGAACGGCCCTCTCGGGGATGGTCCGGGTGGGGGACGAGCTGGAGCTGCAGCCCGGGGGCGGCACCTTCCGCGTCCGGGAGATGCGGATCAACGAGGGCCGCAGCACCGATCTGGGCAGGGCGGGGGACCGGATCGCCCTGAACCTGGTGGGGCTGGAGAAGGACATGGTGGCCAGGGGCCATTGCCTGGGCACCCCCGGCACCCTGGAGGTGGTGGACAGCCTGGATGCCTTCTGCAACATGCTTCCCGACGCCGCAGTGGACCTGGAGGCCAGGACCAGGGTGCGCTTCCACACCGGCACCGCGGAGGTGATGGCCAGGGCGGTTCCGGTGGCGAAGGAGGGCGTGGCCAGGGGCGGAAGCGGCTACGTGCACTTCCAGCTGGAGGAGCCGCTGGTGGCCATGTCCGGCGACCGCTACGTGATCCGCCGATACTCCCCGGTGGTGACCATAGGCGGGGGCAGGATACTGGAGACGGAGACCAGGAAGGTAAGGGCCAGGTTCCGGCAGAGCCGCACCGAGAGGATGGAGCTGCTGCAGGCCGGGGACCTGGAGGGCCTGCTGATGCACCTGCTGGAGGGCGAAAAATCTGGCGCCATCGACCTTTCTGGCGTATGTTCACGCTTCGGCCTGGAGGGCAAACGGGTCATGGAGGCCGCTGGGGAGCTGCAGAGCAGCGGGCTGGCCCGGCTGGCGGCCGACGGCCACCGGCTGGTGGCAGGCTCGCTCTACTCCGGAGCCAGGGAAGACGTTATGCAGGCGCTGGCGGAGCATCACAGCCGGCGGCCGGCCAGCCCCGGCCTTCCGGCCTCGCGGCTGGCCAGCGCCAGCGGAGGCCAGCCGGCCTGGCTGCTGCGGGAGGTCACCGACGAGCTGGTGTCGGATGGAGCCGTCCGCAGAGGCGATGGATACCTGGCTCTGCGCAGCCACCCCCGGCAGCTGGAGGGCGAGCTGGAGAGCAGGGCGGCGGCCCTGGAGGAGGCGGTGGAGGCCGCCGGCTACAGACCACCGGAGATGGCCGGGCTGGACGACCCCGGTCTGGCCCGCGACCTGGTGGAGCGGGGCCGCCTTCTGGAGCTGGGAGACGGCAGCGTGACCACTCCCGGCCTGGCCGAGAGATGTGCCCGGCTGCTGGCCGGGGAGTTCGGGGAACGGGGCTTCCGACTGGGGGAGATGAGGGATGCCCTGGGAGTTACCAGGAAGTACGCGCTGATGTGGGCCGAGCTGATGGACGACCTGGAGAAGACGGTCCGCAGGGGCGACTACAGATACCTCAGGTCCGGGGACTGACAGGGGCCTGCAGGTCCGACAAGCGATGGAGGAGCGATGCATATAGCGGTGGTTGGTACCGGCTACGTGGGACTCGTGGGAGCCACCTGTCTGGCGGAGATGGGAAACGACGTCATCTGCGTGGACAAGGACGAGGGCAAGATTGAGGGTCTGCGAAACGGGGTCATCCCCATATACGAGCCAGGCCTGGAGGCCATGGTGGAGCGCAACTTCAGGGAGGGCCGCCTCAGCTTCACCACCGACATCTCCAGGGGGGTCCGGGAGAGCTCCATCATCTACATATCCGTGGGCACGCCCCCCGACGAGGACGGCTCCGCCGACCTGCAGCACGTCCTGTCGGTGGCAAGGGACATCGGACGCCACATGGACGGATACCGCATCGTGGTCAACAAGAGCACCGTGCCCGTGGGAACCGCCGAGATGGTGAGGGAGGCCATCGCCGGGCAGACCGACCACCCGGTGGACGTGGTGAGCAACCCGGAGTTCCTCAAGGAGGGCTCGGCGGTGGATGACTTCATGAAGCCCGACAGGATAGTGATCGGCACCGACTCGCAGGAGGCGGCGGAGACCATGAGCGAGCTCTACGCGCCCTTCGTGCGCACCAACAACCCCATCCTGGTCATGAGCAACCGCAGCGCCGAGCTGACCAAGTACGTGGCCAACAGTCTCCTGGCCACCCGGATATCCTTCATGAACGAGATCGCCAACCTCTGCGACATCATCGACGCGGACGTGTCCGACATCCGCCGCGGGATCGGATCGGACCGGCGGATCGGCACCAGCTTCCTGTTCCCCGGTGCGGGGTTCGGGGGCTCGTGCTTCCCCAAGGACATCCGCGCCCTGCAGTCCACCAGCCGTGAGCACGGCTACCCGCTGCAGGTCCTGGAGGCGGTGACCCGGGTGAACGGACAGCAGAAGAAGGTGCTGGTGAAGAAGGCCGAGAACCACTTCGACGGCAGCCTGGAGGGACTGCGGTTCGCCGTATGGGGCCTCTCCTTCAAGCCCAACACCGACGACATGCGCGAGGCATCGGCCATAACCGTGGTCCGCGGCCTCCTGGAGCGGGGGGCGAAGGTCTCCGCCTTCGACCCCAAGGCCATGGAGAACGCCAGGAGGATACTGGGCGACTCGGTCTCCTACGCCGGCTCCAACTACGAGGCGCTGCGGGGGGCCGACGCCCTGATGCTGGTAACCGAGTGGACCGAGTTCCGGGAGCCGGACTTCGACCGGATGCGCGACCTGATGAAGCAGCCGGTGGTGTTCGACGGCCGCAACATCTTCAACCCGTCGAAGCTGCGGGCCAAAGGCTTCGTCTACTACGGCATAGGGAGGCGGTAGCGTGTCGGAGAAGCCCTCGGTAGCGGTTGTGGGCCTGGGTTACGTGGGCCTGCCCCTGGCCATGGAGTTCGTCTTCGGCGGGTGTCGCGTACACGGCGTGGACGCGGACCCGGAGAAGCCCAGGATGCTGCTGGAGGAGAAGAGGAGCTACCTGCGGCACATCCCCTCCGACAAGGTTCGCCAGGCCGTGGATACGGGGAGGTTCAGCGCTTCGGTGGGCTTCGAGGGCCTGGAGGACTGCGACGCGGTGCTGATCTGCGTTCCCACCCCCCTGGGGCGCTCGCGGGAGCCGGAGCTGCGCTACGTCCGGGAGACGGCGGAGGATATTGCCGCCCACCTGCGGAAGGGCCAGCTGGTGGTCCTGGAGTCCACCACCTATCCCGGTACCACCCGCGACGAGCTGGTGCCCATTCTGGAGAGTAGCGGCCTGAAAGCCGGCCGGGACTTTTACGTGGCCTTCTCCCCGGAGAGGGAGGACCCGGGGAACAAGACCTTCAGCACCAGGACCATTCCCAAGCTGGTGGGCGCCCTCACCGAGGAGGGAGGCCGGCTGGCGCGGGACATCTACCTCAACGCCGTGGAGGAGGTTGTGGTGGTGGGCTCTCCGGAGGTGGCGGAGATGGCCAAGATCACCGAGAACACCTACCGGGCGGTGAACATCGCCCTGGTGAACGAGCTGAAGCTACTGGCCGACAGGATGGGGATAGACATATGGGAGGTCATCGACGCGGCCTCCACGAAGCCCTTCGGCTACACCCCGTTCTACCCCGGCCCCGGCCTGGGGGGACACTGCATACCCATCGACCCCTTCTATCTCACCTGGCGGGCGCACCAGTTCGGCATGCCCACCAGGTTCATCGAGCTGGCCGGGGAGGTGAACACCGGCATGCCGGCCTTCGTGGTGGAGAAGGTCTGCATGGTCCTGAACCGCCAGGAGAGGAGCGTGAAGGGGAGCAGGATACTGCTGCTGGGCATGGCCTACAAGCCCGACATCGACGACTACCGGGAGACCCCGGCGCTGAAGGTGATGGAGAGGCTGCAGGAGATGGGGGCCCGGGTGGACTACAACGACCCCTACGTGAAGAGGATACCCGAGGGAACCAGACAGACCAGGTGCACTCCGGAGTCCGTGGACCTCTCCGAGGAGGCCCTGTCGGAATGCGACTGCGTGGTTGTCATAACAGATCATTCCTGCTACGATTACCAGTGGATAGTAGACCACTCCAGGGTCGTGGTGGACACCAGGAACGCCTGCTCCGGTGTCGACGACCCCCAGGGAAAGGTAGTAAAGGCTTGACGAGAACCCTGCCTCTGCTGCTCCTTCTGGCCGCGGCAGCCGTCTCCGCCAGCGGCATGGAGAGCTACTACGTACCCGGCGTGGAGACCGGAGAGGTGCTGATCAACGTCCACATCTGGGGCGAGGTCAGGACCCCGGGGACCTTCCAGGTGCCGGTGGGCAGCGATCTCGTGGCGGCCCTCTCCGCCGCCGGCGGACCCGTCCGCACCGCCGACCTCGACCACGTGAAGGTGGTGGAGGGGGAGACCGAGGTGGAGTACAACCTGGCGGACTTTCTGGAGGCCGAGGGCGAGCCGCTCCCGGTACTGGGTCCCGGCGCCACGGTCTACGTGCCCGAGCGGGGCTTCGAGGGATGGAAGGAAGTGATTGACTTCGGCTACAAGATCCTGGTGGCGGTGAACCTCGTATGGGTGATGACGGAGCGCTGAGCAGGGGCCGGCCGGAGGAGCAGGAGACCCTCAACCTGGCCGAGTACCTGTGGCTGATCCGGCGGGGCAAGTGGATCATTCTGGCCTTCGTGGTGGTGTCGGTGGCCGTGAGCGTCTACATCACCATGAACACCGAGGCCGTCTACCGCTCCAGCGGGACCTTCATCTACAAGCCCAACAATACGATATCCAGGGCCCTGGACATGTCGGGGGGCGTCTCCTGGTTCGA
This sequence comes from Candidatus Fermentibacteraceae bacterium, assembly GCA_041686025.1. Lineage (GTDB taxonomy): Bacteria > Fermentibacterota > Fermentibacteria > Fermentibacterales > JCC-6 > JAWLEP01. Next base: position 43,643 of record JAWLEP010000017.1, read on the forward strand.
GGTGGAGACCTACCGCAACGACCAGGTGGAGATAATCAACAGCAGAAGCCTGGCCGAGGCGGTGGCGGACTCCATCCTCCGTTCCCCGGACTCCGACAGCATCATCTCCCTGCTCTACGACGGGAACCCGCCCCCGGCGCCCCAGCTGCGTGGCTCCCTGGTGGGCCTGGTGAGGGGCAGGTCCTCGGTGAGCATGAAGAAGGACACCGACTTCTTCGTCCTCTCCGCCACCGGCGACACCCCCACGGCGGCGGCCGCCCTGGCCAACCTGGTGATGCACACCTACTACCGCCGCAACCTCAGCCAGGCCCGGGGCGAGAACCGCGAGGTAAGGGAGTTCCTTCAGACCCAGATGGGGCTCATCGAGCGTCAGCTGCTGACCGACGAGGACTCCCTGCGCCGCTTCAAGGAGCGCAACAGCATGGCCGACCTGGACACCGAGACCACCAACCTGGTACGCAACCTGGCCACCATGCAGACCCAGGCCGAGGCCGCCAGGACGGCCGTGGGCGAGGCCGAGACCCGGTCCGCCTACTACCGCTCCAGGATAGACGAGTACCGCGACGGGCTGGTGGGGGAGATGGCCGAGGTTAACGATACCCGCATCTCCCAGCTGCAGACGGACATATCCACGCTGGAAACCGCAAGGGCCGAGCTTCTCGCCCAGGGAGCAGACAGCCTGGCGGTGGCCGCCATCGACCGCCGGCTTCAGACTCGACGGGAGGAGCTGACCCTGTCCATCAGGGGCAAGGCGTCGGTTACCTTTCCCGCCAACCCCACCGGACCACTGGATGGCTGGATGCAGAGCCTGGCCGAGGCGGAGGCGGAGCGCAGGGCGCAGACCAGCCGCTGGCGGGCCCTGTCAGGTGTTGCCGCGGGCATGGAGGACAGCCTGTCCGAACTGCCCGAGCTGGAGATGCGGCTGGCCAGGCTGGAGCGCAACCGGCAGGTGAGCGAGAACATCTACATCCTGCTGCGCACCAAGTACGAGGAGACCCGCATCTCCGAGGTCAGCCAGATAGGCGACGTGACCATCGTGGACACCGCCCTGCCCGGCGGAAAGGTGAAGCCCTCCGAGAGGCGCAACCTGATCATGGGCCTGCTGGTGGGCCTGGCCCTGGGTGTGGGTACGGTCTTCCTGCGCGAGCAGCTGGACACCAGCGTGAAGAACCCCGAGGACGTGGAGCAGCTGGGTATTACGGTGCTGGGAGTGATACCGCGCATGGACCTGGGCCGCAAGGGGGTCCGGATGCCGGTGACCGACTCCAGCCCCCGGTCGCCGGCCAGCGAGGCCTACCGCGACCTGCGGACCTCCCTCCGCTTCAGCGCCACCGAGGGCCCCATGCGCAGCCTGGTGGTCACCAGCGCCGGCCCCCGGGAGGGCAAGTCCATGACGGTGGCCAACCTGGCGGTGGTGATGGCCCAGGCCGGGCAGAAGGTCCTTCTGGTGGACACCGACCTGCGCCGGCCGGTCATGCACAACATCTTCAGCCTGAAGCGGGAGCCGGGGCTCACCGAGGTCATCGCCGACATCAAGAGCCTGGATGATCCGAACGTGATCAAGTCCACCGGCATCGAGAACCTCAGCGTACTCACCTGCGGCCGCCTTCCCCACAACCCCGCGGAGATGGTGGGCAGCGGGCGCATGCGGACGCTGACCCGGGAGCTGGAGGAGCGGTTCGACATCGTGCTGCTGGACAGCCCGCCCGTTGCGGTGGTCACCGACCCCATAGTCCTCAGCGCCATGGCCGATGCCACACTGGTGGTGGTGATGTCCAAGCTGGGGGACAAGAAGGTGCTCAGAAGCGCCTGGACCAAGCTGCAGCGGACGGCCAGCAACCTCACCGGCGCCCTGCTGAACGGTTTCGACCCCATAAGCATGTACACCTCCTACGGGTACTACACCTACAGGTACCACTACTACTACAGCGACGACGGCTCCCGCTCCAAACGAAGGTTCGGCCGGGACAAGAGCTGATTCCGGCACCCCGGTCTCACCCATCCGAAAATGCCAGGTGTTTCCTGTATACTTGACGCTCACGAGGTATGTGGTGGTGTGTAGTGTCATGTAGTGGGTTGACAGTGGGAGAAAGTGGGGTAGAATATCTCCGGGAGGTCGAATGGCATGCCGGAGTTCACTGGGACCTACACGCACACGCTGGACAGCAAGGGGAGGGTCAGCGTCCCCGCCGCCTACCGCCGCCAGCTCACCGGCGAGGGCCTGCACCTCAACCTGGGGCTGGACGGCTGCCTCGTAATCTACCCGCCCGAGAAGTGGGAGTCGGTTAAGCGCGAGCTCTCCAGGCTCTCCCGCGGCCGGGGTCCCGAGAGGTTCTTCATGCGCAGGTTCGCCCGCTATCTGCGGGCGGTGAGCCTGGACGCCCAGGGACGGATAATGATCCCGTCGGAGCTTCTGGAGAAGGCGGGGATCGGGGGCGAGGTGGTCTTCCTGGGCCAGCTGGACAGCATCGAGCTCTGGGCTCCGGACAGGTTCGACACTGCCAGCGGCGAGGAGGAGCTCAGCTTCGAGCAGGTCGCCGAGGACCTGGGAATCAACATCTGACGTCGGAAACGGTGGTGCATCCTGATGGGTGGCAGCGGCAGCAGCCCCGGAGGTGCAGGCAGCCCGGGCGAAGGCCGGGGGGAGCCCACCGGCCACGTCCCCGTCCTCCTGGAGGAGACGGTGGAATTCCTGCTGGAGGGCTCACCCCGGACAGTGGTGGACGGGACCGTGGGCGGCGGCGGCCACCTCTCCGCCCTCCTGCAGAGGCTGGCCGATGATGCCAGGGTCCTGGGACTGGACCGGGACCCGGCGGCTCTACAGCTGGTGAGGGCCCGCCTGGGCCACGACCCCCGGCTGACCCTGGCGGGTGCGCCGTTCGACCGTCTGGAGGAGGTGCTGGAGGGACAGGGTATGGGACAGGCCGATGCGGCGTTGTTCGACCTGGGCATGTCCTCCGACCAGCTGGAGGACGCCTCCAGGGGCTTCACCTACCGGGAGACCGGTCCCCTGGACATGCGCTTCGATCCCACCTCGGAGACCACTGCCGCAGAGATTCTGAACAGCCTGGACCAGAAGGAGCTGGCCGACCTGATCTTCCACCTCGGGGGCGAGCGCCGCAGTCGGAGGATAGCCAGGAGGATAGTCCAGCGCAGGCCCCTGGCCGACACCTCCGAGCTGGTGGCAGCGGTGAGCAGCGCCGTCCGCGGATACCGGCCGGGGGTGCTCTCCCGGGTGTTCCAGGCCCTGCGGATTGCGGTAAACGACGAGATGGGGCAGCTGGACCGGCTCCTGGAGTCCATGGGCCGCTGGCTGGCCCCCGGAGGAAGGGTGGCGCTGATAACCTTCCACTCCCTGGAGGACCGGAGGGTGAAGCGCTTCCTTCGAGACACCCCGGGATTTCGGCCGGGGGAGCCCGAATGGAGCGCTGCGGGGGAAGAGGAGCGCCGGCGCAACGTGCGAAGCCGCTCGGCCAAGCTCAGGAGGGGGATCAGGGAATGAGGTCCTACGTCAGAAAGCTCACCCTACTGCTGGCGGCGACGCTGGCGGCCCTGGCCCTCATAGAGATAACCCTTCACAACCTCAAGGTGGGCAACGCCATGCGCATGGAGGAGCTGGACCGCAGAAGGGACGACCTGCAGCGGAGGATAGAGGACCTGGAGGACGACCGGGCCAGGCTGCTCTCTCCGCAGCGGCTCAGGGAGGCTGCCTCCAGGCTGGGCCTGGAGCCGCTGCCCCTGGAGAGGGTGGGACTGGTGGAGGTAGGCCCGGGGGAGGTGACCGGTGGGAGCTAGGCTGGGCCATTCCATGTCCCGCAGGGTGGCCAGGGCCAAGCTGGCCTCCTTCCTCACCGTCCTGCTTTTCGGTGCGGTTCTGGCCAGGCTGGGGCAGATCCAGGTGCTGCAGCACACCAGATACCTGCGGAAGGCGGAGCGGCAGCACACCCACCGGGTGGAGGAGGAGGCCCGCCGCGGCAAGATATTCGACCGCAACGGGACCCTGATGGCGGGCAACAGGGCCGTGGTCACCTTCGAGGTCTACTGGCCCAGCGTGGAGGAGGGCGGGCAGGCCCGGGTGGACTCGCTGGTGGGCCGCCTGGGGGGGTATGCCGGCGTCAGCCGTCCCCTGCAGCGGCGGGGGGTCAACCAGATACTGGCCAGGGACGTCCCCTACGACAGCGCGGCGGCCTTCATAGCCGAGGGCCTGCCCACCGGCGTGAACTGGACGGTGGGGTCCCGCAGGACCTACCCGCTGGGGGACATCGCCGCATCCATCGTGGGCAGGTACAGCGCCGACCACGCCGAAGGGCTGGAGAGCAGCAGGGGATCGCTCCTCGCCGGCAGCGACGGGGTGCGCTACGTCCAGTACAGCGGCCGGTCGGACGTCTGCATGACGGTGCCCGAGGCCGAGAACAGGCCCCCCCGGGACGGGCTGGACCTGATGCTCACCATAGACTCCCGGCTGCAGGCGCTGTCCATGGAGTACCTCCGGCAGGCCGTGAACAGCAGCAGGAGCAGCTGGGGCGCGGTGGTGATGGTGGACCCCACCTGCGGGGACGTGCTGGCCATGGCCAGCTACCCGGTGCGCTGCGACAACGGAGCCCTGGACATGAACC
>JAWLEP010000017.1:48358-61637 GCA_041686025.1 Candidatus Fermentibacteraceae bacterium
GCAGCGACAGCACGCATCTGGCGGCGGAGGCAGGCCGATGAGGCTGGCTCGGGTGCTGGAGGGAACGGGGGCGAAGGTGCCGCCGGGCCTGGCTGCCACCGAGGTGACCCACATAACCAACGACTCCCGGGAGGTCGGGGAGGGGTCTCTCTTCGTAGCCGTCAGGGGCTTTCGGACCGACGGTCATCTGTTCATCCGGCGGGCACTGGAGGCGGGCGCCTGCGCCTGCGTGGCGGAGCGGCGGGGCGAGGAGGGCCCCCGTGTCATCCTCAACCCCGCAGGCGACAACAGGCGGCTTCTGGCCAGGGCGGCCTCCAACCTCTACCGCAGGCCATGGGAGAAGATGACCATGGTGGGCATAACGGGCACCAACGGCAAGACCTCCACCGCCATGATGCTGGCGGCGATCCTGGAGGGGACCGGGGTCCGGGCGGGGGTGCTGGGAACCATCGGATACAGGATCGGGGAACGGACCCTTCCAGCTCCGGTGACCACTCCCGAGTCCCATGTGCTGGCCCGTCTTCTCCGCGAGATGGTCGACTGCGGCTGCGGGGCCTGCGTGATGGAGGTCTCCAGCCACGCTCTGGCCCTCTCGCGGGTGGACATGGTCCGGCTGGACGTGGCGGTGTTCACCAACATCTCGCAGGACCATCTGGACTTCCACGCGGACATGGAGGAGTACCTGCGCACCAAGCTGCGGATATTCGACCTCCTCAAGCCGGATGGAAGCGCCGTGGTGGGTACCTACGCCCCCGGGGCACCCGATGTGGAGGGCGCGGCGACCTTCGGGGACTCCCCCGGCGACGACTACCGGATATCGGACATGGAGGTGGGCCTCGGCAGCATCTCCTACACGCTCTCCCACGGAGGCCGGAGCGTGGAGGTAAGGGTCCCGGTGAGCGGCAGCGTGAACGTCTACAACAGCGCCGGCGCCCTGGCGGCCGCCCACAGGCTGGGCCTGGACCTGGCGGATGCCGCCGCCGGGCTGGAGGGCTTCGGCGGGGTACCGGGAAGGCTGGAGGCGGTGGACGAGGGGCAGGACTTCCTGGTGGCCGTGGACTACGCCCATACCCCCGACGCCCTGGAGAAGGTTCTGCAGCAGGCGGGGGAGATGAGCAGGGGCCGGGTGATAGCCGTCTTCGGAGCCGGGGGTGACCGGGACCGCCGCAAGAGGCCCAGGATGGGGGCCATCGCCGACAGGCTGGCGGACGTTCTGGTGGTCACCAGCGACAACCCCCGCACCGAGGAGCCGGGGGTCATCATCCGGGAGATCCTGGAGGGTGTGGACAGAGAGAGCGGGCTCCACGTGGAGCCAGACCGCAGGGCCGCCATACGGCTGGCGGTGAGCCTGGCCCGGGCGGGCGACGTGGTGGTGATCGCGGGCAAGGGTCACGAGGACTATCAGATACTGGGCACCGAGAGGGTCCACTTCGACGACCGCGAGGAAGCCAGGCGGGCCATAGCGGGGGGGCGGAATGGCTGAGATTCCCCTCGGGGCCCTGGCCGGGCACGTGGGCGGCAGCTACCTGGGCCCGGAGGGCCTCGCCGCGGACAGGGCCGTCATCGACTCCCGGGAGGCCGGCAGCGGGTCGCTGTTCTTCGCCCTGGCCGGCGAGAGAACCGACGGGCACCGATACGTCGATGACGTACTGGACGCCGGGGGCTCGGTAGTGGTGAGCCGCGACCCGGGCCGGGGCCCGGCGATACTGGTGGAGGACGTGGAGGCGGCGCTTCTGAAGGCTGGGGGATGGGCCCGGGACAGGATATCGGTGCCGGTGGTCGGCCTTTCGGGCAGCTCGGGGAAGACCACCACCAGGAGGCTGCTGGAGCTGGCGCTGTCCACCCGGTTCAGTGTGGCGGCCACGGAGGGCAACCGCAACAACCAGCTGGGCCTCCCCCTGACGCTGCTGAACGTCTCCGGCCGGCCGGAGGTGGTGGTGCTGGAGCTGGGAATGAACCACGCCGGAGAGCTTCGACAGCTCTGCCGGGTGGCCCGTCCCACCGACTCGGTGATAACCAACATCGGACTGGCCCATGTGGAGTACCTGGGCTCCCGGGAGGGTGTGGCCAGGGCCAAGGCGGAGCTGCTGGAGGGGACCGCCCCCGGCGGCTTCTGCGTGATACCCCGGGGCGAGGAGATACTGGACAGGGCTGCGGAGGCCGCGGGCCTGGAGGCGGTGAGGGTGGGCCCCGGCGGGGACCGGTGGCTGGAGGAGTGTCCGGAGGGTACGTGCATCCAGCCCGGAGGGCACCCTGTGAGGCTGGCCATCCCGGGACGGCACAACCTGGACAACACCCTGGTGGCCGTTACCGCGGCGGAGATGATGGGGGTACCCCCGGAAACGGCCCTGGAGGCCATCGGCGGCTACCGGGGAATGGCCGGCAGGTCGGCCCTGCTGCAGGCGGGACCCTTCCGGGTCATGGACGAGAGCTACAACTCCAACCCCGACTCGGCGGAGGCCTGCCTGAGGGCCCTGGCGGATATGCCCGGAGGCCGGGGCGTGGCCATCCTGGGCGACATGCTGGAGCTGGGGGAGAGGGCCCGCGAGCTCCATCGCCGGGTGCTGGCGTTCGCCGACGGCCTGGGTCTGCGCAGGATAGTCCTGGTTGGCGGTCTGTTCTCCTCCCTGGCCGGGGAGGCGCGGGTGACCGATACCGTGGCGGCCCGGGACTGGAGGCACGCGGTGGAGCTGGCCGTGGACGCCCTGGAGCCGGGAGGGACCGTTCTGGTGAAGGCCAGTCGCAGCCTGCGGCTGGAGCGGGCGGTGGACCTGATCAGGGAGAGGCTCGCCGGGCCCGCGGAAGGGGAGGGCCCATGAGCTACTGGCTGGACGGCTCCGGAAAGACCGTGGGCGTGCTGGGGCTGGGAAGGAGCGGCCGCGCCGCCGCCGCCCTCCTGAGCCGGCGCGGCTTTGCGGTGGTGGGCATAGACGATTCCCCCGACTGCCCCCCCTGCCCCGACTGCCGGCGCCACGTGCTGGGCGACACCAAAGCCCTGGACCTCGAGGAGCTGGACGGCCTGGTGCTGAGCCCGGGGGTGCCTCCGGCCGCGCAGCTGCCCTCACGGGCCAGGGAGCTGGGAATACCGGTTACCGGGGAGGTGGAGCTGGCCAGCCTGTTCACATCGGCCACCGTGGCCGCGGTCACCGGTTCCAACGGCAAGACCACCACGGTGGAGTGGCTGGGCCACCTCCTGCGGAAGGCGGGCCTGAACGCCTGCGTGGCGGGAAACATGGGCTACCCGTTCTCCCGGGCCGTCCTGGAGAGGCCGGATGCCGGGGTCTACGTCCTGGAGGTCAGCAGCTACCAGCTGGAGACCATACGGACCTTCCGGCCGAAGGTGGCGGCAGTGCTGAACCTCACCCCCGACCACCTCAGCCGCCACGGGGACATGGACGGCTACCGCGGCGCCAAGGCCAGGATATTCATGAACCAGAGCCCCGAGGACTTCCTGGTGCTCAACGCCGACGACCCGCAGCTGGTGAGCCTCATAGGCCTCACCGAGGGAATGGAGATGTACTTCAGCCTCCGGCGGCCGGTGGAAACCGGGGCCTTCGTGCGGGAGGGAAGCCTGCAGCTGGCCTGGGCCGGCGGGGTCAGCCCCCTGCTGCCGGTGGAGGAGCTCTCCCTGCCCGGAGCCCACAACACCGCCAACGCCCTGGCGGTAGCCTCAATTGCCAGGGCCCTGGGAGTCTCCGGCCAGCGCATGCTGGAGGGTCTGCGCACCTTCCCCGGAGTGCCGCACCGGCTGGAGGAGGTCAGGAGGCTGGGGGGCGTGAGGTACGTCAACGACTCCAAGTCCACCAACATCGACTCCCTCCGGGTCGCCCTGGAGGCGGAGCCCGGCCCCCTGGTCCTGATAGCAGGCGGCAGGCCCAAGGAGGGCGACTACGGCGGGCTCCGGGAAGCCGTCCGCTCCCGGGCCAGGGCAGTGCTGACCATAGGCGAGGCCGCGGGGATGCTGGCCGAGGCCTGGAGTGACGGGATCACCGTGGAACGGCTTCCGGACCTGGATGCCGCCGTGGGCCGCGCCCGGAGCCTGGCCCGAAGCGGGGACACCGTCCTCCTCTCTCCGGGCTGCGCCAGCTTCGACCAGTACGAGAACTTCGAGGAGCGGGGAGACCACTTCCGCCGCCTGGTGGAGGCCCTGTCATGAGCGCCGCGCGGAAGGCCCCCACCGGCATGCTGCTCACCACCACGGCCGCCCTGCTGATACTGGGGGTAATGGCGGTGTACACCGCCAGCTCCTTCGCCTCCATGCAGGACTACGCCGACGGCGGCAGCTACCACTACCTGGTGCGGTACCTGGTGAGGCTGGCCGCCGGCCTCCTCTGCGCCGCCGCCGCCTACGCCATGCCCAGGAGGGCCTGGATACTGGCCGCGCCCGTGCTCTACGGCGCCAGCCTGCTGATGCTGGTGATGACGGTGATCCCGGACTTCCCCCTGGCACCGGCGGTGAAGGGCTCCAGCAGGTGGATCTTCCTGGGCCCGGTGAGCCTGATGCCCGCCGACCTGGTCCGCTTCTCGCTGATCATGTTCGTGGCTTCGCTGGTTACCGGCAGCAGGCTCCGGCCCCGCAGCGGCCGCGGCTTCCTGGTGCTCTGCTCCCTGGGGCTCTTTCCCGCCGGCCTGATGCTGCTTCAGCCCGACTTCGCGGGTGCGGCATACCTTACGGTCGTCATGATAGTCGTTGCCTATCTGGCGGAAGCAAGGCTGGGCCACATCGCCCTTCTGCTGGCCCTTCTGGTGGCCCTGGGCGCTGCCGCCGTGCTCTCATCGGAGTACCGCCGGGAGCGTCTTATGGGATTCCGGAACCCCGAGCAGAACGTCGAGGGGACCAACTGGCAGTCGAACCAGTCCATCATTGCCCTGGGCAGCGGCGGCCTGCGCGGCCGGGGGCTGGGCCGCGGCAGGCAGCAGATGGGCTACCTGCCGGAGCCCTTCTCGGACTTCGTCCTGGCCGTGGTGGGTGAGGAGCTGGGCTTCATGGGGACCTCCCTGATAACCGGCCTGCTCCTGCTGCTGTGCCTCTCCGGCTGGCGGATAGCGCAGGCGGCGGACAGCGCCTTCGGCCAGATCGCCGCGGGGGGCCTCACCGCCTCCATCGCCATGGGTGCCCTGATCCACGCAGGCGTGGTGACCAGGCTGCTGCCCCCCACGGGTACCCCCCTGCCCCTGATCTCCTGGGGGGGCACGAACGTGATAGTCACGCTGGCCTCCATCGGCTTCCTGGCCCGAATCTCCAGGGAGGTGGGCAGATGATCAGGGCTTTCTTCGCTGCGGGGGGCACCGGGGGCCACATCAGCCCGGCCCTGGCCGTGGCCTCCGCCATGGAGGAGCTGGGGGACGTGGACGCCCGCTTCATCGCCACCTGCCGGACGGTGGACAGGCGCATGTACGCGCCCCTGGGAGAGCGCGTCTACTACATAGACTCCCCCAGGATCGACAGGGGCGGCCCCCGAAGCCTCCTTCTTCCCTTCAGGGCCCTCTCCACCCTCCGCCTGGTGCGGGGGATACTCCGCGCCGGGGCTGCAGACGTCCTTCTGGGCACCGGAGGATACTCCTCCTTCTACGCCATGGTGGCGGCCAGGACGCTGGGCATTCCCGCGGTGCTTCACGAGTCGAACACCGTTGCCGGAAGGTCCAACAGGCTGGCCTCCCGCTTTGCCGACCTCACCCTTACGGGCTTTGGCGCCGGAAGGGCCGGACTGTCCGGTACGGTGGAGCGGGCGGGCAATCCGGTGCGTCCCTCCCTGTCCAGGATGAACCCGCTGGAGGCCAGGAGAACGCTGGGGATACCCATGGACCGGCCCGCGGTGCTGTTCCTGGGCGGGAGCCAGGGCGCCAGGGCCCTCAACGACCTGGCCCTGCGGGCGCCGGAGGAGGTCTTCGTGATCCTGCAGTGCGGTGAGACCGACCTGCTGCGGGTACGGAAGGAAGCTGGAGAGAGGCGGGGCATCAGGGTGGTGGCCTTCGCCGACGACCCCTCGGCCCTCTACTCGGCCGCGGACCTGGCAGTGGCCAGGGCCGGGGCCATGACCACCGCCGAGCTCTGCTGGTTCCGTCTGCCGTCTGTTCTGGTCCCCTACCCCTATGCCGCCGGCGACCACCAGCGGGGAAACGCCGGGGAGCTGGAGAGCGCCGGAGGGGCCGTGATGCTGGACCAGGACGTCGCCGGGAAGTCCCTCTGGCCCCTGGTGGAGTCCCTTCTGGAAGAGCCGGAGAGACGCAGGGGCATGAGCACGGCCCTGGCGGGGCTGATGCCGGAGAACCCCGCCTACGCCATAGCCCGCCGCCTGCTGGAGACCGCCGGGGAAGGCGGTGGGCTGTGAGCACCGTTCACGTCATGGGGGCCGGAGGAGCCGGCATGAGCGGCCTGGCCCGCTGGTACGCCCATTCCGGCTGGACCGTCACCGGATGCGACCTCAGCCCCGGTCCCGTGGTCCGGATGCTGCGGGAGGAGGGCATACCGGTGGCCATGGGCCACAGCCCCGAGCACCTGGAGGGAGCCGACAGGCTGGTCTATAGCGCGGCCGTTCCCCCGGACTGCCCGGAGCTGCTGGCGGCGACGCGCATGGGCATCCCCGCCCTCCGCAGGAGCGAGGCCCTGGCGGAGCTCACCGAGGGCTCTCCGCTGGCGGCGGTTGCCGGCGCCCACGGCAAGACCACCACCGCGTCCATGGCCGGCTGGGCCCTGTCGGCCTGCGGGCTGGACCCCACCGTGATGGTGGGGGGGCAGGTCCCCGCCTGGCGCGGCAACTACCGCCCGGGCTCGGGGCCGGTGGTGGTGGAGGCAGACGAGTACGACAGGGCGTTCCTCCGGCTCCGGCCCACCTGGGCTCTGGTCACCGGATTCGCCGCCGAGCACCTGGAGTGCTACGGGTCGCTGGAGCGCCTGGAGGCGGCCTTCGAGTTCTTCCTGGAGCTGACCCCTCCCGGCGGGTCGGTGATCGTGCCCCGCCGGCTGAGGGGAATGGCCAGGTGGGCCGAGAGGCTGGGCCGCAGGGTGGTGACCACCGGCCCGGAGGGCGAGGTCTTCGCCGAGAGCCTGGGGACCGATGGCTGGGGGGAGCGGTACTCCGTGGCCGGCGTGCGCGGGAGGCTTCCCCAGCCCGGGCTGCACAACCTGGAGAACGTGGCCTCGGCTGCGGCCCTGTGCAGGGAGATGGGGGCCGACGTCTCGCAGGTGGTGCAGGCCCTGGAGGACTACCCGGGAGTGAGCCGCAGGCTGGAGCGGATAGGAAAGCTGCACGGAGCGGTGGCGGTATCGGACTACGCGCACCACCCCGACGAGATCGGCGCCGCCCTGGCCGCCCTGAGGAGGGTCTCCGGCGGCGGGCTGGGCGTGGTGTTCCAGCCGCACCTCTACAGCCGCACACGTCTGCTGCACAGGGAGATGGGCGCCGCCCTGGCCGCCGCCGACTGGACCGTGGTCCTCCCCGTCTACCCGGCGCGGGAGGCCCCGATTCCCGGGGTGACCTCCCAGCTGGTGCACACCGCCTGCGTCCGCGCCGGCGGCACCTCCACCCGCTGCGCCACCTCGGAGCTGGGCCGCTGCCTTTCCGGGCTGGAGGCGGGAACCGTGGTCTTCATGGGAGCGGGGACCGTGGACCGGGCCGCCAGGCGGCTGGTGGAGGAGGAGTCATGAGAAAGGCGATGTGGATCCTTCTGGCGCTGTCCATGGCCGCCACTGTGGGGGCCCTGGGCTACAGGATGGCCGAGAGGGACGACTGGTTCGACCTGGGGGAGGCCCGGGTCCGGGGCATCAGGCCGGTGGACTCCGCCATGGTGGCCCGCACGCTGCGGCCCTACTTCGGCACCCCCCTGGGAAGCATCGACCTGCCCTCCATACGCCGCGACCTGGAGGAGCTGTCGCTGGTTGACTCCGCAGAGGTGGGCCGAAGCTGGCCGCAGTCCATAGCGGTAGAGGTGTCCCTGGCGCGGCCGGTGGCCGTCCTGGCGGACACCGGCGGACGCACCGCCGTGGACGCCGGAGGGAACCCCCTTCCGGCGACCTTCGTCGCCGACAGCCTTCCCCTGATCGCCCTGGAGGCGGGATACGCCCGGGACGACCTGCTGCGCCTGCTGGACTACGTGAGCTCCGCAGGGACCCCGGCCGGCGTGGAGGGAATCGAGCTGGGCCCCAGGGGGGTGAGCTTCCTCACCGGCGAGTGCCGCGTGCTGCTGGGCTCGGCCCGGCTGCCGCTTCGCTGGGGGCTGTTCAGGAGCATACCGCGGGGTGCTCTCCTCACCGGAAGATGGTGCACGGTGGACATGCGTTACAGGGGCCAGGCCGTTGTGAGAAGCCGCAGGGAGGAACGATCGGGATGACGGACAGCATGCTGGCGGGCCTGGACATCGGGACCTCCAAGGTAACCTGCGTAGTGGCGGAGCTGGACGACGACGGCGAGCTGGTGATCAGCTCGGTGGGCGAGGCCGCCATGCGGGACGGAGCCAGACACGGGCTGGTGGTGAACCTCCAGCAGGTCTCGGAGACCGTGGAGAGGGCCATCGAGCAGGCCGAGCTGGTGCTGCCCTGGAGCATAGACAGCGTCTACATCTCCATCAGCGGGGAGCACGTGCGGGGATTCGCCGGCCGCGGCTCGGTAAGCGTGGGCAGCCGGAACGAGGGAGGGCCCTCCGTGGTCTCCGACGAGGACGTCCAGCGCGCCGAGGAGGCGGCGCGGGCGGTGAGCCTGCCCCCCGGCTGCATCGTGCTGGACACGGTCCGGAGGGACTACGCAGCCGACAGCTTCGAGAGGCTGCGGCAGCCCCCGCTGGGCCTGAAAGCCGAGCAGATCAGCGCCAGGATCTACACCGTGATCGCCGACAGGGTCGCGGTGGACAACCTGGTGAGCTGCGTGGAGGAGGCGGGCAGGGAGGTGGCCGGCATGATCCCGGCCGCGGTGGCCAGCGGCAGGGCCGTGCTCACCGACGACGAGATGGAGGTGGGAGTGGCCGCCGTGGACATGGGCGCCGGCACCACCGACCTGGCCGTGTTCCGCGACGGCAGCCTGGCCCATCTGGCGGTGATACCCATGGGTGGGGACCTGATCACGGGCGACCTCCAGGCCCTGAGGATATCCCGGGAGAACGCCGAGGAGATCAAGAGGGAGTGGGCTGCGGCCGCCTCTTCGAAGGTGGACCCCAACAAGACGATGAAGGTATCGCGGCTGGGAGGCCGGGGCACCTTCACCGTAACCCATTCCGTTGTGTCGCAGATAGTCATCGACAGGTACGTAGAGATCATGGAGGCTGTGGCCGACGAGCTGGCCAGGGCGGGGTTCCGTCCCGAGGACCTTCCGGCGGGAATGGTCCTCACCGGCGGCTGCTCCAGGATGCTGGGAGCCCGGGAGACGGCGGGGGACGTGACCGGGCTGGGCGTCGAGCTGGGCAGGCCGGACAGCTTCCGGATCGCCACCGACCTGGTGGCCTCACCGGAGTACTCAACCGCCAGCGGGCTGCTTCCGCTGGCGATGTCCGGCGATGGGGAGAACGGAATATGCGGAAAGCGAATCGTGGGGGAGATAGTTGAGAAGCTCAGGGACCTTTTCGGAAAGGTCCGGTGACAGGAGGAGGATATGGCTGTAATAGAGCTAAGAGAGATCGGAGAGGACGCCGAAGGCAGGGCGGTCCTCAAGGTAATCGGAGTGGGCGGCTGCGGCTGCAACGCCATCAACAGGATGATAAGCTCCAACCTCTCGGGTGTGGAGTACGTTGCCATCAACACCGACGTGCAGGCCCTGGAGAAGTGCCTGGCCGACCAGCGGGTCCAGATCGGGCCCCGGCTTACCGGCGGTCTGGGCGCAGGGGGCGTCCTCGAGGTTGGCGAGCAGGCCGCGGAGGAGAGCCTCAAGGAGATCGAGGAGGCCCTGCAGGGGGCCCACATGGTCTTCGTGGCCGCCGGCATGGGCGGGGGGACCGGCACCGGCGCCGCCCCCATAGTCGCCCGGGTGGCCCGGGACGTGGGCGCCATAACCGTAGGCGTTATCACCAGGCCCTTCGAGTTCGAGGGGGCTCCCAGGGCGGCAAAGGCCGAGGACGGGGTGGAGATGCTCCGCCGGGAGGTGGACACCCTGATCGTGATACCCAACGACAGGCTCAAGGCCCTGGCCGATCCCGACGCCAGGATGACCGAGGTGTTCGACATGGCCAACATGGTCCTGATGAACGCCGTGGAGGGCATCTCCAGCCTGATCTCCTCCCCCGGCGACATCAACCTGGACTTCCAGGACGTGAAGAACGTCATCACCCAGGGCGGCGGGGCCATGATGGGCAGCGGCCGGGCAAAGGGCGAGAGCCGGGCCTCGGAGGCCGCCAGGGAGGCCATCTCCAGCCCGCTGCTGGACAGCGTCTCCATCGAGGGCGCCCGCGCCCTGCTGGTGAGCATACAGTCCTCCGGAGACATCAGGTTCAACGAGTTCACCGAGGCCATGGAGACCATCACGGGAGTGGTGGGCAGCCAGGCCAACGTGTTCATAGGAACCAGCGTAAGCGACAGCGTCGACGAGGAGATAAAGGTGACGGTGATCGCCACCGGGTTCGGCGAGACCGGCATCACGGAGCCGGAGGAGATCCAGCTGGGCAGCGACGAGGAGGAGGACGAGTATCCCTTCGCCCGCGGACAGTCCGGCAGGGAGCACGAGAAGGTCCCCGGCAGGGCGCAGTCGCGCAATCCCCGGATCGATCCTCAGCGCACCAAGCTGCCCACATTCCTGAGGAGGACTATCGACTAGGCAAGCAAGTGCTGCCCAAGAGAATACGGATCTGATTTGCCCGGCAGGCGCCCTCGCCCATATATTACCGGGGAATTCACCTTAACAGCAACGGGCGGTCTGATCATATGAGTCGAGGCTCGGCGCAGAAGAAGTACGACGCACGCAGGCGTGCCATCCTGGACAGCGAGCGCTGCCTGCAGCAGCGCAACGAGGAGGGCGTCTTCGAGACCGTGCTGGCCTCTCCCAAGGTCTACAGCCAGGGCATGGCCTCCATCGAGTACCAGAGCATACTGGGCCACCTGTCGCGCTGGCCGGATACCAGGTGCGAGCGGGCCTTCTTCCCCGAGAAGGACGAGCTCAACTGGCGCAAGCGGTCGGAGAGGTCCTTCGTGACCCTCGACTCGGGAAGCCCCATCGAGCGGTCGGATCTGATCGTCTTCCACATAGGCCACGAGAGCGACTACGAGTACGTGCTGCAGATGATGCAGCTCTCGGGGCTGGAGATATGGGGCGAGAGGCGGCAGCGACGCTGGCCGCTCCTGATAGGCACGGGGATCACGGTGACAGCCAACCCCCTGCCCCTGGCCCCCTTCCTGGACGCCTTCATAGTGGGCGAGACCGAGCCCGCGCTGGGGCCGGTGCTGGACACCATCAAGAGCCTGGGTGCCCAGGGAGCGTCCAAGCGCAAGATACTCCGCTGGATAGCCCAGCTTCCCGGCATCTACGTGCCTTCCCACCACGGCTACCGTGACGTGAAGACCACCATCATGCGCCAGTGGGCGGGGGCGGACACCATCGGCACGCGCACCTGCGTCTTCGCCCCGCAGAGCGACCTGGGCCCGGTGATGATGCTGGAGATCGCCCGGGGCTGCCCGTTCAACTGCCGTTTCTGCATGGGGGGCTACATCTACCTGCCCTACCGGGAGAAGAGGCTGGAGGACCTGCAGGAGGCCATGGACGACCTGGAGGGCCCCTCCACCATAGGCCTGCTGGGCTGTGCTCCGGAGGACCACGCCATGTACGAGGACATAGTGGACTACGCGCGCAGAAAGGGCCACTCGGTCATCACGGGCTCCCTTCGTCCCGAGGACCTCGGCCAGCTGAGGAACCTCCCCCAGGACTACTCCTCGGATACGCTGGTGATCGCCCCCGAGACCGGTTCCGACAGCCTGCGCCGCGTAATAGGCAAGAACCTGGACAACGCCACCGTACTGCGGCGGATCGAGTCGGCGGGCGAAAAGACCGAACGCATAAGGCTCTACTTCATGATCGGGCTGCCCTTCGAGACAGCCGAGGACCGCAGGGCCATACCCGAGCTGGTGGCCGCCGCCAGGGAGATCACCGACCTTCCCATCAGCGTCTACATCACACCCTTCATCCCCCGGCCCTGGACCGCATTCCAGTGGACGGCCATGACCAGTCCCCGCAAGCTGCGGATAGCCAGCTCCGAGATCGAGCCGCTGCTGGATGACATCGAGGGGGTGAAGACCGAGTACTTCAGCCCCCGCGACGCTCACATCATCGGCCTTCTGGCCAGGGGCGACCACAGGGTTTCCAAGGCCCTGGAGGTCCGTCTGACGGGAGTGGGCTGGAACACGGCCTTCGGCGAGGCGGGGATCAACATCAACTGGATCTTCCACGACCTCAAGCCCGGCAGCCCGTTCCAGTGGGACTTCCTGAACATGGGCTTCGGCTACACCAGGCTGGCGCGGGAGCTGCAGCTGGCGGTGTCGGCCAACCAGACCCGCATAAAGAAGCGGGAGGCGGAGTCCTCCGAAGAGCAGGAGGAGGACGCCGAATAGGAAAAGGCCGGCGCAGAGCGCCGGCCCCAGAACTCCCTAAGCCCCGCTTCTAGTGAGCCTTCCGGACCTTCCCCGCCCTTATGCAGCTGGTGCAGACCCTGAGCCTCTTGACCTTGCCGTCCACCAGGGCCCGTACCCTCTGCAGGTTGGGATTCCAGGTATGCTTGGTCTTCTTCTCGGAATGGCTGACCTTGTTCCCGATTGAAGGGGACTTTCCGCAGATGTCGCAACGCCTTGCCATGCTGTTCCCCCTGTCCGCTGCCAATTGAACTCGAGCCGGGAAGATAACCCATGCAACCTCCCGCTGCAAGCCTGAGACGCGCGGGAACTCCCTCCCGCCCATTGGCATTGTGCAAGTGAGCGGTTGACAGGCGAGAGCCCCGCCGCTTAGGATTCACATCCGACCGTGGGGGCGATTTGGTCTCGACGGGTTCGGAAGTGGCCGCATGGTCGCATGCCGAGGTCCGCGGCCTCGTAAAACACGCGGAACAACACAACTGCCGCATAAAACGGCAAACTGCCGCTCCTAAGGGAGCGGCCGTCCGCCCCGGAGGTGCCTTCCGGCCGGGGGTCGGGCGCCATAAGGGAGGCTGGCCGGAAAGCCCAGTCGTCAGGTGTACCGGCGAGATTCAAGGGCGACTACTCCCGGAGAGGCGGGTCTGGGCCGACCCGGGGGGAAACGCAACGCAGGCCTAAGCATGTAGTGACTGTGCCGTCCCCGTCCCCGGACGCGGGTTCGATTCCCGCCGCCTCCACCAC
>JAWLEP010000018.1:0-61461 GCA_041686025.1 Candidatus Fermentibacteraceae bacterium
CTACCGGATCACCTTCGCAGACGGCCAGCCGCTGGCGGGGAGGACCAAGTGGAACTTCAACGGCGAGTACATGGACCCCACCTACATGCACGCCTGGCTCTACTCCTGGATCATGCGGCAGCTGGACTACCCCTGCTTCGACGTGGACCATGCCGAGTTGTACGTCAACGACGCGTACATAGGCCTCTACGTGCGGCTGGAGCCGGTGGACGAGCAGTTCCTGTCCGACCGGGGCATGGACCCCGACGGCAACCTCTACAAGGCCGCGGTGGACGGCGCCTGCCTCAGCAGGTACGACGACGTCCCGGCCTGGTGGGAGAAGAAGGCCAACGAGAGCGAGAACTGGACCGACCTCTACGGGCTGATAGACTGGCTCGACGGGGCCGACCCCGAACAGCTGCACCAGACCATGGGCCAGGTCTTCGACATGGACCGTCTGATGACCATACTGGCGGTGAACGCCCTCACCATGAACTACAGCACCTACTACCACAACTACTACGTATACCGCGACATCAGGGGCACCGGGCTGTGGACCATGCTGGCCTGGGACGTGGACAAGCTGTGGGGCGACTGGGTAACCCGGCCCTACACCCGCAGCGTCAACAACTTCTGGCACGACAACCCGGTACTGGAGAAGGTGGTGCTCAACCCCGTCCTGGCGGAGGCGTTCTTCGCCAGGGTCGACGCCGTGGCCGGCTCGCTGCTCACCTCGGGGCTGATCACCCCCGTGATAGACTCCCTGGAGACCGCCATCACTCCCTCGGTGGAGGCCGACACCTGCGACGACCTCACGCCGGCGGAGTTCCACGATGCGGTTGCTTCCATGCGGGACAGCGTCATCCAGGCCAGGGTGGAGGCTCTGGACGGGATGTACGTCGAGGAGCCGCGCTCCTTCCGGGCCCACTGCGGCGACACGGTCTCCCTGGGGGAGAAGTTCGTCAGCTGGGAGGCCTGCTACGACCCTTCCTCCCCGGATGTGCAATACCATCTGCTGCTCTATACGGAGGAGGGCTGGCCCCTGGACACCTGCAGGTTCGTGGAGCTGGAGGACACCTGCTGGACCTTCCAGGGCCTCGACCCCGGGAGTTACGTCTGGAAGGTGGAGGGCGGCGGAGGCTACTGGTGGCGCTACGCCGAGGGATACGACCGCTACAACCCCTTCACCGTGCTTGACTCCTGGTCGGAGCTGTCGGGGACCCTGGAGGGGCACACGGTACTGGACGCGGAGGGGTCGCCCTACTACGTCAGCGGCGACCTCCTGGTACCCGACGGCGCCACGCTGCAGGTGAACGCCGGCGTGGAGCTGCGCTTTGCTTCCGGGGTGGGCCTGGAATGCCTGGGGCGGATCGAGTGCCTGGGCTCGGCGGCCGACTCGGTGAGCTTCCGGCCGGACAACGTCTCGCAGCCATGGGCCGGGGTGGGGCTGCAGGGCGCCGACGCATCGTTCTTCCATACCTCCTTCTCGGGGTCGGAGGGGTTCGGCTCCTCCGGCGCCAGCCTGCGGTCGGTGGACTCGGAGCTGACGCTGATCGGCTGCGCATTTCGCAACAACATGCGATGCGTGAGCATGCAGGGGGGCACCGTGGTTATGGACAGCTGCGACCTCACCGGGGACAACCGCGGCGAGCTGTTCTTCATGGACTCCGGCGAGTCCGCTTCCATAACGGCGAGCAAGTTCGGCAACCTGACCAGCTCGCCCTGGTCCTCACAGGACGGCATCGAGTTCCAGAACTGCCTCTCCGGAGAGTACACGGTCTCGGGCTGCCACGTCTACAACATGCAGGATGACTGCATCGACATGAACAACAGCAGCGTGGTGGCCGTGGACAACCGGCTGGAGGGTGCCATGGACAAGGGCTTCTCCATCGGGGTGGGCACCGGGGGCGGACAGCCTTCGGAGGCGGTCCTGGAGGGCAACGTCATAACCGACTGCCCCACTGGCGTGGCGGTGAAGGACGACTCCCACGCCGAGATCGGGAACTGCACCATCTCCGGCTGCGACATCGGCGTCAGGACCTATGTGAAGACCTCGGGCTTCGGCCCCGGCGAGGCCACCGTCCTCAACACAATACTCCACGGCAACGGAGAGGCCTTCAGCTTCGAGGACGGGTCCTCCGCAGGCGTGAGCTACAGCCTTACCGGAGCCTGGGAGCCCTGGCCGGGGGAGGGCAACATCGCCGGCGATCCCCTGTTCGCAGAGTGGGCCCCCGGCGACTACCGCCTCTCCTGGGAGTCGCCCTGCATCGACGCCGGCTCACCGGAGCTTAGCGACCCCGACGGCACCAGGTCGGACATGGGCGCTGTGTTCTTCCCCCAGGTGCTGGACGGCCTGGTGATAAACGAGCTGCAGTCGCTGAACGACACCACCATCTCCGACGCCTACGGCGAGTACGACGACTGGCTGGAGCTCTACAACGGCTCCGGCTACGACTGCGACCTCAGCTGGGCATACCTGTCGGAGGACCCGCGGCTGCCCGAGACCTACCGGTTCCCCCCGGGCACCGTGGTTCCGGCGGAGGGCTTCCTGCTGGTGTGGGCCGACGGCCACCCCTGGCAGGAGGGGCTCCACCTTCCCTTCCGTATCTCCGGAGAGGGCGACAGCCTGTACCTGTGGCGGCAGCCGGCCGCCGGCGGCAGGGGCTCTCCGCGGGCCGTGCTGGCATCCGATCCCGTTCTGGTGGACTCCCGGAGCTTCGGGCCCATTCCCGCCGACCGGTCCATGGGACGGCTCACCGACGGGGGGGAGGAGTGGGGCCTGCTGGCCAGCCCCACCCCCGGCTGGTCCAACTCCGGCGGAGCCCCGGGGGAGAGGCAGCTCCTCCTATCCTGCGCCTATCCCAACCCCGCCCGCTTCGGGGCGGTCTCCGTGGACGTCACGGTGGACGCCGGGCAGACCGAGCTGCTGGTGTACGACCTGTCCGGACGTCTGGTGGAGGTGGCCTTCGAGGGCCATCTGCCCGCGGGTGAGCATACGCTGGTGTGGGACGCCCGCGGCGAGGACGGCCTCCGCATGCCCACCGGGCTCTACCTCCTCTGCGCCCGGCACGCCGGGGGCGTCTCCGAGACCAGGAAGGTCGTGGTGCTGCGCCGGTAGCGCCCGGCCTGTCGTTTCCTCCCGGGCCCGTCGAAGCCCCTACTCGCTGTCCCTTCGGTACTTGGCAAGCCCGGCGCATCATGCCATATCCAATGTGTATGGAAAACGCCAACTGGGGGGAGCACCATGGACAGGCTCGACGACCTGCGGCGGGAGGCCCTGCTCGGAGGCGGGGAGAAGAAGATCGCGAAGCGGCGGGAGGCCGGGAGGCTCACCGCCAGGGAGAGGCTGGACCTGCTTTTGGACAGGGATTCCTTCCGGGAGCTGGGAATGTTCGTCACCCACCGCTGTCACGATTTCGGAATGGAGAAGAAGCGCTTCCCGGGCGACGGCGTGGTCACCGGCTACGGAACAGTGCACGGCAGGCTGGTGTACGTGATCTCCGAGGACTTCACCGTTCTGGGGGGGTCGCTGTCGAAGGAGTTCGCCGAGAAGATCGCCCGCACCCAGGAGCTGGCCCTGAAGAACGGCGCCCCCATGGTGAACATCAAGGACTCCGGAGGCGCCCGGATACAGGAGGGCATCGACTCCCTGGCCGGCTACGGCACGGTCTTCCGCAACAACGTCCGCGGCTCCGGGGTCATACCGCAGATCTCGGCCATCATGGGCCCCTGCGCCGGCGGGGCCGTCTACTCCCCGGCCCTTACCGACTTCGTCTTCATGGTGGACGGGTCCAGCTACATGTTCCTCACCGGGCCGGACGTGATAAGGGAGGTGACCCACGAGGAGGTCAGCTTCGAGGAGCTGGGGGGCGCCGTCGCCCACAACGCCAAAAGCGGCGTGGCCCACTTCCGCTGCAGCTCCGAGCAGCAGTGCATCAGCAGGATGCGTGAGCTGCTCACCTACCTTCCCCAGAACAACATGGAGGACCCGCCGGTCCTGGAGGACAATGAGGGGAAGGGCCTGCGGGGGAAGCTGGGCTCCCTGCTGCGCAGGGTGAGTGGCGTCGGCGGAGGCGACAGGCTGGAGGGGATACTCCCCGACGACGACTCCCTCCCCTACGACATGAAGGAGGTGATAGGGGGCATAATGGACGGGGACTCGTTCCTGGAGGTCCACGCCGACTACGCCCGGAGCCTGGTGGTGGGGCTGGGAAGGCTGGGGGGCCGCACGGTGGGGGTGGTGGCCAACCAGCCCGCCCACCTGGCCGGCGTCCTGGACACCCATTCGTCGGCCAAGGGCGCCAGGTTCGTGCGGTTCTGCGACTCCTTCAACATCCCCCTGGTAGTCCTGGAGGACGCCCCCGGCTTCCTGCCCGGAGTGAGCCAGGAGCACACCGGGGTGATAAAGGAGGGGGCCAAGCTGCTCTACGCCTTCTGCGAGGCCACGGTCCCCAGGGTGACGGTGGTGATCCGCAAGGCCTACGGCGGTGCCTACATAGCCATGAACTCCAAGCAGATAGGCGCGGATCTCAACTTCGCCTGGCCCTCGGCCCAGATAGCCGTGATGGGGGCGAAGGGGGCGGTGAAGATCCTCCACAGGCGGAAGCTGGCCAAGGCCGACGACCCCGAAGCCGAGCGGCAGAGGCTGGTGGAGCAGTACGAGGATACCTTCAACAACCCCTACATCGCCGCGAAGCACGGGTACATCGACGAGGTGATCAGGCCCGCCGAGACCCGGGACAGGCTGATGGCGGCGCTGGACTCGCTGTCCACCAAGCTGGAGCGGCGGGTGGAGCGCAAGCACGGGAACATGCCGCTGTGAGCGGGCTGTCCAAGATCCTGGTGGCCAACCGCGGCGAGATCGCCCTCCGGATCATCCGGGCCTGCCGGGAGATGGGGCTGCAGTCGGTGGCCGTGTACTCCGAGATCGACCGGGCCTGCAAGCACGTGCGCTACGCCGACGAGGCCTACTGCATCGGCCCGGCGCCCTCCCTGGAAAGCTACCTGAGGATAGACGGGATAGTGCAGACCGCACGCAGGAGCGGCTGCGACGCCATCCACCCCGGCTACGGCTTCCTGGCGGAGAACCCCCGCCTCCCCAGGGCCTGCCGGGAGGCGGGGCTCACCTTCATCGGCCCCTCCGCGGAGTCCATGGCCCTGCTGGGAAACAAGACCAGGGCCCGCAGGATGGCGGTGGAGGCCGGGATCCCCATAGTGCCCGGCACCACCGATCCGGTCTCCAGCCCCGAGGAGGCGCAGAGGGCTCTGGCGGACATCGGGCTGCCCGTGCTGCTGAAGGCGGCGGCCGGCGGAGGCGGCAAGGGGGTCCGGATCATCCGGGAGGCCGGAGAGCTCCGGGCCGGGTTCGAGCAGGCCTCCGCCGAGGCGGCGGCGGCCTTCGACGACCCGGACGTGTACATGGAGCGCTACCTGGAGCGGCCGCGGCACGTGGAGATACAGATAATCGCCGACCACCACGGCAACGTGGTGCACCTCGGCGAGAGGGAGTGCTCGGTGCAGCGGCGTTTCCAGAAGCTCATCGAGGAGTCCCCCAGCTGCGCCCTGGACGGGGGGCTGCGAGCCGAGATGGGAGAGGCCGCCAAGAGGGCGGTGAGGGCCTCGGACTACCACAACGCCGGCACGGTGGAGTTTCTGGTGGACTCCGAGGGCGGCTACTACTTCTGCGAGGTGAACGCCCGCCTGCAGGTGGAGCACCCGGTGACCGAGCTGGTCACCGGCCTGGACATAGTCAAGGAGCAGATCAGGGTTGCCGCCGGGGAGCCCCTGTCCTTCCGCCAGGAGGACGTGGAGATGCGGGGAGCCGCCATCGAGTGCAGGATCTGCGCCGAGGACCCCGAGAGCTTCATGCCCTCCACCGGGACCATTGTGGAGCTGGAGGAGCCCTCGGGGCCGGGAGTGCGGCTGGAGTCCGGGGTGGAGGAGGGCTCGGAGGTCACCCTCTACTACGACCCCCTCATCGCCAAGCTGCTGGTGTGGGGCCGGGACCGCCCCGAGGCGATTGCACGCATGCGACGGGCGCTGATGGAGTACAGGGTGCGCGGCATTCACACCACGGTTCCCTTCCACGCCAAGGCCCTGGCCCACGAGGGGTTTCGCTCCGGCGAGTACGATACGGGCATAGTCGAGGAGATAGAGCACCCCAGGACCGAAAGGCACATAGAGGTGGCGGCCATGGCTGCGGCCATAGTCGCCTCCGAGACCAGGAGCGTGCGCTTCGGGCGCAGCACCGTCTCCAGCAGGTGGAAGCTCCGGGGGAGGATGGGCAATGGCCTTCATCGTTCGAAGTGGTGAGCGCAGGTTCCGCGTGGACCCCCGGACGGTGGACGCCGGGGAGCTGGAGGAGCACTACCTGGTGCTGCTGGACGAGGTCCAGCGCCGCCTCAGCCTCACCAGGCTCTCCCCGGCCCACATGTCCATACTGATGGACAACCGCTCCTACAGCGTGGAGGTGGAGCGGGAGGGCGGGGGCAGCTACCGGGTATCGGTGGAGGGCGAGGTCTTTACCTTCAGCGTCTTCGACGAGTACATGCAGCTCGCCGAGGACGAGGCCGGCTCCGGCGAAGCCCACATCACCGCCCCCATGCCGGGGCTGGTGGTAAGGGTGATGGTGGCCGAGGGCGACGAGGTGGAGGCCGGCCAGGGCCTTCTCGTCCTGGAGGCCATGAAGATGCAGAACGAGATACCGGCCCCCGGCTCCGGCACGGTGGTCTCCCTTCCGGTGGAGGAGGGGGGCAAGGTGATGACGGGCGACACCCTGGCGGTGATCGAGTAGCCGGCCCTAGAGCCCGGGAAGGCCGTAGACGTAGAGCTTGGGGTAGTCGGCCGCCTGCAGCGACCACGCCAGTATGGCGTCGGACTGCACCTTCACTATGCCCATGCCGCCGTGGGGTCCCAGTATCCCCTCCAGGCGCACCACCGCAAGGTGCTCTCCCTGCGGTGAGTAGACGTCCATCACCGTTCCCTCCGCTGAGCCGCTCTGGACCCACAGCCGGCCGCTGCCGTCCACTCCCAGCCCCTGGGGCTGTATCAGCCATCGGTAGGGGTCGGGGTCGTAGCGGTTCATCTCCTCCCGGACCCCCCGCTCCCGCAGGATGTCGGTTATCAGACGCCTCTCCTCCTCCATCTCCCCGGGCGTTTTCTCCACCCGGGGCATCTCCCTGGTGATTGCTCCCAGGGAGTCCCCTTCGGGGCCGTAGACGTTGATCCGGTACTCGGAGGTGGAGATGGGGGCCACGTATACCCGGCCGTCGCGGCCGGCGGCAAAGGCCGAGGAGAACAGGGCGTTGTCCAGGAAGGAGCCCATGTCGTCCGGGCGGTAGGGGAACCTGTGCTCCCGGTACACCACCTCCGGCTCCCTGTGGTCCCTCCAGCGGGCCACCATGGAGACCATCTCGATGCTGCCCTCGCTCATCTCGTCGTCCAGGTAGCTGGCCACGAAGGCCATGCTGTCCACTCCCCAGGCCCACTGCGGCGCCCCGTCGCCCCCGAAGTCGGTGTAGAGGCTGTCGTAGGTCCCGTCGGCCCCGAACCTGTGTACCCCGCCCCTGCGGGAGTCCATCACGGCGAAGGAGCCGTCGGAGAGGACGGCCAGACCGCCGGGGACCAGCAGCTCGCCGGGGCCGCTGCCCCGCCTGCCTATCCTGCGGAGGTACCTCCCCTGGCGGTCGTAGACCTTCACGCAGGCGCCGGCCTCGTCCAGGACGGCTATGTCGCCCTCCATGGTGAGCACGGCCTCGCCTATGGTGCCGAATACGTAGTTGGAGTCCCCCATGAGCACGCCGATGCTGTCGTCGGGTGCCAGCTGCAGCGTGTCGGGCCCTGCGCCCGGCGGCTCTTCGGGGCCCTCAGGGTCCTCCGGCCCGCCGCAGGCGCCCAGCGCCAGCAGTGCCAAAGCCATACCGACCGCTGTCCCTGTGTACATGGTTCCTCCCGTTCCGTTGCCCATTGACTCGCCCATCCATCTGACGGGCGGTGGCCGCAGGCGTTACATCCGGCGGGGCAGGAGCGTCACCGCAGCAGGACGAAGCCGGCGCTCAGGGACCTGCCGCCGCTGCGCAGCCTCGCCACGTAGACGCCCGAGGGCCGGTCTTCGGACGGGGCCCACACCAGTCTGGCCCTGCCCGATGCGTCCATCCGGCACACCCTGCGGCCGGTCATGTCGTAGACCTCCAGTACCGCGGAGTCCCAGGCGGGCATGAGCAGCTCCACCGACCCCGCCGAGGGATTGGCGGCAGGCGCGAGCCTCCCGCCGGGGGTTTCGGGCTCCAGTCCGGTGCCGCCGGAGCCCGCGTATACCCCCGTGTTCCGCGCGTCCACTCCGCGCATGGGCCAGTCGGCGCGGTCGGCTGCCACGGTTCCGTCGGTGTCCCAGGCGTAGGCGTGTCCGTCCCAGGTGCAGGCCACCAGCTCGTAGAGGCCGTCGCCGTCGATGTCTCCGGCGGCGGCGCCGGAAGTGGCCGTGGTGGACATGGCCTTGGGAAAGCCGTCCGCCACCGACCCGTCGGACCGCAGAGCGTAGAGCTCACCGCCGTCTGTGGTGCAGCAGACCTCCTGCAGGCCGTCGTCTGTTACGTCCACCACGGTGGGGAAGCCCTTGGGCCAGTCGGAGAAGGTCACCGGCCATCCGGCCAGCGTCTGGCCGGTGGCGATGTCCACGGCCCAGGCCCGGTAGTCGGAGGCCAGCTCATTCTCGAAGGCCAGCAGCTCCGGCTCGCCGTCGCCGGTGATGTCCCCCAGCCCGATGTAGAACAGCTGGCTGCCGCCGGTGATGGAGATGGGGAATCCGTCCACCGGGGAGCCGTCGTGGTGCCTGGCCTCTGCGGTGGCGGTGGAGCTGAGGGTGTAGCCCACCACGACCTCCAGGTCACCGTCGCCGTCGAGGTCCGCCGGCACCGGCGGACCGAAGGCGGCGTAGCCGCTTCCCTGGCCGAACAGCTCCAGCGGGTATCCGGGCCGGTGCTCCCCCTCGGCGGTGAACGCGTGCAGCCGGTAGGAGTCGGCAAGCAGGCCCACGGCGAAGAACTCCCCCGTGCCGTCCCCCTCCAGGTCGCCGAAGTAGACGTTCAGTATCAGCTCCGCCGGATCGAGGTCGGTGGTGAAAAGCCTGGTGCCCTGGTGGTCGAAGCCGGAGATCCGGTAGTAGTCGCCGGTGTTCCCCAGCGTGTGGGCCGACCAGGCCTCCAGGTTCCCGTCCCCGTCGGCGTCCCCCAGCACGAACGGCGAGGCCAGGGCGTTGGAGCCCTCGTCGGGGGCCTCCTGGGGAAAGCCCGGCATCCAGCCCCCGCCGGGCTCGCGGCCGTTGAAGCTCCACATGTGCGAGCTCCCCGCGTACCAGTCGCGCTCCGACCAGAGGGTCTCCACGTCCCCGTCGGCCTCCATGTCCGCGCAGGAGGGGCCGGGGAGCTGGCCGGTGCTGGCGTATCCCATGTACTGCATGTCGGAGGTGGGCCAGCCGGGCAGGAAGCTGCCGTCGCCGTCGAGGCCGAAGACCTCGCCCCCCATCAGGAAGATCTCGTCGTCGCCGTCTCCGTCGATGTCGAACAGCGTGGGTGTGTAGGGAAAACCCGCTCCCGGGGACCCCAGGTCCACGGGCCAGCCCTCCACGGTTCCGGCGGAGGGGCCTTCGAGAGCGGCCGTGGAGGTGCCTGCGGGCTCCCCGGCGGGGCGGCCGGGCTCCGGCAGCGCCGTGCGGACCGACTGGGACTCGCCGGCGGCGGGAGTCGCTGCGGCAATGAGCAGTATCGCTGCGCATGCATACGTCATGGGCATTCTGGCCTTCCCTTCGATGTGTTTCGGCACCGTTGCCGCCGTCCCTGTTATAGAGGGATGTATAGCCAACGCGCCGAAGGGCGCAAGGCCCGGGCCGCTTTCGGCGGCCCGGCGGTCCCGGCGCGTTCGAGTCCGGCAGGGACCGGCCGGATCCCGGCGGAGATTGATGGCGGGCCGTTCTGCAAGCATGATAGGCCCGTGGGACCTTCGGGTCGGCGGAGCCGCATCGGTTGCGGCTATCCCATCCCGCGCAACTCTCGGCAGGGAGGCGGCCGTGAAGCTGATGGTCTTCGTACTCAACGACGAGGAGCTCCTGGAGAGGGTGCTGGAGGCCTACACCGAGGTGGGCATTCCCGGAGGCACCATACTGGACTCCGAGGGAATGGGGCGCTTCCTCACCTACGAGATCCCCCTCTTCGCCGGTTTTCAGAAGTTCATGAAGGGCAACAAGCCCTACAACAAGACCATTTTCTCAGTGATCAAGGACGAGAGCCTGATACCCAGGCTGCACTCCCTTCTCAACGAGGTGTGCGGCGACCTGAGCGAGCCCGGGACCGGAGTGCTGTTCACCGTACCCGTGGACTGGGCAGAGGGACTGGCCGAGGAGGGGGACTGATGGCTGTAGAACTGGCCGAAATGATGAATCCGGCCTGCATCGAGCTGGAGCTGGAGGGGAAGCGGAAGCCGGACATCATCCGGGAGCTGGTGGATATCGTATCCCGCTGCGAGGACCGTATCGACCGCGACTGCCTCTACGACTCGCTGATGCGCAGGGAGAGCATAAGCACCACCGGCATCGGTGACGGGATAGCGATACCCCACTGCATGACGGGCCAGGTGGAAAACACCCGCATCGCCTTCGGACGCAAGCTGGACGGAGCCAGGTTCGACGCGGTGGACAACAAGCCGGTCTCCCTCTTCTTCCTGCTGGTGGGCCCGGAGGGGAACCCCACCCGGCATCTGCAGGTCCTCAGCAAGCTGGCCCGCTACCTGCACGACCCCATCTTCTGCCAGAAGCTCCTCGACGCCGACAGCGCCGGGGAGGTAGTGGAGGCCTTCAGGAGCAAGGACAGGCTCTGATGGACCTGCGGACCCGCTGGGCCGCGGTGCGGTTCGCCATCACCTTCCTCTCGCTGCTGGCGGGCTGGCTGCTGCTCACCTGGTCCCTGGACATCGGGTCGGTCCTGGCGGGAGTGGTCTCCAGCCTGCTGGTGGCTGCCCTCACCTACAGGATATTCGTGGACGAGTCCGAGGCCGGCCGCAGGGCCCACCTGCCTCGGGTGCACATGTTCGTTGTCTTCCTCTGCCTGCTGGTGTTCAACATGTACGTGGCCAGCTTTCGGGTGCTGTGGAGCATCCTGCGGGGCAACATCAACCCCGGGGTGGTCCACTTCCGGACCCGCCTGAAGGCCGAGATAGCGCGGGTGGCCCTCAGCAGCTCCATCACCCTCACCCCCGGCACCATCACCCTGGACCTGACCGAGGACCACCTGGTGGTGCACTGGCTGGATGCCCAGACCACCCACTCCCGCTACGCCGGGGAGCTGATCAAGGGGATGTACGAGAAGCTCCTGCGGAGGGTCTGGATCTGATGCTGGAGTACGCCATGCACTTCCTGGTGGTCTCCATCCTGGTGAGCATGGTCAGGGTGGTGATCGGTCCCACAGTGGCCGACAGGATGATCGGTCTGAACCTGGTGGCGGCCCAGACCCTGGCCCTGCTGGTGGTGGTGTCGGTCTCCGCGGAGAGGCTGGTGCTGCTGGACGTGGCCCTGGTCTACGACATCTTCGGCTTCGTGGGGCTGCTGGTGCTCACCCGCTACTTCTCGGGGCGGAAGGGGGAGCTGTGAGCGTCGCCGCGGCCGTCTTCCTGGTTCTGGGGGCCGTGTTCAACATCATGGGCAACCTGGGGGTCCTGATCTTCCCCGATGTCTACACCAGGCTCCAGGCCTCCTCCACCTGCAGCACCACCTCAGTGCTCTCCTTCTTCATCGGCTGCATGCTCATCGCGGGGTGGGGCCCCATGCTGGGCAGGCTGCTGGTGATAACCCTCTTCTTCTTCATCACCAGCCCCATCGCGGCCCACATAATCGCCCGCTTCGCCTGGCAGACGGGCATCGTGCCCTGGAGGCAGAGCTTCAGAAAGAGAATGGAGGTGGGGGACTCCGATGATTGAGCTGCTGCTGGTGCTCATGGTGGTGGCCTCGGTCCTGGCCCTCCAGGTAAGGGACATGCTGGCCGCCGTCCTCCTGCTGGGGGTGTTCAGCCTCCTCAGCTGCCTGGTCTTCTTCCTGATGCATGCCCCGGACGTGGCCCTGACGGAGGCCGCGGTGGGCACCGGCGTGGGAACCGTGATCCTCATATGGATCGTCCACAGGACACAGAGGAGGGATGAGACGTGAGGGGCGGCCGCGTCACCGCAGTGCTGGAGGTGGCGGTGCTGGTGCTGGTGGCCCTCTTCCTGCTGCTGGCGCTGCAGGGGGATCACCCGGAGTCCTCGGAGCTGCGCGGGTACCTGATCGAGAACGGAAGCCGGGAGACCGGGGCCCTGAACCTGGTCACCGCCATCTACCTTGGGTACCGGGCGTTCGATACCCTGGGCGAGACCATGGTGCTCCTGCTGGCCGTCACCGGCGTGATCTACTTCGCTTCCTTTCGAAAGGGGGGAGAGGATGAAGAAGACCACCATACTTGATCTGGTCTCCCGCAAGCTGGCCCCCTTCATGCTTCTGTTCGGCCTCTACCTGCTGTCCTACGGGCACCTGTCTCCCGGCGGAGGATTCCAGGGCGGGGTGGTGATAGCCTCCGGCGTCATACTGCTGTTCGTGGCCCAGGGGGTGGGATCCACCATCTCCCTCTTTCCCTTCCGGGCGCTGTCCCTGGTGGAGGGGGGGGCCTTCCTGCTCCTGGTGGCGGCGGGGCTGGCCGGCCTGGCCGCCGGGGCCGGCTTCCTGGGCAACCCAATGGCAGGGGTGAACGTCCGGATGGTGCCGCGGGCGAGCATGATCCTTGTCTACAACGTCCTCATCGGCCTGAAGGTGGGCGCGGGCATCAGCTTCATGTGCATGTACCTGTTCCGGGAGGACAGATGATCTGGGCCCTGATATGCCTGATCTTCCTGGTGGGCCTGTGGGGGGTGACCCGCAAGGCCAACATGGTGAAGAAGGTGATGGGCCTGAGCATCGCCAACAGCGGGATCATACTGCTGTTCGTCCACTACGGCTCGCTTTCCGGCGCCACGGCCCCCATAGAGGGAAGCGGAAGGCCCATGGTGGACCCGCTGCCGCAGGCCCTGATGCTCACGGCGATAGTGGTGGGGGTCTGCGTCATGGCCCTGGCCCTGGTTCTGGTCTACCGCCTGTACCTGAGGTTCGGGACCCTGGACATGCACAGGGTCGAGCTGGGGGCCTGGAAGCTGCATGACTGACAGCCCGCTGGTCTGGGTCCTGCTGGCCCCCCTGCTGGGGGCGGTTGTCTCCCTCTTCGGAAAGCTCCTGGCCCCGCTGCGGCGGCCGCTGTCCTTCCTGGGCGCAGCCACCCTGGCGGTACCGGCGGCGGCCCTGGCACTCCTGCTGGAGCCGGTGCTGTCCGGAGAGAGCGTCCGGTACGCCCTGGGAGGATGGCCCGAGCCCTACGGCATAGGCCTGGTCCTGGACGGCCTCTCCTGGATCTCCTGCGCCCTGACCACGGTGATAGCCGCCGCCGTGGCCCTGTTCTCCCTGGGCCGCCGCAGGTACGGGGCCGGCTACTTCTTCTTCCTGCTGATGATGGTGACGGGCATGTACGGGGTGGCTCTCACCGGCGACCTGTTCACCATGTTCGTCAGCTTCGAGATAGTCGCCGTCTCCGCCTACGTCCTCATAGCCTGGGAGGGCACGGCCACCGGCCTGGCCGCCAGCTACAAGTACCTGGTGCTCAGCACCACGGGCATCCTGTTCTTCCTCTTCGGGGTGTTCCTGGTCTACCGCGACCTGGGCGTACTCTCCATCTCCCACATCTCGCAGGCCCTGGCGACGTCCGGCGGTGTGCTGAACACCCGCGCCATGCACCTGGCCCTGGCCTCGCTGTGCGTGGGCATAGGCGTGCGCACGGCCTTCATCCCCTTTCACACCTGGCTGCCGGAGGCCCACGCCTACGCCCCGCATCCCGTGTCGGCGGTGCTGTCGGGGGCCATGATCAAGGTGTCGCTCTTCGCCATGATCAGGATCATCCTGCAGTTCGGGGGGGAATACCTGCTGGAGCTGCTGATGTGGATCGGGGCGGTCACCGCCCTGGCAGCGGTGATAAGCGCCCTATCGCAGAGCGACGTCAAGCGGCTGCTGGCCTACCACTCCATCTCCCAGCTGGGCTACATGCTGGCGGTGTTCGGCGCCGGCTCTGCCCTGGCCCTCACCGCGTCCTTCTCCCACGCCCTGAACCACGCGCTCTTCAAGAGCCTTCTCTTTCTCACGGTGGGAGCCGCGGTAAGTCTTACCGGGCAGAGGAACCTCTACCGTATACCGCCCCTGGGCCGCAGGCTGCCGGCCTTCTCCGCCGCATTCTTCGCCGGCGCGCTGTCCATCTCCGGGATACCGCCGTTCAACGGCTTCGCCAGCAAGGGCCTCATCACCGCCGGCATGAAGGGCTCGCCCGCCTACCCGCTGCTGTGGGTCACCAGCTTCCTCACCATCGCCAGCTTCATCAAGCTGGGCCGCATCTTCCTTCCCGGAGAGGAGCCGAAGGGCCTCCTCCGCGGGGGCGACAGGCCGGGAGCCCTGCAGACGGCCGTGGTGGTGGCGCTGGCCGTCCTATGCCTGTGTACGGGAGTGTTCGGGCGGCCCGTGGCCGGCGGCCTCTACCGCATCCTCCACGGTACCGCTCCCGAGTCCATTCCCCGGGTCTTCTCCGGCGGAAGGCTTCTGGGTGTGCTGCCGGCGGCGGTTCTGGGAGCGGCCGCCTACATGGCCGTCTCCACCGACCTGGGAAAGAGCCTTTCCGGAAGGGTCAGGGAGCTGGCTCCGGAGCTGCGCACGGTGCTGCTGTTCTTCTTCGTGGGGCTGCTGGCCTTCGCCGCCGTGGCCTACTGATTCCCGGGGCCGCCGGCCGCTGGCGGAAAGCGATGCCGAAAGACCCCGAGTTGCTTCCGTGACGCTGCATGGGCCCGCATGGCCGGACCCGCAATCTTGCGGAGACCCCCTCCCGGCCCATAGAGGAGGAGCTTGCGGGCGCCGACACAGCGTCCGCCGCGGTTACCCCCGAAATGCTGTCGGACGCCTCCGCGCAAAGATGCGTCGGGGGCGCTTACTCCAGGCCGGCCAGGCTGTCGTAGTCCACCATGCCTGCGAACAGGCTCCTTGCCTCCTCGGTCTCGCTTTCGATGTACACGAAGAACCGGTCCGACACCTTCACCAGCAGCTGGTAGTTGTCGGGGGTCTCGTATATGTCCAGGGCGGGATGGCCCTCCACCTCCGTGCGCCTCACGTGCCCCTCGGAGGAGGAGTACTCGAAGGCGGTCTCGAACTGCGAGGACCATGGGGTCGCCGAGCTGTAGGCGCCGTCTACGATCGTGACCTTTACGTCTTCACCGTCGGCGGAAGAGCTGCCGTAGGAACGCTCGGCCATGCTGGCCGTGAATCCAGACGAGCTCAGGGTCTGTCCCTCGGCCTCCCCCGCGTTCCAGCCCGACGGGGGCTCGGGGAGACGGTCCTGCAGAACCTCCCACGAGACCGGGTCGACCTCTTCGGCGCCGGCGGAGCCGGGGATCAGAGCAAGCGCTATGGCAAGCATCGGAGCTGCGAGTGTCAGCCTCTTCATGTCTCTCCTTCCACCAGATCTGATAAACTAAGATATACCACTACAGGCGCGGGTTACAGTTCGGACACAGCAAAACCGGCAGACCCGGAATCCGGATTCAGAATCATGATACGGGCAGGCTCCGCACCAGTCAACGGAGGGGGTATCCGGCGGGGCGGGCCTGCGCGCAGGGACCTGTGCATACGTCGTCGGCCGCTGCGGGGCCTCAGGGCCGGAGCGGGAGAAAGCCCCCGGGGGGACTACATAGTCGCCAGCACGGTTATGGAGGAGGCGAACCCGGCAAGGCTCTCGCGTGACTCCTCCCCCGAATCGCCGCAGCAGGAGGCAGCGTCCCAGGAAGTGTCGGCCAGCACCCGGACACCCTCGAAACCGGCGGCCCTGATGGCGGCCAGGTAGTCCTCCCGCAGCAGGGCTCCGGCCACACAGGCTGAGTAGAGGTCGGGGTCCCCGGCGGCCCCCGGGGGAAGGGGGCGGTTTAGGACTATGTCGCTTACCACCAGCCGGCCTCCGGGGCGAAGCACCCTGGCCGCCTCGCGGAAGGCCGCCTCCTTGTCCGGTGCCAGGTTTACGACGCAGTTGGAGATGACAACGTCCATGCTTCCGTCCTCCAGGGGGAGGTCCTCCAGGTCGCCGGGACGGACCTCCACGTTGGAGAGGCCGGTGTCCTCGCGGAAGCGCTCCGCCTTCCGCCGGGCCAGGTCCACCATCTCAGGGGTCATGTCCACGCCAACCACACGGCCCCGGGGTCCCACGGCCTCCGCGGCGGGGAAGAGGTCGCGGCCTCCGCCGCAGCCCAGGTCGAGGACCTTCTCGCCGGGCCGGAGGCCGGCGTACTCCAGGGGGTCGCCGCAGGAGAGGCCCATGTCGGCCCCCCCGGCCGCGGAGGGCCCGCCGCAGCACGAGGATTCCCCCCTGGCTACCTCTGCGTAGGCCCGGCGCACGGAGGACCTTACGGCCTCTCCATCGCTTCCGGCGCCATCGCGGCAGCCGCATCCGCATCCGTCTCTGTCTTTGCTCATGCAGTCTCCTCTCCGTTTGCCTCTCCCTTCAGCAGCTCCCGCACCTGCCATCCGGGCCGCAGGTCATCGTCTTCCTGATCTCCCGTGCGCGCCGTATGTCTTCGGCCATTGCCGGCTCCTCCGACAGCCGTTCGAATACGGTCTTCAGCAGGGCCTCTACGCAGGGGCTCCGGCCATCCTCGGCAAGGCCGTAGTGTATCCATCGGCCCTCCCGCCGGCTCTTCACGAGGCCCGCGTGCCGCAGGACGGCCATGTGCCGGGAGACCGTGGACGGCGCCAGACCCAGCAGCTCGGTCAGCTGGCAGACGCAGAGCTCCCCGGACCGCAGGGCCATCACCGTCCGCAGCCGGCTTCCGTCCGACAGGGCTTTCATCACCGCAAGCAGCTCATCCATTGTCCGCCTCCCCAAGACCGTTCGATGTTTCGCCAATTAACGAAATATATGCAAGGGCAACCGGTTCGAAAGGGCATGATTGCCCTTCCCTCAGGGCCAGGACCGGTAGAGGAGGTAGAGGCCGCCCATCACCACCAGGAGGCCGCATGCTCCGCGGAACCAGCGGGCCGCCCGGCTCCTGCCCGACCAGCTCACCAGCTTCTGGACCCGGTCTGAGAAAGCGCCTGCGAATACCACCACCAGGCCGTGCCCCACGGCGAAGAAGGCTCCCAGGGCTACGGCCTGGCCCAGCCGCTCCGAGCCCAGCGAGAACATCAGAGCCAGCACCGGGGCCATGAAGGCGAAGGTGCAGGGCCCCAGCGCCGCCCCCAGCACCAGGCCGATCAGCAGCGCGCCGGCCGGGCCCCGCCTGCCGAAGCTGCGACCCGAAGAGACCCCGGGCAGCGGCAGGCCGACCAGCCCCGAGATGGAGATGCCCACATACACCAGGACCAGGGCCAGGATGATGTTGCCCGTTGTCCCGATGTCCCCGGCTATGCGGCCCATCAGACTCGTTACCAGGCCGATCAGGGCGATGGAGACGATCATTCCCGAAGCGAAGAGCACCGCCAGGAGGGTTGCCCTCCTTCTATCGGTGGCGCTCTCGTTCTGCTGCAGGTAGCCCATCACCAGCGGCACGCTCACCAGGTGGCAGGGACTGAGAACCATGCTCATCAGGCCCCACAGGAAGCTGGCCGCCAGCGCGAGAGGAATCGAGCCGTAGAGCGCATGGCTCAGCGCCTCCATCACATCGCCGAGCAAGCCCCTACTCCGCTCCGTCGAAGCTGTAGCCCAGCCGCTCCCATCGGGCCAGCATGTCGTCGCACGACATGAAGCCCTCGTGGCGGTAGAGCTCCTCGCCGTCCTCGGAGAGGAAGACCTGGGTGGGGATCAGCCTGATTCCGTACTCCGAAGCGGCGGACCGGTTCCGGTTGACGTCTATTACGGTGACCTCGAGGGCGTCTCCCGTCACGTCATCCAGCCTCTCCAGCTCGCTCTCCATCTGCTGGCATGGAACGCAGCTGGTCGAACCCAGGTCCACCAGCGCAGGCACTCCCTCCGCGGGAGGGTCGTTCGAGGCCGCCCCGGACTCGGACTCCACATTTGCTTCCGCTTCCGGCTCCCCGTTGCTTCCGCATGCCGCGGCCGCTGTCAGGAGAACGGCGGTGAGAAGAATCGGTATGATGTATCTCAAAGCAATCCCTTCGCTCCTTTTTGACCGTAAACCCTGCGACTCCCGCAGAGCCCCAGGCTTATCTGCCCGCATCTGCCAGAAGCTTCTCTATCTCCCCGGCGGAGGGGACCCGCCCGGCAAGTACGACCTCGCCGTCCACGGCCAGGGCCGGCGTGTTCATAACGCCCATGGCCACTATCTCTCCCACCTCGTCGACCTTCTGCAGCGTGTACTCCAGTCCCAGGGAATCCGCCGCCTCCCGGGCCAGCTTCTCCAGCTTCCTGCACTTGGGGCATCCCGTGCCCAGCACCTGAATCTCCATGATGCGTCCTTCCCTTCGGTTGATCTCACTCCGGAATCCGCTAAACCAGCGCGCCGAATACGGCGCCGCTGGCCGTTGCCATGATCACCACCAGTCCCACGAACGTCGCCGTCTTTCTGGTGCCCAGCACCGACCGGATCACCAGCATGTTGGGCAGCGACAGCGCCGGGCCCGCCAGAAGCAGCGCCAGGGCGGGGCCCTTCCCCATGCCCGAGCCGAGAAGACCCTGGACAATGGGGACCTCGGTGAGGGTGGCGAAGTACATGAAGGCCCCGGCTATGGAGGCCAGGACATTCGCGCGGAATGAGTTGCCGCCAACCGCCGTCTCCACCCACTCCGAGGGGATCCAGCCCTCGTGCCCCGGCCTGCCCAGCAGGGCTCCGGCCACCAGCACGCCCGCGAACAGCAGCGGCAGTATCAGCCGTGCGAACCCCCAGGTCTCGTCGATCCAGACCGCTCCCTCGCCCTTCGAGGTGCCCAGCGATACCGCGAATCCGCCGATGGCCACCGAAAAGGTCCCCAGTGTGCCGGCGCCCAGCAGGCCCGCCGCCGCTGTGGCGCCCGCCGTGGCCAGCAGCTTCCACAGACGCACTCCCAGCCAGCGCCAGGCGGCCAGGGCCACCAGACCGGCGAAGAAACCGGTGAGGATCCACTTCACCGAGTAGATGGCTCTCCACAGGCCGGTTGCGTTCTCGGGCAGGCCCCAGTTCCCGAAGACCAGCACCCCCACCAGGGCGGCGAAGATCACCACCGTCTGCCAGAGGGGACGGTCGTCGGAGGAGGAACCGGACTGTACGAAGCCGGCGGCCCGCTCCCGCTCCTCGCTGCGGTAGATCAGGTGCATCAACAGGCCGATGATGACGCTGAAGACGATGGCCCCCAGGGCCCTGGCCAGGCCCATCTCCACTCCCAGTATCCTGCCGGTGAGGATGATGGCCAGGACGTTTATGGCCGGCCCGGCGTAGAGGAACGCGCTGGCGGGGCCCAGCCCGGCTCCCATCCGGTATATGCCGGCGAAGAGCGGGAGTACCGTGCACGAGCACACCGCCAGGACGCTGCCGGATACCGATGCCACCGCGTAGGCCACAGGCTTCCTGGCCTTGGGGCCCAGGTAGCGCATCACGGCCTCGCGCTTGAGGAAGACCGCCAGGCCGCCGGCGATGAAGAAGGCCGGCAGCAGGCAGAGTATCACGTGCTCCCGGGCGTACTCATGCAGGAGGGCCAGTGCCTCCAGGATCCCGGCCCGGAAGGAACCGGAGCCCAGGGGCATGTAGAACGCGCCCAGGAAGACGGCCACCATTACGGCAAGCGGCTTCCAGCTCTTTCTCAGATCCACGGTGTTGCCTCCGGTCCAGATCTCGGCTTCAGACGCAGGAGCAGCTCTCGCTCTCGTCGATCACCCGCTGCACGCAGCCGAAGAAGGATGTTATGCAGGGAGTCTGCAGGTGGTAGATGATCCTGTTCCCGTCCCGGTTGGAGGAGACTATTCCGGCGCTGCGCAGGACCGAGAGGTGCCGGGAGACCGTGGACATGTCCGATCCCACAGCCTCGGTCAGCTCGCCCACGCTCCTGTCACCCGCCTCCAGCTCCTCCACGATTATCAGCCTGGAGGTGTGGGCCAGCGCGGAGATGACCTCCGCCCGCCGGTCAAGCTCCATCCTGCGGCCGTCGTCCATGGGTTTCCCTTCTCTGCAACCCCTCAAGGTGTGAACAGTTTGGTATATACGCCAAATAGACAAATTGTCAACACGATCCCGTCCATCCGTGCTCTGTCCGTATCCGGCGCGTTGGTGCGGTCTCCGGATAGAGGGGCCCGAGGACGGCAGCCCCCCGGCCTACTCGCTGTCGGTCATCTCCGGGTAGAGCCTCTTCATGCAGTCCGAGCAGAGACCGTGGCTGAACTGTGCGGTGGAATGCGTGGAGACGTAGGTCTCGATCCTCTGCCAGTAGCCGTCGTCGTCCCTGATCCTCTTGCAGCTGGCGCATATGGGAAGCATGCCGCTGAGCGTCTTCACCTCGGAGAGGGCCCGCCGCAGGTCTGCGTTGACCTGTTCGAGCTCCCTGTTCTTCGCAGCGATCTCGTCACGCTGTATCGCGGTTCTGACCTCGGCGGCGATGCGCATCTGCGAGAGATCGTGGTCCTTCTCCTTCCTCTTGAGCTCCTCGTAGTCCTCGATGTACTCCTCCAGCAGGTCGAACGCCTCTTCGGCATCGCCCTGCAGCCTGAGGACACGGGCCCGCAGCTTCTTGAGCTTCTTTCTGGGAAGCTCGTCTCCCTGGCTCTCCCCGAACAGCCCCCGGGCGGTCTCCAGCACCTTCGAGGCCTCCCCGGGACGCTTCAGCTCCAGCAGGGCCTCTGCCTCAAGGAGACGCAGACGGGCCCTGAAGTCGGGCTGCTCGGGCCCGGCGGTGTCCTTCAGGGTCTCCCTGCAGACCGCCAGGGCCCGCCCGGGCCTCCCGGCGGCGATAAGCGTCCGGGCGTAGCCGGCGGCTACCATCAGCTTCTCCCAGACGAGTCCCTCCTCCCGCCTGGACTCGAGGGCCCGCTGGTGGTATGCGATCGCCTCGTCGTAGTCGTCGCTCTCGTACTTGATCTTCGCGATGCGGTCCAGGCAGAATGCCTCCCCGGGCTCGTAGCCCGAGAGCTCGAAGAGCTCCCCGGCCCGGTGCAGGTGCTCCAGGGCTCCCTCGTACTCCCCCCTGACATGGAGGATGTCGGAGATGTTGAGCCTGGCCTGCCCCTCCTCCTTGGGCATCCCATGCTCCTTGGCCATCTCCAGCGTCCGGGAGAGCTGCCGGTAGGCGGCTCCGAGGTCACCGAGCTTCAGCAGGAGGCTTCCGTAGTTGCCCCGGGCGCCGACCTCCTCGGCGACATCCCCGGCTTCATGGTAATAGCTCGCAGCGGCGTGACTGGAGAGCAGCGCCTCCCTGTGCCTGCCTGCTATGTAGTTGAAGTCCGCCAGGGCTCTATTCAGCAGGGCCTTCTGACCATCCAGGCCCGGCTGGCCGGCCAGCATCGACAGCCCCTCGACTACCATCTTCCGGGCGCGCTCCAGGTCGCCGTCCCTGTACACCGAAACTGCGCCGTCGTAGACCGCCTGCACGGCCTGGATGCAGCGGTCCGGGTCACCCGAGTCGAGACATGACCGCAGCTCTTCGATCTCTTCTGTCATCGGTGCGCCTCTCCAGCAGCCTGCCGGACGCCCCGGCCGCGTGGGCCCGGCCGTATGTCAGACCAAGAGGGAATGGCCGGCATGGGCAGGGGCAGTAATACCGCTCCACGGGCTCCATCTCCGAAAGGCCCGCCGTGCCGGGGCCACCCCTTCTTCGCGCGGAGGAATGTCTCAGCCCCATGCAGCAATATGCAACAAGTTAATCCCCGGGCCAGGGGTCCGGCCCGTTACAGCCCCCGGGACCGGCCGCCAAGCTGTTGGCCTTCGACACCGTGGCCTACTGACGACGCTGGCCCTGAGACCGCCATCCTGCAGGTATTGCCTCCCTCCCGGCGGCGGGGTTGACGGATCATATAGGTATATTACTATAAGCCTATGAATCTGCGGGAGCTGGCCGACGTTCACCGTGCCCTGTCATCGGAGACCCGACTGCGGATACTCCGCATGCTTGCCGGCAGGCCCATGTGCGTCAACGCGATAACGCGAAGGCTGGGAATCAGCCAGCCCTCGGTGTCCCAGCACCTGGCCGTTCTCAGCCGGGCGGGTCTGGTGAGGGGGAGCAGGGAGGGCTCCAGGGTGCATTACAGCCTGAACGACGGGGAGCTGGAGAGACTGAGCCGGGTGCTGTCCCGTCTGCCGTACTGCGGAAGGGGCGTCGATTACCACCGGGACTAGCGGCCGGAGAGGCCCGGGGGGCCGAAAGGACCGCGGTGGCGACCGGGGTCCCGGACCATCGGCTTGGTCCATCCTGAAGAGGCTTTCTACCTATGTTAGGCCCCATCTCGGCCTGTTCCTGGCCACTGTCGGTGCCGCCGTGGGCGCTGCCGCGTTCGAGCTGATGCCCCCTCTGGTGATCCGCATGGCGGTGGACCGGGCGATCAGGGGCGGGGACACCGGCCTCATATGGCTGTGGGCCGGCGGCCTGCTGGGCATCTCGATCATCCAGGGCGGTGTGGACTTCCTCCGGCTGTACCTAACCGCGCTGGTGGGCCAGAAGATAGTCTTCCGCATACGCAACAGCCTCTTCGAGCACCTGAACAGGCTGTCCTTCTCCTTCTACGACCGGGCCCGTACCGGCGATCTGATGTCCCGGGTGACCGCCGACACCGAGATCCTCAGCCAGTTCTTCGGCCGGGCGGGGATCATCGTGCTGACCAACGTCCTGTTCCTGCTGGGGGTGCTTTTGATCCTCCTCTCCTGGAGCTGGCTGCTGGGGGCGGCATATGCGGCGATGATACCGGTCATGGTCCTGGCCGTTCGCATCTACGCCCTGCGGGTACGGCCGGCCATGAGCCGGCTGCGCAGGAGCCTGGGCCGGATGGGCAACACCCTGCAGGGGACCCTGGCCGGCATCCTGGTGGTCAGGATCCTGGGCCGCGAGGCCCTGGAGCAGAGCCGCTTCGGGCAATCCAACAGCGAGTACATGAGCGCGGGGATGACGGCGGTCAGGGTGCAGTCGCTGTGGATGCCCTTCGTGAACGTTCTCATGGGCGTGGGAATGGCCCTGGTGCTGTGGGTCGGTGGATACGGCAGGATAGAGGGGTTCGTTTCCATGGGGACGCTGGTGGCGTTCACCGCCTACAACGGAATGCTCCTGCGGCCGGTGAGACAGACCGGGATGATGATGAACGTAATCATGAGGTCGCTGGCCGCCGCCGAGCGGATCTTCGAGGTACTGGACACCCCCCCCGAGGTGACGGATGCTCCGGGTGCCCGTCCCCTTCCCGCCGCCGAGGGCGCGGTGAGGTTCGAGAACGTCTGGTTCGGCTACGAGAAGGAGAGCGCGGTTCTGCGGGACGTTTGCCTGGAGGCCGACCCCGGGGACCTCGTAGCCCTGGTGGGCCCCTCCGGGGCGGGCAAGAGTACCCTCGTCCATCTGATACCCAGGTTCTACGACGTGGACCGCGGCCGCATCACCATCGACGGACACGACCTGAGGGAAGTGACCGTGGAGAGTCTCCGCGGGCAGGTGGGCATCGCCCTGCAGGACGTGTTTCTGTTCGACACCTCTATCCGCGAGAACATCGCCTACGGCAGCCCCGGGGTCTCCGACATGGAGATCGAGCGGGCGGCGGCGGACGTTCGAATACATGATTTCATAACCTCGCTGCCCATGGCCTACGGCACCCCGGTGGGCGAGAAGGGGGTCCGCCTCTCCGGCGGGCAGAGGCAGCGGATCGCCCTGGCCCGGGTGCTCCTCCGCAACCCTCGGGTGCTGATACTTGACGAGCCCACCTCCAGCGTGGACGCGGAAACCGAGCGGCGCATGCAGGAGGCCTTCGAGAGGGTCAGGCTGAAGAGGACAACCTTCGTGATCGCCCACAGGCTGTGGACCGTGCAGCACGCCGACCGGATCGTGGTGCTGAACCGGGGCCGGGTCGTGGAGCGTGCGAAGAGCACCGGCGGCGTCTCCGCTCATCTGGGGCTTCTGCGCTCCGGGGGCCTCTACAGCCGGCTCTACGGCCTGCAGTTCCAGGGAGAGGTCCGGACGTGAACATCCGCGGCGGCTTCATGAGACGCCTCCAGAGGGAGGAGGCGGAGTTCAGTCTCTCCGATCTGGGAAGCGGCTCGCTGAGAATAATCGCCCGCTACGTCAGGCCCTACCTGGGCCGGGTCCTGCTGGCGGCCCTCCTGATGCTGGTGGCCACCGCCGCATCGCTGGCCATGCCCCTTCTGGCGAAGATCGCGGTTGACCGCTACATAGTTCCCGGCGACCTCTCCGGACTGACCGTGGTGGCGCTGGCCTATCTCGGGCTCGCGGTGGTCTTCTGGCCGGCTTCCTTCGGCCAGGGATACCTTTCCGGATGGGTGAGCCAGCGGGTGGTCCACGACCTCAGGAGGGACATGGTGGCCAACCTGCTGCGCCAGTCGCTGGAGTTCCACCGGCGCGAGCGGGTGGGGCAGATGATGTCCCGGGTCACCAACGACGTGAGCAACGTGGCGGATTTCGTCTCCACCAGCCTCATCAACCTTGTCAACGACGTGCTGACAGTTTCCGCCATCGTGGTGGTGATGGCGATTCTGAACCTTCGTCTCACCCTGGTGACGATGCTTAGCGTTCCGGTGGTGATCCTGGGCCTGAGCCTGCTGGCCCGTAGGATGCGCCGGGCCTACTTGCATGTCCAGCAGGAGATTGCGGCGGTCAATACGGGCGTGGAGCAGGGGGTCACCGGGATGAGGGTCACCAAGTCCCTTGCCCGCGAGTCCTTCAATGTAGAGCAGTTCGAGATGCTGAGCCTGCGGAACATGAGGGCCAACCTGCATACGGCGGTCCTGTTCGCGGCCCTCTTCCCGGTGATGACCGTGAGCAACATGCTCAGCGTGGCGCTGGTCATCGGCTACGGCGGAACGCTGGTGGCCGCCGGGACGATGACCATCGGCGTGATATTCGCCTTCCTGGGCTACGTGACCCGGTTCTTCGGGCCCCTGCGCGAGCTCAGCCTGGTGTACAACGCCCTTCAGGCGGCGGCGGCCTCCCTGGCCAGGATAGGCGAGTACCTCCGTCTGGAGCCGGAGATCTCCCAGCCGAGGAAGACCCGGAACAGGCCCCCGCAGGGCTTCCGGGGCCGGGTCGACTTCAGGGGGGTGAGCTTCGCCTACTCCGAGGAACCGGTGCTGCGGGACGTGACCCTGTCGGTGGAGCCTTCGCGGACCCTGGCCCTGGTGGGCCCCACCGGGGCCGGGAAGAGCACGCTGGGCCTTCTTCTGGCCAGGCTCTACGTGCCCGGGGAGGGCCGGATAGAGATAGACGGCGTCGGCCTGGAGGATATCGGGGCGGCGGAGCTCCGCCGGCTGGTGACGGTGGTGCCCCAGGAGGCCTACCTGTTCCCCGGGACCATTATGGAGAACATCCGCTATGGGGACCCGGAGGCCGACGAAGAAGCGGTGAAGCGGGCGGCCCGGCTGGTGCGGGCCCACAACTTCATAGAGGACCTTCCGCGGGGTTACGAGAGCCGGACCGGAGAGGCGGGAGGAAGGCTCTCGGGCGGGCAGAAGCAGCTCATCGCGCTGGCCCGGGCCCTGCTGAAGGACCCGCTGATCATGGTCCTGGACGAGACCACCGCACACGTGGACGCGCTTACGGAGAGCCGGCTGCATGAAGGGATGGACGAGCTGTCCCGCAACAGAACCACCATCGTGATAGCGCACAGGTTCTCCACCCTCAGGAGGGCGGACAGCATCGCGGTCCTGGACGAGGGGCGCATTGTGGCCAGGGGGTCGCACGGGGACCTGATGAGGGACAGCGCCGCCTACCGCAGGCTCTATCG
Source organism: Candidatus Fermentibacteraceae bacterium (assembly GCA_041686025.1). Taxonomy (GTDB): domain Bacteria; phylum Fermentibacterota; class Fermentibacteria; order Fermentibacterales; family JCC-6; genus JAWLEP01. Next base: position 25,950 of record JAWLEP010000018.1, read on the forward strand.
GAAGCAGTGGGCATCCTCCCGCTCCCGCGAGACGTCGGACGGTGAAGCATGAGCCGCAAGAAGAACGGTCAGGGGGACAATGGCAAGACAACGACAGCGCGACGGTGACCGGCTGATCGAGGTCAGCGGTGTCACCAAGCGGTTCGGCGAGGTCAAGGCCCTGGACGGCGTGTCCTTCGGGGTGAGCAGGGGAGAGCTCTTCGGATTCCTGGGACCCAACGGAGCGGGCAAGACCACCACCATCAACATCCTCACCGGCCTGGCCAGGGCGGACACCGGAAAGGTACGGATAGCCGGCATCGACTGCGTGGAGAACCACGGCGCCGCCCAGCACCTGATCGGCATCGTGCCCGATGAGAGCAACCTCTACCCCGAGCTCTCCGGCTTCGACAACCTCTGCTTCTGCGCCTCCCTCTACGGCATCCGCCGCGATGAGCGCCGGAAGCGGGCGCTGCGGCTGCTGGAGCTGTTCGGGCTCTCCGGCGCCGCCGGCCGGAGGTTCGGGGGCTACTCCAAGGGTATGAAGCGCAAGCTGACCATAGCCGCCGGTATCGTACACCGGCCCGAGATACTGTTCCTCGATGAGCCCACCACGGGCATAGACGTGGCCAGCGCCCGCCAGATCCGCAGGCTGATCGCCGACCTCAACGGGAGGGGGACCACCGTTTTCCTCACCACCCACTACATCGAGGAGGCCGAGAGGCTCTGCGGGCGGATTGCCTTCATAGTGAGGGGGAGGATAGTGGAAGTCGATTCCGTCTCCGATCTTCTGCGGCCGATGCAGGACTGGCAGTCCCTTGTGCTGGCGGTGTCCGACTCTCCCGGAGACCTGGCCCGGCGCCTCGCCGACGCATTTCCGGAACACGATTTCACCCCGGACTCCGAGGGGATGGTCCGGGTCGATTCCCGCCGGGAGGTGAGACTCGGCCCTCTGGTGCGGTTCATCGAGCGAGAGGGAGCAGTGGTGACTGAGGCCCGAAGGCTGCGGCCCAGCCTGGAGGACGTGTTCGTGCGGATAACCGGCATCGAGGCCGACCTCATGCGGAGCGAGAAGGAGGGAGGTGTTCGGCGGTGAGCGGATGGATCGCCTTCTGGAACATACTGCGCAAAGACCTGCAGGCCTATTACCTGAAGCCTCCGAATATCAGCTGGGGTCTGATATTTCCCATCGCCTGGACGGGGATGTTCTTCATCAGGTCGGGAAGCGGCCTTGAAGACGTGCTCACCCTGCTTCCCGGGGTGGTCTCCATATCGGTGCTTTTCGGAACCACCTCCATGCTGGCGGTGACGGTGACGTTCGAGAAGAAGGGCCGCTCCTTCGAACGCCTGCTGCTGGCCCCGATATCCCTGCTGCGGCTGATGCTGGCCAAGACCAGCGGGGCCATACTCTTCGGAGTGGCCAACGCCATGGTGCCCCTGGTCCTGGCCTCATTCCTCACGGACCTGTCCGGGATCGCCTGGCCGGCGCTTGCCGCGGCGGTGGCTCTCATCTCCACGGTTACCACCTTCCTGGGACTGTTCGTGGCCGTATCGGTAAAGGAGGTGTTCGAGGCCCAGACCTTCTCCAACTTCTTCCGCTTCCCCATGATCTTCCTCTGCGGCCTGTTCTTCCCCATAGAGGCGCTGCCCGTCGCGCTCCGTCCGCTCTCCTACGCCCTGCCGCTCACCTACGGCACGGACATACTCCACGGAGCGGTCCACGGCGGCAACGCTCTCCCCCTGGCGCTGGACTTCGCAGCCATAATCGGTTTCAGCGTGTTGCTGTTCGCCGTCAGCCTGCGCAACATCAACAGGAAATGGATACTTTAGGAAGGCAGCGTTGAGGGCGAGGCCCGGCGCTTCTTCGCCTACAGCCCCCGGGACCGGCCCATCCGGTGGAACATGCAGGCCAGACCGAACAGCACGCCGCTGTAGGCCACCAGCACGGCCAGGGACAGCCCCGGCGACAGCCAGGTGGTCTGGCCGAAGGCCGAGCGTATGGCGGCTGCGCCGTAGGTGAGCGGAGATACCGGAGCCACCCATCGGACCCAGACGGGCATCTCCAGCAGGGGGACGAAGACGCCGCTGACGAAGATAAGCGGCAGGCGGACCAGGTTGGACAGCAGCATGATGTTGGACGGCCCCCGCACAGGAGGCGCCGCCAGCAGCACCCCCATGGAGGAGAAGCAGAGGGCGGAGAGGACGGTGCCTCCCGCCAGCAGCGGCCGGCTCTCCACCGCGGCCTCGGTGAGCAGCAGTCCCAGGGCCACAGGCAGCGCCGAGATAACGATGCCGAAGAGGAAACCGCTCAGCACGTCGCCCGCCAGCAGGGCCGGTACACCCAGTGGGGTGGAGATCAGCCGCTCGTAGGTCTTGGCAGTCCTTTCCCAGGGGGTCACCAGGGGACCCACGGCGCTGGCTGTGAACCACAGAGCCATGGCCACCATCCCGGGGACAACCATCTCCGAAGGGACGGGCCTCCCCATGCGGAAGGCGATGTAGAAGAAGACGGGGAAGAGGACTCCGAATATCAGCACCGGGGGCTTGAGGTAGTACAGCAGGGCGTTCTTCTTCAGCACCACCAGGGCGCCGTGGGCCTGCCTCCTCCAGCCGGCGGCCCTCTCGGCCCTGGCCGTCATCGTGCCCCGCCCTCTCCGGTGAGGCGCAGAAAGACCTCCTCCAGGCTGGGCTTGCGCGTACATATGTGCGAGAGCTCCAGCCCCTGCCGCCGGGCGTGCTCCACGACCGCCAGCGCCGTGGCGCCCGGGTCGGGGGTCAGCAGCCGCCACAGCTCTCCGGCCCGCTCCAGGCCGGTTACGCCTTCCAGGCCCTCCAGCTGATCGCCGGAGACCGGGCCGCCCAGGCCCACCTCCACGAACTGGCTGCTCCGTATGGCGCTGCGCAGCCTGCCGGGGGTGTCAATGGCCACCAGGCTTCCCTTGCTGATTATGGCTATCCGGGAGCAGAGCTCCCCGGCCTCCTCCATGTTGTGGGTGGTCAGGAAGACGGTGATTCCCTCGTCCCGGAGGTCGGCCACGATGTCCCTTATCAGCCGGGCGCTGTGGACGTCCAGGCCGCTGGTGGGCTCATCCAGGAACAGCACCTCCGGCCTGGTCACCAGGGCCGCGGCCAGCACCAGCCTCTGGCGGAGGCCCTTGGAGAGGGCCGCCGCCTTCTGGCCGGCCCGGTCTGCCAGCCCCAGCCGCTCCAGCAGGCCGTCGGTCCTGTCCAGCCTGGTTCGTCTGGGTATGCCGTACAGCTCGGCCATGAGCAGGACGTTCCGGCGGACGCTGAGGTCCATGTAGACGTTGGACTCCTCGGGGACCACGGCGATTGTGGCCCGGGACTGCAGCGGCTGGCGCCGTATGTCGTAGCCCATGATGGAGGCGGTGCCGGAGGTGGGGGAGAGGACGCCGGTGAGCATCCGCACCGTGGTGGTCTTGCCGGCGCCGTTCGGCCCCAGGAAGGCGAAGACCTCCCCGCGCTCCACCGAGAAGGAGACCCGGTCCACCGCGACCGTCTTCCCGAAGCGCCTGGTCAGTCCGTCGACCTCGATGGCAGATGGCACCCCTCATCCTCTCCGAAAGGCGAGGCATCCGACGGCGATGCCGCCGGATGCCTCCGTCGAACCGGGGCTCAGTGGCAGCCGCCGCCGCTGCAGTCGCAGTCTTCGGACTCCAGCGATGCGAGGCTCTCCAGCTGCTCCTGTGTCAGGACGTTCCTGACCCTCTCGCTGACTCCCGCCATGATCTCCGCCCTCTCGCGGATCATCTCGACACGCGCGGAGACCATCTCCTCTATCTCCTCGGAGGTGACGGGGGTGGATACAAGCCCTGCTGCGTCGTGGCAGAGGGCGTCGTCACCTTCGTGGCAGTCTTCGGTCAGAGCGTAGATCCGATCCTGGGCCTCCTCCAGGATGGACTGCAGCTCCTCGGCCTGCGCGTCCGTAACATCGACGCAGCGCAGCAGACAGGCCATCTCCTCGAGACCGCCGTAGCCGCAGACGCCCGCGGGGCCCGACCCGTGATGCGACGTGACGCGTCCGCGAGCGGGCCCGCAGCCCTGGCCGGTACCCATTCGCCCGCCGCAGGGGAAGGCCGTCGCGGCGGAGGCCAGGGCCAGAACCGCCAGCGCGGAAAACACCGTTGCTGTCCTCGTCCTTCTCATGTGTCTCCTTTCCGAGATTATTCGGCTGCTACTGCTCGTCCCCGCAGCAGCAGGGATGCTTCTTCACCTTTCCGTGGCACTCCTCGACCTGCTCGGGCGGGCAGTCGCCGGGTTCGTGGTCGCCCAGCCTCTCTGGATGCTCGCATTTGCCCTTCTTCTCACCGCACATGTCAGCTCCTCTCATCGATCATCCGTTTGCATCGACTCGCACTCCCCATCGGGCTTGCGGCAAGGGGCTTCTTCCCTGATTCGCAGCAGGGTCTCAAGCCCGGCCTCCATCTCACGAAGCCTTTCCTTCACCAGTGAGTAGTGCACGTGGCTGCCGCAGCGGCAGTCCTCCACCAGTCCGGCCGAACGAAGTATCCGCAGGTGCTGCGATGCCGCGGAGGGTGAGATGCCGGCCTTCCTGGCGATTCCCCCCGCGCACAGGGGATGCCGCCCCAGCAGGGCCAGTATCCTCAGCCTGGTCTCGGAGGCCAGCGCCTTCATGGCGTCGGCCAGCCGCGCTTCGTCCATGGAACCTCCATTTCAGTAATTGCTAAACTACCGAAATATTACCGCTGGTCAAGTCCGGTGCGGCCCGACCCGGGTCGGCAGACTGCTCGAAGAATGTCTCGCCCGCCGGCGACAGCCTCGACTGCGGCCGCGTTCCTTATCATGAAAGAACGGGAAGCTATGGACCCGAGGCAGGACCCGAAGGGGGCGCTGATGCTCGCTCTGGCCAGGCTCCTGGTGCAGAAGCAGCTGGCCCGGCTGGCGGGCTGGAGGCTCTGCGAGGCCAGGACCAACCGCCGGCAGAGCCGCATGCTCAAGAGGCTGAGCCTGGAGGAGGGCGAGGAGCTCTCCATCACCGACTGTTTTGTGCCGGAGGGCGAAGAAACCTCCGGGGATTTCGTAGTCCTGCGGGGAATTGGGGACGTAAGGAGGGCCTTCCGGAAGCATCCGGAGCGGCTGTTCTGGCTCCGGCCGGCGCCGCGGTTCATGGACATATGCCACGTCCTCAGCGGCCGGGAGGCAAGCGTGGGCGAGGACGGCTACAGCGAGAGGACGACGGAGGAGTAGGGAATCGGTCCGCTGTTCTGCGTCGCGTATGCCGGGGAAGGAGGATCATGGGGGATTTCCGCAGAGCATTCTTCTGTCTTTTCGCAGTGACGGGGCTGCTTGCTTCGGCATCCGACGCCGCCGAGGAGTGGAACGTGGCCACCGGGGGAGACCCGGCCAGGTACGGCTTCTGCTCGGCCCTGGGGCCGGACGACGAGGCTCTGCTGTGGCAGGGGGGCGCCTCCGCCGTCATCGGATGGCAGCCGGTGACCGACGGCGACGTCATGGTGGTGGCCCGCTGCTTCGACATAGGCGACGTGCTGCACGGTACGCTGATCTACGCCTACGACATCCATGATGGCCAGGAGCTCTGGTCGGCCGACCTGCCCGTGGACTTCCCCTCCACAGACTGGCGCAACCACGTATCGGGCATCCGCGGCGGGGTGGTCTACGCCTCCCGGGCCGGAAACACCAACGCCTCCTACATGTACGCCCTGGACGCCACCGACGGCTCGCAGCTCTGGAAGTCCGACGACCTGGTGGACGAGTCCAGCACCGAGGGGGTCTCCTTCGCCCCGAACGGTGACCTGATCGTGGGCAACTACAACAGCGTCATGCGTATAGACGCCGGCGACGGCAGCACCGTGTGGACCGCCGACCGGAGCTCGCCCACCAGCAACGGCTCCATGGTGGCCGTCTACGGCGGAAAGGCCTACGGCTGGGCCGCCGGATCCAGCGGCCCCACCATAGAGGTCTTCGACCTGGACAACGGGGACTTCCTCTACGAGAGCCCGGCGGTATACGGAGGCTACATACAGCAGGTGGCACCATTCGTGGGCCCCGACGGCACCGTCTACGCCCCCCGCTCCCAGAACAACCCGGCAACGGACTACCTGGTGGCCTTCGAGGACACCGGAAGCGGCCTTGTGGAGAAGTGGGAGGCCGAGCTGGGCTACGTGCCCTTCTCCTCCTTCTCGGTGGGGGCCGACGGCAGCGTCTACAGCTACAGCAGAGGCGGCGAGGTGGTGCGACTCGACCCCGATGACGGCACCGTCCTCAACACCTCCATGAACGTGGATGCCGGCACCAGCACATACATGGCCGCCGACGGGGCGGGAAGGCTGTTCGTAGCCTCCGAGAGCACCATCTACTCCTTCGACGCAGACCTGTCGCTGCGCTGGTCGGCATCCGTATCCAGCGTGGACGCCCCGGCCATAGCCTGGGACGGCACCCTCATCGTCTGCGGCACCGGCACGGACATACGCGCCTACGAGGGCGAGGGCACCGGTGTTCACGATGCCCACGGAACGGGAATCGGCGGCGCTTCCCTGAGGATTGCGTCCAACCCGGTACGCAGCACCGCCCGGATCAGCTTCGGGATGCGGCAGCCGGCCTCCGCGACCCTGCGGGTCTACTCCGCCGAGGGCAGGCTGGTGCAGACGGGGAGCCTGGGCAGCCTGCAGGCAGGCGGCCACGCCCATGACCTGGACGTCTCGGCGAGGCCGTCGGGAGTGTACATGCTCGAGCTGGTCCTGGACGGCGCCCCGGCGGGAACCGCCCGGATGGTGGTCCTGTAGACGGAGGCAGTGGCGGCTCCCCGGCCCTCCGGACGGGGAGCCGCATTTTTTCCCGGCCCCGGGCTAGCGCAGCAGTGTGACCTTCCTGGACCGCGATACGCGGCCGCCGGCCCGGGCCCGCAGAACGTACAGGCCCGAGGGAAGCTCGGCCAGGTCCCAGCTGAGGCCGTTCCAGCCCGCCGGCAGGGGGCCCTCGTTCCGCACGGCCACCAGCCTGCCCCGGAGGTCGTAGACCTCCAGGCTCACCGGGGCCGGACCCTCCACGGAGAGCTGGATGGAAAGCGCTCCGGCGCTGGGGTTGGGGCTGGGCTGGGCCAGGGCCAGACCGGCGCCCGCCCCCTCCGTCCCTTCCACGCCCTCGGGGCCCACGTCTACGCCCAGGGTGTCGAAGGCGTAGTTGTGCATCCAGGCCCCCACCAGCACCGAGTCACCCTCTGTGCCGTCGAATTCCAGGGTCACCTGTCCGGAGGAGTCCGTGGTGTCGCTGGCGTAGAAGCCCTCCGGGTCGTCGGGATGGTTGCCCACTCCGTCCGATGCGGATACCGTGACCCCGCTCACGGGAGAGCCCTGGGACAGCACGGTGTAGGTGACCGACTGGGGGCCCTCGTCCACGAAGGCGGGGCCGGAGAGCTCCAGGGCGAAGGGAGAGCCTGTCTGGTCGCAGTTGAAGATGTCCTGTGCCGGGTCGCCGAACCAGTGGTACATCCTGGCGTTGATCAGTCCGTAGTAGGGGTAGGCGGTTATCATGTCCACCCTGGCGGCGTCCATGGCCTCCCCGGCCATGGTGATGCCGTCGCGGTAGAGGGCCCAGTAGATGCCCTTGTCCAGCGTGTTGTTGGGGGTGGTGTAGGACGATGCGCTGGCGGCCAGCGTTCCGCTGGCGCCCACACCGGGAGCCGCCATCCAGCTCTCCGCCAGGCAGTTGTAGGACAGGTTGTGCTCGCCGTTCAGGCAGGCGACGTTGAACACAGGCGGAAAGAAGGTGTTGGTTAGGCCGTAGATGTTACCCGCGCTCCACCCCGGAGCCCACTGCCAGTGGGTCGTCTGTCCATGCCCGCGGTAGTTCACCGTCCCCACGCCCTCGTTTATCCGCTCCTCCAGCATCTCCGCCGTGGCCCCCTCGGGGGGGTAGAAGGTGTCGAAGACCAGGTCGGTAAGGGCGTAGGTGTAGTTTTTGATGGAGTTCTTGTTGGCCGTGTACTTGCTGGGGTAGTCCTCCTCGTGGGCGGCCAGGGCGGATGCGGCCGGTATGGAGGCCTCTCCCGGCGTGCCCGTGTGCGAAATGTAGGAGACCACCTTGTCCACCTGGTTGGGGATGTCGTCGGCGGTGTCCGAGAAGCGGCCCACCGCAACGTCGGCGTAGTTGTCGCTGTCCACGCAGGCGTACCGGTAGTCCCCGTAGAAGCCGGCGTACTGATGCGACGGGAGCTGCTGGTGCGGGCCCGCTATCACCACGAACCTGGTCACCCCCTCCTGGTAGACCGAGTTCACGGCCGTCTCTATCTGCATGGAGGTGGCCGGGTTCGGAAGGACCTCTACGTGGACGTGGTTGCCCAGGACGTGCTGCAGGCGCACCAGGGGGGTGATGGAGGCCAGGTTGTCCTCGTTGGTTATCAGCACGTACTCCGGGCCGTCTCCGTCACGCATTGAGGCATGGGGCACCGGCAGGTCTCCGTGGTTGATGATCCTGCTGCGGTGCAGCCTCTGGATCGGCTCGGAGATGGCGGGGAAGGACTCCGCATGGCCCTCGAAGACGACGTCCACCTCGATGGTGGCCGCCGCCAGCAGCTTCCGCCTGGCGCCGATCCAGGCCAGGGGGGAGACCTCCAGCCGCGCAACCGGCATTCCGCCCCAGTTGCCGGGGCTGTCGATCCGCGCCCGGCTGTCGGGATAGGCGCTATCGGAGCCGTAGGCCTCCCGGTCCGGAGAAACGAAGGGGCCGTCCGCCGGTCCGGAATCGATGGTGGGAGGCTGGGTGGGGTAGAGGTGCACGTCGTCTATCTCCGACTGGCCCCCGAGCCTCACCGCCCCTATCACCGGCTCGGTTCCCGGGGGGTGTGAGAACAGCAGCGGCACCACCGGCAGCTCCGGCAGGCCCGGGTCGGACTCGTCCAGGGGCTGGTCTGGCAGATCTACGCGCTGGTAGACCGTTCCTCCCCCCGGGTGGTCGTACAGCCAGAAGCCGGGCACCTCCAGAACCAGCGTGAAGCCCCCGGTGCCGGAGTCGCGGAGGCTGTAGCCGGGAGGCTCGCCGGCCTCCCCGTCCAGGAAGACCCAGTCTGTGGCCTCGCAGGCCGGAGCGGCAGAAGCCGCAGCCAGCAGGCCCGTCAGGAACAGAACGCCCATAGACCCGTAACCCGCACGCATAGAAACCTCCCAGTTCTCATACAGTCCGTAGCTTCGGTTCTCCGACTATAACACCCGGAATAACACCCGGGGGTTCCCCGAGTGCGACACCGTCCATCTTTCGCCTCGGCGCAACACTGCCGTCGGAGGGGACGAGCCGGGCTACGGGGGCCTGCGCCCGATGGAACCCGGGGCGCGTGATGCGGTATATCTGCAGTTACATCCGTGCTGACATCTACCAGCGAAGGGAGCCGGTTTGCGTAGAATCTCCTTCCAGATCATGGCACTGGCCGCAGCCTCTCTGCTGCTGTCGGGGTGCAACACGGCCAGCCAGATGGCGTCCATGGGGATGCCGTCCAACTCCGCGCGATCCCCCGTTCTGGATACGAAGCCGCAGTGGCGAATCGCCGTGCTTCCTCCCACATCATCATCCTCTTCGTTCGGTGCGGCCACCGCGAACCTGGCGGATTACGCCGGGCTGGCCCTGCTCCGCACCGACAGGTTCACCCTGGTGGACAGGTCGGTGGTGGAAGAGCTGCTGGACGAGCAGGAGTTCTCCTACTCCGGGGCGGTGGACCCGTCTACGGCCGTTCGGCTGGGGAGCATGCTGGGAGCCGAGGCGGTGATGACCATCAACGTAAGCTCCATCTCCCATGACGGCTTCTGGGAGGATGAGCCGGATCAGAGGGACGCCAGCATCATGGTGAAAATCATATCCGTGGAGACCGCGGAGGTCCTGTACACCTCCACGGGCGAAGGCTCCAGCTTCGATGGCGCCGAGGATGCCCTTAGGATGGCCATGGAAGTGTCCCTGATAGGGCTATTCGATGGAAACGGACGGTCATGAGATACGCTATCGCAATGATGCAGACGGGACTTATCCTCCTGGCGGGCTGCACGGCCGCAACCACCCGCTCCTCGGGCGGCGCCTCTACGGGGACGGGCACTCCCGGCAGAACGGCCACCCCCGCGGAGATCGAGGAGGTTCTCTCCGAGTCGCCCCCCCTGGAGCTGGCCTCCTCCGGCGGGGTCACCGAGAGCTTCGACAACGGCGAGGTCGACTGGTCGGACAACAGGGTCCGGGCCACCGGTACCGGCGTGCTGGACCCCGACAACCCCAACCGGGCCCAGGCCCGACTCATGGCCGAGCGGGCCGCGGTGGTGGTGGCCCAGAGGAACCTGCTGGAGATCGTACAGGGAGTGCGCGTGGATTCCGAGACCAGGGTGGAGAACTTCATGACCGACTACGACGTGATCTACACCCGGGTGGAGGGCGTGGTCAGAGACGCCCGTCAGATCGGGCCAGCTGTATACGATTCCGCCGCTGGCACCGTAGAGGTGGAGCTGGAGATGGAGATATACGATTCCGGGGGACTCTCCGGCGCCATAGGCGCCGCCCTCGACAGCCCCGCTGCAGGCGATCTCGCCATCTCCGAGCAGACCAGGGAGTTCCTGCAGCAGTACTCCGGACTGGTGCTCGACGGCACCGATGCCGGGCTGAAGCCCTCCATGTACCCCAAGATCTACGATTCCGACGGCAACCTCCTCATCGATACCAGCCAGTACGCCTCGTACCTGGGAGCCGGAGAGGGAACCGCCCTGCAGTTCATCTCCGACCTCGACCGGGTACTCTCCCAGACGGGGCTGTCCGACTCCCCGCTGGTGCTGAACGTCCGCGGGGCCGCGGGGCAGCTGGGCACCGACATAGTGCTGGGCGAGGAGGAGTCCGGCGCCCTGGGCTGGCTGAGCTCCGGCCTTCCGCTGCTGATGAGCGCGGGCAAGCTCCTTCTGGGGGTCCTGTAGTGATGTCGGCGGCCAGAGTCGCGGGAATCGCTCTGCTCTGCCTGCTGGCGTCCTGCACCCGGCAGACAGTGGTCTCCGGCGGCCGTTCCCCCGGCGATGACGGACGTGGCGCGGAGGAGCACACCGCGCCCGCGCCGGGGGAGACGGAGGTTCTGGCCGAGGGAGCAGCCGCCGTAACGGGCACCGCCGTCGACATAGCCAGGGACAACGCCATCGACGACGCGCTGAGGAAGGCCGTGGAGCAGGGGGTCGGCGCCTATGTGGATGCGGAGACCGAGGTGAGCAACTACCAGCTGATCTCCGACAGGATCTACTCCCGCACCCACGGATACGTCTCGTCGTACAGGGTGATCGACGAGACGCAGGACGGCGGCCTCTACCGGGTGGTGGTCAGGGCGGTGGTCAAGACCGAGGCCATAGAGGACGACCTGGCCGCCATAGGCATACTCCTGGCGGAGCAGGGCAGGCCCAGGATAATGGTGGTGATCCGGGAGCTCTCCTCCATGGGAGAGCTCGACGATGCATCCTCCCTCATGGGCGGCACCATGTTCGAGACAGCCGTGCTGGACCATTTCCGGGAGAAGGGCTTTCCGGTGGTGGATGCACAGACCGCCCGGGAGGTCCTGAGAAGGGACCAGCTCCGGCTGATGCTGCAGGGCGACGACGATACGGCGGCGCTCCTGGGTCTGCGGGCCGGAGCCGAGATAGTCATCACGGGCACGGCCCTTCACCGGGAGGAGACCAGGATGATGGCCGGAAGCCCGCGCCGGGTGCACGAGTACCGGGTGAGCGCGAGGGCCGTGAACACGGAAACGGCCGGCCTGCTGGCGGGCAAGGCCATGACGGTCGCCCTGCCCTTCAGCGAGAGCCAGGCGAGGGCCCGGGCCGCAGACAGCACGGCCTCCCACCTGGAGTCCGCCATCCTCGACGGCTGGACCCGCAGCGAGAACACCACCCTGCTGGTGGCCGCCAACGCCAGCTTCGAGAGGATGAGCCGCCTCCGGTCCGACATCCGGAACAACGTCAGGGGAGTGGTCGACGTGGTCACCAGGGACCTTACCGGCTCCCGGGGCACCATGGAGGTTGTCTCGGAGACATCCACCGAAGAGGTTATGGACGACCTGTCATCCCTGGACACGGGCTTCAGGATAACCGGCTTCTCCGGCAACCGCGTGGAGCTGGAGTTCATCGACTGAGCGATTCCCTGCTTCGGGCGGACCAATGCGTGGTGGATGCATACCAGACGATTCGGCAGTTTCGATTGCTGCTGACAGAACCGACGGACGTATGAAGTGGACGGAGCGGCGCGAAGGCCTGGAGCTGTGGAAGGGACAGACCGGAAACCGATACCGGCATCGGCCGGGGGCCCCGAACACGGCGGGAGAACGATGTCGCCGTTCGGCCTCCTTTTCAGGTTGATCGCCTGGTGGTTCGGGTTCACGGGCCTGTACTCCATGTTCTCCGTCTGCCCCCCTTGCGGTCAGCAGGGCTGTGCCGTCGGCCTTGCTTCCGCAGGAGCTGTCGGTGCTATTCTCACGCTGTGTGTCCAGGACTGGAAACGCCTCTTCGTCTTTCTGAGACGCAAGCTGTCCAGGCGGACGGCAGGCGCGACAGAGCCAAGACGCACGGGCGAGGGCTGACGGTTCCACAACGGAGTCCGGCCGGTTGCGGGTGTCCCTTCGGGGATGCTCAGCCCAGGAAGCTGCCGGCCAGCATAAGAGCTCCGAAGAGCATAAGGACCGCGCCGCCCACGACGTGAAGGACCCTCTCGATCATCGCCCCCCGGCCCGCCCTGTCCAGCAGGGTGGACAGCCTGCTGCGGAAGAGGCTGCCGGCCAGCCCGATGCCGCCGAGGACGATTCCCATGCCCAGCGACATCGCCAGGACCGACATCACGCCCACCCAGGGGGAGTCGGAGCCCAGGGCGAACAGCATCACAGCTGCGGCCGCCGGACACGGTACCAGCCCGGAGAGGACGATGCCCCAGAGGCCGGTCTTCCCGCCTTCGAGGCTGTGGCCTTCGCGGCGGGCGCCCTCCACCAGCATCCATGCCCCGAGCAGGAGGACGATGGCGTAGGTAAGGGGAAGCAGGATGCTCTCTACCCGGTTGACGGACAGCATCATCGACTCGACGGCGAATGCATAGAGACCCCAGACCAGGACCACCGCGCTGCCGGCATGGGCGGCCGCCAGGAGTCCTCCGGCGGCGATCCCCCGCAGGGGTGACTCCCGCCGGCCCAGGAAGTAGCCGGCCAGAACGGTCTTCCGGTGTCCGGGGCCGATGGCGTGGATGAGGCCGTAGAGGAAGGAGATGCCCAGAAGCAGGGCCAGGCCGTTCGAGGGCCCCTCCCCGGCCGCCCTGCGCATCGCCTGTGAGATCTCCCTCTGCAGGCTTCTCTGGGTGCCCGCCGTCCACTCCGCGAGCCTTCTCAGGGGGCCTCGGGATACGTCCCCGTCCGCCCCTGCACCGGACGCGGAGTCCCGCCGGGGAGCTGGTGTCCCGTCTATGAACGGATTGCCCTGAGCCAGCAGCGACGACACCAGCAGAACGGTCAGCAGCGGTGCCAAACTCATCCTAGCAGCTAGTCCCCAAGGCTCACCACCACCTGCTGGGGGTAGGCGGTGCCGCCGTAGCTCCGCCCCGAGCGGGACACGGAGACGCTGCCTTCGTACTGTATCCGGGTGTCCCGGTCCTCCACGATCTCCCAGTCGGCGCCGGAGCACCCCGGCCCCCGTATGAGGACGGGGTCCTCCGGGTGGTAGAGGATGTCGCAGTAGAAGCTGCGGTCGTAGATGGCCACGGCGAAGGCGTCCTCCCGGACGGGTATGTCGAAGGGCAGGTAGAACCGGTAGGCCAGCGTGTCACCGGACATGTACGCGGTGAACTCCTCCACCGTGTCCGGCGAGAAGGTCTCCCCTCCGGTCTCCACATACGTGAAGTAGTCGAAGTTGCGGAGGTTCTGGAAGGCGTTGTCGCGGATGGCCCTCACCTCCCCGCTGGAGAAGGCTCCGTCGCCGTCGCGGTCGTAGTCCGACACTATGGACGAGGTGAAGAGCGGGTCGAAGAACCAGGTCATCTCCAGCCCGGCAACCCTGTCGCCCTGCATGACCACAGCGAGCCTGGCGTCCACGAACATGTGCGGATGGGCTTCTGCGCCGCCCGGGAGGGCCATGGCGCATGCCAGAGCGGCGCACCATGCAGTGCGAAGGCCCCCGGTCCACCGGGTTCGGTCCGATGGCCGATTGCGCGGGAGCTCACCGGCGGGCATATGCCACGTCAGCTCCGATCAAGCGTTCATCCTCCACAGCGTCAGGTTCAGCACGGAGGCGAAAGCCACCCACAGCGCGTAGGGCAGCAGCAGGACGCCTGCCGCCGTGCGTATCCGCCAGAACAGCACCAGGGTGACGATTATCAGCGCCTCCAGAGCCAGTATCTCGAAGAACGCCCACATGGGGCTGTTTGCCCCGAAGAACAGGTAGGACCACAGGCCGTTGAGCACCAGCTGCGCCAGGAAGACGTACAGCGCCGGGGAGGACCCGCCGAAGCCCCTCTCCCTCCAGACCATCCAGGCCGCCACTCCCATGAGTATGTAGAGGGCGGTCCACACCGGGCCGAACACCCATGAGGGAGGGTTCCAGGAGGGCTTATCCAGGCCCTCGTACCATTCCCCGGGGGTGAACTGCGACCCCACGAGCCCGGCCGACAGGGAGACCAGCACCCAGGCCGCCAGAGCGATCCAGACCTTCATGCGATCCACCTTTCGCTTCTCTTCCCTCCGCCGTTCACCCGGGGAGCACGCATCAGTAGAGCGAGTTGCGCCGCAGCCACCGGGCCATCTCCGGTATGGCCGCCCCAGCGTCCTGGGTGCCGGCGGCGATGTTGGATATCCGGTCGAAGACCGCGTTCTCGTTGAAGGGGGCCAGGGCGATCCCGTTCAGCTCCAGGAAGAGCACGGCGGTGGCCAGCCCCGTCCGCTTGTTGCCGTCCTCGAAGACGTGGTTCTTGACGATGTAGAAGAGGTAGGCGGCGGCCTGGTGGAAGACGTCCTCGTACAGCATGTGGCCGAAGGCCTCGTTGGCCACTATCCGGTCGACGAATCCCAGCCCCTGGCCCTGGCGGAAGTTGTTCCGGGGGTCTGCGACCACACCGCCGGTCATCTCTATGGAGAGCTGGTTGATGGCGCAAATCGTCCGCTTGGTGACGTGACTGGTCGTCATCGGGAGCCCAGCCTCAGGTAGAGGCTGAGGTTGGCCCGGATGTGCTGCTCCACCAGGTACAGCTCGGCCAGCTCGCCGCCGTCCAGCCAGTAGCCGCCGCAGGAGGGGCAGCGGTCCACCTCCACGCCCGCCGCCCGCCGGACCTCCATGCCGGTGCCGTCGGCCGGGCAGGTTATGGGCGGTCTTTCACGCTCGGGGCAGTCTATCTCCGGCTCGCCCAGCTCTATGCGGTTGAGTATGGCGGTGAGCCTGCTTATGTGGGCCAGCTCGCCCGCGTCGAAGAACATTCCCTGACACTCCGGGCAGCGGTCCACGCTCTCGCGGTGCAGCTCCTCCGGCCGCAGGGGCACTCCGCATCTGGGGCAGGTTCTGCTCACATCCGGCCTCCCGGTGACTGCATTCAGGGCTCCCGGCGAGCCCCTTGCCGTCCTTCATCGGCGCCGGGCATCGGAACGCAGAGGGGAAAGATGCCCATGGAAGCCCTCTCCGTCCACTGTCCCAGACCGGTGTGGAGTCCCCGCAAGGGCTATGCCGGGCCTTGTCCCTCATTCCTTTCCCGACACATCCATTCAACCCCCCGCCGGCTGCGGAGACGGGTCTCTATTCGAGGCCGATGACCAGGACCTCGGGGAAGCCCTCGGGGTCGGGCTCGAAGGCCAGCAGGCCGTGGGCGTCTACCTCGAAGGTGTAGTCGGCGCAGCGGTCGGCATTCCCCTCGCTGGACAGGGAGGCGGTGAAGAGCTTCTCGCCGGAGGGCGACCAGACATCGAACCAGGGGCAGGTCTCCCAGCCCCGACGCACCCAGATGTTTCCGTCGCCGTCCACCCCCAGAGAGGTGATGGCGTACCTGTAGGGCTCGGGCTCGAAGTCCACGTCCTCGGGGGATACGTTGCCGGCAAGGCCGGCTCCGCCCCTGCCGCCGCCGGACCCGGCCCGTCTCTCCAGGAAGTCGTAGAAGTCCTCGATCTCCCGGCTTATCTCCTCCTCGGTCTTGGGCACGGGCGTGTAGTCCTCGGTGATGGTGAGCACCGTGTCGCCCTCCGCGTCCACGCCGGTGACCCGGTACTCTTCCGCCGACATACGGGAGAAGTAGACCGTCCCGTCCAGGTCGGCGGCGAAGGCGATGGTGGTCTCGGTGAACCGGGGGCCAATCTGGGAGGGATCGAAGCTCTCAAGCTCGGAGGCGTACTCCATCACCGGCTCGCTGTCGTAGCCCCAGAGGGCCAGGGTGTAGCCGATCATGGTCTCCTCGGTGTCCGCCGTCCGCTTCAGTCCCGCGAAGGTCTGCGGCCCGGCGCCGCTTATGACCCTGGGGGGTGACGGGAAGAACCCCGTGATCTCTGTGACGTAGCCCGTGTCCGGATGCAGGAACTTCACCGACCCCGCCCAGGGGTCGGCAACCGCCACCAGGCCTCCCGCCAGCACCGTTATTCCGGTGGGCATCTGAAACTCCCCCGGCCCGCTGCCCTGGCGGCCCAGGCTGCCCAGGTAATCGCCGCTGCGACTGTAGACCTTCACCTTCCGCGCGCCCTGGTCCAGGACCAGTATTCGCCCGTCCTCTGTGAAGTCCACACCCGCTATGGCCCCGAACACGTAGTTGCTGTCCCCCAGCTCGACACCAATGGAGGCCTCCACCGTCAGGTCTCGATGGGGAAGCCCGCTATCTTCGGTTGTCTCCTCGGCGGCACCGGTCTCCGGCCCGCCCCCTCCGCAGGCGGCCAGGAGCATGGCCGCGGCGGCAGCAGATTCAAGCAGGCGCATGTGATATCCCCTCCCCAAGAAGGCCCGCGAACCGGGCTTGGACGCGGCGACTCCTGCGGGAGTCACCGGCGCACGGATCCCAAGCATGATAGATGAAGGATTTTGCCCGGACGGCCAACGTCTGCCCCAAATAGATGTCGGTGCCCGGCGCGGCAGAGCCGTCCGGCCCTTGCCCGCAGGAGGGGAGGTACGGGCCGTATGTGCAGCCGTCGAACAGACCGGCCGCGCCGCGCCGGGCACATTGTGAGTTGAGCTTCGTCGCCTCGAGGGTCAGTCAGTCTCGCTCCCGGTAACCTGTCTGAGCCTATATCCCCTTTCGGGAGGATTTGTTCCCATGGGGCTCACCGCAATGGTCGTGCGCGGTCGCCGGAAGCTCCTGTCGGGCCGGCGAAGGGTGACCTCGCAGCCCGGGACGAGGCCCTCGTCCAGCAGCCCCTCGATCATCATCGATCTCGCCCTCGAGCGATACGGTCTCCCGTCCGCCGGCCACACAGATGACTGCGGGGAAGACGTCCCCGAATGCCATGCCGGCGATGAAGCTTCCGGCCCCGCCGTCCACTGCGGCTGCCCGCATCGACGGCCGCCGAAGGGGATCACGGAAAAGCTCTCCGGTCTCCTTGGGGACGGAAACGTCCGCCGCCGCCATCCGATCCATTCCCGGGGTGAAGACCGAACGGGCGGAACCCCTCGGACACTGCAGTTGTTGCTGGGGCAAGGGGCCAGTCGGACCTGGTCGGGCCGCCGGCCTTGTGCGGCACGGCCCGGTTTCGTACAGTCAGCTCCAGTGGAAGGGGAGGAGGTTCGGCTTCAGTTATTTGCGAAAGGCCTGGAGATGGCCGGCAGCGGCCGTGGTCGGTCTGGGGGCGGCCCTTGCCGTCACCTGCCCGGCACCGGCTCCGGCACGATCTCCCGTCCCCGAGGCGCAGATCGTGATATCGTCGGCTACACCGAGCGGGCAGGTCGAGGCCAGGTACTACACCCCACTGGAAGGGGACTCCGTAAGGTGCGGCCTGTGCTTTCGCGGCTGCGTGATCCCCGAGGGCGAGAGGGGCTTCTGCAGCAACCGCAAGAACCGCGGCGGCACCCTCTACACGCTGGTCTACAACCGCCCCTGCGCCCTGCAGGTGGACCCCATCGAGAAGGAGCCCATGTACCACTTCCTGCCGGGCACCCTCATCTACTGCGCGGGAACGGCCTCCTGCACCTTCACCTGCCTGCACTGCCACAACTGGCACATGTCGCAGAGGACGGTGGAGGAGCTCCGCAACTACCACCTTACCCCCGAGCAGGTCGTCGACCAGGCCGAGGAGAACGGCTGCGACGCCGTCTCCTTCACCTACAACGAGCCCACCGTATTCTACGAGTACATGTACGACGTGGTGCTGGAGGCGAAGAAGCGCGGCCTGCGTACGATATTCCACACCAACGGCTCGATGGCCGAAGAGCCCCTTCGGGACATCCTCGAGCATGTGGACGGGGTCACGGTGGACCTCAAGGCCTTCTCGGAGGGTTTCTACGATGAGGTCTGCGGGGGAGGCGACCTGGAGCACGTGCTGAGCTCGCTGCGCACAATCCGCGAGGAGGGCGTGTGGCTGGAGATCGTCTACCTGGTAATCCCCACCCTCAACGACGACCCCGACGAGATCCGGGCCATGTGCCGATGGGTGAGGGACGAGCTGGGGCCGGACGTACCGGTGCACTTCTCCAGGTTCAGCCCCTCATACAGGCTTACCCGGCTGTCGCCCACACCGATCTCCACCCTGGAGGAGGCCTACTCCATCGCCCGGGAGGCCGGGTTGGAGTACGTGACCCTGGGCAACGTTCCCGGCCATGTGCGCAACTCCACCTTCTGCCCCCGCTGCACATCCACTCTCATAGAGAGGACCCACTTCCAGGTAAACGAGATGAACATGCACGACGGGGCCTGCGACCGGTGCGGCCTGCAGATCCCCGGCGTCTGGGAGTGACGGCCGTAAGGCCCTGGCCCTCCAGGCGGGCCGCCGGGGCAGCCATCGTCCTCTCCGGCCTGGTGGGCATGGTGGCCCAGATCGTCCTTCTGCGCGAGCTGCTGGTGGTGTTCCTGGGCAACGAGCTCATCGTAGGGGTGGTGCTGGCGAACTGGCTCGCCCTGGAGGCCCTGGGCTCACTGGCCTTCTCCCGGGCCTCGGAGCGGATCGCCGATCCCGCGGCGGCCTTCGTCTGGCTGAGCCTGATCATCGCAGCCGCCCTTCCCGGCATGGTCTGCCTTGTGCGCATGATGCGGCAGCTCCTCGGCGCCGGGGCCGGGCAGGGACTGGGTCTGCTGCACGTGCTGCCGGGCTCGCTGGCCGTGTTGGCTCCGGTGGCCTTTCCGCACGGCGGGCTGTTCGCCGTATCCTGCCGGATACTGTGCGGCCGGTCCGCGGGCACCCGCCAGGCGGGGAGGTCCCTGGGATCCGCCTACGTCCTGGAGACCCTGGGCACCATGGCGGCCGGGGCGCTGCTCACCTTCCTGCTGATTCCCCACCTGGACCCGATGCGGATATCGGCGTGGATGGCCTTGCTGTCGGTCCTGCCCTGCCTGCTGATGCTCCACCCGGTCCGGCTCGGCGGAGGAAACCGGGCCGCCGCCCTGGCAGCCACCGGCCTCCTGCTTGTGGCATCCACCCTGGCCCTGGCGGCGGGCCTCGCCGGCCGGCTGCACCGGTACTCCCTGCAGCGTCGGTGGGAGGGCCGCGAGGTGGTCCATCACGAGACCACGGTCCACGGAAGCATCACCGTCACCGGTTCGGCCGGACAGCGCACCCTCTACTACGACGGGGTTCCCACGGCTACCGCTCCCTCTCCCGACCTGGTCCGGCCCGAGGAGATGGCTCACATTCCCATGCTGTTCCATTCCCACCCCGAGGAGGTGCTGCTGATCGGAGGAGGAGTGGAGGGGATGGCAGCCGAGCTGCTGCGACACCCCCTGGCCAGGATCGACTGGGTCGAGCTGGACCACCGAATGGTGGAGGTAGCGTGCC
The DNA here is from genome assembly GCA_041686025.1 of Candidatus Fermentibacteraceae bacterium. Taxonomy (GTDB): domain Bacteria; phylum Fermentibacterota; class Fermentibacteria; order Fermentibacterales; family JCC-6; genus JAWLEP01. Next base: position 45,844 of record JAWLEP010000018.1, read on the forward strand.
GCTTCCTGCCCGGGACGGCCGGCGCCTTGGAAGACCCCCGGGTCAGGTTCATCCCCGATGACGGCCGCCATTACCTGGCCGGGACGGAGACCCGCTACGACGTGATCCTGTTGGGCATCTCCGACCCGCAGAGCATCCAGCCCAACAGGCTGTTCACCCGGGAGTTCCTGCGGATGGCCCGGGGGAGGCTGGCGCCGGGAGGGCTGATGGGCCTCAGCGCTTCCTCCTACCAGCCGTACGTGGGGGAGGGTCTGGGACGGCGGAACGCATCCATCCTCAAGACCCTTCGCGAGGCCTTCCGCCACGTCCGGGTAGTCCCTGGGGAGGACAGGGCCGTCTACGTGGCGTCCGACGACCGCGCCGTATCCCTGCAGACCGCCGATTCCCTTGCGGCCAGGCACTCCGAGAGAGACCCCGGAACCGTCGTGGTCACCCCCGGTTATCTGCGCTACCTGATGTCCCCCCGGCGAACGGATAGGTTGCTGGAATCCATCCGGGACAGGGAGGTCCTGGTCAATACCGACCACCGTCCCATCCTGGTTTTCTACGCGCTCTCCCACTGGACGTCGCTGTTCTCGCCCGGTCTCCATGACGGCCTGGAGTGGCTGGCCGGGGCGCGTCCCCGGCACGCCGCTTTCCTGGCCGGTCTGATCGCCGCCGCCTTCCTGGCCGCCAGGCTGGCCCGCCGGCCCGCCGCACGGGCGGCGCTGCCTCTGGCCATCGGGACCACCGGCTTCTCCGCCATGGTCTTCGACCTGGCCGTCATCCTCGGGTTCCAGACGCTCTGCGGCTACCTGTACAGGGACATCGGCCTTCTGGTGTCCGCCTTCATGTTCGGTTCGGCCCTGGGCGGCCTGCTAATGGTCAGGCTGCTCCGCTCAGAGGCCGGAGGCCGATGGCTCTTCGCCGGCACCGAGCTGTCGCTGGCGGGATTCGCCCTGCTCCTCCCGCCGGCCATGGGTTACCTGGGCGGTGACTCGGGCGCGTGGCTGGATGAGGGATGGCTCAGGGCGGCTTTCGTGGCGCTATCGCTGGCGGGGGGATCTCTGGTGGGGGCGCAGTTCCCCCTGGCCTCCCGCCTGCACCTGGGAGGGGGATCCGCTCCCGGGGCTACGGCGGGAACCCTGAACGCCGCCGACCTGATCGGTGGATGGTGCGGGGGCATGCTGGGCGGGGTCATACTGCTCCCCGTGGTCGGGCTGGGGGGCACCTGCCTGGCGGTCGTGTTCCTAAAGCTGGGAAGCCTGGCCGCCTTCCTGCTCTCCCGGCGGCCCCCGACCGGCTCCTGACCCGCCGGCCGCCGCCATGGAGGCCGGACCGCCGCGGTGCCGGCACAGCCTCGGGTCCATGTCTACCGGTCACCTGCCGGCTGCGAACGAATCCGGTTCTCTACTGCCAGCTGGCCGTCCCGTCTACAATCGAGCCGTGCGCCTCATGGGGGCAGCTCACCGTGTAGGACCCCTCCGCCGCCTCCAGCAGATAGGTCTGCTCGCAGAGCGGGCAGGTGAGCTCGGTGGCTCCGGTGAGTATCTCCTCGAGCTCGGCAAGAGAAGCGGCGTAGCGTCCATTCTGGGAGTGGAACATCCTCTGGGCGGAGGCAAAGGTCTCCATGTTGGACCTGCAGCTTACCTCCAGTGCTCGGTCACTGGGCGGCCGGGCGGCGAACTGCTCCCTCAGGATGGCCGGATGCGCTCTCCAGCCGGTCTGTTCTCCGTACAGTGCCTCGATCTCCAGGGTGCTTCCATCGGCCGAGACGATCATGATATCCGCCACGCCCCCGCCGCTGTCCCGCACCTCGATGTCAAAGGGGGAGGCCCGAAAATAACCGCTCACCCGGGGGGCCCCGAAGAACGCGGCCAGCATCTCGTCCGCATCCATCCCCTCCAGCTCATCGCGTTGCACATCGGCTCCCGCTGCGGTGAGCAGGTATTCCAGCTCATCGAGGCCCTCCTCCGAGGAGAGCCTCCTCTCCACCATGGAGTGCAGGCTGTCGCTGCACACCTCCGCTGCGGCCGACCCGTCGCCGGCCTCGATAGCCTCGGCCCACATACGGGCCGCCTTTTCCGGAGTCCCAGCGACCTCTGGCGCTTCCCCACAGGATGTGGTGGACAGAGTAAGCACTGCAACGGCAAACAGGATGAGAGCCCTCATCTCTTCTCCTTCCTCCGGTTCTTCTCATCAGGCTGCGGCTAACCAACACCTGAGTATCATCTTATCAGAATTCGTCTCTCTCCGCTATGGTCCTTCGCATCCGCAGGAATCCGCCCTCCCTGTGCACCAGGGCCCACCTGCGGCCTTCGCTGCCTCCCGCCACATCGCGGAGGGTGGTTATGGAGATTGCATTGCCGTCCGGGGCGTTGGAGAGCAGTACCTCGGAAGCCTCTCCATGGCTCCTCCTGGCTGCGAAAGTATAGTTCATAAAACACCTAATGGATGCATTTCCATGCAAGTAACTTCCACAACGTGAGAGTATCAAACATGATCCGCCTGGCAGCAGGCCGCGTGCTCCACTGCAACCGGTCAAGCACCAGACGGAGGTTGGCCTCCCGGTGTCGCTTTCGCCATGCCGGCCTAGACATGCCTGCCGGCCTTTGATAGCTTCGCCCCGATCGTTGGGGGTGCCGGCGGAGGCCGGCTGAGAGAGACTCCGTGAACCTGATCGGGATAGTCCCCGCGTAGGGAAACGATTCACTCACGGAACACAGGCAGGGCCATCCCATCCCCGGGCGATGGCCCTGCGTGCATATGGAGGTTCGGCAATGGAGCTGAACGAGGTCGAGATATCCCGAGCCATAATCAACCGCTACCACGAGAAACTGGAGAGCTGTCTTGAGCTGGACGTGGCCATCGTGGGAGGGGGGCCGTCCGGGCTTGTCGCCGGGTACTGCCTGGCCAGGTCGGGACTGAGGACCGCACTGTTCGAGCGCAAGCTGAGCATCGGCGGAGGCATGTGGGGCGGCGGCATGATGTACAACGAGATCGTCGTGCAGCCCGACGCCCTGGAGCTGCTGGACGAGTTCGGCATACGCCACCGGGAGTTCAGCCCCGGACACCACACGGCCGACTCGGTAGAGGCGGTATCCTGTCTCACATCAAAGGCCATGCACGCCGGCCTCAGGGTGCTGAACTGCATGAGCGTGGAGGACGTGGTCATAAGGGAGGGCAGGGTCTGTGGGCTGGTTATCATCTGGTCGCCGCTGGAGATGTCCGGCCTGCATGTCGACCCGCTCTCGATCTCCGCGAAGACCGTCATCGACGCCACCGGCCACGCCACGGAGGTGGTGGAGGTGGTTCAGCGCAAGGCCGGCGGAGAGCTCCGCACCCCCTCGGGCTCCAAGGAGGGCGAGAGGTCCATGTGGGCCGACCGGGCCGAGAGGCTCACCCTGGAGAACACCAGGGAGGTCTACCCCGGGCTGTACGTAGCCGGCATGGCGGCCAACGCCACCTTCGGAGGCCCCAGGATGGGGCCCATCTTCGGCGGCATGCTCCTCTCCGGCCGAAAGGCGGCAAGGTCCATCATGGGTCGCTGACGCCTGCCTGGGCTAGTCCCGGTCTCTCATGTCCAGGATCCTCCAGAAGAAGGCGCCTCGTCGGCGATCCGGTCGGGCCGCTCCGAGCGCCCCACGGCGCCCCCGTGACCGGCACGCCTTGTTATGGACATGAGTATGGGCGCATCTCCCGCCTGGGCCGCCTGCAGCCTGGCCCCGTACTTGAAGCTGTGCCCGGGAACCACCCGGTCGTCGTGGTCGGCGGTGGAGATCAGCGTTGCGGGGTACTCCGCCCCCTCGATGTTGTGGTAGGGTGAGTAGCCCAGCAGGAACTCCACGTCCTCCGGACCGCTCGTGTCTGAATCCGACATGATTGGCCCCCTCGCGAACTCCTCGATTCCCGCAAGTACCGCGGGCGGGCGCATCAGATACGCTTACGGCCCTGCCGGCCCTTTCCTGCCTCTCGGCTTCATTTCCGGCCCGAACCCCTGTCGTATCACCTCCCTCTGGCCTCCAGTGCTTGCGTAGCGGCTCCGGCTCCGGCAGCACTGCGACTCACTGCCTGTCCGGCCCCGGCGGCTTCCCGGACGGTTGCCCTCCAAAATGATACGTTCTTCCCCGATTGTGGTATACCCGATCACAGTCGGGGGCAACCCCGGCAACCATCACCGCGGTACCGTTGCCTGCCGGAAATGCCATAGAGGCCTATCGGGGCAGTATCTCCTCCAGTGTCAACAGGAGGACATTGCCATGCCCGGCCGCCGTCTCGATCATGTGGTCCGAGAACCCACCGGCCGAGAAGTACACGAAGCGGCCCTTCAGAGCATCGGCCGCCCAGCCTCTCCCGGATGCTGCCAGGGCCTCCAGGTTACCCTTCAGCCTCCAGTGCACCTCGGGCCCTACCGGTCCCGATGACCACTTTACCTCACCCGTGATCATCTCGCCGGACGCCAGCTCTCCCACAAGATCCAGCTCGATGGGACGCCGGTTGCGGTCCATGCCCTCCCAGCGGGAGCAAACGGTTACCTCGGGCAGTCCCCATTGTCCATACAGCCGCAGCAGCGCTCTCCTCGCGACACGCTCGAACAGCCTGCCCATGTACGTATCCAATGCAGGCTCGATATCCCCGCCCCAGACCTCACCGATCCTGCCCCGCTCCAGGCGGCTCCTGTTCGGTTCCACGAAGCGGTGCCAGAACAGCAGGGCATTGTCGGCAATGTCGTATCTCCAGGCAGCCTTGGGTACTGCGCCGTAGTTGCGGTCGCGGCGGATCAGACCGAGCCCTTCCAGCACCTCGAGGGCCCTTCTGGCAACGTGCATTCGACCTTCCAGTCCGGCCCCGGATGCGATGTCGGAGAGCGTGCGACGACCGGAGGCAACCGACCTCAGCACCGCCTCGTACTCGGCCGTATTCCTGATTCCCTTCTCAACGGCGATCAGCTCCTGAAGCTGTACATGCACCTCGCCCCGCGGTGAGAGCATGGTCCGGCAGATGGCCTCCCGTGGACCTTCCCCATGCTCGACCGCCGCCAGGTACCTGGGCATTCCACCCAGGGCTCCATACATGTACATGGAGTCCCGACGGGCCAGCCAGGACACCATCATGGAAGCCTCCAGGTAGTCGAACGGGCGCAGCCTGGCCGCCCAGGAGAGCCTGCCGAACAGGGGGGAGTCGCTGCCCTGCAGCGCTTCCATGGTGGCGACCTCCGACCCGCAGAGGACAAGCAGCAGCGGGGAGGAGCCCAGCTCGGTATCCCAGACGGCGGTAAGCTGCGATGCCACGTCTTCCTCTCCCTGCAGCAGATACTGGAACTCGTCCAGCACGAAGACCTCACCGGGCCGTTCCCCGGATACCTCGGCCATCAGCCTGAAAGCCGTCCTCCATGTAGGGTAGTCGTCTACCTCCAACTTGCGGCCCGTCCATCGGGCGAGTTCGAGGATCAGGTCCCGCAGGTTGGTCCGGGAGGTGGTGTCGGCCGCCAGGAAGTAGAAGGGATCCTCCCAGGCTCTGCTCAGCAGATACGTCTTGCCGACCCTGCGCCGGCCATACAGCAGGGCCATCTCGGCTGAATCGCTGTCCGCCAGCCGCCTGAGCTCGTCGAGCTCGACTTCCCTGTCAACAAACGTCTCAGCCACAATCCGCTCCTATTCAGACTATAGTGTAATTACACTATACTCTAATTCTACCATACATGCAATATGGGGTGATCACGCCATGGCACTCGGGCACTCTACAGCTTTCTGCGCATCCGCAGGAATCCGTCCTCCCTGTGCTCCAGCACCTTCCACCCCAGCCTGCGGTAGAAGGCCACGGCGCGGCCGTTGCCCCCGCGGACGTCCAGAAGCACCTCCCGACAGCCCAGGCCTACCAGCAGCCGGTCACCGTACTCCACAATCCGCTCGGCCACTCCGCCGCCCCGCAGTTCCGGGATCACGTACAGGAAGCGCATGAAGGCGGACTCCGGGCGGATCGGCATGGGAAACCCATCCAGCAAACCCACCACGCGACCATCCATCACAGCCACAGAGCAGAACCGGGGGTCCCGGCCCTGCGCTCGCCCCACCGCCTCGAAGTAGGGGTCCACGCTCTCCTCGGGGTCTACCGCCCCGTCGCTGCCGATGGGCAGCGTCTCCAGCAGGAAGCCCTCCACCAGCTCCCGGTCCGATCCCGCCTCGTACGGGCGGAGCTTCAACTCCTCCATGCCCACAGTTCCATTCTCAGAGGACTACCATGACGACAAAGCAAAGCAGCCTTCAGATGATATCTCATTGCTCCGGTTCACATCAACTCACCGATTCCAGGTAGGGCAGGCCTTTGACGCCATCGCTACATCAGGGATATGCTCATCTGACGGGGCTGGTGCGCATGCCGCCGGCATACCCGCCGCCCCCCGGGAGCACTCTCACATTGGAGGGAACCATGCGTACGCTCTTCCTTACGGCTGCTGCAGGCCTGCTTCTGCTCGGATGCGGAGGCGGCAATGGCGAAGAATCGGCCCAGACCGGCGCCGCCCCCGAGTCCGGCGAACCAACCGTGGTCGGCACCTGGGAGGTAGTGGAGGTAGTCAGCGGCACTGACATGGGTAACACCGGAGTGGTCTACGAGTTCAACGAGGATGGGACCATGTGTTCCCGGATGGCAGGCACGGCGGTGGAGGGCACCTACACCGTCGTGGAGGACACCCTCAGGATAACCCAGGGCAGTGCCAGCTACGACGCCTGCTACGTTCTGGACGGAGAGAGCATGAACTTCGACATACTGAACGGCCCGCAGACCTTCAGGATGGAGCTGCAGCACTAGAGCGGGGCCCCGGCCCACCGCCTGTAGAACCGGAAGGGGAAGGAAGGAGCGGATGATCGCGAGGCAAGGAGAGCCGGTGGCAAGAGCGCTGGCCGGGTTGTTGCTGACCGCCATGGCTCTGCTCTTCGCGGGTGGAGCCGGAGCACAGAGCGGTGAGGAGAACGGTTTCGGGCTGATACTGGCCCACCTGGAGGGACCCGGGGCAACAGAGACCTTCACCGCAGACAGCCTCACTGACCTTGTGGCAGGCTACATCCTGGACGTCCCCGGTTTTCGCACCTACCGGCCGGCGGATCCGTACGCCGACCTCCGGGAGGCAGTCGAGATGTCTCCCAGGGTATACTCGGACGCCGGGGCGGCAGCCGTCCTCTCCGTCCGCCCCGCAGGCTCGGGCGCAGTGGTGTCCCTGGACTACGTTCCCCTGGACGGCCCCGGCGCCCCTTCGGCCGGTGATCCGGCCTCTGCGGACCGCACAGTGCTCAGCTACCGGAGATGGCCCCCATCGGCGGGCTCGGATACCGCAGAGGCGGTAGTGCCCATCCTGGGGGAGTTCGTCATGGCCTCCGCCTACAGCCAGCGGGGCATGTACGACATGACGCTGCGGCGACTCGACAGCGTGCTGGAGACGCTGGAGGGGACCGGGCTCACCGGCGCAAGGGCGCGCTACCATGCCCTCCGTGCCCGGGTACTGTACGCCCACCTCGACGACCCCGAAGCAGCCCTGGAGGACCTGGACGCCGCCCTGCGGCTGGACCCGGAGCTGGGTGCAGCCTATCTCCTCCGGGCCGATCTGCGCCTATCCCGGGGGGACCTGCAGGGCGCACACGTGGACCTGACCCGGGCCATCTCACGGGACTCCACCAATGCGGCCGCCTGGCGGATGCGGGGCTCGCTGGAGCTGGCCTCCGGCGAGTACGAGGCGGCCGAGGCCGACCTTACCCGGGCCATCGAGCTGGGTCTGCCCTCCCCAGGTCTGTACTACGACCGTGCCATGGCCTACGTCGGTCTGATCCAGAAGGTCCGGGCCCTGGAAGATCTGCACATGGCCATCACCATGGATTCCACCCTCATAGACGCATACATGCATGGAATGGTCCTCTATGCCACCATGGGCAGGGGGGATGCCGCCGAATACCTGCTGGAGGGCGGCATATCCGCCAATCCCGACGACCCCTACCTGCCGGTCCTGCTGGCCTCGCTGCGTGGGGAGACGCAACAGCTGCTGGAGGCTGCGGACAGGGGAGCGGCCGCGCACCCCGATGAGCCGTTCTTCTACTACTGGCGCGCCGCCGCCAGCGATGAGCTGGGCGACTACGCTCAGGCCCTGGAGGACTACCAGCAGGTGAGCGACTTCTTTGCAGCCGGTAACTACGGCAGGCTGACCGACCCCCGCGAGGAGTACGTGGAGATGATGGTCACCAACCTCCGGAGCTTCGTCGGTCTGCCCGAAGAGAGCGCGGAGTACTACGTGGCCAGGGGGGAGTATAACCAGCGCAGGAAACGGTACGGGAAGGCCCTGGAAGACTTCACCCATGCCCTGTCCCTGCCGGGGACCGGCCCGGAGGTCCTCTACCGGTGCGCCATATGCCGCGAGCGCATGGGAGAGCTGCAGCAGGCCGAAGAGAACCTGGAGAGATTCCTGGAGTCCGACGCCGGCACCCAGCAGGAGCGTCTTGCGGCCCGCCGGATGCTGGAGCGCCTCCGCCGCTAGGCGTCTCCTCCTCTTCTCCTCAGTCCTCCGCCCCGGACAGCCGGCCTATGTAGTGCAGGAACATCGCTTCGCTCCATCCCTCTACGGCCGCCTTTTCTTCGCCTCTGACGAATGGCAGCACGTCCAGGGTGGCGTCTCGCAGATCGATCTCCGCCAGCCTCCTCTTAAGGCGCTCCTCAAGCCAGGCGGGCGTCACCACAACTCCTTTGCCCTTCCAAGGGCCGGCCTGGTCCAGAGCCGATGAGAGCAGGGGGTAGTTGGGCCGCACACCCCGCGAGCAGAACCAGAGCAGATCGAACCAGTCCCTGCCCTTCACCCAGGACCGGCACAGCAGGGCGTGGCACTTCAGAGCCAGTGACGAAGGAAGGTCCGCTGCGGTAATCTCATGGGGGGCGGGGAAGTCAAGAAACGCCGGTCTGGCATCTGTCCCAGATGGTGGCTTTGTGTCGATTTCCAGCCGAATTCTGGTCTTGCTCGACCGGCCCGATACGGAACCGACGATATTGGAATCGTCGATGAGGAGCATGGCTCGAATCGCCCCGCGCTTCCGCGGCTTACGGCGGATCTCCGGGCTCAGTCCGAAACGGCGGCATGTGGAGAACAGTTCCTCTTCGTGGTCTGCCCAGTCGAAGGAGTCGTCCGGTGTCCTAAGCAGGAAGTCGAGGTCCTCGGAGAAGCGGGGCAGCGAGTGCACAATGCGAAGCTCCGTGCCGCCGTGGAAGATGGCCTTCTCGAAGAAGCCATGCGCCGAGAGGGAGTAGAGGGCGATCTCCTGTACCGCTTCCCGGAAGCGCAGCCGCAGCTCCTCTTCGGACTTCGATGAAGGATCGCCGAGACGCTCTAGGAGAATGCCGTTCATGATCCCCCACCGAGCGCCTGTGCCAGCTTCCTGAGCAGCTCCCGGACCGACGGGGACCTGTAACCGTCGGCCAGCCGATCCAGTAGTTCGAGGTCAAGGTCCTCCAGCGCGTCCATGTCGACCCGAAGGCGGGCGCAGAGGCCCCCGATTCCCTCCCACGTGAGCCTTCTGAAGTATGCCGTGTCTCCCAGTGCCCTCTCGGGCCCGGCGATGACAAAGGCGTTTCCTCCGGATGCCGCCCCTACCGTGCCCAGGTAGAAATTGTCCACACGCCACGGCAGCCTCTTGTAGACGAACTCTCCGAAGGGATTCTGGAAGCTCCGGCTTCTGCCCTCCGGCACGCAGCTCGAGACGACGGCGGGCTTCTCCTGCAGCCAGCCGTGGAAGTCCAGGGCCGATTCCATGGAGACGTATCCCTCCGGGACCAGCATGTTGGCGATGTGGTAGACGCTGGGTCTCTGCCTGGAGACGGAGGGGGAGACCACATACAGCCCGCGCTTCAGGCGGACCAGCTCCCCGCTGGACAGCGCCCTGTGCACCAGACCCCACCTGCGTCCTTCGCTGCCGCCAACCACATCCCGAATGGTGGTCTTGGAAATGACATTCCCACCCAGGTCGCTCTCCAGCAGCATCTCGGTCAACGTTTCCATCGCGCCTCCCTATACGCAAGTAATATTCACAAAGCATCATTGTATAGCAAGATCATGCATGAAACTTCTATACTGTGAAAGTATTAGACAAGAAACTGGTCCCCACAGACCTCAGCATTGCGTCTTTCATCTGCTCTTCTCGGCCTGGGATGAATACGACAGCAAGAACCGTTGTTGAGCATGCTGATACGTTTGCGTATACAATCTACAGGCAAGTGACGTAGTTCGGGATGATTGAGTATCGACTGGGCTGCCTGGAAAGCCCTGATCACAGCAATTATAGGGATGCGTGGATGCTGTACAGTAGACACAAGTTACTGCTTGCGCTTCTCGGCAACCACGATGGTCGTATGGGCTCAAGCGATTTCATGAAGCGCCTTTTCCTGCTGACAAGACTGCAGGAGCCCCCGGAGTACAGCTTTCTTCCCTACAGATACGGTTGCTTCTCCTTTCAGGCCTATTCGGACAGGAGACGTCTGATACGAGCGGGATATCTCCAGAACGCCAACGGCTGGAGCCTGACGGACAAGGGACGGGCCGCACTGGAGGGTCCGGTTGCCGATAGACTGGACTGGGTAATGGACGCAGGCAAGCCCTACGCCAATCTAAAGGGCAATGATCTCATAAGTTACGTCTACAGGCAGTACCCCTTCTACGCGATTAACAGCACGATTGCCGAGGATATTCTCTCCGAACAGGATCTCATTCTAGTTGATCTGGCCAGGCCGAAGTCCGAGAGTCCTGCGATCTTCTTCATCGGATATCAGGGCAGGTCTGTGGACAGGTTCTTTGAGATACTGCTGGAAAATGCAGTGGGTATCCTTGTGGATGTACGCAGGAACGCATTCAGCATGAAGTACGGATTCAGCAGAAAGACACTCGATAGAATCTCCCGGGCTATGGGCATTCGCTACGTGCATATCCCCGCCCTCGGCATAGATGGCTCAAAGCGCAGAGAACTCCGTACACAGTCGGACTACGACGACCTTCTCGACGATTACGAAAGAACCGTCCTCCCATCCAGGCAAGAAGAGCTGGACAGCCTGAGGCAGCTCGTTTCCGACCAGCATCGAATCGCCCTTATGTGCTACGAGGAGAAGCCCCAGCAGTGCCACAGAACTCGCGTGGCCATCAGACTTGGCGAGATGGCAGAACTGGATCCCCGGCTCATATGAACAGCACAAGGGTCTTGATTACGGTAAAGACATATCCGACGCTCTCAACGAAGTATGGAGATCTTGACGGTCCCGGGACTGCGATTCTATATAGCGTACAAATGATGTGTGTTGGTCATCCTACCCCGGCGGCTTTCGAGTTCGTCGGGCCCCCCTGGGTTTCGACCCAGGGGGTTTTCTTTCTGCTGTAATGAACAGGACGTCTGTACTTATAGACGGTCTCAACCTGTACCATTCCCTCCTGGACATCGGCAGTGACAGAAATGTCGATCACATTCTCTGGCTTGATGTCAAGAAGGTTTGCTCGTCCTTCCTGGTCAGATCCATGCAGGCCGCCGACGGCGAGCGCGCAACACTCGCCGATATCCTCTACTACTACGCTCTGCCCTTCCACAGAGGTGAAGATGCCGTCCGTAGGCATCGAACGTATGTATCTTGCCTCAAAGCGACCGGAGTTGCATGCGAACTTGCCCGGTTCAAGCCCAAGTACGTCAAATGTTCCAAGTGCAGCCATACCTTCAAGAAGTGGGAGGAGAAAGAGACAGACGTAGCCATCTGCGTCAAGCTGCTCGAGATCCTCCATATGGATGCTGCGGATACTGTGATAATCGCGTCGGGGGATACCGACCTTGCCCCGGCAGTCAGAACAGCGACTCGCCTCTATCCGATGAAGAGGGTCTTCTTCTGCTTCCCGTACAGGAGGAAGAACCAGGAATTGCAGCAACTTGCCCCCCAGTCCTTCAACCTCAGGCCAAAGGTCTGTATCAACTCCCAGCTGCCCGAACGATACCCTCTCCCCGATGGGAGCTTTCTCGAAAGACCGGCAACTTGGTAGACCATGACTTCAGCACAGATGACACCAGAGAGACTGACGATGACGGATGATTCGAAGACCTACAGCCCCGTAAGCTACACGAGAACCTGAATTACATAAGTCCGGCAGAGTACGAGCGGCGCTATTGGGAGACGAAGAGGGCTTCTGAGTTCGCAGTAAGTTCGTCACTACAGTGACCGTCCGAAATCGATAGGGCGGTCCAGAGCATAAACGAGCTGGGGCTTGTACCACAGGGATTCTGAGAGGCATGAATGGGTTCCGCTTACGAGTTCAAATGTGAGAAATGTGGCTACACTGTCGTATCATCTGCCGGCAAGGACTGCGGATTCGAGGCAGTCGTTCAGCCCATGATCTGCCGCTCCTGCAATATCGTGGCCAGCGTCATGATTGGGAGAAATTTCGAGGAAGGCCCCACGGGCATCGAATTCTATGACAAGAAGATGGGAAAATGCCCCGAATGTGGGGGAACAGACCTGGTTGCCTGGAGTAAATCAAGGCCGTGTCCCAAATGCGGTGCCAGAATGACAATGGGCGATCTGCGTTACCTGTGGGACTGATAGCATGCTCGTTTTGCGCGCGCTGACCTGACTGATGTCGGACTAATATGATCTGCAGGATACACGGCGGCAGAGGGGAGATCGGCGGCAACTGCATAGAGCTGATCGAAGGCTCGCAGCGCATAGTTTTGGACATGGGCATTCCCCTGGCTGCCGAAGACCCGGATGAAGTGCCTCTTCCGAATGTCCCAGGCCTGCTGGAGCCTGACGAAAGCCTGCTGGGAGTGCTCGTCTCCCATTCTCACCTGGATCACTACGGCCTTCTCAGTCGGGTGGGCGATCATGTCCCCATCTACATGGGAGAGGCCGCTGCAAGGATGATCGAGGAGGCGGCATTCTTCACCAGGATGCCCCCCCCCAAGAACATCAGCCCATGCCTGAGAGCAAGGCAGCCCCTGGAACTCGGACCGTTCAGCATTACACCCTATCCTGTCGACCACTCCGCGTACGAGAGCTTCGCCTTCCTTGTGGATACGGAGGATGACAGGCTCTTCTACACTGGCGATATCAGAGCCCACGGCTACAAGGCCAGACTAATGGAGGAGCTGCTCCGGAACCCACCGGCCGGAGTGAACAAGCTGATCATCGAGGGCACCAGAGTCCCGCCGAACGGTGAACAGGATACCCACGGAAACATGTCCGAGAATGATGTGGTGGATGCTCTGGCGGATGTTTTCAGAAAGACAGAGGGCCTGGCAATGGTGGTCTGCTCCGGGCAGAACATCGACCGGATCGTGAGCGTAACCAAAGCCGCAAATCGCTCAAATCGAGCGATCCTCCTCGACCTCTACGCCTCCACCATGCTCCAGGCAACCGGGAATCCGAAGGTACCGCAGCACTATCGGAAGAACACCAGCGTCTTCATACCCCAATCCCAGAGAGTGGCAGTTCTGGAGGCCTCAGAGTTCTGGCGGACAGAAGAGCTCGGGGCCGACAGGATCTACGTCAAAGACATAAGGAGAGACCCGTCCCGCTGGGTGGCCATGGTCAGAGTCTCCACCGTTCCCGAGCTGCTAAAGGCAGACTGCCTGGAAGGCTCTTCGGCAGTCTGGTCGATGTGGCCCGGCTATCTCGAAGACACGGGCTCGGGCCGCGGATTCAGCAAACTCTGCGCTGAGAATGGAATCCCCATTGAGGTCATCCATGCTTCCGGGCACGCCCCGGCGGAGTTCCTGAAGCGTTTCGAACGCGCCATCAACGCCAAAGAGGTCATCCGCGTACATTCCCTGGCCTGATCAAAACCCAAAGGTGCCGACACCTCCCGCCCGCAGCAGGGCTTGCGGCAAGGCCTTAACGCTGTCTGCATTCGCTTCGAGTACAACGACTTTGATAATCCCGGCATTTCGCGACATTACGTCGTCGCGTCATGCCCTTATAGTAATCGAAAGAGCAAAGCGAATGGAAGCAACAGGAGCTGAGGTTTGGAAAATCCCGAAGGCCTTCCCGAAGATTTCGTAGCCTATACCCACCTGGATACCGTCTTCATCCTGGACAATAGAGAAGACATGCTGAAGATGATAGCCGGCGAATGCCGGAAGCTGAAGGTCAAGCTCTGCGTTGCTCAGACCCTCACGGAGTTCCTTGCCATTCCCTTCTTCCTGGCCTTCATCAATCCGCAAGCACCTACAGAAAGCGGTTGGAGCAGGCTCGCGGAGTGGATGGAGGAAAGGGACGCCAACCATTACAAGATCCTCCTCACAGAAGATCCCCCAGGCGACGCGCCACGGACGCGATCCCTCGTCACTACGCCCGAAGAGATAACACCCGACTTCATCAAATTCCTGATCCTGAAAACCAGGGCGTCCATGCGAAGAACCAGCAGGCTCTGGTCGAAGACGGAGCGCAGAATAGTGAGGATCATGTACATGCTGCGCGAGATGGACATGGGCCGCACGATCAGAACCGCCGAGATAGCCCGGGAATTCGATGTCACCCAGCGGACAATACAGAGGGATATCGCACTGATGGAGATGTCGTGCTACCCGATAATCAGAGAGAAGAGGGGCCAGTACCGCCTGCCGGAGGGCTTCCACATCTACGAGTTCTACTACGGTGGGCAGGAGCCCCCTGATGAGTAAGTCAACTTGCAATTCTCATGGTTGTTTGATCGTGGGATCGGGAAAATGCCCATCCCGCCCCGCCCGAAAGGAGTTTAACCCAGATGTCCGTCGCGACCGATTACGTACCCCTGCACGTGCATACCAGCTGCAGTCGAGGACTTAGCACATTAGGTGTAGAGCGACTGGTGAGAGGTGCAGCCGGCCTTGGATTAAGTGCCCTAGGCATCGCAGATCCCATGACGCTGTCATGCGCCTGCCGCTTCGAGAGCCAGGCGATGAAGGCCGGGATCAAGCCGATCATCGGCTCCGAGGTGACCGTCGAATCCGAGAAGACCGGAGCCGGCGAGTCCAAAGAGCACCGCTTGGTTCTCATATGCCGCAGCGAAGAGGGCTACCGGAACCTCTGCCGAATTCTCAGCTTGGCAACAAACAACGAAGGAATGCCCCCCAGACGGGTCCATCTGGAGCCCATTCTGCAATCCAGCGCCGGGCTGACATGCGTCTGCTCGCCGCCGGAGATCGATGACGATGAGGATAGGACCAGTGCCCGGAATGTCACACTCGGCAGGCTCAGGGAGGCCTTCGACGCGAGCCTCTACCTCGAGCTTCTGCCGGAGAGCAACGCCGGGGCAAAACGGGCAAACGGAATCCAGGCGCAGACGGGCAAGAGACTGAATATCTCTCTTGCGGCCGGTGGGAGGATAACCTGCCTCGAGCCCGAAGACGGCAGCTCCCTCAGGGTGCTGCAAGCAGTAAGAATGAACAGGATGGTATCGGACGTTCCCGAGACAGACAAATGCTCAACCGGCATCACTCTGAGCGATTGCGGCCGCATGGGGGAGCTGTTCGCCGAATACTCCGAGGCCCTGTCTAATTCACGCCTGATCGCAGATGGCTGCTCCCTGAGGCTTCAGGGGCTGTACAACAGAGCAGGCATCAGCACCGATCCAGATGCTGCGGAGCGATTCAGGCAGAAGGTCTG